>DATGDH010000080.1:0-27518 GCA_035310985.1 Burkholderiales bacterium
GACGCACGAGTACACCGACATGTACCCGGGGATGGCGAAGATGGCGCGCCAGGAGAAGTTCGACGAGATCGCGGACTGGTTCGAGACGCTGGCCAAGGCCGAGCGCTCGCACGCCAACCGCTTCCAGAAGGCGCTCGACGCCTTGCGCGACTGACGGCCATGACGCAGCGCGAAGGCAGCCTCGAGGCGCCGACCCGGCACCCGCTCGACTGGCAGGGCGCGTCCTTCTACGACGAGGGCGCGCTCTACAAGGAGCTCGAGCGGGTGTACGAGATCTGCCATGGCTGCCGCAGGTGCGTGAACCTGTGCACCGCGTTCCCGACGCTGTTCGATCTCATCGACCAGGGCAAGACGATGGAGATCGACGGCGTCGACAGGCAGGACTACTGGAAGGTCGTCGAGCAGTGCTACCTGTGCGACATGTGCTACATGACCAAGTGTCCGTACGTGCCACCGCATCCCTGGAACGTCGACTTCCCGCACCTCATGCTGCGCGCCAAGGCGCTCAAGTTCAAGCAAAGCGGCGCGCGCCTGCGCGACCGGCTGCTCAGCTCGACCGACGCGCTCGGCAAGCTCGCCACCATCCCGGTGGTGGTGCAGACGGTCAACCTGCTTAACCGCAACGGCGCGGCGCGCGCGCTGATGGAGAAGACGCTCGGCGTGGCGAAGGAGCGCGAGCTGCCGCCGTACGCCGCACGCACCTTCCGGCCGAACGCCGCGCGCGCGAAGGACTTCCCGGTGAAGGACGGCAAGAGCGCGCCCGGCAAGGCGGCGATCTTCTCGACCTGCTACGTGAACTACAACGAGCCCGGCATCGGCCACGACCTGCTCGCGATCCTCGAGCACAACGAGATTCCGTACGTGATCGTCGAGAAGGAGGCCTGCTGCGGCATGCCCAAGCTCGAGCTAGGCGACCTCGAGACGGTGGCCGAGCACAAGGCGGCCAACATTCCGCCGCTCGCCAGGCTCGCGCGCGAGGGCTACGCCATCCTGACGCCGGTGCCTTCGTGCACGCTCATGTTCAAGCAGGAGCTGCCGCTCATGTTCCCGGACGACGCCGATGTGAAGGCGGTGCAGGAGGCGATGTTCGACCCGTTCGAGTACCTGGTGATGCGCAAGCGCGACGGATTGCTCAAGACCGACTTCAGGCAAAAGCTCGGCAAAGTGTCGTATCACATCCCCTGCCATTCGCGCGTGCAGAACATGGGTCAGAAGACGCGCGAAGTGCTCGAGATGGTGCCGGGCACCGAGGTCAACACGGTCGAGCGCTGCGCCGGACATGACGGCACTTGGGGCGTGAAGCGCGAGTACTACGCCAACTCGATGAAGATCGGGCGCCCCGTGTTCCGCCAGATGGCGGGGAGCGCCCCCGACTACGTGAGCTCGGACTGCCCGATCGCCGGGCGCCATATCCTGCAGGGCATGCGCGAGGGCGGCGAGGCGGCCCAGGCCGTGAAGGCGCACCCCGTCACGCTCGTGCGGAAGGCCTACGGCATCTAGGCCCTCCCGCTAGCGGTCGCGCCCGCCGTCCCCTAGCGCGGCCCAGGCCTCGTCCTCGAACCTACCCCGCTCGGCGGCGTCGTCGATCGAAGCGGCGAGCGCCGCCACCAGCTCGCGCCGGCTGCGCGCGGCCTTGACCGCGCGCTTGACGATCACCCCGGCCATCGGGCCGATGTGGCGCGCGAGCAGCTTCTCGGCGCGGGTCAACGCCGCGTCGTCGAAGCTCGTCGGTTTGTCGACGGTGCCGGGGGCCCGGGCCTCGGGCGTCGCCGCCGGCAGGTTCTTTCTCGCCTCGAGCATGAACTGCTCTCGCTGCCCGGGCACCGGCACGCAGTCGGCGAGCAGCCCGATCAGCTCGGCGACCGAGCCCGCCTTGCGCGCGGTCCTCTTCGCGAGCAGCGGCGCGATCGGCCCCAGATAGTTGGTCAGCCGGATGCCGAGCGCGTCGACCAGCGCGCCGTCCAGTCCGTCCGCGGGTCGCGGCGCGGGGGCGAGCTCCACCGGGGCCGCGGGCGGCGCGGGTGGCGCATCGCCCGGCCCGCGCACCATCACCTCGTACACCTGGTGCGAGCGCACGTGCTTGTCCTTGTGCTCGCCCTGGTAGCGGAACAGCCGCTCGTACTCGTCCGAGATGCGCGACACGATGTCGTAGTAGCTGCGCGACACGAGGATCTGGTTCGGTTGCGCGAAGCTCATGACGCGCTGCGCGACGTTGATGCCGTCGCCGATGATGTTGGGCTGACCGTGGATGTCCTTCGCCATCTTCACCGGCCCGAGGTTTATGCCCATGCGCAGCGCGAATTCGGGATAGGCGTGCTCGGCGATCGCCACGCGCAGCGCGTTGGTGATGAACACCGCCTCTTCCGGATCACCGAGCAGGCAGATTGCGGCGCCGTCGCCGGCGTCGATCACGATGCGGTCTTCCTGCGAGATGCCCTGCAGCGCCTCGGCCAGCATGCCGTTGAACCAGCCGCGCTGCGCGACCTGCTTGGCCACCGTCTTCTTCGACGAGTCGACGATGTCGACGAATACGACGCTGCAGATGAACGTACGGCCGACGCTGCCGAGCTGCGGATTGTGCATGCGTTACTGCTCGATCATCTGCATGGCCTTCTGCAGGCTGCGGCGCATGCGGTTGAACGAGGCCGCCAGCACCGAGATCTCGTCCTTGCCCTGCGCGGGCAGCTCGGGGCGCGAAAAATCGCCCGTGCTCACCTTGTCGGCGCTCTCCGACATGCGGCGGATCGGCCGCACGATCAGCCAGCCGAGCATCAGGTTGAGCACCACGAACGCCGCCAGGAACACGGCGGCGAGCGACGCCATGAACGCGCGGAAGGCGCGCTCGGCGTTCCTGATCGGCAGGGTCATCGGCACCGAGACGATCTGCGCGCCGACGATCTCGTTCCACTTCCAGCCGAAGCCGTTCGACTCGCCGTAAAGCTTGATCATCGACGCCGGAGCGGCCTGCGGCACGCTGTGGCAGGCCAGGCACGCCGGATCGACGATCTTGATCGGACGGGCGATGAACAGCGCGCGGCCGGTCGGCGTGTCGCGCTCGCCGACCAGCTCCTTGGTCTCGGCGTGATCGCGGAAGTCGCGCACCACGTCGGCTTCCCAGTCGACCGCGCGGTCACGCGGGTTGGTCGGATTGAGCGTCGCCTCCTTGTACGAGTAGTCCGGGTGGGCCTTGCGCAGCTCGTTCACCGTCTCGGTGGCGGCATAGGCGGGCACGCTCTGCGGCAGGAACACGCGCATCAGCTGCAGCTCGAGGTGCGGCTTGACCTGCTTGATGGTGTAGCCGCGGATCGCGAACGCCGATTCGAGCATCAGGCGCGCGTTGCGCACCACCTCGTCCTTGGCGTTCGCCTGCAGCAGGCCGTAAGAGATCCATCCGGTGAGCGCGAGCCCTGCCCCGAACACCGCCAGCAGCACCAGGTTGAACTTGAACCGTATGCCCATAGAGCCTCCGCCTATTTGCAGCCCTTCGCCTCATCGTAAGCCTTGGTGAATCCCATCAGGCTGAAGCGCGCGCCGTGCACGCCGGTGACCGGGAATTCCGGCCAGAAGCGCAGCCGTGCCTCCACGTCCCGGCCTGCCTTGAATGCCTCCACGAGATCAGCGTAGCGCGACACGAATACCGCTCGCTTCTTGCCTTCGACGCGGTCCATGCGGATGAAGTCGTGACCGGGCAGCGCGAGCCCGATGTCCGAAAAACTGTCGTCCAGGTCGGAGGGCGATTCGACGACCACCATGGCGGCGTCGACCACGATGCGCGCCTGTACGGTCTGGTAGCCGTCGTTCACCGTTTGCGGCGCCGAGCGCAGCGCGCAGCCCGAGTCGTGCGCCACCTCCCAGTTCGGCGCCTCGGCCAACGCGCGCCCCGCCGCGCCGGCCACGAGCGCGGCGCCGAGCAGCAGCCAGGCAGGCAAACCTCGCATCGGACGATTAGAGCACCCGGGCTGGCCCTCCCGCAACCGCCGCCGTCAGGCCGTGCGCCAGCGGCCGAGCGTGTGCGTGCGACCCCCGGCCAGCAGTTGGCTGCTGCGCCGCACACCCGCGCCAAGCGCCCCGGGCGCCACAGCCAGCACTCCGGCGCGCGTTTCGGGGTCGGCGAGCGCGCGCTCGAGCGCCGGCGGGTCGGTCCAGGCGAGGGCGCCTGCCTCGATGCGCGCGTAGATGAGGCCCGTGTCGCGCTCGGCGAAGTTGAGCGCGCGCAGGCGGTGCGCGCACTGCACGAGAAAGCCGGCGTTGCGCCCGGGCGCGGCCGCCTCGCCGCCGGGATAGACCTCGGCCGCGCAGCTCGCGCCGACGTTTATCCTCGCGTAGCGCTCGATGTCCAGCATGCCCTTCGCGTCGAGCACGTTCAGCTCGCCGTTCAGGCCGAAGGCCACCGTGAGCGGCCGCTCGCCCGCCGGCACGCCGTTGTCGAGGAATTCGTAGTGCACCCACTTGTCGCCGCGCAGCGCCCAGGTGAAGAACAGCTCGGGCATCCCGGTGTAGGCCTCGACGTTGTGCGCCAGCAGGTCGTCCACCGCCTTGTAGCGCCCGACTTCCAGCCCGCGCCGCCAGGAGCGCTCGACCGTCGCGTGCGGTGGGGTGATCATGAAGAACAGGTACAGGAAGTGCCCGAAGCGGGTCAGCAGGTTGCTGCCCGCCTCGTCCGACGCCGGCGCGAAGCTGTCGAAGCGGAAGCGGTCGATCAGCAGGTGCGACATGCCGCCGCGCTCGGCCTTGGCGGCCATGTAGCGGTCGAGCTTGTGGTCGACCATGCGCAGTTCCTGGCCGGTGAAGCTGCCCGCGTACTTGTAGGCCTCGCCGAGCGCGCCATAATCGAGCAGCTGCTTTCTCCAGATGTCGGGGCTGATGAGCGCGAAGTCGCTCCAGGCGGCGCCGATCTCGCCGGCGAGCGCCTTCTGCAACGGGCGCATGCTGCTCTTGCCGGAGGCCGACGCTCCCTTGGTGTTCATCACCACCGGCTGGCGCTGCGCCGGCAGCAGCGCGTAGCCCTCGGCGCGCACCGCCTCGGCGACGAAGGGCTCGATCAGCCGCCCGAGCGCGACGCTGCCGTGCTCGTTGCAGGCCAGGCGCGTGGCGACCTTCGCGAGCAGCGCGGGCTCGCCCCACAGGCGCCCGTGGCGCGCGCACACCATGCCCGCCACCCGTGCCACGGCGCGCAGCGCGGCGCGCGCGACCGGGGCCGTTTCTCCGCTCGCGCGCGCCTCCAGGCCGTCTATCGAGCGCGCGGCGAAGGCGGCGGCGAACCCGGCCGCGGCAAGCGCCGCGACCTCGCGCTCGAGCAGCGCATAGGCCCGCTCGAGCTGCGCCATGTGCGGCTCGATGTAGCGCGCGAGGAGGGTCGAGGTCATGGCGCGGAAGTTGATCCCCAGGTCCTCCAGGCGCGCGCCATCGGGCACCGACAGGTCGGCGGTGACGCGCACCAGCAGCTCGTGCAGCACCAGGCGGCGCGGCCGGAACGCGACCAGCTCCTCTGCCGGCAGGCCGGTGAGGTCGGCAAGCTCGAGCGCCTCGGCCGGGCCGCCGAACACGTTCTCCGGACGGTACAGCGTCACCAGCGGCAGCAGCCGGCGCGGCAGCGCCGACTCGATCCCCGGGTTCCAGGGCCCGAATTCCTCGCCGCTCACCGCAGCTGCCGCAGCGCGTCGCCGAGCGGCACGCACATCAGCGCCAGCGCGGCGAGGAACGGCGGCCAGTCGAAAGCGACCGGCCGCAGCCGGCCGAGCGCCTGCGCGGTCCAGGCGGGCGCGTGCAGCGCGTCGGTCATGAATGCGTACAGCGCGAGCGCCGCGCCCGCGGCCGCCACCGCCCAGGCCCAACGCGCGGGCCAGGGGCGCCGGCCGCCGCGCGCGCACTGCGTGAGGACGGTTCCGCCCGCCGCCATGAGCGCTGCGATCGACACCGGCGCGATCACCGGCCCCCACCAGGGCAGCGGGATGAGGAACAGCACGTCCCAATCGAGCGGCGAGCGCGGCCAGCCGCTCATCGGCACGAGGAAGACGTAGTAGAAGATGTCCCACACGCCGAAGGCGAGCAGGAAGTAGGCGAAGCGCGTGCGCCGCGCATCGCCGGCGAGCCAGGCCACGGCGCCGAGCATCGCCAGCGTCGCCGCCTCGCGCGCGAGCTCGATCGACCCGAGCCAGGGTTGCGGCAGCACCGCGCCGGCGCGGTAGGGATCGAGGCTGCCGAGCATCGTGCGCAGGTAGGTCACCACCGCGGCCTCGAGCAGCGCCATCGCGATCGCGTAGACGACGACCGCGCGCCAGCGCGCGGGTTCTAGACGACCCTGAAATTCTTGAACTGCCACGGGTCGTCGACGTCGAGCTTCTCGGGAAACAGCAGCCCCCGGTCGACGAGCGGCGTCCAGTTGCTGTAGGCGCCGACGACCTCGCCGAGGTACGGCGTGGCGATCTCGAGCACGCGCTCGAAGTCCATTTCGTCCGGGTCGACCACGCCGCGGCGCGGATTCTCGATCGCCCACACCATGGCCGCGAGCACCGAGCAGGACACCTGCAGCGTGGTGGCGTTGTTGTACGGCGCGAGCCGGCGCGCCTCGTCGATCGACAGCCGCGAGCCGTACCAGTAGGCGCCCTTGGCGTGGCCCATCAGCAGCACGCCGAGCTCGTCGATGCCGTCCTGGATCTCGTCCATCAGAACGCGCTTGCGCTCCTGCAGCTTCCAGTTCTTGCCCGCCAGCTCGTGCACCGAGCTGACCGCGTCGTCGCAGGGATGATAGGCGTAGTGCACCGTGGGCCGGTAGCGCACGTCCTCGCCGTTGCGCACCGTCAGGTAGTCGGAAATCGAGATCGACTCCCCGTGCGTGATGAGAAAGCCGTGGAATGGCCCCTCGAGCGGCGTCCAGGTGCGCACGCGCGTCGACGCGCCGGGGCGCTGCAGGAAGATGGCGCAGCCCGAGCCGAACTTGTGCCGCCGGCCGTCGTGCGGGAAGTACTTTTCGTGGCTGCCCCAGCCGAGCTCGGCGGGCTGGCAGCCCTCCCCGGTGAAGCCGTCCACCGACCAGGTGTTGACGAACTCGCCGCGGCGCTTGTCGGGCACCGCCTTCTGCGTGTCGCGCTCCGCGATGTGGATCACCTTCACGCCCAGCTTCTCGGCGAGCGCGGCCCATTGTTCGCGCGTATCGGGACGCGGCACGCGCACGCGCGTGTCGCGCGCGATGTCGAGCAGCGCGCGTTTGACGAAGTGCGAAACCAGCCCGGGATTGGCGCCGTGCGTGAGCACCGCCGTCGGGCCGTCGGGGAATTTCTCGCGAATCGCGCGCGCGGCCTCGCGCAGCGCGTAGTTGGAGCGCTGCGAGGGCGACAGGCGCCGGTCGACGTAGCCGCCCGCCCAGGGCTCGATGCAGGTGTCCAGGTAGAGCGCGCCGCGCTTCGCGCACAGCTCGATCAGGTTCACGCTCGAGACGTCGACCGAGACGTTCAACAGAAAGTCGCCCGCGCCGAGCAGCGGCTCGAGCACCGCGCGGTAGTTGCCGCGGTTGAGCGGATTGACCGTGAATTTCACGCCGTAGCGCGCCGCCTCGCGCGCGCCGCGCTCGTCGCTGGTGACCACCATCACGTCGGAGCGCCTGGTCTTCAGGTGGCGCAGGATCAGCGGCAGCACGCCCTGCCCGACCGAGCCGAAGCCGACGATGACGAGCTTGCCGGGCAGCTTGGCGTGCTTGGTTGCCGGGGTGGTGGATGCTTTCTTCTTCATGGCGCGGTCAGTCCCTCAATGCAGATCCAGTGCGTAGCGCTTGAGCACCGAAAGCGGCACGTGCTCGAGCACCTTCTCGTTCGTCGATTCGAGTACCACGCGCGGCGCGCAGCCCCCCTCCCAGGCCTCGCGCCAGCGCAGCACGTGCAGGCACCAGCGGTCGCCGGGCTGCAGGCCGCGGAAGCGCATTGCCGGGTTCGGCGTCACCAGGTCGTTGCCGCGCGAGACGCTGAAGTCGAGGAACTCGGCGCTCACGCGCACGCACACCAGGTGCGCGACACCGGCCTCGCCGTGCGTGGCGCAGCAGCCGTCGCGGAAGTAGCCCGTGAGCGGCGCGTAGCTGCACGCGAGCAGCTCGCCGCCGAGAACGTTCTTTTCCTTGATGCCGGTCTCGCTCACGCCGCGCGCCCGGCGATGTAGCGCTTGACCGCCTCGGCGTCGGCCGGCACGAGCTCGAAGCGCTGCGGCAGCTTCTCCAGGCCGCGCAGCGCCGCCGGCCGCGCCGGCTCGCGCCCGAGCGCCTCGCGGATCGTCTCGGCGAACTTGGCCGGCTGCGCCGTCTCGAGGCACACGAGCGGCACGCCCGGCTCGCGCCGTTGGAGCCCGACTTTCATTCCGTCGGCGGTGTGCGGATCGACCATCACGCCGTACTTCTCCCACACGCGGCGGATCGTCGCAAGCCGGTCCGCATGCACCGACTTGCCCGACACGAAGCCGGTCTCCGGCACATTGCGGAACCAGGCCGAGCCCGACAGGTCGAAGGCGCCGGCCGCCTCCAGCTCGCGCCACAGCGCGCGCACCCGCTCGGCGTCGCGGCCGACCAGGTCGTAGACGTAGCGCTCGAAGTTCGACGCCTTGGAGATGTCCATCGACGGGCTGGAGGTGGCGTGGACCTCGGCGGCCTTCCGCACACGGTAGCGACCGCTGCGGAAGAACTCGTCGAGCACGTCGTTCTCGTTGGTGGCGAGGATCAGGCGCCGCACCGGCAGCCCCATCTCGCGCGCGACGTGGCCGGCGTAGATGTTGCCGAAATTGCCCGAAGGCACGGCGAAGGACACCTGCTCCGCGTCGGAGCGCGTGGCCGCGAAGTAGCCCTTGAAGTAGTACACCACCTGCGCCGCGACGCGCGCCCAGTTGATCGAGTTCACCGTGCCGATGCGGTGGCGCGCCTTGAACGCCGCGTCGCCGGCGACCGCCTTGACGATGTCCTGGCAGTCGTCGAACACGCCCTCGACCGCCAGGTTGTGGATGTTCCCGTCCTGCAGGCTGAACATCTGCGCCGCCTGGAATGGCGTCATGCGCCCGGCGGGCGAGAGCATGAACACGCGGATGTTGCGCTTGCCGCGCAGCGCGTGCTCGGCCGCCGAGCCGGTGTCGCCCGAGGTGGCGCCGAGGATGTTCAGGCGTTCGCCGCGCCGGCCGAGCTCGTACTCGAACAAGTTCCCGAGCAGCTGCAGGGCGAGGTCCTTGAAGGCGAGCGTCGGCCCGTTCGACAGGCCGAGGAGGTGCAGGCCCGGCTCGAGCGTCTTGAGCGGCGTGATGTCGTCCGAGGCGAAGATTTCGGCCGTATAGGTTTCTTGAACGAGTTCCTTCAGGTCGGGAATATCGTCGCCGAACAGTTTCAGGATCTCGAAGGCCAGCTCCGCGTACGACAGGCCGCGCCACGCCGCGAGGTCGGCGCGCGGGAAGCGCTCGGGCACGTACAGGCCTCCGTCGGGCGCGAGGCCCTCGAGCAGGATGTCTGAGAAGCGCTGCGGCCCGGTTCCGCCGCGCGTGGAGACGTAGCGCACTACAGCAGCTCTTCGCAGCGGATCCTGGTCACCTTGCCGACCACGGTCTTCAGCTTCTCGATTCGCTTAAGCGCCGCGGCGACGTTCTTCTCCAGCGCGCGGTGCGTGAGCAGCACGATGTCGACCTGCTTCTCGCCATGACCGGGTTCCTTCTGCACCATGGCGTCGATCGAGATCGCGCCCTGCGCGAGGATGCGGGTGATGTCGGCGAGCACCCCCGGCCGGTCGAGCACCCGCATGCGCAGGTAGTACGCGGTCTCGACCTCGCCGATAGGCAGCACGCGCACATCCGAGAGCCGGTCCGGCTGGAACGCGAGGTGCGGCACGCGGTGGCCGGGGTCGGCGGTGATAAGCCGCGTCACGTCGACCAGGTCCGCCACCACCGCGCTCGCGGTGGGCTGGCTGCCCGCGCCCGCGCCGTAGTAAAGCGTCGGTCCGACGGCGTCGCCCTTCACCAGGATCGCGTTCATGACCCCCTCGACGTTCGCGATCAGGCGCCGCGCCGGCACCAGCGTGGGATGGACCCTGAGCTCGATGCCTTTTGAAACTCTTTTTGTAATTCCAAGCAATTTTATGCGATAGCCGAGCTCCTCGGCGTAGCGGATGTCCTCGCGGGTGAGCTTAGAGATGCCCTCGGTGTAGGCCTTCCTGAACTGCATCGGGATGCCGAAGGCGAGCGCGGAGAGGATCGTCAGCTTGTGCGCCGCGTCGATGCCCTCGATGTCGAACGTCGGATCGGCCTCGGCGTAGCCCAGGCGCTGCGCCTCGGCGAGCACCTCGCCGAAGGGCAGGCCCTTGTCGCGCATCTCCGACAGAATGAAGTTCGAGGTGCCGTTGATGATGCCGGCGATCCACTCGATGCGGTTGGCGGTGAGGCCTTCGCGCAGCGCCTTGATGATCGGGATGCCGCCGCCCACCGCGGCCTCGAAGGCAACCATCACGCCCTTCTTCTGCGCGGCGGCGAAGATCTCGTTGCCGTGCGTGGCGAGCAGCGCCTTGTTGGCGGTTACCACCTGCTTGCCGTGCGCGATCGCGTCGAGCACCAGCTCCTTGGCGACGCCGTAGCCGCCGATCAGCTCGACCACGATGTCGACGTCGGGCGCGCGCGTCACCTCGCGCGCGTCGGCGGTGACGATCGCCTTTCCCTTGACGATCGAGCGCGCGCGCGCGAGCGCCTTGTCCGCCACGCGCGTGATGCGGATCGCTCGGCCCGCGCGGCGCTGGATCTCGTCGGCATTGCGCGCGAGCACCTCCCAGGTGCCGCCGCCGACCGTGCCGATGCCGAGCAGGCCGACGCTGATCGGCTTCACGCCGCGCCCCGCAGCAACCCGTCCTTCTTGAACATGTCGCGCACGCCGCGCAGCGCCTGGCGCAGGCGGTGCTCGTTCTCGATGAGCGCGATCCTCACGTGGTCGTCGCCGTACTCGCCGAAGCCGATGCCGGGCGAGACCGCGACGCGCGCGTCGTCGATCATCTTCTTGGCGAACTCGACCGATCCCAGCGCCCGGTAGTGCTCGGGGATCTTCGCCCAGATGTACATCGAGGCCCTCGGGTTGGTCACCATCCAGCCCAGCTCGTGCAGCCCGCGCACCATGACGTCGCGCCGGCGCTGGTAGGTCTGGCGGATCTGCTCGACGCAGTCCTGCGGCCCGTCGAGCGCGACGATCGAGGCCACCTGGATCGGCGTGAAGGTGCCGTAGTCGTGGTAGCTCTTGATGCGCGCCAGCGCGTACACCATGTCGCGATTGCCGACCATGAAGCCGATGCGCCAGCCCGCCATGTTGTAGCTCTTCGACATGGTGAAGAACTCGACCGCCACGTCGCGCGCGCCGGGCACCTGCATGATCGACGGCGCCTTCCAGCCGTCGAAGGTGATGTCGGCGTAGGCCAGGTCGTGCACCACCATGATGTCGTGCTCGCGCGCGAAGGCGACCACGCGCTCGAAGAAGCCGAGCTCGACGCACATTGCCGTCGGGTTCGACGGGAAGCCGATCACCAGCATCTTCGGCTTGGGGATGAGCTCGGCGCAGGCGCGCTCGAGCTCGGCGAAGAAGTCGACGCCCTCGGTCATGCGCACCGAGCGGATGTCGGCGCCGGCGATGATCGCGCCGTAGATGTGGATCGGGTACGAAGGATTGGGCACCAGCACCGTGTCGCCGCGCTCGAGCGTCGCGAGCATCAGGTGCGCCAGGCCCTCCTTGGAGCCGATGGTGACGATCGCCTCGGAGTCGGGGTCGAACTCGACCGCATAGCGGCGCCGGTACCAGTCGCAGATCGCCTTCCTCAGGCGCGGAATGCCCTTCGACACGGAGTAGCCGTGCGTGTCCTGGCGCTGCGCCGCCTCGACCAGCTTGTCGACGATGTGCTTGGGCGTCGGCCCGTCCGGGTTGCCCATCGACAGGTCGATGACGTCCTCGCCGCGGTGGCGCGCCGCCATCTTCCACTCGTGCGTGGTGTTGAAGACGTACGGCGGCAGGCGTTTGATGCGCGGGAATTCCTTCATAACGATACAATTTTACGCGAGCCACGCGAGCGCCTCAATGAAAAAGACTTCCTACGCCTTGCTTGTCGCGTTCGCGCTGGCCTGGTTTGCCTGCGCGGGCACGCGCGATCTGTTCAACAGCGACGAGGCGCGCTATGCCGAGATCGCTCGCGAGATGGTGGCGAGCGGCGACTGGCTCACGCCGCACCTGAACGGCTACAAGTACCTCGAGAAGCCGCCGCTGCAGTACTGGGCGACCGCCGTCGCCTTCGAGGTCCTCGGCATGTCGGCCTGGAGCGCGCGGCTGTGGACCGTGCTCACCGGCTTCGCGACGGTGCTCGCGACGCTTTTCGCCGGTGCGCGCCTGCTCGGCCCCGCCGCGGGCAGCTACGGCGCGCTGCTGCTCGCCGGCAGCCTGATGTGGTTCGGCATGGGCCACTTCGCCTCGCTCGACACGGGCCTGGCGGCGTTCCTGTCGTGCTCCGTCTACGCCTTTGCGCTCGCGCAGCGCGACGGCGCCACGGAGCGCGCGCGGCGCAACTGGATGCTCGCAGCCTGGGCTTGCGCTGCGCTGGCAGTGCTCTCCAAGGGCCTGATCGGCGTCGTGCTGCCCGGCGGCGCGCTCGTTCTTTACGCGCTGTGGCAGCGCGACTGGCGGCTGCTCGGCGCGCGCCTGCACTGGGGCGTCGGCCTGGCGGTCTTCCTCGCCATCGCGGCACCCTGGTTCGTCGCGGTGTCGCGCGCCAACCCGGAGTTCGCGCGCTTCTTCTTCATACACGAACACTTCGAGCGCTTCACGACCACCGAGCACGGCCGCTACCAGCCCGCCTGGTACTTCGTGCCGGTGCTGGCGATCGGCCTCGTGCCCTGGACCTTCGCCGTGCCCGGCGCGCTCGCCGCCGGCCTGCGGCGCGATCCGCTGGCGCGCTTCCAGCCGCAAAGGTTCCTGTTCGTCTGGGTCGTGCTGGTGTTCGCGTTCTTCTCGGTCTCGGACTCGAAGCTCATTTCCTACGTCCTGCCGCTCGTGCCGGCCGCGGCGCTGCTCGCCGGCGAGTGGGCCGCGCGCGCGCAGCCGCGCGCGCCCGTCTGGATCGCGGCCCCGGCCGCCGCCTTCGGCGCCGCCGTCGCGGCGCTCGCGCCGCCGCTGGTGGGGCAGCGCGCCTCGCCGGAGCTGCCCGCCGGACTGCTCGCCGGGTTCATTCCCTGGCTGGTGGCGGCGGGCCTGGCGCTGTTCGCGACCGGACTCCTCGCCGCCTGGCTCGCGCGGCGCGGGCTGCGCACGGCCGCGATCGCCTGGATCGCCGCGGGCGGCTTCGCGGCCGCGTTCGCGGTGAATTCCGGCTACCAGGCGCTCGCGCCGCTATACTCGGCACGCCGGCTCGTCGAGCGGGTGCGGCCGGCGCTCGACGCGGCCCAGCGGCTGTTCTTCTACGACACCTTCGACCACGCCTTCCTCTTCTACGCGCGCCGCACCGCCACGATGGTCATGTACCAGGACGAGCTCGCCGCGCCGATCGGGTGGCAACCGGGCGATTTCATTTCGAGTTACGAAGGCTTTGCCAAAGCCTGGCAAGGCAGTCCCGGCGCCGTGGCCTTGATGCGCGCGCGCGACTACGACGCGCTCGCCGCGCGCGGCCTGCCGATGACGGTGCTCGCCCGCGACCCGCGCCGCGTCGTGGTGGCGCGCCCGTGAGCGCGGCGCCCTACCTGCCGTTCACGCGCCCGTCGATCGACGAGGCGACGATCGCCGGGGTGGCCGAGGTGCTGCGCTCGGGCTGGATTACCACCGGCCTGCAGGCGAAGGCCTTCGAGGCGGGGCTGTCGGAGTACTTCGGCGGCCGGCCGGTGCGCGCGCTCGCCTCCGGCACGGGGGCGCTCGAGCTCGCGCTCGCGCTCGCCGGCGTCGGAGCAGGCGACGAGGTGGTCACGACGCCGCTTTCCTGGGTCGCCACCGCGAACGTGGTGCTGCGGGCCGGAGCCCGGCCGGTGTTCGTCGACATCGACCCGGCGACGCGCAACATCGACCCGGCGAGGATCGAACCCGCGCTCGGTGCGCGCACCAGGGCGCTCATCCCCGTCGACATGGCGGGGCTGCCCTTCGACCGCGACGCGGTCTACGCGATCGCGCGCCGCCGCGGCCTGCGCGTCATCGAGGACGCCGCGCAGAGCATGGGCGCGAGCTGGAAGGGACGTCGCATCGGCAGCTTCGGCGACCTGGTGTGCCTTTCCTTCCACGCCAACAAGAACATGACCACCGCCGAAGGCGGCTGCCTGGTGCTGAACGACGCGGCCGAGGCCGAGCGCTGCGAGCGCCTGCGGCTGCAGGGCGTAGTGCGCATGCCCGGCGGCGAGATCGAGGTCGACGAGGCGGGCGCCAAGATGAACCTGACCGACGTGGCGGCGCGCATCGGCCTGGGGCAGCTCGCGCGCCTGGAGGAGTTCAACGCGCGCCGCCGCGCGCTCGCGCGGCGCTACTTCGAGCGCTTCGATCGCTCGCTCGGCTGCGAGCTGCCGGCGGCCGACTTCGAGCAGTCGAACTGGCACATGTTCCAGGTGCTGCTGCCGCTCGAGCGCATGACGATCGACCGCGCGCGCTTCATGGCGCTCATGCACGAGCGCGGCATCGGCACCGGAGTGCACTACCCGGCGATGCACCTTTTCCGCCTGTACCGCGCGCAGGGCTGGAAGCCGGGCGACTTCCCGCACGCCGAGCGCGTCGGCGCGCGCACCGTCACGCTGCCGCTGTTCCCCGCCATGGCCGAGGCGGACGTCGACCGGGTGTGCGCCGCGCTCGGTGATATCCTTGCCGCACACCGCCGCTAGGCGCGGCGCCACGACCCGATGCGGCCTCCTCACCTCTCCGTCGTCATTCCGGTCTACAACGAGGAAGAGGGCCTGCCGTCGCTGTTCGCGCGCCTCTATCCGGCGCTCGACGCGCTCGGCAAGTCGTACGAAGTTGTCTTCGTCGACGACGGCAGCGCCGACCGCTCGGCGGCGCTCTTGCGCGAGCAGTTCGCCAGGCGGCCCGCCGAGACGCGCGTGGTGCTGCTCGCCGGAAACTTCGGCCAGCACCTGGCGATCATGGCCGGCTTCGCGCATTGCCGCGGCGAGCGCGTGGTGACGCTGGATGCCGACCTGCAGAACCCGCCCGAGGAGATCGGCAAGCTCCTCGCCAAGATGGACGAAGGGTACGACTACGTCGGCGGCGTGCGCCGCCAGCGGCGCGACAGCTGGCTGCGGCGCGTGCCCTCGCGCATCCTGAACCGCCTGCGCGAGCGCACCACCAGCATCCGCATGACCGACCAGGGTTGCATGCTGCGCGCCTACGGCCGCGATGTGGTCGACGCGATCAACCAGTGCAAGGAAGCGAACACCTTCATTCCGGCGCTCGCCTACACCTTCGCGCGCCGCCCGGCGGAGATCGAGGTTGCGCACGCGGAGCGCACTGCGGGCGCCTCCAAGTACTCGGTGCTCAAGCTCGCGCGCCTGAACTTCGACCTGATGACCGGCTTCTCGATCGCACCGCTGCAGCTCTTCTCCGTGCTCGGCATGCTGGTTGCGGCGGGCTCGCTGGCGCTGTACCTGGTGGTCATGATCGAGCGCATGCTGCTCGCCGGCAGCTTCAGGGAAGCGCTCGCCGCGCTGTGGGACCGCGACATCCTCGCGTTCTTCCTGATCGGGCTGCAGCTGTTCGGCATCGGGCTGCTCGGCGAGTACATCGGCCGGATCTACGTGCAGGTGCGCCAGCGCCCGCGCTACATCGTGTCCGCGGTGCTCGAGCGCGTGGAATGACGCGCGCGGTCGTCTTCGCCTACCACAACGTCGGCGTGCGCTGCCTCGCGGTGCTGCTCGCGCAGCGCGTCGAGGTGCCGCTGGTGGTGACGCAGCGCGACGATCCGGGCGAGAACCTGTGGTTCGCGCGCGTCGCGGACTTCGCCGCCGAGCGCGACCTCGAGACCGCGTATCCCGAGGACCCGAACGCGCCCGAGTTCGCGGAGCGCGTCGAGCGGTTGCGGCCGGATTTCATCTTCTCGTTCTATTACCGTCGCATGCTCGGCGCGCGGCTGCTCGCCGCGCCGCGGCGCGGCGCGTTGAACATGCACGGCTCGCTGCTGCCCAAGTACCGCGGGCGCGCCCCGGTCAACTGGGCGGTGATCAGGGGCGAGGCCGAAACGGGGGCGAGCCTGCACTACATGACCGAGAAGCCCGACGCCGGCGCCGTCGTCGCGCAGCAGCGCGTGCCGATCCTGCCAGACGACACGGCGCGCGAGGTGTTCGACAAGGTCACCGTCGCGGCCGAAATCGCGCTCGAGCGCGTGCTGCCCGAGCTGCTCGCCGGGCGCGCGGCCGGCATCGCGCAGGAACTCGCCGCGGGCAGCTACTACGGCGCGCGTCGCCCCGAGGACGGCAGGATCGACTGGAAGAAGGGCGCGCGCGAGATCCACAACCTGGTGCGCGGGGTCGCCCCGCCCTATCCGGGCGCCTTCGCCAACGCGCGCGGCGTGCCGCTCAGGATCCTGCGCACGCGCCTGGAGCCGGCGCCCCCGGCGCATGCCGGCGCACCGGCGCTGTACGCCGAGGGTGCGCGCTGCTATGCCGACTGCAGCTCGGGCGGGCGCCTGCGCCTGCTCGAATTCGAGATCGACGGCCGGCCTGCAGGCGCCGCCGAGCTGCGCGCCCGATTCGGCGCGGAGCGCGTGAACTTCGACTGAGAAGCGAAACCATGAAAAAACTCCTCGTACTCGGCGTCAACGGCTTCATCGGCCATCACCTGTCCAAGCGCGTGCTCGATACGACCGACTGGGAGGTCTACGGCATGGACATGCAGACCGACCGGGTCGCGGACCTGCTCGGCAACCCGCGCTTCCGCTTCTTCGAGGGCGACATCACCATCAACAAGGAGTGGATCGAGTACCACATCCGCAAGTGCGACACGGTGATCCCGCTGGTGGCGATCGCCACGCCCGCGACCTACGTGCGCGAGCCGCTGCGCGTGTTCGAGCTCGACTTCGAGGCGAACCTGCCGATCGTGCGCGCCTGCGTGCACCACGGCAAGCGCCTGATCTTCCCTTCTACCTCCGAGGTCTACGGCATGAGCCGCGAGCGGCGCTTCGACCCGGATAGCACCGAGCTCGTGCTCGGACCCATCCACAAGCAGCGCTGGATCTACGCCTGCTCAAAGCAGCTCATGGACCGCGTGATCTGGGCCTACGGCGCGCAGCGGGGACTCGACTTCACGCTGTTCCGGCCGTTCAACTGGATCGGCGCGGGGCTCGATTCGCTCTCCGCCGCCAAGGAGGGGAGTTCGCGCGTCATCACGCAGTTCCTCGGCCACATCGTGCGCGGCGAGAAGATCCAGCTGGTCGACGGCGGGCGCCAGAAGCGCGCCTTCACCTACATCGACGACGGCATCGACGCGCTGATGAAGATCATCGAGAACCCGGGCGGCGTGGCGAGCGGCAAGATCTACAACATCGGCAATCCGCGCAACAACTTCTCGATCGCCGAGCTCGCGCGCATGATGAAGCAGATGGCGCTCGGCTACCGCGAGTACCGCGACAGCGCGCGCAAGGTGCGGATCGTGCGCACCACCGCGGGCAAGTACTACGGCAAGGGCTACCAGGACGTGCAGAACCGCGTGCCCGCGATCGTCAATACGCAGCGCGAGCTGAAGTGGCGGCCGCGCGTCGGCATGCGCGCGGCGCTCAAGCACATCTTCGAGGCCTACCGCGAGCACGTCGCCGAGGCGAGCAGCCTGGTGGAATGAGGCTCGCGCTCAAGGTAGACGTCGACACCCTGCGCGGCACGCGCGAGGGCGTGCCCGCGCTGCTGCGCATCCTCGGCAAGCACCGCGCGGGCGCCACCTTTCTCTTCTCGCTCGGGCCGGACCACACCGGCCGCGCGGTGAAGCGCGTGCTGCGCCGCGGCTTCGTCGGCAAGGTGGCGCGCACCTCGGTGCTCGAGCACTACGGCCTGAAGACGCTGCTCTACGGCACGCTGCTCCCCGGGCCGGACATCGGCCTGCGCTGCGCCGCCGAGCTGCGCGCGGCGCGCGCCGCCGGCTTCGAGACCGGGATCCATTGCTGGGACCACGTCAGGTGGCAGGACGGCGTCGCGCGTGCCGGAGCCGAGTGGACGCGCGCCGAGATGCGGCGCGCCGCCGAGCGCTACCGCGAGATCTTCGGCGAGGCGGCGCGCGTGCACGGCGCGGCCGGCTGGCAAATGAACGCGCACGCTTTTTCCGCCGAGGCCGAGCTCGGCTTCGAGTACGCCTCCGACACGCGCGGCACCGGGCCGTTCCTGCCGGTCGCCGGCGGGCGCGCGAGCGACTGCCCGCAGCTGCCGACCACGCTGCCGACGCTCGACGAGCTGATCGGCGTCGACGGCGCGACGCCCGAGGACGCCGCGCGCGCGGTTCTCGAGCGCTCGCGCACGGCGCCTCCCGCCGGCCACGTCTACACGCTGCACGCGGAGCTGGAAGGCGGGCGCCTGGCGCCGGCGTTCGAGCGCATGCTGGATGGCTGGCGCGCGCTCGGCTACGAGCTGGTCGCGCTGCGCGCGCTCTACGAGCGGCTCGAGCGCGCGCGCCTGCCGCGCTGCGCGGTTGCCGAAGGCGCGGTGCCGGGCCGCTCCGGCACGCTCGCCGTGCAGGGCGAGGCGCTCGCGCCGCGGGTACAATCTGCGGCTTGAAGCTGCATCGATCCGTCGCGACCGGCATCAACGTCTTTACCGCCTACGGCGAGGGCTACGTCATGGTCAACGGCGCGCGCCATGCCTCGAGCCTGATCGTGCTGCCCGACCAGGTGCTCGCCTGGGGCGCGGCGAGCTTCGCGGCGCTCAGCGCCGAGGACTTCGCGCCGCTCGCCGGGCTGGGCCTCGAGATCGTGCTGCTCGGCACCGGGCCGCGGCTGCGCTTCCCAAACCCCTCGCTCACGCGGGGGCTCGCCGAGGCGCGGGTCGGGCTCGAGGTGATGGACCTGCAGGCGGCGTGCCGCACCTACAACATCCTGGTCGCCGAGGAGCGCAAGGTGGCCGCGGCTCTGCTGTTCGCATGAATTTCTCCAGCTTCGGCCTGATCGCCTGCGGGGTGCTGCTCAACACCTTCGCGCAGCTGCTGCTCAAGAAGGGGGCCGACGCCGTCGGGCGCTTCGAGTTCTCGGCCGCCAGGATGCTCGACGCGCTGCTGTCGTATGCGGTCAACCCATACGTCCTGGGCGGGCTCGCCTGCTACGCGGTGAGCGTGGTGGTCTGGCTCGCAGCGCTGTCGCGCGTCGAGGTGAGCGTAGCCTACCCGATGCTCTCGCTCGGCTTCGCGCTCAACGCCCTGCTCGCCTGGTGGCTGCTCGGCGAGGCGGTGACTGCGCAGCGAATCGCCGGAATCGCGATTATCATCGTCGGCGTCACCCTGGTCGCGAGGTCGTGAAATGGCGCTCTTTCCGGGTTTCCAGCAAAAGAAGATCAGGACTGGCGGCGCGAGCATAAACCTGGTCGTGGGGGGCGACGGGCCGCCAGTGCTGATGCTGCACGGCTACCCCGAGACGCACGCGATGTGGCACAAGGTGGCGCCGCAGCTCGCGCGCCGCTATACGGTGGTCTGTCCCGACCTGCGCGGCTACGGCGACTCGTCCAAGCCGAAGGGCCTGCCCGACCATTCGAACTACTCCAAGCGCGCGATGGCGCTCGACATGGCGGAAGTGATGACGCGCCTCGGCCACGAGCGCTTCCACCTGGTGGGCCACGACCGCGGCGCGCGCGTCGCGCACCGCCTGGCGCGCGACCACGGCAAACGCGTGCTCAGCCTGACCGTGATGGACATCTCGCCGACGCTCAAGATGTACGCCTCGACCGACATGGCCTTCGCGCGCGCCTACTACCACTGGTTCTTCCTCATCCAGCCGGCGCCGCTGCCCGAGACGATGCTGCGTGCGGTCGGGCCGAAGTACGTCCTCGGGCGCATCGGGCGCGGAAGATCCGGCCTCAAACCGTTCTCGAAAGCCGCGCAGCGCGAGTACGCGCGCTGCTTCCGCGATCCGCGCACGATCCACGCCACCTGCGAGGACTATCGCGCCGCCGCGGGCATCGACCTGGTGCACGACAGGCGGGACCTGAAGAAGAAGCTCGCGATGCCGGTGCTCGCGCTGTGGGGCAAGCTTGGCGTGGTCGAGGCGCAGTTCGACTGCCTCGCCGACTGGCGCGAGGTTGCGCGGGACGTGCGTGGGCGCGCGCTCGACTGCGGCCACTTCCTGCCGGAGGAGAAGCCCGCCCAGGTGCTGCGCGAGCTCGAGCGATTCCTGGCGCAGTGCGCGAGCTGAGCCGCCGCGGCCTGCTCGGCCCGGAGGAGGACTGGTCGCTCGCGCCCGTGGCGGCCTGGCTGGTGATCGAGGGGCGCCGCCTCGCCGAGCCGGCCGCGCTGCTCGACACGCTCGCGGCGCAGCTGGACAAGGCCGGCGCGCGCATCGACCGGCTCGGGTTCACCTGCGCCACCATCCATCCGCAGCTGCGCGCCTGGGGCTGCCTGTGGACGCGCGGTCCGGGCGCGGCGCCCTTCAGCGGACAGCACGGCGTGGAAACGAGCGACGCCTTCGTCGGCAGCCCGGTGCAGCACGTCTACGAGCGCCGCGGCGCCTTTCGCCGGCGGCTGGCAGCGCTCGACGAGGCGCGCGACCACCTGCTGCTGCACGAGCTGCGCGCCGCCGGCATGACCGACTACTACGCGCTGCCGCTGGAGTTCGGCTCGGGGGAAGTCAACTTCTTCGCCGCGGCGACCGCGGTGCCGCAGGGCTTCAGCGACGCCGATCTCGAGCGCCTCGGCGCGCTCGCCAACCTGCTCGCGCCCCTTGTCGAGATCATCCATACGCGCAAGATGACCCTCGGGCTGCTCGACGCCTTCGTCGGGCCGCGCATCGGCGAGCGCATCCTGCACGGACAGGTGAAGCGCGGCGACGGCGACCGCATCGAGGCCGCCTTCTGGTATTCCGACCTGCGCGGCTTCACGACGCTGAGCGAAGCGCTCCCTGCGCCGCAGCTGCTGCAGCTCCTGAACGAGTACTTCGAGAACTGCGCGGCCGCCTGCGCGGCGCGCGGCGGCGAGATCCTGCAGTTCATCGGCGACGCGATCCTGATCGTCTTCGAGATCGGCCGGCCGCAGGACGCGGCGCAGGTTTGCGAGGCCGCGCTCGATGCCGCGGTCGACGCGCTCGACCAGCTCGCGGTGGTGAACCACCGCCGGCGCCACGCCGCGCTGCCCGAGATCGACTTCGGCCTCGGCCTGCACCTCGGCACGGTGACGCACGCGAACGTCGGTGCCCCCGACAGGCTCGCGTTCAACGTGGTCGGGCCGGCGGTCAACCGCACCGCGCGCCTCGCCTCGCTCGCCAAGCGCGCCGGCGTGCCGCTCGCCGTGTCGCAGGAGTTCGCCGCGCGCGTGCGCCGGCCGCTGCGCGCGCTCGGCCGCTTCGAGCTGGCCGGCATCGGCGGCGCGCACGAAGTGTTCACGCTCGCAAAATAGCGTTGTTCATCAGGCCTCTGAGCCGCTACTTGCGGCTGTCGTGAAAAACATGTTCAATGAACGCGTCGCAAAGAACCGCCAGGACGCCCTGAATAAGCCAGGCATGGTTGGCAAAGCGGTCAAGGACTTCACCCTGCCCTCGACCGGCGGCCACGCGTTCAAGCTGTCCGAGCACAAGGGCAGCAAGCTGGTCCTGTATTTCTACCCCAAGGACAACACGCCCGGCTGCACCGCCGAGGGCGCCGACTTCCGCGACCGCCACGAGGAGTTCACGCAGGCGGGCTGCGAGGTGTTCGGCGTCTCGCGCGACTCGGTGAGGTCGCACGAGAGCTTCAAGGCGAAGATGAGGTTCCGGTTCGACCTGCTCTCCGACGCCGATGAGCAGGTGTGCGGCCAGTTCGGCGTCATCAAGCAGAAGAACATGTACGGCAGGAAGGTGCGCGGCATCGAGCGCAGCACGTTCGTCGTCGGCAAGGACGGCGTGCTCGCGCGCGAATGGCGCGGCGTCAAGGTCCCAGGCCACGTCGAGGAGGTATTGAACTTTGTTAAGACCCTCTGAGCGTCCCGCGCAGGCGCGCGACGACGCGAGCAGCGAACCCGCAGCAGAGCCCTCCCTTCCATCCCTACACTCCATGTCGAAACGCCCGCGCCGGCAAGCCAAGCGCGTCACCAAGCTTTTCGTGCTCGACACCAACGTGCTGATGCACGACCCGACCTGCCTCTATCGCTTCGAGGAGCACGACGTCTACCTGCCGATCGGAACCCTGGAGGAGCTCGATAACCACAAGAAGGGCCTTTCGGACGTGGCGCGCAACGCGCGCCAGGCGAGCCGCTTCCTGGACGAGATCGTCTCGGCGACGGTGACCGACATCGGCGCCGGGCTGCCGATCCGCACCGCGGACGGCAAGCCCACCGGCGGCCGGCTGTACCTGCAGACCGAAATGATCGACGGCGGGCTGCCCGCGACGCTCGCCACCGGGCGCACCGACAACCAGATCCTGTCGGTGGTGCGCCACCTGCAGAAGCGCGAGCCGCAGCGCAGCGTGATCCTGGTGTCCAAGGACATCAACATGCGCATCAAGGCGCGCGCCCTCGGGCTCGCCGCCGAGGACTACTTCAATGACAAGGTGCTCGAGGACACCGATCTGCTCTACACCGGCGTGCGCAAGCTGCCGGCCGACTTCTGGGACACGCACGGGCGCGAGATGGAGTCCTGGAAGAAGGAGGGGCACACCTATTACCGCGTGCGCGGGCCGCTGGTGGCGAACCTGCAGCTGAACGAGTTCGTGTACGACGAATCGGGCGAGCGGCCGCTGTACGCACTGGTGAGGGAAAAGGCGGGCCGCGCCGCGGTGCTCGAGACGCTGCGCGACTACACGCACGCCAAGAACGCGGTGTGGGGCATCACGGCACGTAACCGCGAGCAGAACTTCGCGCTGAACCTGCTGATGAACCCGGCGATCGACTTCGTCTCGCTGCTCGGGCAGGCGGGCACCGGCAAGACGCTGCTCGCGCTCGCCGCCGGCCTCACGCAGGCGCTCGACGACAAGCGCTATACCGAGATCATCATGACGCGCGTGACCGTTCCGCTCGGCGAGGACATCGGCTTCCTGCCCGGCACCGAGGAGGAGAAGATGCAGCCCTGGATGGGCGCACTCGAGGACAACTTAGACGTGCTGAACGCGGCCGAGGAGCCCGGCGGCGAATGGGGGCGCGCCGCAACGCGCGACCTGGTGCGCTCGCGGATCAAGGTGAAGTCGCTGAACTTCATGCGCGGGCGCACCTTCATCAAGAAGTGGCTGATCATCGACGAAGCGCAGAACCTCACGCCCAAGCAGATGAAGACGCTGGTGACGCGCGCGGGGCCCGGCACCAAGGTGGTGCTGCTCGGCAACATCGCGCAGATCGACACGCCCTACCTCACCGAGGGCAGCTCGGGCCTCACCTACGTGGTCGACCGAATGAAAGGCTGGGCACACGCCGGTCACGTGACGCTCGCGCGCGGCGAGCGCTCGCGCCTGGCCGACTACGCCGCCGAGGTGCTGTAGCGGGATCGCGCGAATAAAGGTGCTGCGCGTCCTGCGCAAATTGCTTCGGCTCATCCGGTACGCGGTGGTATTCGCGCTCGGCGGTCTCGTCGTGCTGTTGCTCGGCGACGTGCTCTATTCCACCGGGCTGCGCGACCTGCGCCCGTGGGAAACGGCGCAGCTGAAGGGGGAGTTCCACGCCGGCATGCCGAACGCTCCGCGCACGTTTGCGGACTACATGGCGCTCGAAGATCGGTTGTTCGCCGAGGTGAAGGCGCTCGAGCAGCGCGACTACGATGCACGGCTGGACGCGTTGCTCAGCCGCTACAATCCGGCGGGCAACTTGCTCGCCAGGCGGCTCGCGCACGACTGGAACCGCAGCTACATCCTGCCTGCGCAGCCCGAGCGGGCCGTGGCCTTGCTGGTGCACGGCCTTTCCGACTCGCCCTACACGCTGCGCTCGATCGCGCGCACGCTGCAGGCCGAAGGCGTCACGGTGTACGGCCTGCGCCTGCCGGGGCACGGCACGATCCCGGCGGGCCTCGATCAAGTGCGCTGGCGGGACTGGATGGCGGCGGTGCAGATGGCGTTCGACGACATCCGCGCGCGCCATCCTTCGCTGCCCCTCTATTTAGTCGGCTACTCCGCCGGTGCCGCGCTCGGACTGAAGTACGCCGCGGACGCGATCGAGCAGGGCCGAGCCGAACGCGTGCCGAAGCGCATGTTCCTCATTTCTCCCGCGGTCGGCGTCTCGCCGCTCGCGATGCTCGCGAACCTGCAGCGCCTGGTGACCGACCTCGGCATCGCGCCCAAGTCGCGCTGGACCAACATCGACCTGGAAGTGGATCCGTACAAGTACGCGTCCTTTACCAAGAACGCCGGGGCGCAGATCTACGATCTGACCGACGCGCTCGCGGACGAGTTGCGAGGACTGGAGCGCTCGGGGCTCATCGCCCGCCTGCCTCCCATAATGAGCTTCCAGTCGGTGGTCGACGACACGGTGAATTCGGACGCGGTGGTGAACCGGCTGTACGGCAGGCTGCGCGGCGACACGAGCGAGCTGGTGCTGTTCGACGTCAATCGCCTCCAGGGCCTGGGGCCGTTCCTCGATTTCTCGCCGCGGGCGCTCGACGACGCGACGCGCCGCGGCGCGCGCAGCGACTATCGCCTGGCGCTGATCACGAACGCCAGCCCGGAATCGAGCGACGTGGTCGAGCGCGTCTGGGCGCCAGGCGCCCAGGCCCCGGACACGCGCACGCTGCCGTATGCGTGGCCGCAGGGCGTCTACTCGCTGTCGCACATCGCGCTGCCGTTCGCGCCGGACGATCCCGTCTACGGCTCGGAAGTGCGCGGGCCCGCGGGCCCGCTGCGCACGCTCGGCAACCTCGAGCTGCGCGGCGAGCGCAACGTGCTCGTGCTGTCGGCCGCCGACCGCATGCGCCTGCGCTCCAATCCCTTCTACGGCTACCTGATCGGGCGCATCACGGCGCGCGTCGCAGAAGACCTACACAAACAATGAGCCGCGTTCAACGCGGCAGCCAGGGCCGGCCGATTGCGAGCCACACCGCGCGGTTGTTGCCTTCTCCCTGGCCGAAAGCGAGAAACATCGGCCCGATGAGGGTGTCGGCGCCGATGTACAGCGATCCGGAGTAGTACGTGCCGTCGGGCGTGAGCGGATCGATGCTCTGGCGAATCCGGCCCGCCTCGAGCGAGACTCCGCCGTACATGCGGTCGAGAATGCCGCCCAGCTCCAGGCCGAGCGGCGGGCGGATCACGCGCCGGTAGCCGAGCGAGCCGAAGGCGACGTTCAGCGCGCGGAAGCGGTCGCGGTCGTAGCCCGAAAGCCTCTGGAATCCACCCAGCGTGAAGCTGTCGAAGAACGGCAGCTCGGCGTCCCCCAGGCTGCGGCCGACGAGTGCGTTCGCCGAGAACGTGTTGTTGTACCCCAGGGTCGCCGCGCCGGTCCAGTCGAGCTGCACGCGGTTGTAGGTCATGTCGCTGCCGAGCGACTTGCGCGCAGCGAACAAGTCGACCCGGCCGCGCTGGCCTTCGTTCGGAAAGCTGTAGTTGTCGAGCTTGTCGAATTCAATGCGTCCGGTCCACGCATCGAGCCGCACCTTCTCGTTGGGCAGGATCGGCGGGCCGACGTCCATGTCGGAATCCAGCCGCCCTCCGGCCAGCCCGATGCGCACCTCCCCGAGCGTGCCGACGTCGCGCCCCACATCGAAGCCGAGCTGCGCCGACTGCCTGCGGTACAAGGCGATCCTCTCGTCGCCGAGAAAGACGTTGCTTTGCGTGCGATACAGGGTCACGCGCGGCGCCGCGAACCACGGACTGCCGGCAGCGAACGGTTGGTAGAACTCACTCAGGAAGCCCGCGATCTCGCCGATCTGCAGCTGGTTGATCCATTCCGCTCCACTCGAATTCAGCCAGCGCCGGTCGGAGCGGCCGACGATCGTGAAGCCGGTGTCGTGGCCGACGTTTGCCACCAGGCTCAGGCCGAAGCGCAGGTAGTGCGGACCCCAGGACTTCTCCTTCGGCTCGATCAGCGCGATCGTGCGGTCGCCGTCGCGCAGCACGCGGCCCCCGACGCTCTCGAAGTCGCCCGACGCGTACACGCGCTGCACGTCCTGCTCGATCTGCTTGCGCGTGACGGTTGCGCCGGGCTTGGTCTTGATCTCGTTCGCGACCGCCTGCGAGTTGACGTGCTCCATCGGCGCGACGCGCACCTCGTCGATGCGGTAGGACTTCTCCACCACCGTGCGCCGCTCGCGCAGTTCCGCCCGATACTCTTCGGGCGGAAGGCTGAGGCGGCGCAGCCCGGCCTCTTGCGCGAGCGCCGCTTTCTCGCCGATCGCGATCGCGTCGGCCGCACGGTCGAAGCTGCCGGCGCCGATGTCGCCGAGCTCGGGCGAGATCAGGATGTCGCCTGGCCTGAGCTGCGCGAGCGAGGCACGCACGTTCTGCTCGGTGAGAATGTTGATCATCTGCTCGCTCACCGCGAAGATCGAAGTGATCTCCGAGGCCTTGAGCAGCGGGGTGCCGAGGTTCACCGCGATCACCACGTCTGCGCACATCTTGCGCACCAGCTCCACCGGCAGGTTCTCGACCAGGCCGCCGTCGACCAGCAGATGGCCGTCGATCTCGACCGGCGCCATCACCCCCGGCACCGACATCGTCGCGCGCATCGCCTTGGCGAGCGAGCCCTTGTCGAGCACGTACGGGGTACCCGTCGCAATGTCCGTCGCCACCGCCTTGAAGGGAAAAGGCAACTGCGTGAAGTCGCTCACGTCCTCGCCGCGGTAGGCAAGATCGGCGAATTCCCGCTCGATGTTCTGGCCATAGAGCACGCCCTGAGGAAACTGCACGGCGCCGTCGCGGAAACCGACCTCGGGGCGCGCCAGAAAGCCGCTTTCCTCGCGCTTGCGGCGCTCGGTCATCAGGCGCCGGTCGGGCCGGTCCTGGAACACCACCTTCCAGTCGATCGCCTTGACCTTCGATTCCATCTCGCTCACCGGTGCGCCGCTCGCGTACACCGCCCCGACGATGCCGCCCATGCTCGTGCCGGCGATGCAATCGACCGGCACGCGCAGGTCGCGCAGCACCTTCAGCACCCCGATGTGCGCGAGGCCGCGCGCGCCGCCTCCGGAGAGCACCAGCCCGATGCGCGGCCGGGTGCCGGGCTGGGGATCCGCGCTCGCCGCCGGCGCGACGAACGACAAGCACAGGATCGCGAGGCAGGCCCACCTCGCGCAGCGACGTCCCAGCCGCCGCCCGTCCATCGGATCGCCTAGCTCACGACCTGCGCGCCGACGATGATGCCCGAGGGCAGCGCCTCCGGCGCGGGCGAAACCTGGACGTATTTCAGATTGCGCACCTGGACGATGTACAGGCTGCCCTCGACCTCGAACACCAGGCGCTCGGCGTCGATCGCCTTCTTGACGTTCGCCGCGAGCGTGGCGGCGTCGCGCCCGCCCTGCTTC
>DATGDH010000081.1:0-8530 GCA_035310985.1 Burkholderiales bacterium
GCGGCGCTCGAGGTCGCGCACGATGCGCTCGCGTAAGACGTCGACGCGCTCGGCGTCCCAGCCATTGAGCTCGTCTTCGGCGATGCGCTGGAGCCACGCGTGCGCGACGATGCCGGCGTGACGGACGGCTTCCTTGGCCCACGAGAATTCGATATCCACTTCTTCCCTGCCCTCTTCCAGCGTCTTCCACGCGACGGCTGCGGGCGGCTCGGGAAGGACGAAATCTGCGGGCAGCCGTCGCAGCTCGCCCGTCGGAAGTGAAGCTTTCATTTCTTCGGTCGGGACAGCCTCGGTGGGCAATCGCAATCGATCTCCCAGTGCGTCCCAAGCCAATCCAAGGAGGCTCCGTCGCGACGGCATCTTGAGCACGCCGTCTTCGTCCACTTTCACGCAGCCGAGCAGGTGCAGGTGCGACTCGGCGCGGGTGGCGGCGACGTACAACAGGCGTCCGGCCTCGATGTCTTCGGCCTCGCGGTCGAGCGTTCGCACGTACTGGTAGAGCGGCTCCTTCTCTGCGCCGGTTTCGTCGATCGGCGCGAGCAGGAGCCGGCCTCCGGGTAAGGCGCGCCAGGCGAAGAGAGGCTTCCTTCCCGTGCGCGGCGCGCGGTCGAGGCCGGGCACGACGACGGTGGCGAACTCGAGGCCCTTCGCCTTGTGGATGGTCATGATCTCGACCGCGTCGGGGCCGGCGTCGACGTCGGGCAGCGCGTAGAGCTTGTCGAGGCTCTCGGCCAGCAACTCGAAGTGCTCGAGCTCCCCCGCTTCTTCCAGGCGCTCGAGCTCGTCGAGGAAGGCTTCGGCGTCCTCGAGGTCGGTCGCGTCTTCGACGCATGCCGGGCCGCCGAGCGCGAGCCACACGCCTTCGACGCGGTCGCGCAGCGTGCCGCGCAGGCGATCGTCGAGCGCGGGCTTAAGGACGGCGACGATCTTCGAGAGGCGGGGAATGTCCTGCATCAGCTCCCAGATGGTTTCTTCATTCTTTCCCTCGAAGAAACTGCTCAATTCATCCAAACCCAAACCGCACCACGGCGCGCGCAGGATGGCGAGCCAGGCGACGCGGTCGGCAAGATGGGTGAGCGCGCGCGTGAGCGCGTAGAGGTCCTGCACCACCTGGCGCTCGCCGAGCTGCTCGATCTCGACGGCGCGGAAGCGCAGGCCCGCCTCTTTCAGCGCCGGGACGATGGCGTCGAGGTGGTTGCGGTTCCGGACCAGGATCGCCTTGGTGCCTTTCGCCGCGCGCAGGATCTCGGCGACGCGCTGCGCCTCGGCCTCGCGCGCGGCGAAGAGCTCCAATGCCGGCTCGCCGCCGGGGTGCGCGTCCTTGAACGGCACCGATCGGGCGTACGGCACCGCGCCCGCGGCCTCGTCTTCCGTCGCGGGCAGCACGCGCGGGAACACCGCGTTCACCCACTCGACGATCGCGCCCTGCGAGCGGAAGTTGGTGGACAGCATCAGCGGTTCGAGCTTCACGTTCGGCAGGCCCGCGCGCCGCGCGTGCAGGAAAAGGCCCACCTGCGCGTCGCGGAAGCGGTACACCGACTGCATCGGATCGCCGACCACGAACACGGTGCGCCCGTCGCCCGGCTCCCAGCCCGCGGTGAGCCGCTCGAGCAGCTCCCATTGCGAGTTCGAGGTGTCCTGGAACTCGTCGACCAGCAGGTGCTTGACGCGCACGTCGAGCGAAAGCAGCAGATCGGTCGGCGCCTCCGGTGTGCCGAGCGCGGCGAGCGCGCCGTGCGCGATCTCGGTGAAATCGACCTCGCCGCGCTCGGCGAACAGCACGCGCAGCTCGGCGACCGCGGGCTTGAGCAGCGCGAGGATCGCCTCGAGCGCCAGCCACTGCGTCTCCGTGTAGCGCTCGGGCGGCGCATTGATCAGGGCGGCGAGTGCCAGGCGAAGCGGTTCATTGCCGGAGAACGACTGGGCTTGCGCGTTTCTTTTTCTCCAGGTGTTCTGTTTGGTGAGCAGTTCCTGGGCGAGCTCGGGGCTGGCGTCCGGAAGCAGCGCGCGAGCGTTCTGCAAGAGGCGGTTTCTCTCGAAAAGCAAGGCGGCTTCCAGCTCGGCGCGCGTCGGCGCCTCGCCCGTCTGGCGCAGCCACTGGTCGCGCCGCGCGAGCATCTCGGCGAGCAGCGCCGCGGCGTCGGCGACGTTGTTGTCCAGGTGCGCAAGCAGGCGCGCGACGGGCGGCGTGAAGCGCGCCAGCGCGCGCGCCGCCGCCTCGCGGTAGAGCTCGGAGGCGTCCTCGGCGATTCCCGGCTGCGCGCCGAACTTCGCCAGCACCGGCATCTGCGCGGTGAGCGCGGCGCACAGCGCGTCGATGGTCTGGATGCGCAGGCGCGGCGCGAGCTCGGGCGGCACCTTTTCCAGCACGCGCGCGCGCATCTCGCCCGCAGCCTTGCGGGTGAAAGTGATCGCTACCACCTCTTCGGGCTGCCCGACGGCGGCGAGCAGCTCGAGGAAGCGCTCGACCAGGAGCGAGGTCTTGCCCGAGCCGGCCGGCGCCTGCACGATGTACGAGCGGGTCGTGTCGAGCGCAAGCTCGCGCTCCTTGCGGTCGGCTATCATGTCCACAGGAGGACCCTCCCATGCGGACCCTTCCCGATGACACCATGCCGGCGATCGACGCTGAGCTGGCGGGCGGCGGCAGCTGGCACATCGCCGACGAGCACCCGCAGATGCTCACGCTGCTCGTCTTCTACCGCGGGTTGCAGTGCCCGATTTGCCGCAAGTGGCTGCGCGAGCTCGAGCGAGTGCTGCCCGAGTTCGAGCGCCGCGGCGTGTCGGTGATCGCGCTCTCGACCGACACGCGCGAGCGCGCCGAGCGGGCGAAGCTCCAGTGGGGCCTCGCGAGCCTGCGCGTCGGCTACGGCGTCGAGCCCGAGGACGCGCGGAAGGCGGGCGTGTACCTCTCCGAGGGCCGCGGCGCGCACCCGGGCACCGGCATCGAGGAGATGACGCTGTTCACCGAGCCGGCGGTGCTCGCGGTGAAGCCCGACGGCATGCTCTACATGGCGTGGACGCAGAGCGGGCCGCACGCGCACCCGCACATGAGCGAGCTGCTCTCGGCGGTCGAGGGCGCGCTGCTCGACGGGCTGCCCGCGCCGCGCGGTTCGGCCTAGGGCGCGCCTCACTCGCCCTCCTCCTCGCCCGCGCCGAGCGCGCCGATGCGCTCGTGCACGCGGCAAAGACTCTGTAAGTCGCAAGTGCGGCAGGTGGCGAGCCCGTCCTTCGGATCGACGCGCGCCTCGCCCGCGGCGAAGCCGGCGCCGAGCGCTTCGAGCTCGTTCTTCCAGCCTTCGAGCAGCGCGTCCCAGTCCTTCGCCTGCGCGACCAGGTCCTTCGCGCGGCCGAAGCCCATGAACTTCATGCCGCCGGGCTGCAGCCTCGCGTAGGCCACCGCGGCGACGTCTTCCCCGGCGCTTAGCGCGTAGAGCGGCAGCTGCGGGTCGTCGGGGCGCGCGCCGAGCCAGGCGTTCGGCGTCGTGCGCCCGGTCTTGTAGTCGATGAGCGCATGCCCGCCGGAGGCGAGCCGGTCGAGCCGGTCGATGCGGCCGTTCAGCTCGAGCCCCGCCACGGCGAGCTTGCGCTTTTCTTCCGTCGCGACCACCTCGAACGGCGTGCGCGCGCGCTCGACTTCGAGCCACTCGGCGGCGAGCTTCGCAAGCCGCGACCTTTCCATTCCGGCGAAGGGCTCCTCGAGGCCGGCCTCGGCCACTGCGGCATGGGCCGCGCGCGCGATCGCCGCCGCGCAGTCGCCCTGCAGCGCCGCGCTCCCCTTCAGCTCGCTCCACAGCGCCTTCATGAGCGCGTGCAAGAGGAGCCCCCGCGCGCGCGCATCCGGCCCTTCGGCCGGCGCTTCGAGCGCCTCGGCCGCCAGGCGATGGTGCGCGAAGGCGCGGAACGGGCACGCGGCCTGGTCGGCGAGAATGCGCGTTCCGCCGCGCGGCGTGCGCGTGGCGAGCGCGGGCGCGCGGCCGTCCGCCGCGCGCTCGAGCCGCCGCGCGGCGAAGACGAGATCGCGATAGCGGGAATACGCGGGCAGCGCCTGCCCTTGCGCGGAGGAAATTCCGGCGACGAGCGGCGAAGGCAGCAGCGCGCGCTCGCCGTCCAGCAGCGGAGAGGAGACGACGACCTCGGCCGCCGCGCCCAGCCACCCGTCGGTGATGCGCTGCGCGCGCGCGAGCGAGGCCTCGGCGGACGCTTCGGGAATGCCCGCCTTCCTCTGCAGTGCGGGCGGAATGAACGGATTCGGGCGCGCGACGAGCGGCCAGGCCTCGTCGGTCAGGCCGCTCACCCACAGCGCGTCGAATTCGAGGCCCGCGGATTCGAGCACGCCGAGCACCTGGATCGGGGCATCCGGCGTCTCGGGCTGGAACAGCGTCTGCGCGCACAGGCCGCGCAGGCGCGCGAGCGCGCGCGCGCCGCTCATCTTCGGCGCGACGCGCTCGAGCTTCGCCAGCTCGGCGAGCAGCTCGTTCAGTTTCGCGCGCGCCTGGTACTCCGCCGAATCGAGGCTGCGCCCGGGAAAGCCGGCGGCATCGAGCAGCGCGCTGAACTGCCGCGCCCACTCGTGAGGCGAGGCCGACTCGCGCTTGGGCAGCGCGTAGAGCGCCTCCAGGCGCTGGCGCAGCACCGGGCAGCCTTCGGCCAGGGCGACGAGCTTGCCGAGCGTCACGCGCGCCGGGGCGCTGCGCCGGAGCGACGCGTCCAGGCGCGCGCGGCGCGCCATCTCTTCGTCGCCGCCGCCGAGGAACGGCGAGCGCACGAGGCGGCTCGCCTGCTCGTACGGGATCTCGCCGGCGGCGAGCTCGAGGATCGAGAGCGCCGCGCGCGCGAGCGGAAAGTCGGCGAGCGGCGCGCCGAGCGACACGTTGAACGCGGGCGGCTTGCGCTCCGCGCCCGGCACGTTGAAGCCGGGATCGAGCACGCGCGCGAAGATGCGCAGCACCTCCTTGCGCCGGTTGCCCAGCTCGGGCACCACGACGCCGATGCGCCGCGCGCCCGCTTCCAGGCGCGCGCGTGCCCACTGCGCGGCGGCCTCCAGCTCGTCGCGCGCGCCGGGAAAGGCGTGCCGCGCCGCCTGCGCCTCGCGCGCCTGCGGCGCGCAGGCGGCGAGCGCAACGCCGTGCGCCGCGCAGGCGCCGAGGAAGTCGCGTTCCTGAGGCGTGAAGAGGTCGAAGCCGTAGGCGACGAGGAGCCGGGGCTTCCTGAGCGCGCCTTCGGCAAGCAGCGGCGCGACGACGTCGGCAAGGCGCGCGGCATCGACATGGCCGCCGCCAGCGCAGCGGCGCGCGTAGTCCTGCGCCCACTCGGCGAAGGCGCGCGCATCGTCGTTGCCCGGAAAGCTCGCGAGCGCCCCCGCGATGCGCCAGGCGTGCGCAAGCTCCCAGGCGCGCGCGCACTCGCGCGCCGCCTGCGGCACGGCGAGCAGCGTCGCGCCCCAGCCGCTCGCGCGGATCGCCGCTTCCCACAGCTCGTCCGCCTGCGCTTCCGTCAGCGCGAGCGGCAGACGCGCGGCGAGCTCCGAGTAAAGCGCGTCCTCGTACAGCCGCGCGATGAACGCGCCGAAGGGCAGGATGTCGGCGGTCTCCCACACCGCGAGCCCTTTCGCGGCCTGTGCATCGTCGAACTCGCGCGCGAGCGCCTGCGCGAGGCGGCGGTTGGGGGTGAGCACCGTGACGCGCGCCGCCTGTCCCTGCGCAAGCCGCATGAAAAGATCGTTCTTGCCGATTGAGGGCGGGGACATGCCGCCGCATAATAAGTCATGGACGCGAGCGACGCCCTGCACCTCGCGAGAGCCCAGTTCGGACTGAACATTGGCTTCCACATCCTGTTCCCGAGCATCACCATCGGGCTCGCGTGGCTGCTGGTGTACTTCCGCGTGCGCTACGCGCGCTCGGGCGACCCGGCCTGGCTCGCCACCTACAAGTTATGGACCCGGATCTTCGCGCTCACCTTCGCCATGGGCGTGGTCACCGGCATCGTGATGTCGTTCCAGTTCGGCACCAATTGGCCCGGCTTCATGAACCGGGTCGGCAACGTCGCCGGGCCACTGCTCGCCTTCGAAGTGCTGACCGCGTTCTTCCTGGAGGCGACCTTTCTCGGCGTGATGCTGTTCGGCATGGACCGCGTGCCGGGCTGGCTGCATGTCACCTCGTCGGTGCTGGTGGCATTCGGCACCACCGTGTCGGCGTTCTGGATCCTGGCGCTCAACTCGTGGATGCAGACGCCCGCGGGCGAAGTCTGGACGAGCGGCGGCAAGCTGATCGCGGGCGACTGGCTCGAGGTGATCTTCAACCCCTCGTTTCCCTACCGCTTCGTACACATGCTGCTCGCCTCGGGATTGACCGCGGCGTTCCTCGTTGCCGGCCTGTCGGCCTGGCGCCTGCTCAAGGCGGGCGGCGATGCGGCGGCGCGCGGCACGCTGCGCACCGGAGTGCTGATCGCCGCGGTGCTCGCGCCGCTCCAGATAGCCGCCGGCGACCTGCACGGCCTGGACACGCTCGAGCACCAGCCGGCCAAGATCGCCGCGATCGAGGCCATCTGGCACGGCGGCAAGGGCGTGCCGCTCGAGCTGTTCGCCATTCCGAACCAGAAGACGCACAGCAACGACTACGCGATCTCCATCCCGAAGGGCGCGAGCCTCATCCTGCGCCACGACCCGAACGGGGAGCTGCAGGGGCTGGACGCCTTCGGCGACGACATCCCCCCGGTGGCGCCGGTGTTCTTCGCCTTTCGCATCATGGTGGGCACCGGCTTCGCGATGCTCGCGCTCGCCTGGCTCGGTGCGTGGCTGACGCGCCGCGGCCGCACGGCGCCGCGCTGGCTGCTGTGGGCGCTCGCCGGAACGACGTTCATAGGCTGGGTGGCGACGCTCGCCGGCTGGATCGTGACCGAGATGGGGCGCCAGCCGTGGCTCGTCACCGGGATCCTGCGCACGCGCGACGCGCTCGGAGCCGTGCCCGACGCCGAACTCGGCGCGAGCCTCACCGGCTACGTCCTCACCTACGGACTCATGCTGCTCGCCTACATCGTGGTCCTCACGCACCTTGCTGGCGAGGGGAGCGGAGGCACACGATGAGCCTCGACCTGCCGCTCGTGTTCACGTTCCTGATGGGCGCGGCGATCCTCGCCTACGTCGTGCTCGACGGCTACGACCTCGGCGTCGGCATGCTGCTGCCCGCCGGCGACGCGCGCGAGCAGGACGTGATGGTCGCCTCGATCGGCCCGTTCTGGGACGCGAACGAGACCTGGCTGGTGCTCGGCGTGGGGCTCCTGCTGGTGGCCTTTCCGGCGGCGCACGGCGTGATCCTCGGCGCGCTCTACCTGCCGGTGGCGACGATGCTGGTCGGCCTCATGCTGCGCGGCGCGGCCTTCGAGTTCCGCGTCAAGGCGCTCGGCTGGCACCGCGAGCTGTGGAACTGGCTGTTCTGGTTCGGCTCGTTCCTCGCCGCGCTCGCGCAGGGGCTGATGCTCGGGCGCACGATCACCGGCTACGCCGAGGGCTTTGGCTACTGGTTGTTCTCGCTCGTCGTCGCGGGCGGGCTGTGCGGCGGCTACGTACTGCTCGGCTCGACCTGGCTCGTGCTGCGCACCGAGGGGGCGCTGCAGCAGAAGGCGATCGTCTGGGCGCGCTGGGGCCTCGCCTGGGTGGCGCTCGGCGTGGCGCTCGTCAGCCTCGCCACGCCGCTCGCGAGCGAAACCGTGCGCGAGAAGTGGTTCGACTTTCCGCGCACGCTCGGCCTGATGGCGCTGCCGCTCGCGACGCTCGCGGCGGGCATCTGGCTGTGGCGGCAGCTCGGGCGCTCGGAGGGCATGCCCTTCGCCGGCGCGGTGCTGATCTTCGCGCTCGCGTTCGCCGGACTCGCCTACAGCCTCTACCCGTACGTGGTGATGGACCGGATGACGATCTGGCAGGCGGCGGCGGATCCCTCTTCGCTGCGCGTGGTGCTCGTCGGCGCGCTCATCGTGCTGCCGTTCATCGTCGCCTACACCGTGTTCTCCTACCGCGTGTTCCGCGGCAAGGCACGCGCCGGGCTGTACGAGCACTGACCGGGGCGCGGCCTCAGTCCTCGCGCGCCGGGTCGCCGGCGGGCAGCACCTCGCGGAACTCGGGATAGCGCTTCCACTTCGGTACCGGCGGCACCTTGCCCTCGCACGGCGCGTAGGGCGATATCTCGAGCCGCTGCATGCGGTGGATGTAGCGCGGGCAGTTCGGGAAGATGCGCTCGGCGCGCACGCGCACCACGAGCTGCGCGCCCTCGATGTCCGCGATCAGCGGATCGTTCTCGTCGATGCTCGCGGAGCCGACCACGCGCAGCCGCCGCGGCTGCTCGAAGTCGATGAACAGGAGCCCCACCGCCGGATTGACCGAGATGTTGCCGAGGCTGCGGAACATGCCGTTGCCGTCGTAGCTCGGGAACGCGAGCGTGCGCGGATCGAGCACGCGCACGAAGCCGGGCAGCCCGCCCTTGTGCGAGCAGTCGGGTCGCCCCTCGGCGTCGGCGGTGGCGAGGAAGAACAGCGCGCT
>DATGDH010000082.1:0-81275 GCA_035310985.1 Burkholderiales bacterium
CGCAGCGACCTCGAGCTCCTCGAAGCGAACCGCCGGTTTTACGACACGTTGTGGCGCGACGCGCGTCTGGTCGAACCAGAGCGTTTCAACACGTGGCCGCTGGTGCGCTCCTTCATCCCGCAGTCACGGCGCCGGCTCGAGGTCGCACCGGGGCTGAGGCCGCGCCTCCCGATCGAGGAGACCCAATTCCTCGACATCAGCGCGCCAGCCCTCGCGAGGCTGCGGGAGCGGGGAGCGGGCGTGGTGCAAGGCGCCGTTTCGTCGCTCCCGTTTCCGGACGGCACCTTTGATCTGGTATGTGCGTTCGACATCGTCGAGCACGTCGACGACGATGATCTCGCGCTGCATGAGTTGTCTCGCGTCGCAGCGGCCGACGCAACCGTTCTCCTCTCGGCCCCGCTCGACCCCTCGCGTTGGACGACGTTTGACGAACTCGTGGGTCATCGGCGGCGCTACGAGCCAGAGGAACTCCTCGCGAAGCTCGCGAAGCATGGCCTCTCGGTGGAGCGCAGCGCCGTCTACGGGATGCGTCCGCGGTCTTCGTGGCTGGCCAATCTCGGGATGTGGGGACTCGCCCATCGACGGGAACGGGCGATGTGGTGGTACAACCGCGTGATGATGCCGCTCGCGGTGCACTTCCAGAAGAAGCTCGCCCTGGTCCCCGGGATGGTCGACACCGAGAGGGTCGACGAGGTCCTGCTCGTATGCCGGAGGGACGGAGCGGGCCGCTTGTCGAGCTAGGCTTTCGACGCTCTCCGGACCCTCAATCGAATCTGGCGACTACGATCAATCATTATGTTCGCTATCGTACCGACTGGCCGCCGACGGGCATCTAATATGCGGGTGCACCAATCTGATGCGGGTTTCACTGAGGAGCATAGAAATGTTCAGAATGCCTATCGCTGCGCTGCTTACGGCGCTTCTGCTCAGCGCATGCATCCTGGTACCCGCGGACCACGGCCCCGGAATGGTCATGGCGCCAGCCCTGCCAGCGGTTGTGGAGCTAGGCCCAGAGCCCTACTACTATCAACGCGGTTATTACTATTACTACGACAACAACCACTGGCGCTACTCACAGTCAAGATCTGGTCCCTGGGCGGATCTCCCTAGGAGTCACTATCCTAAGGAGACCAGGTACAAGGGCCACGGTGATGGACGGGGTGGAGACCAAGATCACGACGGCCGCGATCGCAGATAACCTGATCGCCACCTAAGGCAACAAAAGGAGAAGCAAAATGCTCTGGACTATTGCGGTCGTCCTGGTTGTACTCTGGATTCTGGGCTTGGTCAGTTCGTACACCATGGGTGGATTCATTCACGTCCTCCTGGTCATCGCGATCGTGGTGATTCTGATTCAGCTCATTCAGGGTCGACGACTGTAGCGCCGTCACTGCACGGCGCGCTGTCGGTGATGATGGGGACGCGAGAGTTTCATTAGCGGGAGGAGACGAAATGAACGCAGTCAAGATCGCGGGAATCGTGCTGATCGTGGCCGGCGTCCTGGGATTGGCGTATGGCAGTTTCAGCTACACCAAGGAGACCCATCAGACGAAGATTGGACCGATCGAGCTGTCGGTAAAAGACAAAGAGACCGTCAACGTGCCAGTATGGGCTGGCGTGGGGGCGATCGTGATTGGCGGCGCGCTGCTGTTTTTTGGAGGCAAGAAGCCTTAGCCGCTGCACCTGCTAGGCCGGAATGCAAAGCGCGCGGCCTGCGCGCGGCGCGTCAAGTACTCGCGCGGCGGCGCGGCTTCGGCGCGCGCGGCAAGCCGGTGTGCTGGGTGCGGAACGGCTGCGCGCGCCGCGCTGCTTCGGCAGCCGGCCGTCTCCGGCCCTCGTGCTCGCCGCCCGTGCCCGCCGGTTGCCACGCGGGGACGAGCTGATGCCTGCCCGGACCGATCAGGTCGGCGCGCCCCATCCTCTTCAGCGCCTCGCGCAGGATCGGCCAGTTGTTCGCGTCGTGGTAGCGCAGGAACGCCTTGTGCAGCCGCCGCACGCGCAAGCCTTTCGGCACGTGGATCTGCTCGCTCTCGCGCGTGATCGCGCGCAGGGGATTCCTCTCCGAGTGGTACATCGCGGTCGCGGTCGCCATCGGCCCCGGCAGGAAGGCCTGCACCTGATCTGCGCGAAAGCCGTTCTTCTTCAGCCACAGCGCGAGCTCGAGCATGTCCTCGTCGGTCGTGCCGGGATGCGCGGCGATGAAGTAGGGAATCAGGTACTGCTCCTTGCCCGCTTCCTTCGAGTACTTGTCGAACATCGTCTTGAAGCGATCGTACGAACCGATGCCCGGCTTCATCATCAATCGCAGCGGCCCTTCCGAGATCGCCTCGGGCGCGATCTTCAGGTAGCCCCCGACGTGGTGCTGCGCGAGCTCCTTGACGTACTCGGGCGACTTGACCGCCAGGTCGTAGCGCACCCCCGAGCCGATGAGAACCTTCCTGATGCCCGGCAGCTCGCGCGCGCGGCGGTAGAGGTGGACGAGGGCCGAGTGGTCGGTGTTGAGGTTGGGACAAATCCCCGGGTAGACGCACGACGGCTTGCGGCACGCCGCTTCGATCTCGCGCGACTTGCACGCGAGGCGATACATGTTGGCGGTCGGCCCGCCGAGATCCGAGATCACGCCGGTGAAGCCCGGCACCGTGTCGCGCACCGTCTCGATCTCGCGGAGCACCGAATCCTCCGAGCGGCTCTGGATCACGCGCCCCTCGTGCTCGGTGATCGAGCAGAACGTGCAGCCGCCGAAGCAGCCGCGCTGGATGGTGATCGAGAAACGGATCATTTCGTAGGCGGGGATCTTCGCGCCGCCCGGACCTTCTGCTTCATAGGCCGGATGCGGCACGCGCCGGTAAGGCAGCTCGTAGAGCGCGTCCATCTCCCTGGTGGTGAGCGGAATCGGGGGCGGGTTGAGCCACACGTCGGCCTCGCCGTGCGCTTGAGCGAGCGCGCGCGCGTTGCCCGGGTTGGACTCGGTATGCAGGATGCGCGAGGCGTGCGCGTAGAGCACCGGATCGTCGCGCACCGCCTCGTAGGACGGCAGACGAACGAAGCTCGTCTCGCGCAAGCGGTTGGGGACCTGACGCGAAAAGCGCACCACGCGCGGCTGCTCGGCCGCGGCGTGCGCCGCCCCGCCGGGCGCCTCGAAGGCGTACGGATCGGGATGCGCGGCGACCGGTCCGGGCGCGTCGATCGAGGTCGAATCGATCTCGATCCAGCCCTCGGGCGGCGCCTTGCGCGCGAACGCCGTGCCGCGCAGGTCGGTGATGTTCGCGATCGGTTCGCGCTTCGCCAGGCGGTGCGCGATCTCGACGATCGCCCGCTCCGCGTTGCCGAAGACGAGCAGGTCGGCGCGCGCGTCGAGCAGGATCGAGCGCCGCACCTTCTCCGACCAGTAGTCGAAATGCGCGATGCGCCGCAGGCTCGCCTCGATGCCGCCGATCACGATCGGCACGTCCTTGAACGCTTCGCGCGCGCGCTGCGCGTAGACGATCACCGAGCGATCGGGGCGCTTGCCCGCGACGCCGCCCGGCGTATACGCGTCGTCCGAACGGATGCGCCGGTCGGCGGTATAGCGGTTGACCATCGAATCCATGTTGCCGGCGGTGATGCCGAAGAACAGATTCGGCGCGCCGAGGCGCTTGAAGTCCTCGGCCGAGTTCCAGGCCGGCTGCGCGACGATGCCGACGCGAAAGCCCTGCGCTTCGAGCAGTCGGCCGACGATCGCCATGCCGAAGCTCGGATGATCGACATAGGCGTCGCCGGTGACGAGCACGATGTCGCACGAATCCCAGCCGAGCGCGTCCATTTCCGCCCGCGACATCGGCAGGAAGGGCGCCGCGCCGAAGCGCGCCGCCCAGAACTTGCGGTAGGAAAAGAGATCCTTTGCGGCCTGCATCCCTACATTACACCACGCCCGCGCCGGGCGACCTCACCACTCGGCGTAGAGAACTCCGCCTTCGATCTTGCTCGGGTAGCGCTTGAGCGGCCGGTCGCCTTTGTCGGTGCACGCGCCGGTCGCGATGTCGAAGGTCCAGCCGTGCTTGGGGCAGCGCAGCTCGCGTCCGCTGAGCGCCTCGAGCGGGATCGGGGTGCGCTGGTGCGGGCAGTGGCTGTCGTACACGGCGCACTCGCCGTCCGCGCGGTAGACGAGCAGCGCGCGGCCCTCGGAATCGATGCGCGTCATTCCCGTGGAAATATTTTCCATCGTCCCGACACGGTGCCGTTGCGGCGCGGCGCCGGCCGCTTCGAGCTTGAAATCGGGGATGTCGGAGGCGAGCAGCACGTCGACCGCCCACACGATCCTGGAGAGCCCCAGCGCCGGAAACGCCATCAGCAGCGCGTCCAGGATCTCCTCGGCGCTCGCGCCGTCGCCGAGCGCGCGCTTCACGTACTGCAGCAGTCCGCGCTCGGTCTGCGCGTGCACCTTGGTGATCACCGAGATGAGCGAGCGCGTCTTGGGGTCGAGCCTGCTGCCCGCCTCCTTGAGGAAGCGGAAGTAGTGCCCCATCGCCTCGGGCCGCGCCTTCAGCAGGTAGTCGAGCGCGTCGCTCATCGGCGCTAGCCCGTGCTCCAGGCGCGCGGCCGGCGCATGCCGGCGATCTTGCAGGCCTGGCGCACGTAGCCGTAGGGAAAGAGCTCGAACAGCTTGGCGCGCGCCTCGGCGCCCAGGTCGAGCTCTTCGGCGAGGTGGCGAATCACGTAGCGCGCGTCGGGCGCGATCTGGCGCAGGTCCAGGTAGCGCCGCATGAATTCGATCACCTGCCAGTGCAGCCGGCCGAGCTGCAGGTTCTCGCGCCGCGCGAGCTCTTCGGCCACCGGCTCGCTCCAATCGCCTGGATCGATGAGGTAACCCTCGTCGTCCGTGTCGATCTTCCTTCCCTGAACCTCGATCGCCATCGCCCTACCCGTGCGCTTGCCAAACCGGGACGTATACCACGAAAAAAAAGGGGGCCTAAGCCCCCGTTAGGGTAGGTACTGCGCCCAGGACCGGAGAAGGAAGGAAGGAGGACCCCGGTCCCGGGGTCCCGCTCAATCTGACTTCTTCTGTTCGTCTGTCTTCTTCTCTTCGTCGTCCTGTGCGCTGTTCTCGTCCTTCTTCTTGTCCTTGTCCTCGTCGTCCGCGACGACCGTGCCGGCCGGCGCCTTGATGGCGCTGGTGGCGAAGGCGTGGGTAACGGTGAACGCGAACAGAGCTGCGAAGATTGCTGCGAACAATTTTTTCATGTGTGCTCCAGGCGGTTGCGGTAAACGGGTCTACCGCCTGCATTAAAGCGCGGAGCTGTAACCGCGCTGTTTCCCATTTGCGCGACTTGATTGCACAGAGGTGCTCCTATATTGCGTAACATGTCTTTTCCGCCGGGGCGTTACACGGCGTTACATTCGTTCCGCAGACCGCAGGCTGCGGTATAAAGCGTCGCCATGGAACAACACGATCACGCGCTGATCGTCGACGACGACAGCGAAATCCGAAATCTGCTGGCGGAGTATCTGGGACGCCAGGGATTCCGCGTTTCGCTCGCGCGCGACGGGCGCGAGATGCGCCAGGCGCTACAGGCGAGCCGCCCGGACATCGTAGTGCTCGACATCATGCTGCCCGGCGAAGACGGCCTCGCGCTTTGCCGCGACCTGCGCGCCAAGTCGAACATCCCGGTGATCATGCTCACCGCGCGCGGCGAGGAGCTCGACCGGATCATCGGCATCGAGATGGGCGCCGACGACTATCTCGGCAAGCCATTCAGCCCGCGCGAGCTGCTCGCGCGCATGAAAGGCGTGCTGCGACGCGCGCGCGCGCTGCCGCCCGCGCGCGCCGAGGGCCACCGCCTGCGCTTCGCCGGCTGGACGCTCGACCTCGTGGCGCGCCACCTCGTCGCGCCCGACGGCGTGGTGGTGCCGCTCGGCGGCACCGAGTTCCGCCTGCTGTCTGTGTTCGTCGAGCATCCAAACCGCGTGCTCGACCGCAACCAGCTGATGGACCTCACCCTGGGCCGCGATGCGACGCCGCTCGACCGCTCGATCGACGTGCAGGTGAGCCGGCTGCGCCAGCGCCTGCGCGACGACGCGCGCGAGCCGCGCATCATCAAGACGGTGCGCAATGGCGGCTACGTGCTCGCGGCGACGGTCGAGCGGCTCGCCTGATGCGCCTGGTGCCCGGCTCGCTGTTCGGGCGGACGATGTTCGTGCTCGGCGCAGGGCTGCTGCTCGTGCAACTGGCGACGGTGCTGATAAACGTGATGGACCGCGGCGGCGCGGTGTACCGCCTCGCCTCGCAGCAGGTCGCGATTCGCATCGCCGAGGCCGCCAAGCTCCTGAACCGCGTGCCGGCCGCCGACCGCGCCTGGGTGCTCGAGGAGCTGAACAACCGCGACCTGCGCATTCTGCTGAGCGCCAAGCCGATCGTGGTGCCCCAGGGCCCGGACGAGCTCAATCACTACGAGCGCCCGTTCGCCGCATCCGTGCAGCGCTATATCGGCGCGCCCTGGCCCACCGACGTTGAAATCACCGCGCGGCTGCGCTCGATTCGCCCGTCGCCGGAAGACAGCGAGGCGAGTACGCGATTCGGCCGGTGGTTCGCGCGCAACTTCTACTTCCTGCTGCCGGATACCTTCACCCTGGTCACCCAGATCCGGCTGCAGGACGGCAGCACCGCGGTGTTCTACGCGCGCGTTCCGCAGGAGCGCATCGCGCGGCTGCAGACGCTGCTGCCACGCCTGATCCTGCCGCTCGCGATCGTCATCGCGCTGACGGCCGTCGTCGTCGGGATGATCACGCGCCCGCTCGGGCGCCTGGCGCACGCCGCCGACGCGCTCGGCGCCAACCCGGAGGGGCCCGCGCTCAAATTGAGCGGCCCGCGCGAAGTGGCGAGAGTGGTCGAGGCCTTCAACCGCATGCAGTCGCAGGTGCGCGGCTACGTTCAGGAGCGCGCCAGGATGCTCGGCGCCATCTCGCACGACCTGAAGACGCCGATCACCCGCATGCGCCTGCGCGCCGAGATGCTGCCCGACGGCGAGCTGCGCGACAAGTTCGCGCGCGACCTCGAGGAGATGGACGCGATGGTCGGCTCGACGCTCGAGTTCTTCAGGAGCCTGGGCACCGACCCCGAGCGCCGCCCGGTGGACGTCCTGGCGCTGATCGAAGGCCTGTGCGAGGACTGGCGCGAGACCGGCGCCGAGACGAGCGTCAGCGGCGCGCCGCGCGCGCCCTATCCCGCGCACCCGCAGGCGCTGCGCCGCTGTCTGAACAACCTGATCGAGAACGCGCTGCGCTACGGCAGCCGCGCCGACGTGTCGATCGAGGACGACGGCCGGACGCTGCGCGTCGCGGTGCGCGACCAGGGGCCCGGCATCCCCGAGGACCAGCTCGAGCGGGTGTTCGAGCCCTTCTTCCGCCTGGAGGGCTCGCGCAGCCGCGAGAGCGGCGGCGTCGGCCTGGGCCTGAGCATCGCGCGCAACATCGCGCGCTGGCACGGCGGCGACGTAACGCTGCGCAACACGCCCGAGGGTGGCCTCACCGCGACGCTCACGCTTCCGCGCGGCGCCGCCGTAGAACGGCCGGCCGCGGACAGTTGATCGGATAACAATCGATTGCAGCGGAATCCTGGTCGCCGCAGTGGTGCAAGCTCAAGCGCATCGTCGAGGTGGCCGCGACGTCTGGGGTTGAAACGCGATGGGAGAACGCAAATGACGGTGGAGCAGAGCATCCTTGCATTAGAGGAGGATAAGCGCTACGCGGCGATGACCGCGCAGGACGCGCCGGGGCTCGCCATGAGCGACGCGCGCGAACGGGGTCAGGGGATCGGCCAGGTACTCGCGGAGGTCCGGTTCGGGCATGGGCTGTATTCTGGCGGAAGAGGCAGGAGTCGAACCCACCAGAGACGTCAGACGCCTCTCGCCGGATTTGAAGTCCGGGCGCCCCACCGGGGGCGTTTCTCTTCCAGGGAAAGCTTGCGCGCGCGCCGCAGGTTGCCCGCGCGCCTCGTGTAGCCGGCTTGGTCGAGGAACTCGAGCACCTCGATCGTCAGGTTGCGCCCGAGGCCGCAGCGGTCGCGATACGAGGCCGCGCCGAAGCCGTGGTGCGCCGTCTCGGCGTCCAACGATACGGCCAGATCGACGAGGCGCTCTATGGCCTCCGGCAGAAAGAAGCGGTTGGGCGCCACGCGATGCACGCGCCCCGCGCGCGCCGCGCGCTGCAGGAAGTCGGTGACCGCCTTCGGCTCCATGTCGACCTGCGCGCCGAGCTCGTGCACGCGCGGCGGCTTCGCGCCGTCGCCCTCGAGCAGCGGCGCGAAGCGCTGCCACAGCGCCTCGTCCTCCGCGGACAGCACCGGACGGTGGCCCGGCAGGCGCAGGCTCGGGCCTTCGCGCACCAGCCGCCCCGCCTCAGCCAGATGATCGATCAGCGCTACAAGCGGCGCGCCGACCTCGGCGGGACGCGGCCCGATCGCGTCCGGATGCGCCGCGTGCCAGTCGGCCACCGCGCGCTCGAGCGCGTCGCATTGCGCCTCCCATCTTTCGCTCCGCATGGCGTGGCGCACGCCGCGCACGTCGAACGCCACCAATCCCGCCGCATCGCGCGGCGGCAGGTGGAACGCCTTGGCGTACCACTCCATGTCGACCATGCCATCGGCGAGCAGCGCTTCAAGGGCTTCCTCGGCGCCCAGCCCGGCGACGCGCTCGCGGCGCGCCGACCCGCGCGCGGGCGGCAGCGGGTCGACGATCACGCCCGCGCCCATCAATCGTTGCGTGCCCGTGTCGCGCAGCAGGAGCCGGTCACCGGTCCACGCCGTCACCTCTTGCGAAAACGCCAGCCGCGCGAAGCGCCCGGCGGGCGCGAGCCGCGCGTCGCGCATCGCCGTGCCGAGATGGACGCCGACCATGGATGGGCGCGCGAGCGGCTTGCCGAGCCAGGTCACCTCGATGTCGAGGTGCCGGGAGACTGGCGCGGGCGCAGCATCGGCGATCACGTCGCCGCGCCCGACATCGTCGCGCGCGACACCGTGCAGCGCGAGCGCGCAGCGCTGGCCGGCGACGGCGCGCGTGGCTTCGCCGTTGTTCGCGCGCAGGCCGCGCACGCGCGCCTTGCGGCCCGCGGGCAGCACCTGTACCTCGTCGCCCAGCGCGATCGCGCCGGAGGCCACCGTGCCGGTGGCGACTAGCCCCAACCCGTCGATGACGAAGGCGCGATCGACGTGCATGCGAAAGCGCTGTGCCGTGGCGCGCGGCAGCGTGTGCTCGGCCAGCGCAGCAAGCTTCGCGCGCAGCGCCTCCATTCCCTCGCCCGTCGCCGAGGACACCGGCAGGATCTCCGCGCCGGCGAAGCGGCCGTCGTCCAGGAGTTGGCGGACTTCCACCGTCGCCTGGGTCATTCTTTCCACCGCCACACGATCCACCTTGGTCAGGGCGACGAGCAGCCGCGGCGCGCCCAAGTGGTCGAGGATCGCGAGGTGCTCGTGCGTCTGCCGCATCGGGCCGTCGTCCGCGGCCACGACCAGCAGTGCGAGGTCGATCCCCCCCACGCCCGCCGCCATGTTGCGCACGAAACGTTCGTGCCCCGGCACGTCGACGAAGGCGATCGATCCAAGGTAAGCGAAACCGAGGTCGATCGACATGCCGCGGCGCTTTTCCTCGGGCAGTCGGTCGGTGTCCACGCCGGTGAGCGCGCGAACGAGCGAGGTCTTGCCGTGATCGACGTGCCCCGCCGTGGCGACGATCACAGGTGCCGGCCCTCGAGCATCTGCACGAACGCCGCTTCGTCTTCCAGGCAGCGCAGATCGAGCCACAGCGCGTCGTCGTGGATGCGGCCGATGACCGGGATGGGCAGCGCACGCAGCGCCATCGCGATGACCGCAGGTTTTACCCCGGGCGATGCTATGCGCAGTGCGGCGCTCGGCAGCCGATCGACCGGCAGCGAGCCGCTGCCGACCTGGCTCGCGCATTCTTCGACGCTCACCCGTGCCTTCGCGCCGCACCAGGCCTGGAGCGGCGCGCGCACGCGCGCCGCGAGCGCCGCGATCTGCACAACGGGCCGCGTGAGGAGGCGCAAGGTGGGTAGCCGTTCGCGCAGCCGCTCGGGATCGAGGTACAGGCGCAGCACCGCCTCGAGCGCGGCGATGCGCCCCTTGTCGACGCGCAGCGCGCGCTTCATCGGATTTCTGCGCAGCCGTTCCACGAATGCGCGCCTGCCGACCACTAGTCCCGCCTGCGGCCCGCCGAGCAGCTTGTCGCCGCTGAAGGTGACGAGATCAGCGCCCGCGGCGAGCGAGCGCATCGGCGTGGGCTCCGCGGGCAGTCCCCAGCGCTGAAGGTCCACCAGGCTGCCGCTGCCCAGATCGACGACGAAGGGCAGTCCGCGCGCGTGCGCGAGCTGCGCGAGCTCGCCCTCCGCAGGCGCGGCGGTGAAGCCGACCACGGCGTAATTGCTCGCGTGCACTTTGAGGATGGCGGCCGTGTCCGGCCCGATGGCCTTCTCGTAGTCCGCGAGGTGCGTGCGGTTGGTGGTGCCGACTTCGCGCAGGGAGCAGCCTGACGCCGCGATGATTTCCGGGATGCGGAACGAGCCGCCGATTTCCACCAGCTCGCCGCGCGACACCGGCACCTGGCGCCCCGCGGCGAGCGCGATGAGCGTGAGCAGCACGGCGCCCGCGTTGTTGTTGACCGCGGTAGCGGCCTCGGCCCCCGTGATGCGGCATAGGAGCGCTTCCAGGTGCTCGTCGCGCTCACCGCGCTCGCCCGCCTCGAGGTCGTACTCGAGGTTCGAGGGCTGCGCCTGCGCCGCGGCCTCGGCCTCGATCGCCTCCCGCGGCAACAGCGCCCGGCCGAGATTGGTGTGCAGCACGGTGCCGGTAAGGTTGAAGACGCGGCGCAGCGAAGGTTGCGCGACGTCATCGAGGCGATGCAGTAGCCCGAGCACGATGGCGTCCGCGGTGGGCGGCAGCGCCGCGCCGGACTTCATCGCCGTCCGGTACTGCGCGAGCAGCGCGCGCAGCTCCACCACCACCAGGGGGCGCCCGTGCCGGGCGATGGCCGGTGCCAGGCGCGGGTCCTGCAGGATCCGGTCGACCGACGGGATGGCTGCGAGCCGCATGGCGAGCATCCTACGCAGTCCGGGGTATTCTTAGAAATAGGGGCCCGCTCTGGGGTCATACATGCCCGGAATACCATGGAACTGCGCCAGCTGCGCTACTTCGTGCGCATCGTCGACCTGGGAAGCCTGTCCAAGGCGGCGGTGGACCTGTACGTGGCGCAGCCGGCGCTCTCCAAGCAGGTCGCGGCGCTGGAAAGCGAGCTGAAGGCGTCGCTGCTCGTGCGCAGCCCGCGCGGCGTCGCGCCTACCGAGGCCGGCCTCGCCTTCTATCGCCAAGCGCAATCGGTCCTGCGCCAGCTGGCGCGCGTGCCCGACGAGGTGCGCTCCGCCGCGGCGAGCCCGACGGGCGCGGTGGCGGTGGGCATGCCTTTCAGCGCGTCCAACATTCTCGCGCCCGCGTTGGTCGCCGCCGTGCGCGAGCGCCTGCCCGGCATCCGCCTCGCCATCACGCAGGAAGGCAGCGGCCAGCTCGAGGGCCTGCTCGCGAGCGGCCGCCTCGACCTCAGCCTGCTGTACGAGCGCACGCGTCCGTCGCCGCAGATCGACGAGCAGCCGCTGCTCGTCGAGGAGCTGTTCCTCGTTACGCGCGCGCCCGGCGGCCGCGGCGAGGTTGCGCTGGCCGACGCCGCGCGCCAGCGCCTGATCTTGCCCGGCCCGCTCAACTCGACGCGCCAGGTCGTGGAGGGGGCCTTCGCCAAGGCTGGCCTGGTGCTCGATCTGGCGGCAGAGGTCGACGTGCCCTGGACCATGAAGGCGATGGTGGCCGCGGGCCTGGGCGCGACCATCGTCTCGCGCTCCGCGCTCTACCCGGAGCGCGCCGAGGACGGGCTGATCGCGCGGCGCATCGTGCGGCCGGTGCTGACGCGCGCCCTCAACCTGTGCACGCGGCGCGGCGAGACGCCGGCGCGCGCCGGCGCGCTGGTGGCAGAGACCCTCGCCGCGGCAGCGCGAGGACTGATCGAGCGCGGCGCGTGGCGCGGCGCCGTGCCCGCGCGGCGGCGCCAGGCCTAGGCCATGCTGGAGATCTTCCAGGTCACGACACCGTTCTTCGCGCGAACGCCGTTCGAGCAGCTGGTGAGCCCGCGCCCGTGTTCCTCGCCTACGCCAGCGCGGGCGCGCTGATGCTCGTGCTGTTCGTGGCGATCGCCTACTTCTTGTGCGGGAAGCCCTTCGCGGCGCTCGCCTTCGTCAGCTTCTCGGCGCTCGGCTGGGATCTTCGGCGTGGCGCTGGCGCGCTAGGGCCATGCGTGGCGGTTATACGGGTAGCGCCAAACCCTATTTCCCAGGAATGGCCTGAGCGCCTACCATTCGCGCATGTCCGCCCAGCTCGCGCCCGCGTCCGCCACGTCCGTCCCCGAAGGGACCGACCTCGTCGAGTGGTACTACGACAAGGGCTACTCCGACGGCCTGCCCGTCGTGCCGCCCACGCCGGCGAAGGTGGCGGCGATGCTCGAGGCGCTGGGCGGCGAGCCGCACGAGCTCGAGGCGCGCGTGCCGCCGCGCTGGGGTGGCCTGACGCGCGAGGTGCTCGCCATCAACATGGTGATGGCGGGCTGCAAGCCCGAGTACGCGCCGGTGGTGCGGGCAGCGATGCTCGCGCTCTGCGAGACGGCGTTCAACCTGAACGGCGTGCAGGCCACCACGCACATGGCCTCGCCGCTCCTCGTAGTGAACGGCCCGATCGCCCGGCGGATCGGCATGAACGCCGGCTGCAACGCCTTCGGCTCCGGGAACCGCGCCAACGCCACGATCGGCCGCGCGATTCGGCTCATCCTGCTCAATGTCGGCGGCGGCTGGCCGGGCGACCTCGACAAGTCGACGCTCGGTCACCCCGGCAAGTACACCTACGCGGTGGCCGAGAACGAGGAGCTCGGGCTGCTCTCGCCGTACCACGTCGAGAAGGGCTTCCAGGCCGAGGATTCCACGGTGTTCGTGATGGCCGCCGAGCCGCCGCACAGCGTCACCAACCACGTCGCCAACGACCCGCAGGGCATCCTCGATTCCGTCTGCTCGGCGATGAGCACCTTCGCGCACAACAATGCGGTCTCCAGCGGCCACTGCGCCGTGGTGCTGGGTCCCGAGCATGCGACGACGATCTCGAAGCACGGCTGGAAGCGCCACGACATCAAGAACTACCTGTGGATGAACTCGGGCAACACCTTCGGCCAGGTGTCGTTCCACCACCGCTACGGCAAGGTCTACAACCGCAGCCTGCCCGTGTGGTACAAGCGCGAGCCCGACTCGCGCATCCCGGTCGTGCCGAGCGCGGAGAACATCCACCTGTTCGTGATCGGCGGCGAGGCCGGGCGCTTCTCGGCCTTCATCCCGGGCTGGGGCCACATGACCTCGCCCGTGCTGCGCGAGATCGAAGGCAAGGCGGGGCCGGCGGCATCCGGCCCGCGCTGCGTCGACGGCACCTGTTACCTGTAAGGAAGGAGACGACGGCATGATCCAGACCTACGACCCGCGCGGCGTGGTCGGGGCCGAGAAGAAGACGGTCGCGGCGCGAGTGAAGTCGCTCGACGGCCTGCGTCTCGGCATCCTCGACAACACCAAGTGGAACGCCAACAAGCTGCTGCGCGAGCTGCGCGACCAACTGCAGTCCGGCCACAAGCTCGCGGCGGCCAACTACTACCGCAAAGAGAGCTTCTCGCGCTTCGCCGACCCGGCGCTAGTCGAGCGGATCCGCAGAGAAAACGACATCGTTGTCACCGCCATCGGCGATTGAGGCTCCTGCACGTCGTGCTGTATGCATGACGGCATAAGTCTCGAGTCGCTCGGAGTACCGACGGCGGTGATCGTGACCAGCACGTTCCTACACGAGGCGCGCGTGCAGCGCGAGGCGCTCGGCATGGCGGGCATCGTTCCCGTGGTGATCGACCATCCGCTGTCCTCGATTTCCGACGAGGAGATCCGCGGCCGCGCGGCGCAGGCGCTCGCGCAGGTGATCGGCGTCTGGCAGGGCACGCAGCCCGATCCTTCATGAGCGGGGCGCTCGAGGGCCTCGTGGTCCTCGACCTCACCCGCTACCTTTCGGGCCCGCACTGCACCCTGCTGCTCGCCGGGCTAGGCGCCGAAGTCATCAAGATCGACGAGCCCGCCGGTGGCGACCCGGCGGCGCTCGCGCCGCCCTACTCCGGCCCGTCCTTCGCGCGCGCCTCGCCGGCCGACTACGGCCTCGCCTATCTCAAGCGCGCGCGCGGCAAGCAGTCGGCGACACTCAACCTGAAGGAAGCGCGCGGGCGCGAGCTCTTCCTGCGGCTCGCCGAGCGCGCCGACGTCGTGGTGGAGAACTTCCGCCCCGGCGTCGCCGAGCGGCTCGGCATCGGCTACGAGGCGCTCAAGGCGCGCAATGCGCGCCTCGTCTACTGCGCGCTCTCGGGCTACGGCGCGACGGGCCCCGACAAGGATCTGAAGGCCTACGACCTCATGGCGCAGGCGGAAAGCGGCCTGATGAGCATCACCGGCGAACCCGGCGGGCCGCCGATGAAGACCGGCGGCGCGCTCTCCGACATGATCGCCGGCACCTACTCGGCACTCGGCATCCTCGCCGCGCTTCGCGAGCGCGAGCGATCGGGCCTCGGCCAGGCCGTGGACGTCGCGATGGTGGATTGCCTGTTTTCCATGATGATGGACGAGCCCGTCGACCGCCTCGACGCGCTCGGACTCGCGGCGCGCCAGGGCAACCGCATCCTGCGCTTCTCGCCCTTCAACGCCTACCGCGCGACAGACGGCTGGGTCACGCTCGGCTGCGTGACGCGCGAGGACTGGCACGCGCTCCTCGAGGCGATGGGATGCGAGGAGCTGCGCGCGCATCCCGACTGGGGCCGCGTCGCGTGGCGCATCCAGAACAACGCCGAAGTGGACCGCCTGGTCGGCGCATGGGCCGCGCGTTTCACCGTGCGCGAGGCGATCGCGCGGCTGCGCGAGAAGGACGTGCCCTGCGGCGCGGTGCGCACGGCCAAGGAAGCGATCGACTGGGAACAGCTCAAGTCGCGGAACATGGTCCAGGCGCTGCGCCGCCCGGATGGTGCGCCCGCCGGGGTCGCGGCGGCGGGCATGCCGATCAAGTTCAGCCGCTCCGCCTCCGGGCACGAGACGCCCGCGCCGGCGCCGGGGAGCGACACGGCCGTGGTGCTGCATCGCTTCCTCGGAATGGGCGCCGACGAAGTCGCGCGGCTGAAGGCCGACGGGATTGTCTAGAATAAGGGCCATGGCCACCGAGCCCTTGACCCTGGAGATCTTCTCCGACTTCGTCTGACCCTGGTGCTATCTCAGTACCGTGCGTATTGAGCGGCTCAGGACGGAGCATGGCGTGCGCGTGCAATGGGTGCATTTCCCGCTGCACCCGGAAACGCCGCCGCAGGGGCGCAGCCTCGAGGACCTGTTCGCCGGGCGCGGCTACGACATCCCGAAGATGCAGGCGCAGATGCGCGCGCGCATGCAGGCCGAAGGCCTGGCCTACGGCAATCGCACCATGACCTACAACAGCCGCCTGGCGCAGGAGCTGGCGGCCTGGGCCGACACCCAGCCCGGCGGCGAGGCGATCCACGACGCCATTTTCCGCGCGTATTTCGTCGACGCGCGCAACATCGGCGACCCGGACGTCCTGGTCGACATTGCGGCGTCCGTGGGCCTGCCAACCGAGCAGGCGCGCGACGTGATCGAGAAGCGCACGCACCGCGCGGCGGTGGACGCCGACTGGGAGAAATCGCGCCGCTATGGCGTCACCGGCGTGCCGACCTTTGTCGCCGGCAACCAGGGGGTCGTGGGCGCGCAGCCCTACGAGGTGCTCGAGGCGCTGGTGCAGCAAGCAAGGCTGGCGCAGTGAGAGCGATTCGTCAGTGCCGCTTCCGGCTCTGGTCCGGGTTGAAGCGCGCGATCTTGCTCACGGCTGCCGCGGTGTTGGGCCCGAGGTCCTTCTCGTACATGACGCCATCGTGGTTGACGAGGAAGGTCATCACGCGAACTTCTGCGCGTAGTGCAGCAGCTTGTCCCCGCACGGATTGCGCAGGTAGTACTGGCGCCGCCCTTCGCCGTGGGCGCGCATGAAGCGCTCGCGCCTCCCTGCGGTCCGCCACGGCGTCGCCGGATTGCACGAGCGCCCGGGATAGGATGCGCTGCAGTTCAGCCGAAGAGGTCGGCGACGTCGCGCGCTGGCGCGAGCGCGCCGGCGCGCACGCCGAGCAGCCGCAGGCGGCGCTCGAGCGGCACGCGCTTCAGGCACTCGCCCGCCGCGCGGCGGATGTCGCGCGCGTCGTCGGTGTGCGCTTCCAGCGTCAGCTCGCGCGTGACCGTGGCGAAGTTGTCGTAGCGCAGCTTGATGCCGATGCAGCGCCCGCGATAGCCCTTGCGCTTCAGGTCCTCGGCCAGCCGCTCGCACAGGCGCGTGAAGATCTCCGACAGCGCCGCGCGGTCGCGGCGCGCGTGCAGGTCGCGCTCGAAGGTGGTCTCGCGGCTGAGCGACTTCGGCTCGCGCTCGGTCACCAGCGGCCGCTCGTCGCGCCCGTGCGCCGCCTCGTGCAGCCAGGCGCCCGTCGCGCGCCCGAAGCGCTCGATGAGGAGCCGCGGGTCGGCCACGGCCAGCTCGCCGATGGTGCGGATGCCGAGCGCCTCGAGCCTGGCGCCGGCCTTCGGGCCGATGCCGTTGATGCGCCGCGCCGGCAGCGGCCAGATGCGCGCAGCGAGATCGACCTCGCCGATGAGCGTCAGCCCGTCGGGCTTGTCGAGCTCGGAGGCGATCTTGGCGAGCAGCTTGTTCGGCGCGACGCCGATCGAGCAAGTGAGGCCGGTCGCCGCGCGCACCGCGTCCTTGAGCGCTCGCGCCGTGTGCTCGAGCGACTGCGCGAAGGGCGTGAAGTCGATGTAGATCTCGTCGATGCCGCGGTCCTCGATCGCCGGCGCGATGCGCGCCGCCGCCTGCTTGAACAGGCGCGAGTACTTGCGGTATTCGTCGAAGTCGGCCGGCAGCAGCACCGCCTGCGGGCACAGCTCGGCGGCGCGCGCGAGCGCCATGCCCGAGCGCAGCCCGAAGGCGCGCGCCTCGTAGGTGGCGGTGGTGATCACGCCGCGCCCCGAGTACTCGCTGAGCCGCGCGTGGCCGCGCCGCCCGCCGATCACCAGCGGCAGGCCGCGCAGCTCGGGATGGCGCAGCAGCTCGACCGACGCGTAGAAAGCGTCCATGTCGAGGTGCGCGATGCGCCGCCGGGAGGCCTTGTCACGGGTCATGAGAAACTTGCGAGCGAGTGTATGCCCATTCGTTGTAGCCTTGAGCGCATGAGACTTTGCATCGTATCGGACAGCCACGACCGCGCCGACGCGCTGGCGCAGGCGGTGCGCGAGGCGAAGGCCGCGGGCGCGCAGGCGGTCATCCACTGCGGCGACCTGATCGGCGCGCAGACGGTCAAGCCGGCGCTCGCCCTCGGCCTGCCCGTACATTTGATCCACGGCAACAATATCGGCGATTTCCAGGCGCTGCACTTCCAGATGGGAAAGAGCGGCGGGCTGCTCACCTACCACGGCGCGGACGCCCGCCTCGAGCTCGGCTCCCGGCGGATCTTCGTGGTGCACTACCCGGAATACGGCCATGCCATGGCCTGCACCGGGGACTGGGACCTCGTGTGCTGCGGCCACTCGCACGTCGCGGGGGTCGAGCAGGTGGCCAACGTGAAGGGCGGCCGGACCTGGCTCGTCAATCCCGGCACGGTGGCGGGGCTCGCGGCTCCGGCGACCTGGGCGCTCGGCGATCTCGCGGCGATGCGCTTCGAAATATTCTCTATGGCGGCATAGCTCTTTTTATTCATCCCGCCATTCTGCCGGCGCCTACAATGGCGGCCTCCAGGGAGGGCCTATTCCGTGCTAACCAGCAATCCGTTCGCCGGGCTCGCGTCGTCCATATCGCCCGCGGTCATGCAGTGCTACGTCGTCCTGATGGTCGTTCTGGTGGTGGTTGGGACGCTTGCCGACGTCGTGCACAAGGGAAGCGCCAAGTACTTTTTCCAGAGCTGGCGCAAGTCTAAGAAGAAGGGGGTCAAGCAGGTCGGCGGCGGCGAGCTGCTGTCGATCGCCGTGCAGACCGCGGTCGTCGACGTTGCGGCCTCCGGCGAGTTCTGCAACCCGCGCCGGCGGATTTCGCACCTGCTCGGGATGTACGGCTTCGTGCTCTACGTCATCTCCACCGCCGTGATGGTGTTCGACGCCTCGGCGGGCGCGATCTGGCCGCAGCTCTGGTGGCTGGGCGGGCTGATGGTGTGCGTCGGCGGCTACTGGTTCTGGTTCTTCATCCGCGTCGACGTCGCCGCCGAGGGACAGTCGCCGTTCCGCTTCATGAAGGCGGACCTGTTCGTCGTCTCGCTCGTGGGCAGCGTCACGCTCGGCCTGATCTGGGCGGCGGCCGGCGCCGGAGCGGGCGTGCTCTTCGGCCTGTACATCCTCGCGACGACCGTGCTGTTCGCATCGGTGTTCTGGTCGAAGTTCGCCCACATGTTCTACAAGCCCGCGGCCGCGTTCGAGAAGAGAGTAACCAAGGCCAACGGCACAGCCGAGAACCTGCCGACGCAGACCCGCGACGACCCCGAACAACAGCAAAGACATTCCATGGAATTGTTGCGAAACGCTCCGATGGACATGGGACTTGGCATCAAGCGCGAAGCGCCCCGCCACTACTAGGAAAACGGTATGCCTACCTTCGTATACATGACGAGGTGCGACGGCTGCGGACACTGCGTCGACATCTGTCCCTCGGACATCATGCACATCGATAAGACCTATCGCCGTGCCTACAACATCGAGCCGAACATGTGCTGGGAGTGCTACTCCTGCGTCAAGGCTTGCCCGATGCATGCGATCGATGTGCGCGGATACGCCGACTTTGCCCCGCTGGGCCACAGCGTCCGCGTCCACCGCGACGAACAGAAAGGCACGATCGCCTGGAGGATCAAGTTCCGCAACGGTACGGAAAAGAACTTCCTGTCGCCCATCACCACCAAGCCCTGGGGCACGGCGATCCCGCAGCTCAAGAATGTTCCCGGACCGAGCAAGGAAATGCGCGATGGTCCGCTGTTGTACAACGAGCCGAAATGGATCCGCATGGATGACGGCGGCTTGCATACGCTTCAGTCCGCCGGACTCAAATTGAAGAAGGGCGTGTACTACTAATATGGCTTACAAAACGATCATCGAAGACGGCATCGACATTCTGGTCGTCGGTGCGGGTCTTGGCGGCACGGGTGCCGCCTGGGAGGCGAGATTCTGGGGTCAGAACAAGAAGATCGTCATTGCCGAGAAGGCCAATATGGATCGCTCCGGTGCGGTCGCCCAGGGTCTGTACGCCATCAACTGCTACATGGGCACCCGCTGGGGCGAAAACAAGCCGGAGGACCATGTCCGCTACGCTCGCATCGACCTGATGGGGCTGGTGCGGGAAGACCTGCTGTTCGACATGGCGCGTCACGTCGATTCCACGGTGCACCAGTTCGAAGAGTGGGGCCTGCCCATCATGAAGGACCCGAAAACCGGGCGCTATCTGCGTGAAGGGCGATGGCAGATCATGATTCACGGCGAGTCCTACAAGCCCATCGTGTCCGAGGCCGCCAAGAAATCGGCGGACAAGGTCTTCAACCGCATCTGCGTCACCCACCTGCTGATGGACGACAGCAAGGAGAACCGGGTTGCCGGTGCCGTCGGCTTCAACGTCCGCACAGGCGACTACCACGTCTTCAAGTCCAAGACCGTGATCTGCGGCGCGGGCGGCGCCTCCAACATCTTCAAGCCGCGCTCGGTGGGCGAAGGTTCCGGCCGCACCTGGTATGCGCCCTGGTCGTCCGCGTCCGCGTACGGGCTAATGATCGACGCCGGCGCCAAGATGACGCAGATGGAAAACCGCATCGTGCTGGCGCGCTTCAAGGACGGATACGGTCCGGTCGGCGCCTACTTCCTGCACCTGAAGACCTATACGCAGAACGGCCTGGGCGAAGAGTTCGAGTCCAAATGGTGGCCCGAGCTGCAGAAGATGGTCGGCAAGGAATATCTCGATCCGGAATCTTTTCACCTGACCCATCGGCCGATCCCGACCTGCCTGCGCAACCATGCCTTGATCAGCGAGGTCAATGCCGGCCGCGGCCCAATTCACATGGTGACCATGCGCGCCTTCCAGGATCCTCATCTGGAAGAGGTCGGCTGGGAAAACTTCCTCGGCATGACCGTCGGTCAGGCGGTCGTGTGGGCCGCCACCGACGTGGATCCCAAGAACGAGAATCCCGAGCTGACCACCTCCGAGCCCTACGTCATGGGCTCCCACGCGACCGGGTCGGGCGCCTGGTGCTCGGGTCCCGAGGACGTTTCTCCTCCCGAGTATTTCTGGGGCTACAACCGCATGACGACGGTCGAAGGCCTGTTCGGTGCCGGCGACGCGGTCGGCGGCACGCCGCACGCTTTCTCATCCGGCTCGTTCACCGAAGGTCGTCTCGCCGCGAAGGCCGCCTGCAAATATATCGACGATGGGAAGGCCGAAGGCATCGTCGTGTCCGACGAGCAGATCGAGCGCCGCAAGAAAGAGATCTACAAGCCTCTCGAGCATTTCAGGGTCTACCGCAATGCGATCGTGGCGGGCAGCGTCAACCCGCACTACATCAATCCCAAGCAGGGCCTGGACCGTCTGCAGAAGCTGATGGACGAATATTGCGGCGGCGTGACCGTCAACTACATGACCAACGAGAAGCTCCTGAATATCGGTCTCAAGAAGCTCAAGATCATGGAGGAAGACCTCGAGAGCCTCGCGGCAGAAGATGTTCACGAGTTGCTGCGTGCGTGGGAATTGAAGCACCGTCATCGCGCTGCGGAGTGCGTCACGCAGCACACGCTGTTCCGCAAGGAAACCCGTTGGCCGGGTTACTACTACCGGGGCGACGCCATGAAGGTGGACGACGAAAACTGGCACGTGCTGACTGTTTCGCGTCGCGACCCGAAGACGGGCGAATACACCATGGAGAAGGCGCCCTGCTATCACCTCGTTGGCGAAAACGAGTAGGAATCTCCCCGGGCAGAAGCGCGCGTTGACCGTCCGCCCGGCGCAGAAGAGGCCAGCATGTCGCGTGTTGCGATCCCCATGAAGCCGGTCTCTGCCGCTCGCGGAGAGTCGCGCGTGAACATCATTGAAAAGACCGACGAGGAGATTCTCGCCATCGCCAATCCCCTGTGGCGCGACCTCGTCAAGTATTCGAACGAAGGCAAGTACGGGGAGTTCGTAAGGAACTTTTCCAATTCCCTGGCCCTTGCCATGAACCAGGTTGTGGCCGGCCACCAGTTCGCGAACAGCGAACTGGCGAGAAGTCTGTCCGAAGACGTCGACTTCCTCGGCATCATCCGCCGGGGCGAGCATGTGACGGTTCTTTACCGGCAGCGCAGCACCAAGAAGCAAGGTGAGTGGCTTGGCAGACTCGTCCTCGGCTATGAAAATGGACAGGTCAGGATCTTTGGGGCATCCATCTTTTGAGCTATTCGTTCGGATCCGGCATGAGTGAAACCATCCGAGACGGCAAGTTTGTCGAGCTCACCTACAAGGTGACCGACAGGAAGACGGGGCATGTCCTCACCCGAGTCGAATTCCCGCTGGGCTACGTTCACGGGCACAATGAAATTCTGGCCCCTTCCGTCCACAAGGAGCTGGAGGGCAAGAGCGCTGGCGACGTCATCGAGGTGCCGATCGATGGCAATCAGATCTTCGGCCCCAGAGACGAGTCGCTGGTGTTTACCGATCATATCGAGAACGTTCCCGAGGAGTATCGGCAAATCGGCACCTCCATCCTCATGGAGAACGACAAGGGGCAGACCCGCAGCTTTCTCGTGACGCGGATCGACGACGAGACGCTGACCGTCGATGGCAACAATCCGCTTTGCGGCCGAGAGGTCGTCTTCACGCTCGAGATACTGACAGTGCGCGACGCGACCGATGAAGAGACAAGAGTGGGCGGAGCGATCGTTGCGGGCGCGGATATCGACCCGTCGCTCATGAGACCTGTTTCCTGACTTCACGCAAAAAGAGGTGACCTATGAGCGAGGAGAAGAAACCCACTACCACCAAGGTTCCTGACGGCCACACGCCTTTCTATACGACGCGTCAGAAGGCGCCGACCGAGAAGGGGTTTGTCGGTTACGAAACCATCTGGAAACCGTTCCAGAAGGAAGTCGAATACAAGACGCCGAAGAAGCCGTAGGCGTTCCGAAGCGGCGAGTGGACGAGTGAATCAGGCGGTCAGGCGCCTGTAGAGGTCGGCGAGCTTGAATGGCAGCCGGGCGACGTCCGACACCACGGTGTAGTTCACCGCGCCGTACATGCGCGGCAGGTACTCGCCCGCCTCGCGGTCGATGGTGATGCAGAACGGGTGGATGCCCGCGCGCTTCGCCTCGATCAGCGCCTGGCGCGTGTCCTCGATGCCGTACTCGCCGCGGTAGCCGTCGGAGAAGTCGTCCGGCTTGCCGTCCGAGAGCGTCACCAGCAGGCGCGTGCGCGCCTGTACGCCGGCGAGGATGCCGGTGAGGTGCCGGATCGCGGGACCCATGCGCGTGTAGTCGAGCGGCTGGATGCCGGCGATCCGCTCGCGCACCCGCGCGTCGTAGGGCTCGTCGAAGCGCTTCACGCGGTACACCTCGCAGCGCTTGTGCGTGATGCCCGAGAAGCCGTAGACCGCGTAGCGGTCGCCGAGCACCTCGAGCGCCTCGCACAGCAGCACCAGCGCCTCGCGCTCGCAGTCGTTGATCCAGCCCTTGGTCGAGCCGGACATGTCGACCGTGAACAGCACCGCCATGTCGCGCTCGTGGCGCGCGCGGCGCACGAAGGTGCGCCCGGAGAGCTCGCCGCCGGCGGCGAGCTCGGCGCGCGCGCGCACCAGGGCGTCGAGGTCGATGTCGTCGCCGTAGGGCTCGCCGCGCAGGCGCTTGTCCTCGCCGCGCAGCGCCTCGAACGAGCGCCTGAGCGCGCGCAGCTGCGCGCGGTAGCGCTCGAGCGTGCGCTGCGCGAACGAGGGGTCGCCCGGCTGCACGTCGCGCTCGCGCAGCACGCACCAGCGCCTGCGGTAGTGCTGGCGGCGAAAATCCCACTCGTCGTACAGGCGCGCGCCGTCGTCCGCGCCTTCTTCCGCCGGCTGCGCCTCGGCCGGCTCGCCGCCGCGCACCCGGTAGCCGCTATCGCCCGCCGGCCGGAGGTAGTCCCGCGGGATCTCGCCCAGGTCCTGCACGATCGACTCGACCAGGCTCGCCACGTCGGGCGCCGGCGCGAACGCTCCGCCCTCGAGCAGCCGCGTCGTATCGCGGTCGAATTCCCCGCCCTCGTCGCTCGGCAGGCTGGCGAGCGCGCGCTGCAGCGCGGCCTTCTCGCGCTCGATGCGCTCGGCGCGCACGCCGAGCGCGCGCTCGGGATCGATCAGGCCTACGAACGGCCAGCGCGGCGGCTCGGCCGAAGCGGGCAGGCGCGCGAGTTCGGCGAGACTGTCGCCGGCGAGCGCATCGGGCGCGGCTAGGCGCGCCGCGGCGGCGGCGAACTCGGCGCCCGGCGCCGGCTGCGCGAGCGCGAGGTAGTCGCGATACAGGCCCGGCAGCTCGCGCCCGAGCCGCGCCGCGAGGCGCAGCGTCTCGAGGAAGGCGAACCGCGCGCGCTCGCGCGCCTCGCGCGGGTAGGCGGCCGGCTCTAGATTGAAGGTGCCGAAGCGCGCCTCAGCCCACAGCAACGCGGCGGCGAGCTTGTAGACGCGGAAGTTGTCCTCGCACGCCTCGAACAGGCTCACGTGCGTCGGCAGGTAGAGGGTCGAGGTGTCGGTCCACGCCGCGTCGGACGCCTCCAGCCTGAGCCGCCTGCCCGAGAGCCCGGCGACGAACGGCCCGAGCACGCGCGCTGCGTCCTCGAAAGCGATGCCGCGACCGCGCTCTCTCGCACGCTCGGCGTAGGCGCCGAGGTCCTTCAGCTCCGCGCTCGCGCGGTACAGGCCCTCGCGGTCGTACACGTCCATCGCCGCCAGCAGCCAGCGCTCGGCGCCGGCGGTGCCGAGCTCGCCCACCGCGCGCGGCGCGAGCGCGGCGAACTGGTAGGCGAGCTCGGGGCTCGACTTGGCGGTGACCGCGACCCAGCGCAGCGCGAAGTCCTGAAGCGCGCGCGGCGCGTCGGCGAGCGCCTGCGCGATCCCGGCGGCGCTGCGGCGCGAGGAGAGCACCGCGCCGACCAGCGCCTCGAGGCGTTCCTCGAGCTGCGCCGCCGAGAGCCGCGGCTCAGAAGACGGCGCTGACCAGCTCATTGACGGCGGCGAGCATCTCGCGCTCGTCGGTGAGCGCGAGCGCGATCGCGCCCTGGCAGGCCGTGCGCGGCGCCACGCCCTGCGCGATGAGCTTGCCGGCGTGCACCAGCAGGCGCGTCGAGGCGCCCTCGTCCAGGCCGTTGCCCTTGAGGTTGCGCGTCATGTGCGCGAGGCGCACCAGGCGCGCGGCGATCTCGGCGTCGGCGCCGCTCTCGCGCGCCACGATGCCCGCCTCGACCTCTGGCGCCGGGTAGTCGAAGTCGATTGCGACGAAGCGCTGGCGCGTCGAGTGCTTGAGCTCCTTCAGCACGCTCTGGTAGCCGGGGTTGTAGGAGATCGCGAGCATGAACTCGGGCGGCGCCTTGAGCACCTCGCCCCGCTTCTCGATGAACAGCGTGCGGCGGTCGTCGGCGAGCGGATGGATGACGACCGTGGTGTCCTTGCGCGCCTCGACGATCTCGTCGAGGTAGAGTAGCGCGCCGATCCGCACCGCGTGCGCCATCGGCCCGTCGACCCACACGGTCTCGTTCGCGGTCACCAGGTAGCGCCCCACCAGGTCGGCCGCGGTGAGGTCATCGTGGCACGAGACGGTGACCAGCGGCCGCTTGAGGCGCCAGGCCATGTGCTCCATGAAGCGCGTCTTGCCGCAGCCGGTCGGCCCTTTCAGCAGCACCGGGACGCGGTTGCGCCACGCGGCCTCGAACAACTCCACTTCGCCGTGCAGCGGCCGGTAGAACGGCTCGCGCACGATCATCAGCGCCGCGGCCTCGGGCGCGCGCGGCGTGTTCACCTGACCTGATTCCTGAGCGGCTCGCACATCTCGTTGCAGCGGAAATTTGACCCTACGAGTCTAACGCAGACGTCGCGCCGGCGTCCGGCTAGAGCTGCCTGGCGATGAAGTCCGAGAGGTATACGTTCCAGCCGAGCGGCTGCACCTCAGTGACCTCGCGCGAGCGCGCGAAGTCGGCCTCGAACAGGCGCTCGCGCAAGCGCGCGATCGCCGCCGGGTCCGAGGTGGCGAGGTCGAGCTCGCGATTGATGAACAGGCTCAGCTTGTCCATGTTGGCCGAGCCGAAGCACGCCCAGCCGTCGTAGATCGCCGCCTTGACGTGCGTCATGCCCGGATAGGCGTACACGCGCACGCCGTTCCTCAGGAGCAGCTGGCTCGCAACGAGGTTCGCGCTGTTCATGAACCCCGAGTCGCTGCGGCTCGGCAGCACCACGCGCACGTCAACGCCGCGCTGCCGGGCGCGGATCAGCCCGGCGAGCATCTGGTCGTCAGACAGGTAGGGCTGCTCGACCCAGATCGTGCGGCGCGCGGCGTGCATCGCGGCGAGCTGGGCCTGGAAGATCTCGGGCTGGCCGGTGCGCGTGTAGAGCGGCCTCAGGTCGATCAGCGCGCCGGTCGGCTGCGGCGCGGCCTGCGCCTCGCGCCGCGGCCGGAACAGGAAGCCGACGTCGCCCGCGCTCGTGTGCGCCCAGCTGCGCTCGAATTCCGACGCGAGCGGCGCGACGATCGGCCCGCGCAGCTCGGTCATCATGTCGTGCCACTCGTAGCGGTACTCGCGCCCGATGTTCATGCCGCCGACGAACGCCAGGTCGCGGTCGACGATGAGCGTCTTGACGTGATCGGAGGTGAGGAACGGGTTCGGCGAAGAGAGCACCTTCACGTTCGAGTCGGCGCGCAGGTAGTCGACGATCGACTCCGGCGGGCGGTAGCCGGCCGGCAGCGGCCGGGCCGGCGGCAGCTGGCCCGCGACCAGCGTGCCGAGCTGGTCGAGCAGCACGCGCACGTCCACCTCGCGCGAGCGCTTGCGCAGCAGGTCGGCGATCGACACCGCATACTCGTCGCGGTCGAAGATGTAGACGCGCAGCCACACCGACTCGCGCGCGCGCTGCACCGCGTCGACGAAGCGCGGGAAGTACTCGCCGCCGTCGATGAGGAACTCGAGCGTCCCCTTGTAGCGCTTGGAGGACACGAGCCCGTCGAGCTTCGTCTCCCAGGCGGCAAGATCCATCTGGCTGCCGGTGGCGAGCGGCGGCGCCTGCGCCGCGCCGGGCGCCGCGCCCGCGCCCTTCGGCACCAGCGCCCATCCCGTGTGCAGCGTCTGCCACAGCAGGCGCAGGCTGCTGCTCACGGGGCTCTTCAGCGGCGCCAGCACGTGGCTTTCGAGCAGCACGGCTTCCGCGGTGCGCAGCGCGAAGCCGACCGGCGCGCCGGGCTCGGCAACCGTGGCATCGGCCGGGCGCACCACGTACACCGACAGCGCGCGCGCCGGATCGACGAACAGGTACGCGTCGCCCGCGCGTCCGCCGACGTCGATGAGGGACGGCGCCGAGGTGCCGAGCGCCTCGTCCACCGCGCGGCTCGCGCCGCGCGCGAACTCCTCGTCGCTCACCGTGCGCTCGATCGTCACGCGCGCGGGCTTCTCGCCGAAGGGCACGACGCGCAGCCGGCCGGAGTCGCGGAAGATCGCCACGTCGCGCCCCTGCACCGTGATGAGCGCAGCGCGGTCCTCCTCGCGCGGCGCGAGCTCCTCGAGCACGCGCGTCATGATGCGCTGCCAGAGCGCATTGTCGACCAGGCGCACTGCTGCCGCGGCGCGCAGCTCGCGCTCGAGCGCCTGCGGGCTCTCGCCGGCGACGTCGAGCAGCGCGACGAATTGCGCATTGCGTCCGGGGACGATCTCCTCGGTCGGCCACGACGCGCGCAGCGTGAGCGTGCGATCGTCGATGCGATAGCGCAGGAACAACGCGTCAGCGGTCGCGTACACGCCCTCGGGCGGTGCGCCGCGCGCAGCGGCCGCCTCGGTTTCAGGCGCGCGCCCCGGCGACGCGCAGGCGGCGAGCAGAACGACGAAGGCCGCAAGGAGGCTGCGCCGGATCATTGCGGCGCATGTTATACCTGTGCGGGCGCGCCGCGCCCGCTTCAGCTGGCGCCGTTCGCCCAGTGCCTCGATACGTACGCGAACAAGCCCACGCGGTTCGGCACACCGAGCTTGCGGTAGATCGAGGTGAAATGATTGCGCAGGGTGTGCTCGCTCACCCGCAGGCGCGCGGCCAGGTCGCGGCTCGCCGCGCCGTCGTGCTCGAGCAGCGCGCGCACTACGTCGAGCTCGCGCGCGGTGAGCTTGTCCAGCGCGCCGGCGCCCTCCGCCGAGCGCACTTTCGCGGCGAGCAGCTCGTCGACGATGCGCGCGGTGGCCGTGCGGTCCAGCCACAGCTCGCCCGCCAGCACCTTGCGCACCGCCTTGCCGACGAGCGCGGGTGCATCCTGCCAGAGGAGCACGCCGCGCGCTCCCGCCCGCACCGCGCGCACGCTCGCCGCAGCGTCGCGCTCACCGGCGAGCATCACCACGCGCGCCCCCGATGCCGCGCTCAGCTTCGCGATGGTCCCGGCGTGATCCGTTTCCCCTGGGCCCGCATCGACCAGGATCACGTCGGGCTTGGCCTTGGCCGCGAGATCGACCGCCTGCGCGCAGGTGCTCGCCGCGCCGACGAGCTCCATCGGCGGACGCTCCGCGGCGAGCGCGCGCCGCAGCTCGCCGAGATCGGCGCCGTCGCGGTACACCAGCATCAAACGGACAGTGCGCGGGTCATGCATGACAGAAAGACTAACGCGAAAGCCCCGGCCCTCCCGCGTTCCTGTAGAAAATTGACAATCTCGCCCACGTGGTAGATTCGCGCGGTGCTGCCCGAGGACCGCCGCATCGCGATATTGCTCGCCGGACTGACGCTACTGCGGCTGCTGCTCGCGGCGCTGCTGCCTCTGTCGCCGCAGGAGGCGTATTACTGGACCTGGAGCCGCGATCTGGCGTTGTCATATTTTGACCATCCGCCGCTCGCCGCCTGGACGATCCGCCTCACCACCGCTCTGCTCGGACAGACCGTGTTCGGCATCAAGGCCGCGGCGGTGCTGTGGTCGGTGGTCCTGAATCTCGTTTGGCTGCGCATCATGATCGACATGTTCGGCGACAGGCGCCTTGCGTTCTGGTCGCTCGTAGCGCTGAACGCCACCGTGGCCTACGAGGTGTACGGCGTCGTGATCGCACCCGATGCGCCGCTGATTGCCGCCTGGGCCGCGACCATCTGGGCGGTGTGGCGCGTCGCGCAGACGGGACACGCGCGCTGGTGGTACGCCGCCGGAGCGTTCCTCGGCCTTGCCTGCCTGGCGAAGTATCCCGCCGGGCTGCTCGCGCCCGTGGTGCTCGCCTTCCTCGCGCTCTCGCCGCGCCAGCGCCGCTGGCTCGCGACGCCGCATCCCTGGCTCGCCTGCCTGGTGGCGCTCGCCGTGTTCGCGCCGGTGCTCGTGTGGAACGCGCAGCACGACTGGGCCTCGTTCGCCTTCCAGAGCACGCGGCGCGCGGAAGGCATGAGTCACTGGCGGCCGAGGTACCTGGGGGTGCTGATCGTCTCGCAACTGCTCATGGCGACGCCGTACCTGCTGGTCGTTTCGATAGCCGCGCTCGCGAAAGGCTGGCGCAGGCGGCGCGAGGTGCTCGCGGACGACCGTTGGCTGCTGCTGCTCGCATCGGGCGCACTGCCGCTCGCGGTGTTCGTCGCGGCGAGCTTGCGCTCGCTGGTGAAGATGAACTGGCCCGCACCGGTCTACTGGTCGCTCATCATCCTGGGCGTGCGCGCGATCCTGCAGGTGCGCGGCGTCGACCGGCGCTTCGCCTGGGGCATCGCCTCCTCCGCGGCGCTGTTCGCCGCGGGCGCGATCCTGATCGCCATCCCGAACGTGCCGCTCGGCGACGCGAACCTGTGGAGCGGCTGGCCGGAGGCGGGCGCCCGGGTCGATCGGCTGCAGGCCGAGCTGCGCGCGAAGGGCGAGGACTCGTTCGTCTTCTCGCCGAGCTACAAGATAAGCGCGATGCTCGAGTTTTACGTGCCGGGGCAGCCCCGAGTCTATTCGAAGGACATCTTCGGGCATCCCGCGCTGCAGTTCGACTTCATGCCGGCCGAGCGCGACCTGAAGGGCGCAACCGGCATTCTGGTCACCGACGACCGGCGCGAGTCCGAGCTTCCGCTCGAGGAGCTGCGCCCGTATTTCGCGTCGCTCGAGCATGCCGACACGCTCGAGATCCGCGCGTTCGGCCGGCACACGCGGCGAATCGACATCTACCTGTGCCGCGACTATCGCGGCTACCCGCGCGCCCTGCGGAATACGAAGAACTTCGCCGTCAGGTAGTTGAGCACCATGCCGGCGGCGATGCCGCCGAGCGCCGCGCCGTGCGGCAGCAGCCGGGGGAACCAGTCGAGCAGCGCGAGCGTGACCCAAAAATTCACCAGCGCGCCGAGCGCGACCGATGCCACGTAGTTTACGAACTGGCGCGCGAGCGGATAGTGCCGCGCGTGCGCGAAGGTGAAGCGCCGGTTGAGCAGGAAGTTCGTGGTGACCGACACGCCGATGGCGAGCGCGACCGCGGCTGAGCGCGTCAGGCCGGCGGCAAGGCCGAGCGTGAGCACTGCCAGATTGACCGCCACCCCGCTCGCTCCCACCGCAGCGAAATGCACGAACTCGGTGGAGTGTCGGAACGCGTGCATGTAAAGCCGGCGCAGGTGCCGCAGGTACCTGAGCTGCTCGGCGAAGCTGAGCTTGCTCTCGCCGTGCACGCGGTCTACGAAATGTATCGGCACCTCGGCCACGTTCCTGCAGCCGCACTTGACGAGCAGCTCCAGCCCGATCTTGTAGCCCACCGGGTTCAGGTCTTCGGCCGCCGCGAAGCTGCTGCGGCGCAGCGCGAAGAAGCCGCTCATCGGGTCCCTGATGCGCGTGAAGGGCCGCGCGAGCAACGTCGCGACCCGGCTGTTCAGCCACCTGAAAAGTCCCCAGCCTTCGCCGGTCGAGCCGCCCGCGACGTAGCGCGAGCCAAAGGCCATGTCGGCGCCCTGCTCGAGGCTGCGCACCAGGTCGGGGATGCGCTCTGGCGGATGGCTCAGGTCGGCGTCCATGACCACTATGATCTCGTGCGTCGTCTGCGTAATGCCGTGAATCACCGCCGTGCTCAGTCCGCGCTCGCCCTTCCTGACGATCAGGCGCACCCAGTCCTCGGCCGCGGCGCGCACCGCTTCGTCAATGCCGTCGCCGCTGTCGTCGTCGACGAAGGTCACGAACAGCGCCAGGCCCGACTCCGCGCGCACGCGGCGCAGGCGCTCCACGAGCGGCGCGACGTTCTTCACTTCGCGGAAGGTCGGAACGATGACGTCTACGCGCACAACGGCCAAGGTCGCTCCGTGACGGCCGAAAGCCGGGCAGTATACTCAACGCGCGCTCTGCCAGTCCCTCACGCGCTCGCGCGCGGCCTGGTAGCCGCGCGCGACGATCTCGTCGATGCGCTCGAAGGCGAGCAGACGCAGGTCGGCGAGCGGAATGCGCAGGTACAGGCTCGCCGCCCGCGTCAGCCGCCGCTCGCGCCCCCAGTACACGCTCGCGGCGAGCGCGCTGCGCGTGAGCAGGCTCATGATCGACGGCAGTTCGCGCGCGGCGCCGCCGGCGAGCCGGTGCCACAGCACGCGCCAACCGGAAAGGTCCAGCCCGAGGTCCTGCGGCGCGCGCATCTCGACCTCGGCGCTCACGTCCACGGCGATCACCGCTCCGATCTCGGGCTTGGCCGCCATGACGTCGATCGGCAGATTGTTCACCAGGCCCCCGTCGACGTGCAGGTCCCCGCCGAGGCCCACGGGCGGCAGGATGCCCGGCAGGCCGATGCTGGCGCGGATCGCGCGCACCAGCGGCCCGCGCTCGTGCACGCCCTGCGCGGCGCGCGACAGATTGGTCGACACGCACAGGTAGGGCAGCGGCAGATCCTCGATCGCCGACGCGCCGAACACGCCCTCCAGCTTGGCGCGGATCCTGCGGCCGGCGATCAGCGACACGAGCGGCAGTGTCGGATCGCGCAGCGCGGAGAAGTGCGCCTTGCACTGCGCCTGCGCCTCTGCGGGCGAAAGCCCCTGCGCGGCGAGCGCCGCGACGATCGCGCCCACGCTCGTCCCCCCGACCCAGTCGAGCGGCACGCCGGCCTCGGCGAGCGCTTGCAGCACGCCCAGATGGGCGAAGCCTCGCGCCCCGCCGCCGCCGAGCACGAGGCCGACCCCCGCGCCCGCGAGGCAGCGCGCGAGGCGCGCGTAGTCGCCGGCGCGATCCGTGGCCAGGTGGTAGTGGCAATCGACCGCGCGCGGCTCGAGGAACGCGGCGCTGCCGGAGGGCGCGGGGCTCCCCGCCGCGCGCAGCAGCACCAGGCTGCGCCGCGGCGCGCGCGCGCCGCGCCAGTGCTCGGCGAGCGAGCGCTCGAGTTCACTGGGCCGGGGACTTGCGCTCGCGTCGGCGACGAACAGCACGTGGTCTGCCTGACGTACCGCCCGCTCGCTCCACGCGCCAGGCGTCGGGTCCGCCTCGTACAGCACGAAGCGGTGCGCGAGCTCCTGCTCGTTCAGCCATTGCACGAGGCGCGCTTCGCTCAGGGACAGGTCCACGCGCCGGGCGTCCAGGTGCAGCGTGGCGCCGTGCGCGGCGAGCGCGCCGGCGAGTCGCGCCGCGAAGCCGGAGACGAGCGGCGAAGCGCCGGTCGGCACCACGGTCAGCGTGCGCGTCACCGCGTGCAGACGCACGGGCTGCGCCTCACGCCTGCGCAGGCGCTCGATGAGCAGCGCGCTCACGCGCCGCAGCAGCCGCGGGTGCCGGTCGACCAGGCGCTGGAAGGCCGCCGCGGGCAGCCGCGCGAGCAGCGAATCTCGCAGCGCGTACACGGTCGCCGAGCGCGGCTCGTCGGTGAGCACCGCCATCTCGCCGAGCGTCTCGCCGGCGCCGACCTCGTTCAGCACGCGCTCGCCTGCGCTGTCGTCGACCGCGCGCAGGCGGCCGCTCAGCACGATGTACGCGGCCTCGCCCGGATCGCCGCGCCGAAACAGGAGCTCGCCGCTGCGCAAGGCGACCCAGCCGGCTTCCGCCTCGAGCTCGGCCAGCACCGCGCCGTCGACGGCGCCGAGCAGCCCCGACAGGTGCGCGGCGAGCTGCGCACGCCAGAACTCCCGCCGGTCGGATTCCCCCCCGCTCACGCGCCGATCATACGCCGGCGCGTCAGCCTCGATTCAGGCGCGGATTTCGCGCCGCTGGAAGACGATGTAGGCCAGGCCGAACCGCGGGCTCGTCACTACCTGGCGGAATGCCCCGCCAGCTTGACTTCAACCTTCTCGCTCACATCGAGCGAGGCGTAGTACTCGCGCAGGATCTCGAGCACTTCGGGCCGGCTGAATTCGGCCGGCACCTCCGAGCCTTCCGAGAGCCACTTGCGCAGCTTGGTGCCCGATACGAGCAGCCGGTCGGCGTCGGCGTGCGGGCAGGTGCGCGCCGAGGCCATGCCGCCGCACTTGTAGCACCAGAACGTCCAGTCGATCTTGAGCGGCTGCGTCTCGAGCGCGTCCTTCGGGATCTCGTCGAAGATGCGGTGCGCATCGAACGGGCCGTAGTAACTGCCCACGCCCGCGTGGTCGCGCCCCACGATCTGGTGCGAGCAGCCGTAGTTCTGCCGGAACAGCGCGTGCAGCAGCGCTTCGCGCGGCCCGGCGTAGCGCATGTCGAGTGGATAGCCCGCTTGCACGACGGTATTGGCGTGGAAGTACTTCTCGACCAGCACCGCGATAGCGCGCGCGCGCACCTCGGCAGGGATGTCGCCCGGCTTGAGATTGCCGAGCAGCGAATGCACCAGCACGCCGTCGCAGGTCTCGATCGCCACCTTGGCGAGGTATTCGTGCGAGCGGTGCATCGGGTTGCGCGTCTGGAAGGCCGCGACCCTGGACCAGCCCAGACGCTCGAACTCGGCGCGCGTCTCGGCCGGCGTCATGAACAGCGCGCCGTACTTCGCCTTGAAGCCGCCGTCGGACAGCACCTTCACGGGACCGGCGAGGTTCACGTCGGCCTGCTGCATGACCATCTTCACGCCGGGGTGCTCGAGATCGGTCGTGCGAAACACCGACATGCACTCGTGCGCCTTGTCGATGCGGTACTTCTCGCTCACCCGCATCGTCGCCAGGATCTCTTCGGCATCGGGGTCGACGAGCGCGATCTCCGCGCCGGTCTTGATGCTGTCGGCCACCGCATCGTCGACCGACAGCGTGATCGGGATGGGCCAGAACAGCCCGCTCGCCGTGCGCATGCCGTCGCACACGCCTTCCCAGTCGGCGCGCGTCATGAACCCGTCGAGCGGCGTGAAGCCGCCGATGCCGAGCATGATGAGGTCGCCCTTCTCGCGCGAGCTGACGCGCACCGCCGGCAGGGAGCGCGCGCGTGCGCGCTCCGCGGCAAGGGCTTCTCCCGTGAGCATGAGGGCTTTGAGCGCCCCTCCTCCATGCGGCCTGACGAGGCCCGGCATAAGCTATTCCCCCTTGATCGCGCGATATTTTCGGCACCCCACCTCACAGGGGCAACACCGTTGTTTTGATTTCGCGATAAGGGTCCCTGATTCAGCGCCTTGCTACACTTGCGCGGCGACAGTCGGCGCACCCATGCCCAAAAAGCCCCTACAAGACAGCGGACCCACTTTCAGCAGGTGGCTGTTCTGCGTCGCGAGCCTGCCGATCGCGGACCCCGAAACTCGCATGCGCGTGCTGCGCACCCTGGAGGCGCTCGGCGCGGCGCCGCTGCGCGAGGGCGTGTACGCGCTGCCGGACGAGCCGAAAAATCGCAGCGCGCTGAAGCCGTTGACCGATTACATCGCCAACGGCGGAGGTGTCGTGCACGTGCTCGAGGCGACGTCGGCGACCGAGGCGCAGGAGAAGGAATTCCGGCGCCTGTTTGACCGCACGGCGCGATACCTCGAGCTGATAAAGGTGGTCGAGAGCCTTCGGCTCGGCTTCGGCGTGTCCGACCCCGGCGACATCGCGCGCGTGCTCAACAAGCAGCGCCGGGAGTTCGAGTCGATCAGCGCGCTCGACTTCTTCCCCAATCAGACGAGCGCGCGCGCGGCCAGGGTGCTCGCTGAAGCCGAGGCGGCGGTGCGCAGGATGCTCTTCCCCCATGCGGGGAGCGCCACCGCGCGGGAACCTGCCGAGACTCTGGTCAACCGCGTCTGGGCGACGCGCAAGCCGCTGTGGGCGGACCGGCTCGCCTGCGCCTGGCTGATACGGAGATTCGTCGACCCGGAGGGAAAGATCGTCTGGCTTGACAAGGGACAGACGCCGCCGCAGCGGTCGATCGGCTTCGCGTTCGACGGTGCGCAGTTCCACAATAGCGCGACGCGCGTGACCTACGAGGAGCTGCTCGAGCGCACCGGGCTCGCAGGCAATCGCGCGCTCGCGCGCATCGGCGGCATCGTTCATTATCTCGAGATCCAGGAGAGGCCCGTGCCCGAGGCCGCGGGCGTACTTACCCTGCTGCAGGGCGCGCGGCGGCGCGTGACGGGAGAGGACGAGCTGCTGCGCGAGGCCGAAAAGACCTTCGACCTCCTATACGACTCGTTCTACGAGCCGGCGCAGCGCTAGCGCTGCTTCTCCTCGCGCTGCTCGCGCTGGTGCTGCGCCTTCAGCTCGCGCAGCCTCGAGTCGACTTCCGAGAGCTGGTAGAAGTCGCCGTCGCCTGCGCTGCGCGCGAGCTGCAGTTGCTCGATCGCAGCCGGCAGGGAGCCCTGCAGCACGTAGACCTCGGCCTGGGCCTGGTGCTGCAGCAGGCGCTTGCCCAGGGCCGCGTAGGTCTTCGCCTGCAGCACGCGCAGGCGCTCGTCGTCCGGGTAGCGGCGCACCGGGTCGGCGAGCGCGGCGAGCGCGTCCTTGTAGCGGTCGGCACCCTGCAGCGCTTCGACGTACGCGTACACGAGCGGCCGCCAGTCGGGGTACTGCGCCTGTGCTTTCTCGAGGATCTCCAGCGCACCCGCACGGTCGCCGAGCGCCTGCCTGACGCGCGCCGCGAGCGCCTCGATCATCGGGCTCTGCGCGCGCGTGGCGCGCAGCGCCGCGAGCTGCGCGTCCGCCTCGCGCGCCTGCCCGGCACGCAGCAGCGCCGACGTGAGCCCGTAGCGCGCCGCCGCCTCGTTCGAGTAGCGCTTGTCGCGCACCACGTCGCGGAAGTGGGTCACCTGGTCCTGCGCGTCGCCGCTCTCGGCGCGCAGCCTGGCGCGCACCAGGTAGAACTCCAGGCTGTCGACGTGCTGGCGGTACGGCAGCTGGTCGGCGCGATTCTCCGCGTCGGCGATGCGCTCCGGTGTCAGAGGGTGATCGCGCAGGTAGGCCGGATAGCTCGAGTCGTCGGCGATGCGCGTGTAGCGCTCCATCTTCTCGAAGAAATCGGGCATTCCATGCGGGTCGAAACCCGCCGCCACCAAACGCTGGAAGCCGATCCGGTCGGCCTCGCGCTCGAATTCGCGCGAGTAGGCGAGCTGCGACTGGACGCTCGCACCCTGCACGGCCGCGGCCGCCCCCACCGCGAGGTCGGGCCGCGAGCGCCCGAGCAGGATCGCCGCCGCGAGCGCCGCCAGGGTCGGCAGTTGCATCTGCTGCTGTTGCGCGAGCTGGCGCGCGATGTGCCGCTGCGTGACGTGCGAAATCTCGTGCGCCAGCACCGAGGCGAGCTCCGATTCGTCGTCGGCGGCCATGATCAGCCCGGTATTCACCCCGACGAAGCCGCCTGGCAGCGCGAACGCGTTGATCGTGTTGTCGTGGATGCCGAAGAACTCGAAGCGCTCCTTCGCGCCCGGGGGCGCCTCGGCGAGCCGCTCGCCGATCCTCTGCAGATAGGCGGTCACCTCCGGGTCGCCGACATAGCTCGGATCGCGGTAGCGGATCTGGCGCATCGTGTTCTCGCCGATGCGCCGTTCCATCTGCGGGGTGAGAACCGCGTCCATCGAGCCGCCGAGATCCGGCAGGCTCTGCGCGGCCGCGGGCAGCGCCGACCCGGCGAGCAGCAGGCCTGCCAGCAGGAGCGGGATGATTCGGCGCATGCGTTTATGATAGCGGCTGGGCAGCCGAGTTCCTCGAAATTCCTTGCGGGAGAACACTTTGACAGCAAAGCGCGCGCGCAAGCTGACGCACCTCGACGCCCGCGGCCGGGCGCACATGGTCGACGTCGGGGGCAAGGCGAGTACGCACCGCGTTGCGATCGCCTCCGGGCGCATCTGCATGAGCCCGGCCACGCTGCGACTGCTGCTCGAGGGCGGCGCGAAAAAGGGCGACGTGCTCGGCGTGGCGCGCGTGGCCGCGATCCAGGCCGCCAAGCGAACGGCCGAGCTGATTCCCCTCGCGCACCCGATTTCGATCTCGCGCGTGGCGGTCGACTTCACGCCCGAGCCCGAGCGCTCGTCGGTGCGCCTGCTGGCAACGGTCGAATGTCGCGGGCGGACGGGCGTCGAGATGGAAGCGCTCACCGCGGCCGCGGTCGGACTGCTTACGATTTACGACATGCTGAAGGCGGTTGAGCGCGGCATGACGCTCGAGGATCTGCGCCTCGAGGAAAAGCGCGGCGGGAAGTCGGGCGTCTACCGGCGCTCGAAAAGTGGAACGAGACATAAGCACATTTAATTATTCCGGCTTTCCAAAATTCCGCGGATGCCTATAGGATCCTGCTTCGCGTAGTAATACCCATCCGCAAATCCGGACGCCAGATCCGGGTAAATCTTAGGAAGGAGGAGTGCATGGACGTAGGACGTAGATTCGTGCTTAGAAGCGCGAGCGTGACCGGCGCGCTCGCCGCGTTCTTGGCCACAGGCCTGCTCAGGCCTGCGCAGGCGCTGGCTGCGACCTGGAACAAGGTCGCGTTCGGCGCCAAGAACCCCGCCGATGCGCTCAAGGGTATCGGCGCAGCCGGCACGGTGGAGAGCAAGGAGGTCCTGATCGACCTGCCGCAGATCGCGGAGAACGGCGCCGTAGTGCCGATCGAAGTCAGCAGCAAGGTGCCCGGCACCACTTCGATCGCGGTGCTGATCGAGAAGAACCCGTTTCCGCTCGTGGCGCAGTTCGACTTCATGGAGGGCGCCCTGCCCTACGTGAAGCTGAACGCGAAGGTCGGGGAGTCCTCCGCAGTCCGCGCCGTCGCGGACGCAGGCGGCAAGTTCTATTCCGCCAGCAAGGAGGTCAAGGTGACTATTGGCGGCTGCGGCGGCTAAGGGAGAACATCATGCCAGGACCGATGAAGATTCGCGCCACCGCGGAAGCAGGCTATACCGATATCCGAGTGCTCATGAGCCACCCGATGGAAACCGGGCTGCGCAAGGGCCCGGACGGAAAGCTGGTTCCCGCACATTTCATCCAGAACGTCACGGTCAAGGTGAACGGCAAGACCGTGGTCGAGGGCCAGATAAGCCAGGCGATCTCGCGCAACCCGGTGTTCGCGTTCCGCGTCAAGGGCGGGAACAAGGGCGACAAGGTCGAGATCAGCTGGACCGACAACAAGGGCGAGCACAACCAGACCGAAACAGCAGTCGCCTGAAGCAAAAAACCAGGAGGAGGGAGCAATGCGTAGAGTTTCAAGCCGTGCGTTGCTGGCAGGCGCCGCTTTGACCGTCGCGGCGAGCCTCGTTCACGCGGACGACACCAGGAAGGAGATCGAGAAGTACCAGCGCATGACCGCGGAGAGCAGCCCGGTCGAGCTGTGGGAGATGGAAGGCGCGGATCTGTGGAAGCAGAAGCGCGGCCCGCACAACGTGTCGCTGGAGCGCTGCGACCTCGGCATGGGGCCCGGCGTGCTGAAGGGCGCCTACGCCCACCTGCCGCGCTACTTCAAGGATACGGGCCGCGTGCAGGACCTCGAATCGCGGCTCGTCACCTGCATGACGACGCTGCAGGGCTTCAGCGAGCAGGAAGCGACCAAGCGCGTGTTCGGCAACGCCGACAAGCCTTCCGACATGGAGTATCTCGCGGCCTACGTCGCCGGGAAGTCGCGCGGCGTGAAGATGCAGGTCAGCACCAAGGATCCGAAGGAAAAAGCAGCCTACGAGATGGGCAAGGCGCTGTTCTTCTACCGTGCGGGGCCGTGGGACTTCTCCTGCGCCTCCTGCCATGGGCATGAGGGCAAGCGCATCCGCATGCAGGAGCTGCCGGTGCTGTCCAGCCCGAAGGGCGCGCGCGGCACCTACACGACCTGGCCCGGCTATCGCGTTTCCGTGTCCCAGCTGAAGACGATGCAGTGGCGCCTGAACGACTGCTTCAGGCAGCAGAGGTTTCCGGAGCCCAAGTACGCGTCGGACGCGACGATCGCGCTCACCATGTACATGGCGGTGAACGCCAACGGGGCGACCTACCGCGGCCCCGGCACCAAGCGCTGAGGAGGACGACATGACAAAGACGAGCATTTACCTTTGCCTCGGCGCGCTTGCGGCGGCACTCGCCGCCGCCCAACCCGCGCAGGCCGATCCGTCGCCGATGGAAGTGCGCGCGCTGCTGCACAAGGACTTCCAAGCCAAGGGCCAGGCGACGATGAGCCGCGTCGACCAGGACGACCTGCAGTTCCTCTGCACGGTCGCGCACAACAAGCCGTCGGCCAAGCGGGTCAAGGAGATGGAAGCCGAGCAACATGCGGCCATCGTTTATCCGGCCGACGGCAAGTACATGGGAGACTGGACGAAGGGCCAGAAGATCGCCGAGAGCGGCAAGGGCATGACCTGGAAGGACAAGCCCGGCGAGCAAAACGGAGGCTCGTGCTACAACTGCCATCAGCTCTCGCCCAAGGAGGCGTCGTACGGCACCGTCGGTCCGAGCCTGAGAGGGTTGGGCAAGAAGCGCGGCGACGGCATCGAGGTGCAGAAATACGTGTACGGCAAGATCTACAACTCGAAGGCCTCCAACCTGTGCTCGGAGATGCCGCGCTTCGGGACCTCGGGCACGCTCACCGAAGAGCAGATCAAGGATCTGACCGCCTACGTGCTCGATCCGGCCTCGCCGGTCAACCAGTAGCCGCGCGCAGCGTGGACACAAGGGGCTTGGCTTACCGCCAAGCCCCGTTTTTTTGCAGCGGGGCGAACCATGCAAAGACGTGAATTCCTGCGCCTGCTCGCGCTCGCCGCGGCCGCGGGCGCGAGCCTGCGTCCGGGAGCGAGCGAGGCCCGAGCCGCGGACGAGCTGTACGAGGTGCCACGCTTCGGCAACGTGTCGCTGCTGCACATCACCGATACGCACGCGCAGCTCCTGCCGGTGTACTTCCGCGAGCCGGACGTGAATATCGGCGTCGGTGCCGCCGCGGGCCATCCGCCGCACCTGGTCGGGGAGGCCTTCCTCAGGCAGTTCGGCATCGCGCGCGCCGGCAGGCTGGCGCATGCCTTCACGTACCTCGATTTCGAGGCCGCCGCGCGCCGCTACGGCCCGATGGGGGGCTTTGCCCATCTGGCGACGCTGGTCAAGCGCGTGCGCGCGGCGCGCCCGAACGCCCTGCTGCTCGACGGCGGGGACAGCTGGCAGGGCTCCGCCACGGCGCTGTGGACGCGCGGCGAGGACATGATCGGCGCACAAAAGCTGCTCGGCGTCGACGTGATGACCGCGCACTGGGAGTTCACCTACGGCGCGGATCGCGTGCAGCAGGCAGTCGAGAAGGAGCTCGCGCCGATCGAGTTCGTGGCGCACAACGTCAAGACCGTCGACTTCGAAGACCCGGTCTTCAAGCCCTACACGCAGCGCAACATGAACGGCGTGCAGGTGGCGATCATCGGGCAGGCGTTTCCCTATACGCCGATCGCACACCCGCGCTACCTGGTCGCGCAATGGAGCTTCGGCATCCAGGAGCGGCACCTGCAGAAGCAGGTCGACGAGGCGCGCGCCAAGGGCGCGGCGCTGGTCGTGCTGCTGTCGCACAACGGCATGGACGTCGACCTCAAGCTCGCCGGCCGAGTGCGCGGCATCGACGTGATCCTCGGCGGGCACACGCACGACGGCGTCCCGGCGCCGACCGTGGTCGGCAATGGCGACGGCCAGACGCTGGTCACCAGCGCCGGCTGCAACGGGAAGTTCCTCGCGGTGCTCGATCTCGACGTGCGCGCGAACAAAGTGGCGGGATACCGCTACCGCCTGTTGCCCGTATTCGCCAACCTGCTGCCCGCGGACCCCGCGATGACGGCCTACATAGACAAGGCGCGCGCCCCGTACGCCGAACGGCTCGGCGCCAAGCTCGCGGTCACCGAGGGACTGCTCTACCGGCGCGGCAACTTCAACGGCAGCTTCGACCAGCTGATCCTGGACGCGCAGATGGAAGTCAGAGGCGCCGAGATCGCGTTCTCGCCCGGGTTCCGCTGGGGCACGACGCTGCTCCCCGGGGACTCGGTGACGCGCGAGCACCTGATGGATCAGACCGCGATCACCTATCCCTACGCGACGCTGAACGAGTTCACCGGCGCGCAGATCAAGGCGATCCTCGAGGACGTCTGCGACAACCTGTTCAATCCGGATCCGTATCTGCAGCAGGGCGGCGACATGGTGCGCGTGGGCGGCATGAGCTATGCCTGCGACCCGAGACAACTCATCGGCAAGCGCATCTTGGACATGCGCCTGGGCGGCAAGCCGCTCGAGGCGGACCGCAAATACAAGGTGGCAGGCTGGGCGCCGGTCGCCGAAGGCACGAGTGGCGAGCCGATCTGGGCGGTCGTGGAGACCTACCTCTCCGCGCACCGCAGCCTCGCCCCGCGGCGGCTCGAGGTGCCGCGTATCATCGGCATGGAAGGCAATCCCGGGCTGGCCTAGCGCCGCGCCGGACTGCGCGGCGAAGGAACTCTGCCCGGGCGGCGCGAATGCTTCTACGCTAAGCTCGGCCAGATGGGGGAACGAGTCCGATGAGGCGCGCCGCACCCGTATTGCTCGTTGCGGCGGTCTTGAGCGGCTTGCTGCTGCGCAGCGGGCTCGGCTCTCTCGCGCTGGTCGGGGCCGCGACACTTGCCATCGCGTTCGTGGTCATGACCGCAGGTCGCCTGCTGCTCGCCGCGGTGGACCCGCACGGCAGTGAACCCGCGGCTGAGTTCGTGCTCGGGCTGCTGGCGACTTGCCTCTCGCTCTACGCCGTCACGGAAGTGTTTCCCGTCACCGCCGCTTACGGGTTCGGCGCCTTGGCCGCGCTCGTCGTTGGCTTGCGGTTCGCTCTCCGTGGGCACCTGCACGCGACATCGCCGGCCGTGGGATCCACCGACTGGCGAAGACTCGCAGGCTTCACGCTTTGCGTGGCGTTCACGTACGCCTGGTGCGCCGCTCCGTCGGCTGCATTTGAAACGCTACGCACCCAAGGCGTGCTGCCGGTCTGGGCCGACTACTTCTTCCATGGCGGGCTAATCTCGCAATTCGGCGATCCGCGCGCGCTCGGCCATGGGTCGATCTTTTTCGCCGGATTGTCGCCGACGTTCTACCACTTCGGCTCGTATGGGGTGGCAGCGGCGCTCGCAGGCATGCTCGATCAGCCAGGCCTGCCGCTCGCCACCGCAGCCTGGCTACCGCTCGGGTTCCTGGCCATGCTCGCGGGCGCCTATGCGCTCGGCGAGCGCCTTGCGGACGCGGCGGGCGGCGTGGCGGCGCTCGCCGCCGTGGCCATCATTCCCGACGCATCGAATTACGGCCTGCGCAACGGTTTCTTCAGCTTTCATTGGACGATCGCGACAACCGTGGGCGCGACCTACGCGCTCGGCGCGGCGTTTGTTTCGGTGGTCTTCCTCGATCGATGGGCTACCGAGCGCTCGCGTGCGGCTCTGGCCGCCAGTGCAGTGCTGGCGCTCGCAACCGTGCTCTTCCGGGTGCAGATATTCTTGCTCTATTTCCCCGCGTGGCTGGCGGCTGCAGCGATCTGCAGTGCGCGCGAGGGCGGGCCGCGGCGTCTGGTCGCCCGACTCACGCTTGTCGGCTTGGCGGCGGGCGCAATCGTCTGCTACCTGACCATCGACCACCTCTTGGCCACCGTCCCGGGCTTCTGGTGGTTTCAGGGCGGCGCGCTCGAGGGATTTCTCAGCAGCGTTCACATGGACCAGGAGCCGACGGCTTACACCGGCCTGTACGCCTATCTGCAGACCGTAAATGCTCCTGCTCTCACGCTGACGGCGGGAATCGTGTTGGCGATCGTCGCGGCGCTCGGCGCTTTCGTCATCCTGCTTCCGGCGGCCTGGCTATTTGCTCACGAGAACCGGGTATCGAAGCCAATCGACGCGCTGTGCGGCCTCCTGTTCTACTGCTGGCTGCTGCTGATGCTATTCGCCCCGGTGCTCTTCAACGGGGATTCCACCGACCTGATCCACAGGCCCTTTGTTCTGCTGTACGCCGCAGTGGCGATCTGGACGCTGTGCCTGGCGCTTCGGGTCGTCGCGCTCCGGTTTGACCGGGTGAGGGTATGGCTGGCGCTGCTGCTGGTTGCGATCCTCGCCTTGCCCGCGGTCGTTTCGGATGCTGCGGGCATGATGCACCCCAAGTTCCGCTGGGGAGAGCGCTACGTAACCATGCGCATCCCGCCAGGGCTAGTCGAAGCCGCGGCGTTCATGCGCGAGCATGCGGCCGTCGGTGACGTATTCGCCGTAGCGGGAATGAGCGCCGCGTACGCGACCATCGATCTGCCGCTGCAGGTTTGCGCCTTGAGCGGCATGCCGGCTTACCTTTCCCGGCCTTTCTTGGAGATGAGCAAGGACGGACCGCGTGCCCGGATCGCCGCGGCTCGCTTGGTGGAGCTCCACGCCGTCGATACCGCACCCGACTACGGCGCCGCCATGCAGCAGCTGCGCGCCATGGATGTCCGCTGGTACATGGTCGCGGACGGCAATGCTCCGCGCTGGGATCCGACGCGAAAGCGCGCCGCGTTCGTCGCGCGCAGCGTCGCGCTCTACGCCGTGCGGAGTGATTCCGCAGGCAAGCGCACTCCATGACGACGTCGGCGTCGCAGATGCATCAAGCTGGAGCGGCCGCGCCTATGCCGGATGGCCCCGGCTTGCGGGCGATCGCGAGCAGCGAGCCGCCCACCGGCAGCGAAACGCCGGCGGCGATCATGCGACGTTCCACGTTCATGACGGCGCCGAGGATTCGGTTCATCACGCGGCCCACCTGCAGCTCGCCGGACGCCGCAAAGCGTTCCGGCGCCTTTTGCCTCGCTCGAGAAAGAGCCATCATCGGCAAGAGCAGCGTGACAAACGATGTGGTCCACGGCCGGTCGAAGCCGGCGGCCGCGATCTTCGCCAGCAGGCCCTCGCGGCGATAGCGGCGCTGGTGCCCGGCGAACTCGTCGCGGTAGCTCCACAGCCACTCATGCTGCGGCACCGTGACGATGATGCCGCCGCCCGGACGGCAGGCAGCGAACACCTCACGCAGGACCTGCTCGTCCTCGCCGACGTGCTCGATGACGTCGAAGGCGCCGATCACGTCGAATTCATCGCGAAACGGGATGCGGCGGGCGTCCATTTGCAGCAGCTCGGCTGTCGGCGCGCGGCGCGCCGCGAACGCGAGGCCCGCGGCGTGAGCCTCGGAACCCACGAGCCGCTGCGGCGACCCCGCCTGCGCGATCGCCCCCAGTACCTGCCCGGTACCGCAGCCGATTTCGAGCAGGCTTTCCGCATGCGGAAAGTGGTGATGCAATGCCCAGACGATGAGCTCGGCGCGCGACCGGAACCAGAAGTGCTGCGCCTCGACCCCGGCCAGCACCTCGTAACGCGATGCATCGAAGCCGATGTGCTCGGGCGCGAGTTCCGGAGCGAAGCACGGCAGTCCACCGACGATTTCGGGCGCGAACGCGCACGTCGGGCAACGCCAATCCAGCCCGTCGAACCGGCGATCACACCGAAGGCAGCGCTTCACGCGGGCGGAGCAACCGCGCGCCCGCCTTGCGGACGCTCCAGAATCATGACGTTGTTCTCAGGCGTCACTATCTCGGAAACATTGGGAGTTCGCACAACCAGCTTCACGCGAAGCCCCGCGGCATTCGCCGCCTTCTTCCAGCGTCTCAGGGACCTAATTCTCTTGTTGATGCGTACCACGTCCGTCGGGAAAGATGCGCGCATGTCCTCGAGCCGCTCGAACTCGTCCGCTGAGTGGAACTGGACATTGCGAGTAATCATCCCGAACTGCCCCCCCACCACGATCAAGCCGTCGTCATTGAGGAGGTCTCGCATATTGATCAGCGCCTGGAGCCAGAGCGCATCGTCCACGATATGGAACACCACTCCGATGGCATTGACGATGTCGAATTTGCGGTCGGGACAGCAGGACTTGTTCGCTATGTCTCCCTCCGTGAGCGAGACACGGTCCATATGGGCGTATTTGCTACGAAGCCTGGCTACACAGGTCTTCGAAATATCCATCCCATATACGCTCGACGCGCCGAATGACTCTAGATAAAAGTCGATCCAGTGGCCTGCGCCGGAACCAAGATCGAAGACGGCGGGACGTTCCTTCACGCGGCAGCGAAGCAGCGCCCTGATGATCGAATTCTCGACGCAGTTGTAGTGATACCGCGAGTGCAGTTCCTTTACTGCCGGCCCAATGGTCATGCGATCGGAAAATTCCGCCGCCGTGGCCGTGTAGTAGGACTCGAAATATCGCGCCGCCTGATACGGCTTCTTCTGGCCACGAACGGTAATCGGATAGACGTAGGTCCTGAGAAACCGCCAAGGGAGGAAGCGAAGCAGGTTCCTCTCGTACAGGTAAAGTGCGAGCTTATATGCCCAATTCATAAACTCCGCCCGTCTTCTTGTTGGTCGAATGAGGCCGGTTCTGCCGGCTTAAGGCTCTTGAGGTAGCGCCGTGCGTCGGGGCCGCAATTAAATAGCAGGTCGAGCACGGTCAAGTGCGGGTCGTATGCTCCGTGCAACTGCGGGTACTCGGGGTAGTCGTAGACCTTGAACTCTAGGGCGATTCCTGCTGAGCGATATTTCTCTGCATCGGTGTAGGGCTTGGCCGCCGGCCCAGAGAGATACGACGTCGCGCCGAGATGCTTCAGGATGCGCAGTGGTCGCTCGTCCTTTTCGCCCGCCATGCCGAACTCGGCCGACATGCTGGTCTGGGTACGAATTCCGAGCTGAGCCATGATCCACTTGCAGGTTCGCACATTGAGCTCTGATATGGTCGCCGGCCGGCTTCGCAACAGCTCGAAGAATCCCTCAGCGTAGGCAGCGAAGTGTGGCGCCTTTCCGTATGCGAGCGTGAGACTGCGGATGTGCTTGTCCTGCCATCGGCTGCCGTAGTCGATACACGCATCCTGAATCCACGTATGGCGATCGTGGATGACTGGGACGCTGAGCCAGATCGGACCACTGTCGGTCTTGATACGATTGCGGTTACGCCAATCGCGATGCGTATACTGGACGTCGTCGTAGAATACGAAAAGGTCGCAGTCGTCGATGAAGTCAAAATATCCGCGCCAGGGGATGTAATTGGATTGGATCATTCCGACCTTCATGTTAGATCGTGGCCTATGACATTCGCGCTTCCATGCATTCTATGACAACGCATGGCCCCGATTACTCGGTAGTAATTCCGGTCTATAACGCCGAGGCCAGCCTGGAAGAACTTGTGCGCCGTATCGGCGCGACGTTTGATGATCTCGGCCGCTCGTACGAGATTGTGCTCGTCGACGACTGCAGCCGGGACCGATCCTGGGAAATTATCAATCGCCTGGGCGTCAAGGGCGCCCCGCTGCGCGCATACCAGTTTTCCCGCAATCACGGGCAGCACTATGCTCTGAAGTGCGGCCTCGACCATTGCACTGGCCGTAACGCGATTACCATGGACGACGATCTGCAGCACCCGCCGGAGGAGATTGCGAAGCTCGTGCGGGCCATCGAGGAGGACGACTCTGTCGACGTCGTGACGGGGCGCTACGACCGCAAAGAGCACTCTGCCTTTCGTAATCTCGGCGCCAGCGCGCTGCACCGAATCGAGCGCGCCATATTCCGGGTCAATCCGCAAGTATTCCTGAGTGGATTTCGCGTCATGCGGCGCAGCGTCATCGACGAGATTCGCCGCGTGCGGCACGCCCAGCCGCGCATCGGCCCGATCATTCTGTCGATCACCAGTCACATCAAGAGCGTACCGGTGCGCCACGAGCCGCGGCAGCACGGCCGTTCCGGCTATACGATGCGAAAGCTGGTGCGCGATACGCTGAGCAGCATCATGAACTACAGTTCACTTCCCTTGCAGGTGGTGAGCGCGATTGGCCTGGGGGCGTCGTTTCTCAGTCTGGTGCTCGCGGGCTTGTACCTCTGGGCTTATTTCGGCCACGGCATCGGTGTTTCGGGGTTTACCACCCTCGTTCTGCTCATCCTGTTCACCTCGGGCGCGGTCCTGTTCTCCTTCGGTCTAGTCGGCGAGTATCTTCGGCGCATCGTCGCCCAGCAGCTCATGTTTTCGCAGTATCACGTTCGCGAGCAGCTCCCCCCGCTAGAGCGCGATCGGACCTGACCGCGCGAGACGCTGAAATGCGCGCGGGAAGATGAACCAGCGACGCTGGTCCGCGTCGCTGGCGTCGCCGCGGGCAAGCATGCAAGCGCGCTGGCGCTCTGCGTCGATCTCCAAGGTAAGCGCCACGGTGGGTCCGGCGACGTTCGTCTCCTGCGCAATGCGCCCTAATGTATCGGCCATGTCCGCCCCGCGGGATTCTCCGCTCGGCTCGAGGCCAATCGCCGCCATCTCCGGGGCGCACAGCGACTCCACAGCGGCCACCCACGTCGCCGGCAACGTGCTCGCGAACCGTCCTACGGGGTCGCTGCTCACGCCGCGCACTGGTGCGAAGGACGAGTTTCCCCGCCACGAGCGCCCGTCCTGATCCCGCAGGTCGGCGGCCGCGCCGACCGCAGCGGGAGGGCACCCGAGGGCGGTGGCCAGCCGGTCCAGCTCGCGTTGCGCCGACGCGACGAGCTTCTCGTACCGAACCACAACGAATCCCGGGGCCTCGGCGAACTCGAGCGCGAAAGCGACGCTTTTACGCCACTGCCGTACGATGTGCAGCAGCGGCAATCCCGGATCTCCATAACTTCCGCCCCGGCCGAACTTGAGCGAGGCGAGCACGTCGCGCACGTCGCGCAACACCAGGACGACGCTAATTCCTTCGCGCAGGAAATACGGCACGAACTCCTCGCAGAACACTTCCTTGGCGCCCAGCAGCCGGTCGGCGTTACGGCCGAGGATCGAGGGCAACCCATCGCACAGCGCGCGGAACACCTCCGCAAACGCCCCTTCCCCGACCTGCCGCGCACGGTCCGCCATGGCCGGCAGCTGCCAGCCGCTGTAGCCGCGCATCGCGGCGAAGGACGCCGCCACCGCCTCGCGCGTCAGCCTGAACCCGGAAAGGAACTCGGCGAAGTCCTCCGGCCGGTAGCGATCCTCGCCGAACAGGTGGCCGAGCGGATAGCGCGCTTCTTCGATGCCCCGTGCGCGCAAGAAAGCGCGCTTGGTGTCGTAGTACAGGAATGGAAACGGCTGCGGCCCGACGCACGCGCCAGGCAGCGCGTGCGCCAGCTTTTCGACCAGCGTGGTGCCGGAACGCAGAAATCCGGTGATGAAGCAGTAGCGCGCCATGCGGTGCTACGCGGCGCGCCCGGCCAGCATCACGAGAGCGCCGGGCAGGCTCGCGAGCACGTTCAGCGCGCCGAGCGTCACGGAGACGAGCAGCGCATCAGTCGGTGGCACGCCGAGCGGCGCGGCGAGCGCTACGATCGTCGCTTCGCGCACGCCCCAGCCGTTCACCGAGATGGGAATCGAGCTGATAATGACCGAGAGAGGAACTACCGAAACCCACAGCGCAAGCGTGCCGTTCATGCTGTAAGCGGTCGCCACCAGCGCCGCGGTGACAACGGCAGCGCCCTGCACCACCACCGCGATCGCTATGGCCAGCAGCAGCGGCTTCGCCTGTCGGGCCGGAGCGTCCAGCACGCTCACGCGCCGCAGCCCGGCAAGGAATACGAGCAGGATCGCGCCCACGCCCAGGACTGCGAGCGGCGCAACGTACGGGGCGAACATCGGCAGCAGCCGGGCGACCGCCCGGTCAGAGATCAACAGAAGCAGGCAAGCGGCGAACAAGGCCACCAGACGGTCGGCCACCAGGCTCGCGACGACGCGCGCGACGCCGTTCGTCTTGCGCGCCAGCAGCCAGCCGCGCAGCACGTCCGCGCCGAGCGCCGAGGGAAGCACCTGCCCTCCGAACACGGCGAGAAAGAGCGCGCGCACGGCGAGCCCGATCGACATCGCCATTCCCAGCCAGCGCGCCAGCAAGCGCCAGCGCAGCGCGACCAGCACGATGCTCAACAGCATGAGCGCGAGCGCCCCTGCCAAGTAAAGCGGCGCTCCCGAAGCAGCGCGCGCGAGCATGTCGCGAATCGACACACGCGACAGAATCACGGCGATGATCGACAGCGACACCGAGAGCCTAAGCATCGAGGCGATTACGGATCTCATCGCCGGCCTGTGCAAAATTTCCTCCGAGAAATCGAGTCGACTGAACAAGTGTAATCTATGCGCTTCACCGCCGCGTGGGAGACATTAAGCGTGAAAGTTCCGTTCAACCGGCCGCACATGACCGGCAGGGAGCTCGCGTACATTGCCCAGGCGCATCAGAACTACATGCTAGCCGGCGACGGTCCATTCACTGCGAAATGCAGTACTTGGCTCGAGAAGCGCACCGGCACGCGCAAGGCGATGCTCACGCATTCGTGCACCGCTGCGCTCGAGATGGCCGCAATTCTCGCCGACATTACACCCGGTGACGAAGTGATCATGCCGTCGTACACCTTCGTCTCCACCGCGAACGCGTTCGTCCTGCGCGGTGGTGTGCCGGTTTTCGTTGACATACGCCCCGATACCCTCAACATCGACGAGTCCCGCATCGAAGCAGCGATTACCCCTCGCACGCGGGCTGTCGTCGCCGTTCACTACGCGGGCGTCGGGTGTGAAATGGAAGCGATCCTCGACGTCGCCCGACGCCACAATCTTCTCGTCATCGAGGACGCCGCCCAAGGCCTGATGACCGAGCACCGCGGGCGCAGCCTGGGTGCCATCGGGGACCTCGGCGCAGTGAGCTTTCACGAGACGAAGAACGTGATATCGGGTGAAGGCGGCGCACTTCTCGTCAACGACGAGCGCTTCCTGGAACGCGCGCAAATCGTGCGCGAGAAAGGCACCAACCGCACGAGCTTCTTCCGCGGTGAGGTCGACAAGTACACGTGGGTCGACATCGGCTCTTCGTATCTTCCGGGTGAAATCATCGCCGCGTTTCTATGGGCCCAGCTCGAGGAAGCCGATTCGATAACTGCGCGCCGCATCGAACTCTGGAACCGGTATCACGCGCGCCTCGAGCCGTGCGAAAGATCCGGCCGCATCCGCCGGCCCGTCATTCCTCCCGGCTGCCGCCACAACGCCCACATGTACTACGTTCTGCTTCCCAGCCCGGAGCACCGCACGCGGCTCATCGCACGGCTGCGGGCACGCGACATCGGCGCGGTCTTCCATTACGTGCCGCTACACAGTTCGCCCGCCGGCCGCCGGTTCGGGCGCGCCACCGGCCCAATGGAGAACACAGATCGCGTCAGCAGCCGACTGCTACGGCTGCCGCTCTGGCTGGGCGTCGACGCCGATGTGCCGGACGCAATAGCGCGCGAGATCGAAGCGCTGTAGCACTCGATGGTCGTCTATCCGCCGCCCGCGGTCGCTGCAGGGAATCGGGTATCCTCGGGACACGAGCCTTCCAAATAACAGCAAATCAGTGAACCCGATTGCACCGCACCCACCTGTTCGGGTCACTCTGGTCACGCACTACTTCCCGGCCCACAGAGGCGGCGTCGAGGCAGTGGCCTCGGAAATCGCCTCGCGACTCGCCGCGAGCGGTGCAGCGGTCATCACCTGGTACGCGAGCGATACCGACCCGCCGCCCAAGGACGCCCCGGGCCTGCGCTGCGCGCCGGTTCGCGCATGCAACTTCGCGGAGCGCAGGATGGGCTTTCCTTTTCCGCTCTGGAGTCTCGCCGGCCTGGCCCGGGTCTGGCGCTCGGTGCACGAATGCGACGTAGTCCATCTGCATGATTGCCTGTACCTGCCGAACGTATTCGCCTGGGCAGCTGCCGTCATCGCCCGGCGCCCCGTGGTAATCACGCAGCACGTCGGACACATTCCCTTCCGCAACCCGCTCCTGCGGACAATCCATGCAGGCGCGAACCGGCTGCTTGGAAAGTTGTTGCTGGCGTCCGCTTCCCGAACGGTGTTCGTGAGCGAGGCCGTGCTGAGATACTTTGAGCGCTTCGTGCGATTCCACCGACCCCCTCTTCGCTTGGCGAACGGCGTGGACGCCGCCATTTTCCGTCCCGCCGATGAACGTGAAAGAGCCGCGCTTCGCGCGCGGCTCGGCGACGATGCCAATCGTCCCTTACTGTTGTTCGCCGGCCGCTTCGTCGAGAAGAAAGGGCTTCGGCTCCTGCACCGCCTCGCGCAGGAATTCCCACACGTGCACTGGATCTTTGCCGGATGGGGGCCGTTGGATCCTTCGCAGTGGAACCTCGCTAACGTCTCAGTTCGCGGCAACCTGGACCAAGCGCAGCTGGCGCCGTTCTACCAGGCAGCCGATCTTCTCGTGCTGCCGAGCGTCGGCGAGGGATTTCCACTCGTAGTACAGGAAGCCATGGCTTGCGGCACGCCCGCACTCGTCGGCGAAGAAACGGCAGCAGGCTGTCCGGAGGCCAGGGACCTTCTGCTGCGCGAACCGCTCGGCGGAGACGATGCAGCGTCGCGCTGGCGCACCCGGCTCGAGTCCTTGCTCGGCCGAAACGACACCCTCCGCTTACTCAGGCCGCGTGTCGCCGATTTCGCCCACGCGAACTGGTCCTGGGATCGAACGGCAGAGCGCTATGGCGAAATCCTGCGCAACGCCGTGAAGTCGCGATGACCGTGCGGCAAGCCGCACGACCCTCGGTCGGCAGGGTCTCCTGGTGCTGGGTGCTCGCTGCCACCACCATCCTTTCGGGACTGGTGTCGATGCTCTTCATTGTCTACGACACCAAGTATCCGGATGTGGCGCCACGGCTGTTCATCTTCCCGTATCTGCTGCGGGAACAGGACGTCGCGGGTTCGATTCTCGTCATCGCACTCGCAGCGGCGGCTTGGATGCTCAGGAAACGCCCCCCGCCGATCGACCTTGTGCGGGTGCTCGGGCAAAACCCCTGGCTCACTGCGGCTGGGGCGTTCATCGGCCTTTGCGCGGCAATGCGCCTGGTCGCTTACAACCACGCGCTGGCCGGGGACGAGCATCTCGCTTTGTTTCAGGCACGGGCATTCGCCGCGTGCCATTTGACGGGACATTTCCCGCGCGATCTCGTGTCCTACTTGATCCCGGAGACCTTTCAGGACCGCTGGCTGATCGTGGCGAACGACGGGCGCGTGGCCTCCATCTACTGGCCCGGGTTTTCGCTGATTCTTGCGCCGTTCACGCTCATCGGGGCGCCCTGGGCCTGCAACCCGCTGCTCGCGTCCCTCTCGCTCGTTCTCATGTCGAAAGTGGCGTCGCGCCTGACCTCGAATCCCCGCGCCGGCGGCTGGGCCATGCTGTTCGCGCTGGCATCCCCCGGGTTCCTGGGCATGGCGCTGTCGTACTTCTCGATGACCGCGCACCTGTTTCTGAACCTTTTATTCGCCTCGCTGCTCCTCGATCGAACGCGCACGCGGGTTCTCGCCGCTGGCGTCGTCGGCTCGCTCGCGCTGACGCTGAGCAATCCCGTGCCGCACATGCTGTTCGCGCTGCCCTGGGTCGTCTGGATCGGCCGGCAGCCCGGCGGACGCCGCCAGTTGATCATGCTCGGCGCCGGGTACGCCCCTCTTGCCCTTATCCTCGGTCTGGGGTGGTGGCTTTTCTTGCGCCATCTGCAGGGAGGCACGGGCGTGCTGCCCTACGCTGCAGACGGCGACCCAGTCCATCGCCTAGCAAACCTGCTCTGGTACCTGCTGCTCGAGTTCAGGGTCGTATTCACCTTTCCCGGAACCGAAACGCTCGCCAACCGAATCGGCGAGCAGGTTCGCCTCTGGAGCTGGGCGGTCCCCGGACTACCATTGCTCGCCCTCGCCGGCTGGTGGGTGCTCGGCCGGCGCGTCCCCGGGCTACGCCTGTTCGCCTTTTCGCTCGTCGCCACCCTGCTCGGATACCTGTTCGTGAGCTTCGATCAGGGCTACGGCTGGGGCGCCCGCTACGTTCATCCCGCGTGGAGCGCACTGCCGATCCTGGCTTCGGCAGCCATGGTATCCATCAGCCAAGGCGACGACGCTCGTCAGCTCGGGCACTACGTCGCGCGACTTGCGCTGTACAGCCTGGTATTCGCCACCGCGCTGCGCTTGTTCCAGATCCATCTCTTCATGGCGGACCAGCTGGCGCTGCGGCCGCCGTTCGACCGCGGCGCGCGCGAGATCGTCTTCATTGCCCCCAATCTCGAGTTCTATGCACAGGACTTCGTGCAGAACGACCCGTTCCTGCGGAAACCGGTGATCTTCATGATGTCCCACGGCGGCTTGCGGGACTATCGAGAAGTGATAAGGCGACGCTACCCGCACGCCAGGCTGACTTACGACGGACCGAACGGCCAGACCTGGAAGCTAGAGTGAGGCGTTTGCCCGCACCGTGAAGCAGATCTCAAGCCGGTTTGGAAGACACCACGACCAGAGCGACCTGCGGTATCGAGCTACCGGCAGGATCGCACCGGCGCAATCGAGCGCGCGTAGCAGTTCCTCCCATTCGCGCGCTCCCAGGTAATCTGCGGCCACCATCGCGCCTCGCGGCGCGTTTCCGAGAAAATCGAGCAGCCAAAGCCGGAAACCGTCGAGCGGCCGGCCGGCCAGGTGGTCCTTGATGACGATGGGCCCTCCACCCGTGACGCGCAGCGCCTCACGCAGCAGGCCGATTCTCCCCTCCGGCTTGACATGGTGAAGCACGTTGCAGAAGAGGGCGCAATCGAATGAACGATCGCGAAAGGGGAGCCGGCAACCGTCGAAACGTGCGAACGGAATACTCAGGTCCGGCATGGCCCTTCCCGCAACATCCACTCCCGCCACCGATTTGCCGGGCAGAAGCGAGGCAATGGCTTCCCCGATCAAGCCGCTCCCCGCGCCGATGTCGATGATTCTGCAGGAACCGACGGGGAGCAGAGCCGCCAGGTCCAGCATCATCTCGATCTGGTAGCGCGGCTTGCGGTAGCGACACCACGGGTCGCGCCGCACGAAGTGCTCGAGGACCGCTGCCTCGCTTGGAAGCGTATTCCCCCGGGGTCTGCCAGGCAAAGGCTCGAGAAATTTCATCCCGCTTGGCGACTTCCCCGCGCGCGACGAACGCGCAGCGCCCACCTGCTTGCCGCAAAATTGAACGCGAACAACAGGACCGTGACTAGAGGCGATGCCAAAGGCACCGACATCCCGCCGAGATCGACAAACACAAACATGCCCGCAATCGAGAGCGGAAGATTTGCGCTCGCCGTGAAAGCGTAGCGGGCGAAGGAAGATCGGCTCTGCTCCGCCTGTTCAAAGGTCCAGCCGCTGTGCAGCCGATAGCCCAGCGTCACGACAACGCAGAACGACAGCACCGACGAAACTGCGTAATGCAGGCCCACCCAGTCACCGACGATCATGATTACGTTGTGCAGCAGCGCGCAGGCGAGGCCAACGAGCAGGAAGCGGCTGAGAACCGGGTTCATTCGACCTCAATCGCCTCGACGGAACAAGCCAACGTAAACGCAGGCGTTATTTGCGGTGACTGCTTTAGGCGTTATTCGCTCTTCGATCCACGCGCGGATATTCATGGGCACCGTGACCAGCGCACAGAGTGCGAGCCCCAGCAGAGGAATCTTGCGCAGGACGTGCACCATGCCGAGAGTCCGAAATACCGTCGTCCACGCCAACGGGCCGACGACGGGGAACATCGCCACGAGCTCGAAGCCGCGCGACTCGATCTCGCGCTGCAGTCCCTCGGCGGTCCATCTGCGGAAATCGTGCGGATGGGCGTGGTAAAGCCAAGTGCCGTGCGTCGACAGGAGCATCCGGCCTCCGTTTCGCAGCACGCGGCGCGCCTCGCCCAGGTACGTGGCGAGGTCCCATACGTGCTCAAGCACCTGGAAGGAGGCGACCACGTCGTATTCGGCATCGCCGCAGTCGAGCGTACCGTCGCCGCGGATCCGCACTTCGTGCGCTGCATCTATGTCCGCGCCGCGGTAGTGCGCGCCCGCGGCGGCGAACCAAGGCTCATACGGACGCGTACCGCATCCGAAATCGAGCGCCCGCGCGCCCTTCAACCCGAGGGCCGCATCGGCGAGCACGCCGCGCAGGACGCGTGCCATTTCCCGCAGCACCAGCCAGTCCGGCTGCCAGATCCTCGGCGCGGCACGTCGGTCATCGTGCATGGCTTCAACTCTCTCCGGGAACCTTGCCGGTACTTGTACGACACTGTGCGGGAAGCGGCGCCAGGTCGCTTCCCCACGCCGATAGCTTGCCGAGATCGACATGACGGCCGGATCGCAGAAAATTCAGAATCACGTGATCGCCGAACGCTTCCAGCCGCGCGTCGAACTCCGTGTAGTTGCGCGACCATCCGTTCAGCAACGGTTCGGTCACGGCTGTCTGCCCCCGAAATAGGCTTGGACAAGCCCTTTCGATCCGGTCGAAAAGCGCTGAAACCCGATGCTCCTCCTTCGCCTCGGCCGGGTCGCGAGCCGCAGGGCGGAGCCCGCAACTCGCCGCCGACAGGGCCTCGTGCGCCGGCAGCGGGCGCACGATCCAGTTCACCACGCGGGAAAGCTCGTCGGCGACGTCGGGCCGCCATGCAATCGTGAAACAGTCCTCCGGATCCACGCGCAAGCCGATGCGAACGAGCGTTCGGTCATAGGCCTGCAGGGCTGCAACGGGCGGTCGGCCAGCAACGGGCATGATATCGCGGCCAAGTACGCGCACGTGCCCGCGATAGCGGTTGAGCAACGCGGCCAGCCTCGGCGAGTCGGGAGGAAGGCTGTGCTGGCCTCGGAAGTTCACGAACGACGACTCCGGGTTCAGAAACGGCGCGATCACGGCCAATGGAAGTACCTCGACCGTGAGGTAGAGCGCGGGTTCGCGTAGCGCGCGCTGCGGCACATCATACGCGAGCCAGCGCTTCGACCACGGCTCTGCAATGAACCACCGGGCCGGCGACGCGATGACCGTCATGCCGACCTGAAGCACGAGTAGCAGTACGAGGACAATGCGGGCTGCAATGGGCGGCAGCGCGCGCTCGACGAGGCGCGCAAGACACACGCCTGCGAGCAGAAGCACGATCAGCCCATAGCGCGCGTTCGCAGAACTCACGAGCCACAGCGCGAACGCGACGCCGAAGAAAGCAAACACGCGCCAGTCCGGGCCGCGCAATGCGCTTTCCCGGCCCCCACGGCGCATCGCTGCCGCCGCGGGTAGGCCGACAGCTACGGCAAGCAGTGCCGCGAACCGCAGGTCGGGGGCGAAGTTCTCGGAGTAGAGGCTGCGGTCCAGTGAAATCATGCGGAAGGGAAAGCCAAGCAATCCCCTCAAGCCGTCGACGCCGAAGCGGTCGCCCACCTGATTGACGGCCGGCCAGTACGGCGACCGAAACCAGGCGTTCATGAGCGGAAACACGGGATTGCCGAATTCGCGCTGCATCAGAGCGAGCCACGGGCCGGCCAGAACGCCGACCGCCAGGACGCCTCCGGCGGCGTAGCAGAAGAAGGCGCGCCATCTCGCCATCCCCCGCATCCCCGGCATTGCCGCGGCGAGCGGCAGCGCCGCGAGCCCGAAGATCGCAGCCGAGTACTTGAGGGCAGCCGCGACGCCGAACAGCACCCCTGCGAGCGCCGCGCGGCGCACGGCGTTTCCCGGCGCTTCGTCCACCAGCAGCAGCAGACCCGCGAGCATGGGAGGAATGATCAGAGGGTCCAGGAACGAGGTCCCGATCGTCTCCCAGAGCACCGCAGTGGCCGCGCCCAGAGCCGCAGCCAGAAGAGAGAGAACCGTCCGGTCGGTATCCCCCCGATGCGCAAACAGCCTCCAGGCGAGCAGATACAGCAGCGGCAAAGACAGGCTGTGCATCGCCGCAAGCACGACCGACACGACGGCGCTATGCCATCCGCCGGAAACCATCAAGTAGAAAGGGAAGTAGCCGACCGGGTTGAGGTAGCTCTGTGCGCTGGCCGCGAAAAAGTCCCGCCCGACGCGCTGGTCGAGCCACTCGTACGGAAGGTAATAGTGGTAATTGAGAAGGTCCCAGTTGAGGTCCTTGCCGGCGTAAAGCGTCCACACCGCGCATGCCACGGCGGGCAGGGCAAAGACCCAGACGCGCCGCGAAGCGCCCACTACTGACCCCTGAGCAGTCGCTCGCGGCGCTCCATGTCGTGGCGCAGCGCGTTCAGCGCACTCTCATCTCCGGCTTGGCGGTAGAGATCTTCGAGCGCCGCGACTGCCTTGTTTTCCGGCGACGGCCAGACAGACACGGCGTTCTTGAAATCTTCGATTGCGCCCACCTTGTCGCCGGCATTTAAACGCAACACCGCCCGGATGCCAAAGATCCTCGACACATAGGACTTCCGGACATCCGGGGGCATGAGGCTGCGAGCGCGATTCAGGAGCGCATAGACGTCGCCCGCCGTATAGCCGTTTTTGTTCACGATCAGCCCTTCGGCCAGCCCGAGCGCGCCGTAGAAGTCGTCCGCCAGTGCCGCAACGTCGCGCTTCGTACGCTCGTCCAGCAGCTCGGGCTTTTGCAGGTCGTGCCCGAGCAGTGCCGCGTATTGGCGCCGCAGATCGTCCTGCTGAGACGCGATCCAGGCGTTTTTGTCGTGCGTGTTCAGAATCGAAGCCTCGAAGAAGCGCTGCAGGTCGGGCGGAATGTCGACGACGACGTGCTGCGGATCGGTGGTCGACTTGTCTACGAGGTTGTACAGCCAGCGGTCGCGCCGCCCATAGCCCGCGAAGCGCATCGTCGTCAAGGCAATCGGTCCCTTCTGCTGGTCAATGACCTCGCGCAGCTTGGCCTGTATTTCTTTTTCGGTTGCAGTAAAGGGCGAGAACAGACGGTTTCCGAGGACCAGGCCCCTCCACTGGTACAGCGTGATGTCGGGCCGCTCGTGCTCGATCAGGTGGAAGTAAGCGATCGTGGCCATATCGAACTCGGTGCCCACGAACACGGTCGCATTCTGCGGAAGCGTGCGCAGCACGGCATGCGCGTAGCGCTTGGCCCAGTCGTAGTGCTCGAGGAGATTCGTTCTGCTGCCCACGAACAGAATGAGCGCGAGCAGCGCGCCAACGATGCCGACCGAGGGCGCGGCGCGGAGCGAAAACCTGTCTCGCAACCAGGCGAAACCCAGCCCCAGCCACAGCGCCACGATCGCGTAGGCCGGCAGCGGGTACACGTGATAGACATGCGCCGACACCGAGTCGTAGTCGAAGTCGAGCAGCAACAGTAGCACCAGCGAGGGTCCGAGGAAGGCCACGACGAGAAACGCACTGACTCGATTGCCGAAGGTTCGGCGAAGGTTCGCGGCGCCCGCAGCCGCGACAAGCGTGCCGAGCACCGCGAACTGGACGAGCAGCTGCTCGCCCAGGAAACGGATGAACTTGACGTGGTCGAGCCAGTTCGCCGATAGCGAGACGTCCACCCCGCGATAGCCGGCGCGGGTAAAGAAAAACCAGAACTTTGGGAAGGTGTCCAAAGGCCCATCGAAGCTGATCGGCAGCGGCATCAGCGACCGGTAGACCATCCACGCGTACGGCAGCAGGCCGAGCACTACCAGCCAGAGAAGCAGCGGCAGCCGCTTCAGAAGCTCGGCCCTCCTCGGCCAGAGGAGGACGACAAATGCCGGTGCCACGAGTAGCATCAGCGGCCAGTGGTTGCTCATGCCAAGCCCGAACAAAAAGGCCATCGTCGGAAGAATGAAGCGATCGCTGGGATCGGGCGGTGCGTTCGGCGGGCACGCGCGCAGGCCGAGGTAGGCCAACACGAGCAGGAAGAAGGTGTTTAGCGTGTAGGTCCCCTTGGCGATGATGGCCTGCGACCAGAACACCGGGGAAAAGCCGAGCGCGAACGCTGCGAGGTAAGCAGGCAGTCGCCCCGGGATCAGGCGCCGCGCGACCAGCCAGGCGGCAGAGCCGGTGAGCGCGCCGAAAAACGCACTCGCAAGATGCACGCGGTACGCGACCGAGCCGAACGGCAGCTTAGAGAACAGGTGGCCGATCAGCGTATATAGCGGGTATCCGGGCGGATGTTCGATCCCGAGAAAATAACTCGACAGGATGAACAGCCCGTCGTCCTCCAGGGAGACCGTGCGCGGCGACGTGGCCGCATACAAGGCGAACAGCACGACGGCGACCAGGCCCGCCTGTAGCCAGTCTGCGCGCCTTGCGCGGAAGGGCTGTGGTGGCGTCAGCATCAGCACGGCCTCGCGGGCGGGCCGTACCGAGCGATCGAGGTGCAATTCATATTTGCAGACAAATTTCGCGCCATCGCCGGATGGTACCGGAACGAGGCGAATAGCTCCGCGAACGTCCTTGCGCAAGGCTTGCTTGGTCCCTTCGATGTGAAGCCGCTCGGGGACTCAGCCACGCGCGTTCCCCTCTTAGCGGCGTGCCAGCAGCAGAGCGCAGATCCATGCGGGCCAGGCCAGCACCGATAGAAGAACGCCAAGATAGAAGAGTGGCGGCGCGTATTCGATCCTCAGGTGGTGATGGCCGCGACCGAGCGCCACCCCGCGCAACGCGTAGTCCGCGGGTACGAGCTTGTAGCGCGACTGGCTGCTGCCCTCGAGCGGCACGGCACGCCAGCCGTCGGCCCAGGCGTCGGTTATGAGCAGGATCGCCGGATTCTGCAAGTCCGCCTCGATGTCCATGAAATCTGTGCCCTCGCGCTCGATGGTCGCCCGGCCCTGCGCCTGGCCCGCGACGGGTTCCGGGTCGGGCGGCTGCTCGAGGATGACCTCCTTGCGTGGATTGAATGACGCCTCCCCCATGGCGCTCAGAATCCCGTTACGATGCACGTGGACCTGGTACGTGCTGAGGAGCTCCAGGTGTCCGAGCGGCGGCGTGGCTCCGGGGACGATCTGCGTCATTCCGTCCTCGCGCACCACGACGTACTTCACGCGCACCATGGTCAGGAGCGGACTGAAGCGGCGAAATTCCACGTACTGGGTCGCAGACTTCGGATCCTCGTCTTCGGTCCACGCGATTAGCTCGGCATAGCGCCGCGTTACGTCCGGGTCGTAGCCCCAGGCGTCGAACGCGTGCATGGACATCGCGTCGTTCGGCGCCTCGAGATTCAGGATCCGATAGTCGCCCGGATGCGCGGCGAGATAGGCGCGCAGTTCGGGGACGGCGACTTGAACAGAATCGAATGTAGGGCGATGCAGCCGCGCGAACACGAACACCTCGGCAATCGCGAGCGCGCCGAGGACGAGCGCGACGCGCGGCTCGCGGCGCACCCAGATTGCGAGCAAGACGCCCGCAGCGAGCGTCAAACCGGCAATGAACAGCCCGAGCGCGGCGAAGGAACGGCTGGCTGCTATGAGCGCGGGGCGCTCGTAGCCCGTCGCCGCAAGGGCTGTCTGCCCTGAGGCCTGCATCGCTTTCATGACAGGGGTCCAATCCGACAGCAAGACCGCGGTCGCGCCGATGAGCAGCGCGACCACGCCCGCGCCACCGGCCAGCAGCGCGCGACGCGCCACGGCTCGGTCGCGCAGGATCCGGTCCAGTCCGTAGCCGGCGAACAGGACGAGAATGAGCGCCGCCGGAAAGATGAACTTGCCCGTGCCGCGGAACCTGTCGAAGAGCGGCACCCAGCGGTACAGGAAAGCGAATAGCGGTGTGTAGTCGCCGAGCGCAAGAACGAGCGCGGCGACGAGCGTGACGACCAATGCGCGCTTGCCCGCAACACGCGCTACGGACATTCCGTAGGCCGCGAGCGCGAGCCCCCCGACTCCAACGAAGGCGCTTGCCTCCCACGGGTACCATCTGCCCCAGTACGTATGTCCCGTGAAGTCCCCGAAGAAATCCGGGGCCAGGAGCGTGAGCAGGTTCTCCGGCGGAAAGCTGAACGACGCGGCGAATGCGGCCGGCAGCGGCAACCCTCGCACCGTTTCCTCGGTCGCTTGAATTCCGGCGAGCAGCTGAACCGACGCAAGCAGCGCGCCGCCTGCAAGGATACCGACGATGCCGGAGAGTGCGGCGAGGCGCCCGCGCTCGACCTCCGCCACGCGCATCGACGCGTAGATGCCGACCGCGATCGCGGCGAAATAGACATACTGCGGGTGGCCGCCAAAGATCTGCATCGCCACGGCGAACATGCCGATCAGGCACCATGTCCGGCTACGACGCGCGAGCCACTCGTCTACGGCAAGAAACTCGAGCGGTACCCAGGCCATCGTCGACAGGTTCGTGAGGTGGCCGGCAAACACGCGCAGGAACGTCGGCGCGCAGAACATCGCGAGCGCGCCGGAAACGAAGGCCGCGAAGGGATGAAGGCCGCGCCGCGAAGCCCAGAGGAAGGTGAACGCAGCGAGCAGCCACAGGTTGATGGCAATATTCCAGTTCGCCGCCAGTGGCAGCGGCAGAACCATGAAGAGCCAATTGACGGGGTAGAGCAGCGCCGATTGCATGCCGCCGAAGTACGGCGCACCGGCGAAAATGTACGGATTCCAAAGGGCGAGATTACCCTTCGCGAGCTCGCCGAAACCGAAGGACCTCCAGGGAAGGAACTGCTGGCCCATGTCGCCGCCGGCGATGCCGAGGACTCTCGTGCCCGGAGCGTAGAGCGTATCGCCCAGCGCCGCGAGGACCAGCAGTGCGAGGCCGACCAGCGCGGCCGTGCGCGCCGTCAACTCGGTTCCCCGAGGCGCAATACGCTGAGCAGGAAGGAAGCCAGCATGATTTCCATGCCGCCGATCATGAGCGCCGTTGCCGGAATGGTGTCGCGCATCACGACGCGCGGGTCGAGCGCGCCGAAGCCCGTTTCGCGCCAGTGCCAGAACGCGACAGCGCTCCAGACGAAGCCGCTCGCGGCGGTGATGAGTCCAAGGAGCAACCCCCGTTCGAGGGTCACGATGCGCAGCAGAGACTCGAGCGCCGCCTGCCGCGGCAGCAGCCCTGCGTTCTGCGCCGAAACGCGCGCAAACAGGGCAAACAGACAAAGTTGCAGCCCAAGCATCGCGGCAGCCGATGCGTACAACATGCTGTGGATGTCCAGTCCCGCAGGGCCGATGCGCAGCGGCGAGAAGTACAATGCGACGGTGAGCGCAATGCCGAGCGCGAGCAGCGCGAGCCCCGGGTAGAGGAACAGCCAGCGCGGGCTAAACAGCAGCAGAAAGCGCAGGTGACGCCAGCCGTCGCGCCAGCTGCGCAGGTGAGGCGCCCGCCCCCCGCGCCCGTCCGGCTGCAGGGTCGTCGGGACTTCCGCGATGCGCCAGCCGGCGAGCGATGCCTTGACGACCAGCTCGCTCGCGAACTCCATCCCTGGCGTCCTGAGATCTAGGCGGCGCATCGCCTCGCGGTCGAAGCCGCGCAGCCCGCAATGGAAGTCCCCGACCTTGGCGCGAAACAGCAGCCGTCCGATGAAGCTCAAGACGGGGTTGCCCAGATAGCGGTGCAGCCAGGGCATTGCGCCGTCGCGGATGCCGCCCTTGAAGCGGTTGCCCACGACCAGGGGATGACCCGCACGCAGCTTCTCGACGAATTCCTCCAGCCGCGAAAAATCGTAGCTGTCGTCCGCGTCGCCCATGATGACGTAGCGTCCTCGCGCCGCGGCGATGCCCGCGGCGAGCGCCGCGCCGTAGCCGCGCTGCGGCGCCTCGACCACTCTCGCGCCCGCCGCGCGCGCCAGCTCGCGGGAGCCGTCGTCCGAGCCGTTGTCGGCCACGAGCACCTCGCCCGCGATGCCCGCGCGCTCGAGAAAGCTGCGCGCCTTGGCGACGCAGGTGCCGACGGTCGCCGCCTCGTTCAGGCAAGGCATCAGCACGGTCAGTTCCATCATCCGTTCCTCCTGAGTGCCCCGGCGCCCGGCACCCCCCAAAAAAAAAGGTACCCCGAAGGGTACCTTGTCGAGTGAACCTACTACGCTAGACAATTACGGTAGTATCGTCGCGCGGCAGGAGCCGGGCAGGTATTTGAGCGGCACGGGATTGGTGAGAGCAGGGCCGCATCTCCAGCCCCACAGCTGCTGGCTCTGACCCGCCGTATACGTCGACTTGGTGCTCGCGTCCTGCATCGGTTGCAGCGCCAGGACCGAGCCGTTGACCACGGAGCTGATGCTCTGCACCGTAGCCTGGACGAGGCCGTTGACGTCGGTAGTCATCCCCGCGATGTACTTCGTCTGCTGCGACGCGGTCGTGATCTCGCAGCCCCAGCCGTTCGCCACCGGCGCCGGAGTCGGACCGGACTGGTACACCTCGGTGATCGACGTACGGCAGGCGCTCAGAGCCAGAATCGCTTCCGACAGCTTCGCCCGGATGGTGTAGTCCTGGTACGCCGGCAGCGCAACCGCGGCCAGAATACCGATGATCGCCACCACGATCATCAGTTCGATCAGCGTAAAGCCCTTCTGCAGGTGTTTCATTCGGTACTCCTTGTCGCGTTTAAAAGTTTTGGCCAGCAGTGCGGCCTGACCTACCTGCCTAGCAGCAACCATCGTGCCAAGCGCGCAAATCAGGCCAGAGGTGCTAAATGCGTGCAAGAAATCACGCCGGAAGGTGCACTTCGTGCAGAAGTGCATGGTCGCGAATCGCGTCGAGCGACGCCTCTTGTCCGATCCCCGTCCGTCCATGCCAAATTCGGTCACTTCGTGTCACCCGCGGCACGAGGCCGGAAGGTACTTCAACGGGATCGTAGTGCCGGTCGCGCCGCACCTCCATCCGTAGAGGGACTGGCTCTCGCCGGGGACGAAGAGCGCGTCGGTCGAGGCGTCCTGCAGCGGCCTCAGCGTCACGAATCGGCCATCGACTGCCGCGCTGATGCTCCGCACGGTGGCCGTCACCACGCCGTTTGCGTCGGTGGTGACAGACGCCACGTACTTTGTTCCCTGCGACGCGTTAACCTCGCAGCCCCAGCCGTTCGGTCCCGGTGCATTCAAGGGACCGGAGTAATACACCTCGCTGATCGGCGTGCGGCACCCGGCCAGGCTGAGCATGACCTCGGACATTTTCGCGCGGATCGTATAGTCCTCGTAGGCGGGCAATCCGATCGCCGCGAGGATGCCGATGATCGCGACGACGATCATCAGTTCGATCAGCGTGAACCCTTTTTCCAGCGATCCCATCTCCCATCCCCTCATGCGCCTCAGATCGTGCACGAAAGGACCTCTGCAATCATCATGCCAACAGGACGTGCTGGTAACGGCGTCGCGAACAGGTAAAAGCTCACGCTGGAAAGCGGTCGACCGCCAATTGCCGTCCAACGTAGCCGCGTTTCGTCGGTGCAGCCGACGCTAGGGCTTGTAGCCGGGGATGCGCGACTCGTCCACGACGTCGATCTGCTCCTTGTCGAGGAACATCTCGGCGTAACGTAGATAGATCTTCTTGCGGACGAAGATGTCGAAAAGGTCCGGATCGATGTGGCCGTTCAGCTTGAAGCGACCCAGTATTTCGAGCGATTCGGAGAGCGTCTTGCCACGCTTGTAGGGACGATCCTTGGCGGTGAGAGCTTCGAAGATGTCCGCGATGCCCATGACGCGCGCCTGCACCGACATCTGCTCGCGCGTCAGGCCCTTCGGGTAGCCTTTACCGTCCATGCGCTCGTGGTGGCCACCGGCGTATTCGGGAACATTCTTCAGATGCTTCGGCCACGGCAGCGCCTCCAGCATCTTCACGGTCGCGACGATATGGTGATTGATGATGTGGCGCTCATCCTCGTTCAGCGTGCCCGCGCGTATCGTGAGGTTCTTGAGTTCGTCGCTGGTGAGAAAGCTCGCTTCGTGTCCTGCGCTGTCGGTCCAGCGGTACTGGGCGATCGACTTGACGCGTGCCATGTCAGCCTCGCGCATCGACTCGCCACCGATGTTGCAGGCTCGCAAGAATGCGCGATCGTCGTCCAGCTGGCGCACGCGGTCGCGATAGCGAGCCTCCGCGGCCTCTATTTCCTCGCGCCCGGCCGCCCGCGCAGTCAGCTCATGACGCTTGCGCAGCAGCTCGATCTCCGCGTCGCGCTTGAGCACCTCGATGCGCGTGTCCAACAGGTGGATGCGATCGAAAATGGTCTCGAGCTTGGTTGCCTTGTCGACGACGTGGACCGGCGTGGTCACTTTCCCGCAGTCGTGCAGCAGGCCCGCGATTTTGAGCTCATAGCGGTCCTTCGCGGTCATCGCGAAGTCGCGCAGCGGCCCCTCGGCTGTCTCGTGCGCCGCCTCCGCCAGCATCATGGTGAGCAACGGCACGCGCTGGCAGTGTCCTCCGGTATAGGGCGACTTCTCGTCGATCGCCGTGTTGATCATGTTGATGAACGATTCGAACAGATCCTCGAGCTGATTGATCAGCATCCGGTTGGTAAGCGCAATCGCCGCCTGCGAGGCAAGAGACTCGGCGAGCCGCTGGTCAGACGAGGAAAAAGCTGCGATTTCGCCAGTCGCGGGGTCGGTCGCGTTGATAAGCTGAAGGACCCCGATGATCTCGTTCTCGTGGTTGCGCATCGGCACGGTGAGGAAGGACTTCGAGCGGTAGCCGGTCTTGCTGTCGAAGGCCCTCGTGCCCGAAAAGTCAAAGCCCTCTGCGGCATACGCGTCCGCGATGTTGACCGTCTCACCGGTGAGCGCGGCGTACGCGGCCACCATGTTGTGGTTAGGCCTACCGTCGCGGTACAGCTGGATGGGGTAGAAAGGCACCGCGTTGCCGGTCGTACCGCCCAAGTAGTACTTGAGCGAGCTCGTGCGCATGATTTCGAATCGCAACGTTTTATCGTCGCTCACGCGGTAAAGCGTCCCCCCATCGGCTCTGGTAATCGACTTGGCCGCGGTAAGAATGGCCTCCAATAGACGATTGATGTCGCGCTCTGCTGAAAGCGAAGCGCCGATGGCGTTCAGCCGCTCGAGTCGCTGGACGAGGTCGTCCTCGGGCGAGAGCTCGTGCCCGGAGAAATCGAGGATTTGCGTGGTATCGAGGCTGCCGCTCATCTGCGCGAGCGCTTCCCCGTCACTTGATGCAGACGGTACGCACTTCCTTGATGTGCGTCAGCCCCATGAGCGTCTTCTCGATGCCGTCCTGCTTGAGCGTGTGCATGCCTTCCTCCAGGCAGATCGCAAGCATCTCCGCAACGCGCGCGTGCTCCTGGATCGCCTTCTTCATCCGGTCGCTCGCAATCAGCAGCTCATGCAGTCCGAGGCGCCCCTTCATTCCACTGCCGCCGCAGGCATCGCAGCCTACTGGCTTGTACAGGGTGAGTTGCCCCTTCTCATTGCCGTAGTTCTTGACCCACTCCTTGTACACCGATTCCATTGCGCCCCTTGCGTCCTTCTTGAACGCTTCGGTACTCATCAGCTCCTCGCAATACTCATTCAGCAGCGATCTGAGTTCGTTCGCATCGGGCGTGTAGGCCTGCTTGCACTTGCTGCAGAGGCGCTTGGCGAGGCGCTGCGCAAGAACGCCGAGCAAGGCGTCCGCGAAGTTGAACGGGTCCATGCCCATGTCGAGCAGGCGGATGATCGACTCGGGCGCCGAGTTGGTATGCAAGGTGGCGAAAACCAGATGGCCGGTGAGCGAGGCCTCGATGCCGAGCGAGGTCGTTTCCTTGTCACGCATCTCGCCAACCATGATGATGTCCGGATCCGCGCGCAGGAATGCCTTCATGACGACGGAAAAATCCAGTCCAGCCTTCTTGTTGACCTGGACCTGGCGCAGGCCCTTCTGCGTGATCTCGACAGGGTCCTCGGCGGTCCAGATCTTGGTGTCGGGGGTATTCAAGTGCCCGAGCACCGAATGCAGCGTCGTCGTCTTGCCCGAGCCGGTCGGACCGCAGACGAAGAACAAGCCGTAGGGCTTCTCGACCGTCTTCTTGACGTTGTGGTAGTTGCGATCTGTCAGGCCGAGCTTGTCCATGGGGATCGGCTCGCCGGCCGCCAGGATCCGCATGACGATGTCTTCGACCCCGCCCGCAGTCGGAATCGTGGCAACGCGCAGCTCGATATCGAGCGGTCCGAACTTCTTGAACTTGATCTTGCCGTCCTGTGGACGCCGCTTCTCGGAGATGTCCAGGTCGCACATGATCTTCAGGCGCGCGACGATCGCGTTGCGGTAGCTTGCGGGCACCTCGATGTACGGCCCGAGCGAACCGTCCTTGCGGAAACGCACCTCGGTCTTCGACTTTCCGGGATAGGGCTCGATGTGGATATCGGAGGCGCCCTGATGGTATGCGTCGACGATGATCTTGTTCACCAGCTTGACCAGCTCGTTGTCGGCTGCGGCGGACACGTCGTCCGAGGCGCCCTCGATGTCGACGCTCTCGTCATCCAGCCCGGAGAGCAGGTCGTCGATGTTGCCCATGTCCACGGCTTCTTGGCCGTAGAACTGGGTCACTGTGTCCTTGAAGTCCTTGAGCGTGGCGACCTTGTAGACGATGCGCGCCTTGGGGAACACGTTCGACGCGATGCGCGAGCTGCGGATGCGCTCCGGATCGAGGCACATCACGACGAGACCATCCTTGGAGTCGTCGATCGGAAGCCACTGGTTCGCTTCGACATACTCGCGCTTTAGGTTCTTGAGCAGGTCCATCGGTTTGACGCGGTCGGGCTTGAATGCCTCGTAGGGCACGCCGAAGAACCTCGAAAGCGCCTGTCCGATGGCGCTCAGCTTGACCTGGAACTCCTCGACCAGCACGGTCTCCACGTCGACCGCCTTCTTGCGCGCCTGACGCGACGCGAGATCGAACTCCCCCGCCGATAACACTGCGTCCGCGATGAGATAGTCGTACTTCGTCTTGACGAGCTGGGGTTTCTGGCGCTGCTTGAAGGCGATCGCCAGCGTCTGCGAAAGCTCGGCTACCCCGTCCTCGGCCAGCGCGCCAAAGGGTATCCCAGCCTTGTTGTTGATGATCTGAATGACGCCGATCAGGTCGACCGCGCCCTGCTCGACGATCGGCGCGACGAGCATCTGCTTGGTGCGGTAGCCGGTGCGCTTGTCCACCTCCTGCAAAAAGCGCAACGTGGGATTGATCGAGCGCAGCTCCGTGTCATCATAAACGTCCTTGACGTTGATGACCTTCTTGGCAAGAGCGGCGTAGCCGGCGAGAGAGTGCTCGGCGATCGGAAGCTTCAGATCCTTAAAGGAATTCAGTCCGGTCTTGACCTTGGAGACGATCGCCTGCTTGTCCTCGCTCACCGAGTAGATCGTGAGGCGATCGGCATTGAACAGCGTGCAGATATCGTTGCTGACCTCCAACATGATCTCGTCAATGTTGCTGGTCGCGTGAATCTTGTTGGTGACAGCCTGCAGCTGCTTCTGGAACGCCAGACGAGCATTGACGTCCGACTGCGAAGTGGCTTGATGGCTGAGTACAGCGCTCATTCCGCTCCTCCGATGGCGGGTGCGTGCCGCAAACACGCGCGCGCGCCGGACTGGCATCGCCGCCGCGCACCCGCGCCAGGACGACTGGCTAGTAGACCCATCCTAGCGTCTGCGATACGAACATTCAACCGCAACCCCCCTGATTTTTAACATCCTTTTGCCGTTTTTGGCACTTTAGTCCTTCTTTTCCGCCGCCCACAAGCCGCCTTCCAGCAACCAGACCTTGAAACCGCGCTGGGCGAACAGAAACGCCGCCGCGGCGCTACGCCGGCCGCTCTGGCAATAGACGACGTATTCCTTCGACTTGTCGAGCACCGCGAACATGTCGCGCACTTCGGACAATGGAACGTTGATCGCACCGGGCAGCTTGTCATACTGGTACTCGGACGGATAGCGCACGTCCAGCCACACGGCGCCGCGCCGCACGCGGTCGCGCGCCTGCGCGAAATCGACCTTGCGCAGCAACGGCTCGCGCAGCAGCTCGTCGAAGTCCTTCTTTCCGAGTACCAGAAGATCGCAGTCGGTGAGCGCGACCACGGTGGCGTTGCGCTTGGCCTCCGAAACGAGGGACTCCTCGCCGAACGCGTCCCCGCCGCGCAGTTCGGCGAGCAGGACCTTCACACCGCCGATCACGCGTTCGACCTGGCAGCGACCGGCCTCGATCACGTAGTAGCTGGTACCGTCGTCGCCTTCACGTATGATGGCATCGCCGCGCCGCACTTTCTTGCGCTCGAAGCGGCGCATGAGCTCGTCGATATGTGCAGGCGGCAGTTGAGCGAAGGCTCCGCCGCGCAAGTTGGCGAGCGAGAACACGCCCGAGATGAGCCGCGCATCGCTGCGGACCGCGCGCGCCATCGCCGAAGCGTCCTCGCTCTGACCTGCGGCCACCTCGTCCCACGTAGCGAGGATGTCTAGCACCTCGTCGTCGATCACCAGTAGTTCCACATCCGTGATCGCCTTGGTGCGGGTGAGCGGCGCGTCGCGCCTATTGAGCGCGTGACGCGTGTCCTCCGTCCCACCCACGACCACTTGCGTGCCGCCGTTTCGGAACACCAGCAGCAGTTCTCCGCGCAGCAGGAACATCGAGCGACCGGCGGTCGGGTATCCCTGCAGCGGATCCGCTCCCCGGGCGCCGCGCTCGAGCACTGCCACCTCGGCAAGCTCCATCAGCCGCTCGGGCGACAAAGTGCCGAGCGGCACCAGTCCGGCAAGCTGGTCAGGGCTGGCTTTGGGGGCGCCTGCCGGAGTGACGCTCATGCGCTCAAAACTCGAATACTTGGTTGTTCTGCAGCATGCGCGGGCGGAACTCGCCTGCGCACTCCTCGATCTCCTGCATCGTCAGCTCGATCTCGCCTGGCTTGAGATGAGTCACGTAAATGTCCGCGCTACGCTCGAGTTTGGCCAGCTCCTCGGCCAACGTCTCGGGGCAAAGGTGCTTAGATACTTCGGCGAGCTGGCGCTCCTTGTTCGAAAACGCTGTCTCGACAATCAGGTATTTCAGGTTACGAATTCGGTTTACGACCTTCCACAACGCATTGTTCGGTCCCGTGTCCCCCGTAAACACCAGGCTGGACTTACCGCTATCCAGCTGATATCCGACCGCCGGTACCGTATGGTTGGCCGGTAGTGGCGTGATCTCCCTCCCAGCGATCGTGATCGCGTGCCCGACCTCGATCTCGTGGTAGCGCATGAACGGCGCGTCTGGGCTGGGGATCTCGGAAAAGTCCGGCCAGATCGCCCAATTGAACAGGTGGTTCCTCATGATTTCGATCGTGGCGCGACTGGCATAAACGTTTATCGGTCGGGCCCGCATACCTCCCACGGTATCCACCACAAACGGGATGCTGGTCACGTGATCCAGGTGAGAGTGCGTGATGAAAATATGATCGACCAGCGAGAGCTCGGCGAGCGACAGGTCGCCCACTCCGGTCCCGGCGTCGAGCAGGATGTCGCTGTCGACCAGGAACGAGGTAGTGCGCAAGTGGCGCCCGCCTATGCCTCCGGAGCAGCCGAGCACACGGAGCCTCATCGAGCTATGCCTACTTGGTATCGAACTCAGTCACGCCGTCCCAGCCGGGATGTGGCGGACTGCGGCGGAATCCCTCGATGCGCTTGACGAATTTCGCATATAGCTCGCTGCGCGGTCGCATTCGCTGCAGATTTAGGAGCGCGACCTCGGCCTGATCCCAGTCGCGCGCGCGGTAGTGCCGCATGCACTGATTCCACAGCTTGAGCTCTTCGTGCATGGTCCTGTCCACGTCGCTGTCGAGACCGATCGGCTCGAAGATTGCCACAGCTTCGTCTTTGCCCTTGACGCGCACGCGGTCCACCTCGCGGAACACGATGTCCCTCGCCGCGCGGCGCGTTTCCTCGCCGACAAGAATGCCGACGCCGTACTCCTTGGTTATGCCTTCCAGCCGCGAGCCGAGATTCACCGGATCCCCCATCACGGTATAGGCCTTGCGTAGCTTCGATCCCATGTCCCCCACCCGCATGAGGCCCGAGTTGACCCCAATGCCGATATGGAACTCGGGCCAGCCCTTCGCCCGGAATTCCTCGTTCAGGGTCACAGCGCGCCGCTGCATCTCGAGGGCCGTGAGCACTCCGTGCCGGGCGTGATACGCGTCCTCGACCGGGGCGCCCCAGAACGCCATGATGGCGTCCCCGATATATTTGTCTAGCGTACCGCGGTTACCTCGAATAACCAAGGACATCGCGGTGAGGTAGTCGTTGATGTACGAGGACAGGTCTTTCGCGCTCAGGCTCTCGGAGATGGTGGTGAAGCCGCGCACATCCGAAAACAACACCGTAAGCACTTCTTCGCGGCCTTCCATCGTGTACTTCTCAGGGTCTTCGGCCATGCGGTCGACCAGCTCGGGCGGCACGTACTGGCCGAACAACTCGGTGAATTGGCGCTTGGAACGCGACTCGACGAAATAGCCGTACGCCATGTTCACGGTATAAAGCGTCACGATCATCAGCAGCGACGCCGCTAGCGGCAGCGCCATGCCAGCCTGCACCCATATGCCGAAATCCAGTCCAACGATGAGCGCGGCACCTGTCACTGCCGCGACCGTCGCCCAGAGCGCCGAAAGCAGGGGAATCACGACCGAAAGCGCAACTCCGCCGAGCACGAGCAGCACCACCTCGGCGCCGAGCATATACGGCGGCTTCTGCTTGAGACCGTGGTCGAGCATGCCCGCGATGAGGTCGGCATGCACCTCGACTCCCGGAAACGCATTGCCGACCGGCGTCGAGCGCAAGTCGAGCAGCCCGGGCGCGGTAGTGCCGACCAGCGCAATTCGCCCCTCGAGCTGCTCGCGTTTGACGCGATCATGCAGCACGTCGGCGAGCGACACGTACGGGAAGCTGCCTTTGTCGCCGCGATAGGGCACCAGCGTGCTCGCAGTGTTGTCCACGGGAATCGTCAGCGACCCGACGCTCAGCCACTCGAGGCCCCTGTAACCCTGATGCAGCATCGATCCCGGCGCGAAGCCGGGCCGTACCATGGGTAGCTTGCCGCCATTTTGCTGCGCGATAAGCGTGCGCACCATCGCGAGCGAAAGCGATTCGTAGTAAGCGCCGTCGAATTCGACGATCATCGGCACTCTGCGCACGACGCCGTCGGAGTCGAGCATCGGGTTGAAATGGCCGGCCGCCGCAGCATTCCTCTCCAGTTCGGGAAGATTTCCGCCGTAACCCAGCCAGAGAGGAAAATCGATGTTGCGCCCGGCGAAAGTCCCCTTGGGCAAGACCGGATCGGGTATCGCCGCGATACGCTTGGCGTCGGCATCGCTGTTGAAGTAGTAGCCGAGCACCACCGGCCGCCCCTTGATCGCCCGGGCGAATAGCCCGTCGTAGTCGAGCGTCGGGCGCAGCTCGCGATACACGCGCTTAAATTCGCCGTCCTGCCTAAGCTGCGTGTCGGCGAGCTGATCGAGAGCGCGTATGCCCGACGAATAGTCGGCCTCCGCCCACACCACGTCGAAGCCGACCTCGGCCACCCTGTACTTGTCGAACAGCTTGTCCACGATCTCCGCCATGATGTTCCGCGGCCAGGGCCAATGGCCCACTTCCTGCAAGCTCTTCTCGTCGATATCCAGGATGACGATGCGCGGGTCGATCCCGCGCGGCATCGTCAGGCGCAGACGTGCGTCGTAGATGATGTTGTCGAGCTGATCGATCAGCCCAATGCTATAGAAGCGCGCGGCGTGTCCTACGAAGAACAGGACAATGGCAAGACCGAGCGCAATGCGGACGACGTGTTGCTTCACGCGGCCTCCTGCGCTCGCGTCATGGCCGTGGCAGGGGCCGCTGGCGCTGTGATCGAGGAGATGGCCTGTTGGCCGACCTCAACTCTTGAGAAAGAACTCCATCTTCACGCCCGCGATCTCGATGACATCATGATCCTTGAGCGCGTGCGGCGAAGAGCCGATCGATTGCCCGTTCACGGTAGGATGCTGCGCGCCCTCCACGTGTGTTATGTAGTAGCCGTGTGGACGGCGCGTCAGTACCGCGACCTGTGTCCCCGGCTTGCCTAGCGTGGTCAGAGGCTTGATCAGCTCGAGCTCCTTTCCGGCATTCCCACCGGACAGGATCTGAATCGCTCCCAGCGGCTGCGCAGCCTTCGCTGCCTGCGGCACCGAAGCCGTTGCCATCGATTCCGGCCTGGACGCTGTCCCGGCGCTGATTGCCGCCGAGGCCACCTGCTGCGCGGCCACCGCGCGCATCGCCTCGGCCGCCGCCGGCTTGGGCTGCGGATGGGTGCCTTCGGCCGAGGGCGCCGTCGACGCGGGAGCCATCGCTCGCGCCTGTTCGGCCGCGGTTTTCATCGTCGAGGGGCGCAACACCATCGTCTTCTCGAAATCGGCTGCGCTGGTGCCGACCGGTTGCCCGACCTCCGCGAGGTACTTGAGCTTGTACTTGCCCAGCTCGATCACATCGTTGCCTTGCAGGAAGTGCTTCTTGACGCTGCTGCCGTTCACCATCGTTCCGTTCGTGCTACCCAGGTCCTCGAGGAACGAATCGTTCATGATCGTCACGATCACAGCGTGCTCGCCGCTCACCGCCAGGTTGTCGATCTGGATGTCGTTGTGCGGCTTGCGACCGATGGTGGTGCGTTCCTTGACCAAGGGTATTTCCTTGAGCACCAGCCCGTCCATGCTGAGTATCAGTTTCGCCATAGCTCACCCCTAGGGGTTATTTTAACCATGCAAGGAACTTGGCCATAACGCCGCGAGCGGCGGGATACTCCCGCAGGACGCGCACGAGTATAACCGAAACGTTGTCGCGACCGCCGTTGTCGTTGGCCATCTGTACGAGCTGCTGCGCAGCGAGATTTAGGTTCGCGCCCAGCGCCTGCAGTGCCATGCCGATATCCTCGTCGCTCACCATGTCGCACAGGCCATCCGAGCAAAGAAGATAGATATCGCCTGGCTTGCAGGCGTGCTCGTGAATCTCGGGCTCGATGCCCAGATCGATGCCCAAAGCTCGGGTAACGAGGTTCTTGTGCTGCGCGGTCTTCGCCTGCTCTGCAGTGAGCAACCCCGAATCGATCTGCTCCTGCAGCAGCGAGTGATCGCGCGTGAGCTGCTCGAACTGCTCGCCGCGCAGCCGGTAGAGCCGCGAGTCGCCTAGGTGCGCGACCATGACGCGGTTGTCGTAGAAGAGGCAAGTCACCAGCGTCGTGCCCATGCCGGCGTACTGGGGCTGGCTCTGCGCCGCCTGGTAGATGGAGGCGTTCGCGCTCAGCACCTGCTCGCGCAGCAGGCGCTCGGCGGTCGGACGATCGGTCTTCGGGTCGATCTCGTACGGCTGCACGTCGCGCAGCGCACGCGCGAGCTCTGCGGTGATGACCGTGGTTGCCATGCCGGCAGCCACCTCGCCCGCGTTGTACCCACCCATTCCGTCGGCGAGTACGGCAATGCCGTGCGCTGCGTCCGTGGCCACCGCGTCCTCGTTGTGCGAGCGCACCATTCCGGGGTCGGTCGAGCTGGCGATTTCGAGGACGTGGCTCAGGTCCATGCGCGCCTCACAGCTCGATGTCCACGCCGCCCCCGGGGCGGGGCAACTCGGGTCCGGCACCCGCGGCGGACGCTTCCGCGGCGGCGGCGCGCAGCGACTGCGCGAACTCCTCGCCGGTCTGGAAGCGCTCGTCCGGGTTCTTGGCAAGCGCCCGCTGCACGAAGGTCACGAGGCTCGACGGCACCTGTGGGTTGTACTGCAGGATGTCCGCGGGCGGCTCGTTCGAGATCTTGAACATGAGCTGTGCCATCGACTCGCCCTCGAACGGCAGGCGGCCGCACGACAGCTGGTAGAAGCTGGTGGCGAGCGAAAACATGTCGCTGCGACCTTCGATCCTCCTGCCGGCAAGCTGCTCGGGCGACATGTACGACGGCGTGCCGAGCACCATGCCGGTCTTCGTCTTCGAGCTGTCCGTGAGCCGCGCGATGCCGAAGTCGGTCACCTTGAGGGTGTCGCTCTCAGGGTGATACATGAGGTTCGCGGGCTTGATGTCGCGGTGCACGACGCCTTGACGGTGCGCGTAGCCGAGCGCGTCCGCAACGCGCGCGATGATCGAAACCACACGTTCGATGGGCAGCAGGTTCGCCGGTTTGGTGAACGGAACCAGGTCGCCGCCCTTCAGCAGTTCCATGGCGATGTAGCACAGGTCGTGCTCTTCCCCTGCGTCATAGATGGTGACGATATTGGGATGCGACAGCCGGCCCGCGGTCTCGGCCTCGCGGAAGAAGCGATCTTTGACCTCGGCGAGCTCGTCAGGCTCGAACTCCTGTGCGAGCGCCATGGTCTTGATCGCGACCACGCGCCCGATCTTCGGGTCGCGCCCGAGATACACGACACCCATCGCGCCCTTGCCGAGCTCCTTCTCCACCTGGTAGCGGCCGAGCATCGGCTTTTCCACCGCGCCGCCCGCGCCGAGAATGCTGGTGTTCGTCGCCCCGCCCCCACCGCCGAGCATGACCGTCTCGGAGAGCTGCTTGGCGCGCGTCAGCCGCTGCTCAAGGTCGCGGTACTTCGGACTGAAGCCGTGCATGTGGCGCAACACCGACTCGGCCTTATTGAACTGGCGCTTGCGCTCGAAGTCGAGTGCGAGGTTGTACAGGTTGTCGAGCAGCGCGTCGGACATCGGCACCTGGCGGAACTTGTCCCAGGCCATGTCGAGGTTGCCTTGACCCTGGTAGGCGAGACCGAGCATGCGGTTCGATTCCGCCGAGCTCTCGTCGGAACGGAGCTTGGCCCGCTCCGTAACGATGAAGCGTTTGGTAACAAGCGCGAGGTGGCCGACCAGCAGCAGCGTGGCTGGGACCATCAGTTGCACCCATGTGCCGCGCGCCACCATGAGCCCGAAGTGCGCCGCGATCAGGGCAATCAGTAGCGTCGCCGTAACCGCCGCCGCGGGCCCTGCGTTCAGGCGCGGCAGCAGCACGATGAGGTACACCGCGACCAGCAGGAAGGCCAGTTTCTGGGCCACCCATGCCCACGGTGGCGAGACGAAGAAGTCCTCCTGCAGGATCGCGGACACGGCGTGCGCAAGCGTGAGCACCGGCGCCATCGCCGGCGCGATCGGCGTCACCGAAGTGCTGCCGACGCCGGCTGCCGTCGGTCCGATCAGCACGATCTTGTCGCGATACTTTTCCGCCGGGATCTTGCCGCTCAGGACGTCGTAGAACGAGTCGACAGTAAACGCCGGACGGCCGTCGCGGTCCTTGTAGAAATACGTGTACATCTGCATCGCCGGATCGGTACCGATGTGGAGCCGGCCAAGCGCTACCCCCTCGCCCAGCCGCAGCGACATGTCCTGCGGCCCGAGATTCAGACTCTTGGCCGCAATCTGCATGGATAGCGACGGATAGAACTGGTCGTAGTACTGCACAACAAGCGGTTCGGTGCGGATCGCGCCGTCGACGTCCGGGTTGGCGTTGAGATGGCCGAGCGCCGCAGCCGCACTGCCAATCTCATCGATCGGAACCTGCACGCTCATCGTCGGCAAGGGCAACGCGCCCGAGTCTCCCTTGACGCTCTCGCACACGTTGCGCTGCATGAAGCCGGGCAACTGGCGGTCCGGCTTGCCGAGCGGCTGACCGAGCGTGAATAGCACGGGCAGCAGCACGTTGCCCGCGCGCGCGATGCTATCTGCGAGCTTGCGATCGGTGTTCAGGTCCTGCTCGGCCTGCTTGAGCAGCGTCACCATGGGCGCGAGCGCATCGCTTTCGGGCGTCGCAGCGGGCGGTGCTTTTTGCGCCATGTCGAGCAGCTTGGCGACGTACCGGTAGCCGGGGTCGATCTGCGGCTCGCTGAAGAACACCGTGTAGCCGATGACTTTCGCCTTGGCGCGAGAGAGCAGGTCGATCATCCTCGCATGCACGTCGCGTGGCCACGGCCAGCGTCCGATGTTGGCGATGCTGGTGTCGTCGATTGCGATCACGGCGATGCGGTCGGAGGGCGCGCGCGAGGACGCCTGCACGCCCATGTCGTACGCCTTGCGCTCGAGACTCTGCAGCAGATCGCTGGAGCCTGCGAAAAGCATGAGCAACGCCACCACCGAGCCAAGGAACCAGTCGGTCTTCCAGAATCTCGACTTCATGGACGAGCGCTCATGATCTGCTTATTGTCTGGCGCTTGCGCTACGGGCGGAACGTTCAGCGCGAGCCACCGCAGGATCCCGTATTTCCCATACAAATCAGTATGTAATACTTCCTGCGGCGGACACGCAGAGCATCCTGGAAGCGTCTTCTCTTCCATCGTGGGTGCACCACTCCCCCGCGCGCACCTGGCTGAAAGACGGATAACCCCCCTTAAAACAAAAGGCTAATGCGCATTCTTACAGTCAGATATAAGCTGCGTCAAATTTTTGCCCAACGCGGATGGTGGGCAATCCGGCGACGATAGCGTGGCCGGTTACGCGCCGAGCATCATGCCGGACTTGACGGCGCCTGAGGCAACGAGCTCCGCGGCCGACACTTTCTTGCCGTCTCCGAGCTTGGCACGAAGCACCTCGATGCGACCGCCCTGTGCAGTAACCTGGAAGCTCTTGTCGGACAGCTCGACGACCTCGCCGATCTTGCCTTTGACCGCGCCGAATGTGCGCACGGGGTGCTTGCGGCAATCGTAGATCTGCAGATCCTTGCCTTCGAAGGTCGTCCACGCGCCAGGCGCCGGGTTGCTCGCGCGGATGAGGTTGTAGACGAAGTCGACGTGGTTGGCCCAGCTGATCTTCGCCTCAGCGCGTCGGAACCAGCCCTCGTAGGTCGCCCGCGACTCGTCTTGCGCGGTCTCGCGATGCTTGCCCGCAACGACGAGATCCGCGGCCTCGACCATCGCCGCAATGCCCAGGGGAAACAGCCGGTCGAAGTACACCGTGCCGAGCGTGTCGTCGGGACCGATCGTGGCCTCCTTCTGCAGGATGACCGGGCCCTCGTCCAGACCATCGGTCGGCCGGAAGATAGTGAGGCCGGTCTTCGTATCGCCGCGCGCGATCGGCCAGTTGATCGACGACGGGCCGCGGTACCTCGGCAGCAGCGAGGGGTGATACTGGATCGTGCCGCGCTGCGGGATATTGACGAAGTCCTGCGGGGCGAACTGCAGCACGTACGCCATGACGCCCAGCTCGACGTTCAACGCCTTTAGCGCGTTCTTCGCCTCGTCGCTTTTCAGCGAGGCGAACTGGAATAGCTGCACCCCCTTTTCCTGCGCCGCCGTCTTCAGCATGTCGGCCTTGGCGCCCGGCTTTTCCGGCGCACAGAACACGCCAGCCACCTGGTCGCCGCGCGCGAGGAACGCTTCCAGGACGGCCTTGCCGAAATCCTGCTGACCGATGATCGCGATCTTCATGCGGCCTTCTTCGGCGGCGCGGACAACGCGCCCGCGCTCTTCAGGGAGCCGATCTTGTTCTGGTCGTAGCCGAGGACCTCGCGCAGGATCTCCTCGGTGTGCTCACCGAGCAGCGGCGAGCGCTTGATCACCGCAGGTGATTCGGACAGCTTGATCGGCATGCCGACGTTCCACCAATTGCCGCGCTGCGGATGATCGAGCTCGACCCACATCTGCCGCCCGCGCACATGCTCGTCGTTCGCCAGATCCTCGGTCGACATGATCGGCCCGCAGGGAACGTCGAGGGGATTCAGGATCTCCATGAATTCGCGCTTGGTGAACTTCTCCGCGAACTTGTTGATCAACGTCCACATCAGCTGCTGGTTTTTGCGCCGCTCGCCGATGGTGGCGAAGCGCGCGTCGGTCGCCAGACCGGGCATGCCCAGGTCCGGACCGATTCGCTTGGCGAGCGCGTCCCACACCGCCTCCTGCACCACTATGTAGATCCAGTCGTTCGCGCCGTGCGGCTTGCAGTGAATGGCGTTGCCGAGCTGTCCACCGCCCGAGTCGTTGCCCGCGCGCGGCACTTCGCCCATGCCCTGGTACGTAGGCACCGAGTACTCGGACAGCTCGCCACGGGTCAGGCGCTGATGGTCGCGGAACTTGACGCGGCATAGATTCATCACGCCGTCCATCATCGCCACCTCGACGTACTGCCCCCTGCCCGTGCGCTCGGCCTGCCTGAGTGCCGCGAGCAGACCGATGGCGAGGTGCAGCCCGGTGCCCGAATCGCCGATCTGCGCTCCGGTCACGAACGGCGGGCCGTCGGGCACGCCGGTGGTGCTCATCGCACCACCCATCGCCTGCGCGACGTTCTCGTAGGCCTTGAAGTCGGCATACGGCCCGGTCGAGCCGAAGCCCTTGATCGACCCCATCACGATCTTCGGATTGATCTCGCGGATCCTGTCCCACGGAAAGCCGAAGCGGTCGAGCACGCCGGGACCGAAGTTCTCCATGATCATGTCGCACTTTTTGAGCAGGTCGATGAACACCTGCTTGCCCTCGGCACTCTTCATGTTCACGGTGATCGAGCGCTTGTTGCAATTGAGCATCGTGAAATAGAGGCTGTCGGCATTCGGCACATCGCGCAGCTGCCCGCGCGTCGCGTCGCCCTGCGGGTTCTCGAACTTGATCACATCCGCTCCCATCCAGGCGAGCAGCTGCGAGCAGGTTGGCCCCGCCTGCACGTGGGTCATGTCGAGAATGCGTACGCCTTTCAATGCTTCCATTCTGATCTCCAGAAACTCACTTCTTCTTGGCGCTCGGATTAAGGTTCGCGATGCGTCCGCTCTCGGTGCCCGCAGCTTCATCGATCACGGCGTTGATGAGCGTCGGCCGGCGCGAGCGCACTGCTTCTTCCATCGCCTTGCGCAGCTCGGCCGGCGTCGTAGCGTGCACGCCCACGCCGCCAAAGGCTTCCATCAGCTTCTCGTAGCGCGCGTCCTTGACGAATACCAGCGGCGCGGGATCGCGGCCGCCCATCGGATTCTTTTCGTCGCCGCGGTATACGCCGTTGTTGTTCAGGATCACGACGCACACCGGCAGGTCATAGCGACAGATAGTCTCCACTTCCATGCCGGAGAAGCCGAAGGCGCTGTCGCCCTCGACCGCGATCACCGGCTGGCCGCTGACCGACGCGGCCGCGACGGCGAAGCCCATGCCGATGCCCATCACGCCCCACGTGCCGACGTCCAGGCGCTTGCGCGGCTTGTACATGTCGACGATGCTGCGCGTGAAATCGAGCGCGTTGGCGCCTTCGTTGACGAGGATCGCGTCCGGATAGGCCTTCACGATGTCGCGCACCACGTTGAGCGCGCTGTGGAAGTTCATCGGCGCCGGGTTCTTGGCCAGCGTCTCGGCCATCTTGGCGACGTTCTTCGCCTTGCGCTCGAAGACCGCATTTAGCCAATCGCTCGGCGGCTTGGGCCAACCGGAGCCCATGCCGGCGAGCAGCGCCGCCACGCAAGAGCCGATGTCACCGACCACCGGGGCGTCGATGCGAACGTTGCTGTCGGCCTCCTGCGGAGAGATGTCGACCTGGATGAACTTCTGGCCGCCCCAGTCCTTGGAGCTCGCGCCGCCCCAGGTCTTGCCCTTGCCGTGCGCCAGCAGCCAGTTGAGGCGCGCGCCGACAAGCATGACCACGTCGGCCTCGGGCAGCACGAACGAACGCGCGGCGGAGGCGCACTGCTGGTGCGCGTCGGGAAGCAAGCCCTTCGCCATGGACATCGGCAGGTACGGAACGCCGGTGCGCTCGACGAGCGCGCGGATGTCCGCGTCGGCCTGTGCGTAGGCCGCGCCCTTGCCGAGGATGATGAGCGGACGCTTGGCGCCTTTGAGCAGCGCAAGGGCGCGCTGCACGGCGTCCGGGGCCGGGATCTGGCGCGGCGCCGGATCAACCACCTTGATCAACGATTTCCTTCCGGCTTCGGCGTCCATGGCCTGAGGGAACAGCCTGCCCGGCAGGTCAAGGTACACGCCCCCCGGCCGGCCGGAAACGGCCGCGCGAATTGCGCGTGCGATGCCCACACCGATGTCCTCGGCGTGCAGCACCCGGTAGGCGGCCTTGCACAAGGGCTTCGCGATGGCGAGCTGGTCCATCTCCTCGTAGTCGCCCTGCTGCAGATCGACGATTTCGCGCTCGCTGGATCCGCTGATTAGAATCATCGGGAAGCAGTTGGTGGTGGCATTCGCGAGCGCTGTCAAGCCGTTAAGGAATCCCGGCGCCGACACGGTCAGGCAGATGCCGGGCTTTTGCGTCATGAATCCGGCGATCGCGGCGGCATTACCGGCGTTCTGCTCGTGGCGGAATGAGATGACGCGCATGCCGGCGGCCTGCGCCTTGCGCGCGAGGTCCGAAATCGGGATCCCGGGCAGACCGAAGATCGTGTCGATGCCGTTCAGCTTGAGAGCATCGATGACCAAACCAAAACCGTCGGTCATTTGTGTCGGCTTCGCCTCGGCGGCGATTTGGGGCTCGCTGACGGTGCCACCCATGGTTGTCTCCTCTGCAGCGGTGCGCGGGGTCGCGCAGGCCGCTATGTTAGTAAGCGCGGCGCGCGCCCGCCCTTGACGGTGGTCAAGGGTTTGGATCGTCTAGAATAAGCACCCTCGGCGAGGCCTGGAACAGCCCCGGAATGTCATCTCTGCTCACGCACCCGCAGCGCAACACCATAAGGCTGCAGCTGCACCAGAACCACATGCTGCGGGGCATGGCGCCAGCCCAATGGGACGAGCTCGAGCCGCTGCTCGCGGTGGCCGACTACCGCAAGGGGGACCTGCTCGTGCGTCAGGGCGCCTCCGAGATGGAGCAGTTCTTCATTCTGGACGGCATGCTCAAGCGCGTCGTCTCCAACGCCGAGGGCCACGAAATGATCCTGCGCTTCGCCGCGGAGACCGAGATGGATACCTCGTACGCCGCCTGGCGCCTCGGCACGCCGATTCCTTACAGCATCGTGGCGGTGACCAAGGTGCGCACGGCCAAGCTCCCGTTGCCGCAGTGGGTGGAGTTCCTGGAGCGGCACGCGTCCCTGAAGTTGCTGTTCGAGTACGAGGTCATGAAGGTGATGTCGGAGGTCATGGCACATACCATCACGCTCCACCTGCTGGACGCGCCCGGGCGCCTTTC
>DATGDH010000083.1:0-8802 GCA_035310985.1 Burkholderiales bacterium
TCGCCGGTCAGGCCGAAGTTGAGGTAGTCCTCGTCGGCCACCAGCAGCCGGCCGGTCTTCGCCACCGATGCGAGCACGCCATCGACATCGAGCGGCACCAGCGTGCGCAGGTCGATCACTTCGGCGCTCACGCCCTCGCGCTGCAGCGCTTCGGCGGCGAGCAGCGCTTTCTGCACCATCTGGCTGATCGTCACGATGGTGAGGTCGGTGCCGGCGCGGGCCACGCGCGCCTGGCCGAACGGCAGCGTGTAGGGCTCGGCCGGAACTTCGTTCGCGCTGCCCTCGAAGTAGGCCATCCACGGCAGGCCCATGATCCCCTTGTGGAAGAAGTACATCACCGGGTTGTCGTCACGGATCGCCGAGATCATCAGCCCCTTGGCGTCGTAGGCGTTGGACGGCACCACGACCTTCAGGCCCGGCACGTGGGCGAACAGGCCGTAAAGGCACTGCGAGTGCTGCGCGGCGTCGCCGTAGCCGCCGCCGATCGCGGTGGTGATCACCAGGGGCAGGCGCATGGTGCCGCCCGACATGTAGGTGTTCTTCGCGATGTGGTTGTAGATCTGGTCCATGCACACGCCGAAGAAGTCGACGAACATCAGCTCGGCGATCGGTCGCATGCCTTCGGCCGCCGCGCCGAGAGCGGTGCCGAGGAACGCGGTCTCCGAGATCGGCGTGTCCATGATGCGCTCACTTCCGAAGCGCTCGAGCAGCCCGGAAGTCGCGCTGAATATGCCGCCGTACTTGCCGATGTCCTCTCCCATCACGAAGACCTTGGGATCGCGCTCCATCTCGGAGGCGATCGCCTCCGAGATCGCCTGGGCCATGGTCAGCTTGCGCGCGGCTGCGGCAGCCTGGGGTTTCGCTTGCGTGGCGGTCGTTGCGGTTGCGAGTGCCATGATGTCTCTCCTGCGGATTGGTTGCGGGCGCTCAGGCGAACACGTGCTGCAGCGCTGCGGCGGGTTTCGGGTAGGGGCTGGAACGCGCGAAGTCGAAGGCGGCGTCGACCTGGCGCTTCGCCTCGCCGCGCATGCGCTCGAGCTCCGCATCGTCGGCGACGCCGCGCTGCTTCAGCACGGCACCCAGTGCCAGGATCGGATCGTGCCGCTGCAGCTCCTCGACCTCGCCCTTGGGCCGGTACGCCTCGGCGTCGCCCTGGAAGTGGCCGAAGAAGCGGTCGGTCTTGACCTCGATCAGCGTCGGCCCCCCGCCGCGGCGTGCGCGCGCCACCGCCTCGCCGGCGGCCGCGTACACCTCGACCGCGTCGTTGTGGTCGACGTGCACGCCGGGGATGCCGTACGCCGGGGCGCGGTCGCTGTTGCGGCGCACCGCCGTCGCGACGCTCTTCTCGACCGAGATGGCCCACTTGTTGTCCTCGCACACGAATACCACCGGCAGCTTCCACAGCGCCGCGAGGTTGAGCGACTCGTGAAACGAGCCCTGGTTGGCCGCGCCCTCGCCGAAGAAGGCCACCGAGACCCAGTCCTTGCCGAGCTTCTTCGCCGCCAGCCCGAAGCCGCATGCCTGAGGCATGCTGGCGCCGACGATGCCGCTGCAACCGAACTTGTGCTCGGTGTCGAACAGGTGCATGTGCCCGCCCTTGCCGTGCCCGAGGCCGGTCTCCTTGCCGAAGATCTCCGCGGTCATGCGATCGAGCGGCACGCCCTTCGCGATGGCGAAGTGGTGCGCGCGGTGCGTGCCGACGACCGAATCCTCGCGCCTCAGGTGCGCGCACACTCCGACTGCGACCGGCTCCTGTCCCGCCGAGAGGTGCATCTCGCCGGGCACCGGACCCGAGCCGATGTCGAATGCGAGGCCCTTCTGGATGTGAGGCGGAAGCTTGCCCTCCAGGTAGACCTTGGCCATGGTCTCCTCGTATTGCCGGATGAGCGACATCTTTTCGTACATCCAGCGCAGGTGTTCCGGGGTGGGTTGCATGAGGTGTCCTCCTAGAAGACGTCGCGGGGATGGCACGCCTGAGAGCGGAACCTAGCCCCCTACCGCGGAACCGTCTTGACGTCGATCAAACGGCGTCCGTCCGCCGCAGTGCAGCATCCTCGCCGAGCGCTGCCAGCGTAGGCAGGTCGCCTCGAGCCCGTCGACTGGCTAGTCCCGGTCTTCGCAACCAAGCGGCTCCAGTCGTCCTGGCTGCGGCCCGGATCAGCGCGGTCTGTTCCGGGCTTTTTCGTTCCCGACTTCATGCGCTGCGCGCGGCGCGTCGTAGGCGAGGCAGCGACTGCCCCCCTAGAGGAACAATTGCAGGGGCCGGTGCAGCACGAGGAAGTCGCGCTGCCCGTTGGCGTCCACCAGCTCCATGCTGTGCAGCAGCTCCTCGTCCAGATGCACGTGCACGTGCAGGGGATGGCGCACGAGGCGTCGCTCGCCTTCCAGCAGCAGCGCGAGCTCCCCGCTATCGGGCTCGTAGGAAGCCGACAACAAGTGGATCCGCTCGCCTGGCAGGTCCGCGTCGAGGCCGCTGGGTTCGATGCTGGCCGGGCGCAGGGCGAGCGCCGCGGACATCCGCGCGAAGAAGTGCTGCCAGTCGCGCCGCGAGAGCTGCGTCAGCACCGGCTCAGCCCCGCGCTAGCGCGGCCTGCCCACCGGGATGAGGTACAGCGGCTGCGCCTCGCCGGGCAGCGCGACGACAGCCTTCACCGCGGCATCGCTGAAGGCGCCCACGACGGTGCCCCCGAGACCGAGCGCCACCGCTTGCAGCAGCACGTTCTGCGCCGCGTGGCCCGCTTCCAAGTACACGTAGCGCACGCCGCGCGCGCCGTACCGGGCGGTCGTGCGCCGCTCGACGCCGGCGACGACGAGGATCGCGGGCGCGTTGCCGATCCAGCTCTGCGCCCAGGCTGCCGCGGCCAGTTCGCCGCGCCGGTCACCCACCGCGACCGAGGCCAATCGATGCATCGCCGGCTGGTAGCGATACACCCCAGCGGCGAGGCCCTGCACGCTGCCCGCCACGACGAACAGTTCAAGCGGGTAGAGCGCGCCGGCCGATGGCGCGGTCCGCCGCGGGCCCCCTGCGATTTCGCCCTGCGCGGCCCAGACGAGCTGCGCGAGCTCCTCGAGCCGCAGCGGCGCGTCGCGGAACTCGCGCACCGAGCGCCGCGCCGCGAGCGCGCGCTCCAGGGCATAGCCGCTGTCGCGCCGCGCTTGCGGCAGCTGGACCGCGGGGGCTTCTGCGATCGCCGGCGATGCAACCATACAAAACATTGTGGCAGCCGCGGCGAGGGAGGTTCTGACCGGCATCAAAAGCATTATGCGTGCGCCGCAAGCGGGGCTTTTTATTGTTGCGCTTGGCGGATGCGCGACAATTCGCTGGTGTTCGCTTTTGCGCCGACGGAAGAATGGAACAAGTGAGAGGTTGCTAATGAGAATCGCGCTTTTACTTGCCGGCCTGCTCCTGATGTACAGCGGATCGTCATTCGCAGGCCCGAGGCTTTGGAGTGGTAAGCAATTGTTGCCCTACTACCAGGCCTATGAGTCCGCGACCGCGAAGCAAGGAAGGAGTACGGACATAGCGGGCTTTGCGCACTATCTCGGTTACATTCGCGGAGCATACGAGGTTTTGGAGGCCTTGCCGGAAACAGACATGTGCATCGATAACTCCGTTACGCTCGATCAGATCGCGCGTGTGGTGGGCCGCTACATGATAGAAAACCCGCAGGAATTGAACCTCCCGGCTTTCTATCTCGTTTCCGAATCACTGAAAGATGCATTTCCATGCAAGTAGACAAATCAATGGCCAGGAGACTGGCTGCATTGGGTCAGGCAAGGTCGACGATGAACAGCCGGATGAGCTCTTCCAGGACCTCGCGCGAGCCGAGCACCTTGCAGCCGACGCGGCTCGCCGGCTTGCCGTTTGGCAGAGTGACCCGGCCAGCGTCGCGCACTTCCAGGTCGACAAGGAAGGGCTCGGCTTCGGCGTGCCGGACGCGCGCGCTCTCCAGCTGCGTGCCTGCGCACAACGGGATCATCGGGTCGGTGATCAGTACGCAGATTCCATCGAGACTGACATCGATCAGCCTGGAGGCGAAGACCTGTTGACCCACGCGCAGGTCGCAGCGCACCGTTGCCTCCGCCGGCACCTCTAGACGGCCGAACCTGCGGCGCTGCTGCATCCCCAGCACCCTCGTGGGCAGCTCGCAGAGGATACAGGGCTGGCCCGCGTCCGCGGCATACCTGGGCTTGTCGCCCGCGAAGGCGAACTGCGCGCCGCGGTGGTTGCAGCGCAGTACGAGCGAGCGCATCGTCAGCGCGGCCACGTTGGCTCTCTTGTCATCGGAGTATGCGAGCAGCATGGTCCCGTTCGCGGGCTCGACGCGAACGAGCTTCGATAGGAGCAATAGTTGTGTCGGCAGGCTCGCGGTCACCGTGTCGCCGTCCTTGAGCATGGAGTCCAAGATCCGGTCGATTTCAATTCCGGAGCGGACGAGGAGCCGGCCGGTGGTGGAGAGCCGCGAGGCGATGTTCTGCGACGTCATCGTCGTACACAATGCCAGCATGCACACAGGGCTCAAGGGCATATGACGCACGAGCGGCGCTCCGCCGTGGTGACGTGTGAAGCGCGCCACAGTCCGGACAGGAAGTGTCGCGTCGGCCCGACGCCTGCGACATGCAGCCGACGCCGGACCAAGCGCGAAAAGGTGACGACGACGCCAACGCGTTGGCGGTGTCAGGCGGGCTTGGGCTTGAGGAAGCGCTCGAGGATGTCGGGCGGGATGAAGTTCACGAGCTCGGTCTTGTCGGCTTCGACCAGCTCGACGTAGCGCTTCACCACGTCGGCCGGGTCGAGCTGGCCCACGGTGATGCGCTGCACGAGCGAATCCATGATCGCGATGTCCTCGGGCGCCGCCTTCCGGCGGTCGAACCAGGGCCCGGGATCGTTCGCCATGCGGTCGTTGAAGCCGGTGGCGTAGGGGCCCGGGTTGATGAGCGCGACGTCGACGCCGAAGGGCGCGAGCTCCGCGCGCAGCGCCGTGCCGAAGGCCTGCAGCGCGTGCTTGGTCATCGTGTAGGGCCCCGAGCCGACGCCCGCGCGCACGCCGCCGATCGAAGACACGATGAGGATGCGGCCCGCGCGCTTCTTTCGCATCGCCTGCGCCACGCGCTGCGTGATCGCGAAGGTGCCGAACACGTTCACCTCGAACACCGCGCGCAGCCGCTCCATGGGGATCAAGCTCAAGGGGCCGGTCTGCCCCATGCCGGCGTTGGCGACGAACACGTCGAGGTTCCACTGGTCGACCTTCGCCACGTCGTGCGCGTTCGTGATGTCGAGCTTGGCGGCGGTCAGCTCCGGGTGCGCCGCGGCGAGCTCCTTCGCCTGCGCGTCGGTCTCGGTGGTGGCGATCACCTTGTGCCCGCGCCGGGCGAGCTCGACGGCGGCGCCGCGGCCGAAGCCGCTGCCGGCGCCGGTGATGAGGACGGTCTTTGGCATGCCTATCTCCTGTGAGGCGTTTGAACGCTCCGCCAAGCTTCGCTCAGTCGGACGCCTGGCGGCAACCGCTGCGCGCGAAATCCTCGTCGATGAAGCCGGCCTTCACACCGAGGTCGGCGAGCAGCCGCTGGAAGCACGGGTGCTGCTGCAAGAGCAGCGTACCGGCCTGATCGATGGCCCGCAGATTGTCCGGGCTGATCGTCCACAGCGTCGGGATCTCCTTCACCTCGTCGCGCAGGCGCCTTTGCGCGGGATCGCCCGCGCGCAGCTGGTCGAAGTCGATCTTGACCGGGTACACCTTCAGCCCCGCGAACTGCGGGTTTCCGCTCGCGGCGCTGCCCGCCGCGTTCAGCTGCGCGAGCAGCACCTCCATCTGCGAGCTCACGCTCGCGGTGTTCGCGTCGATCGGCACGGACGTGACGCTGCCGATCATCTGAACGATCCCCGGGCGCGAGCTCGACCGGTAGAGGTCGTTGGCGGGATCGGCGCGCGCATTGATCACGATGACCGCGATCTTGCGCACGCCGCCCGCGTTGATCGCCTCGAGGATCGTGTCGCCGCCCGCCGCGCCCGCGACGATCGGCGCCGCGTAAGGCGAGGCGATCGCCTCGAGCAGGCCGTGAATGCCCAGGTTGTCCGCCAGGCCGCCGTCGAGCAGGTACAGGTATTCGATCTCGCGCTCGCTCCCGCTGCCGTGGCGCAGATCGTTCGCGTAGCGCGCGAGCTTGTAGGTTTCCAGGTCGAGGTACGGCGCGTAGCGCCCGTTCAACTTGGTTTTGATCCACTGCGGCGCCGGCCGGTCCTTGCAGTGCTCGGCGGAGTAATCGCGCAAGGCGATCGGCGAGAGCACGATCGGCACGGCCGACGAAGCCGCGACGCCGACCGAGATCAGTTCCTTGTTTAGGTCCGCGCAGATGTCGTCGAAGCGGTTGGGGGTGAACGCGAACACTTCGCCCGAAGCCATGTCGGTCGCGTTGAGGATGAGGTACGGCTTGCCGGGCCGGTTCAGCGCCGCGAAGGTCTGGCCGCCGAACAGCTGGTCGTCGAACATCTTCTCGACCACGTCGGTGCGCGGCGACCCGGTCACGGCGAGCGTGAGCCAGGTGATCGGATTGGCGGCGTCGAGGCCCAGGGTGCGCATGTTGTCCGGCGCGAGGAACGCGGGCTCGAAGCGCTCGAGCCCTTGCGCGCCGTAGAGCGCGAAGTACGCCGCGATGACGCTCCCGCCCGAGACCGAGGACACGACCGCGACGTCGTCGGCCAGGCTGCGGGTCTTGCCGCCGTCGGCGTAGCGGAAGCCCGCGAGGTCGCGCAGCACGACCCAGCCCAGCGCCGCCGCCCTCGAGCCGCCGCCCGAGATCGCGACCAGGACGAGCGGCCGTTGCGCGTGCGAGACGTCGACCGCGCGCCGCTCGACGTTCGCCTGCCCCGCAGCGAGCGGCGCGTTCTCGAAGCGGGTCGAGGCGCAGCCGGCGAGCGCGGCGACGAGCGCGAGGAAGGCCGCGAGCCTAGCCATCGCCCGCCTTCTTCCTGCGCGTACGCGGCGCGCCGCCGGCCGCGGAGACCGGCGCGAAGGCGATCACCATCGGCTTGGGGATCGACGTGCCGGTGAGGGCGATGTCGCGGCTCGCCGGCCGGTAGCCGCCGCCATCGAGCGTGATCAGGTACTCGCCGGTCGGCAGCATCAGCGTGTGGTTCGTGAAGCCGACGCGCTTGCCGTCGGCCAGCACCGCGCGCTCTTCGGGGAAAGTCACGAGCAGGAATTCGATCGACACGGCGGCCCTCCTCGTTGCCGGAAGTGGAGTCAGACCCCACCGATAGCCTACGAGCCCGCGGTGCGCTTGGCCATAGGGTCTGTCCCCGTTTCGGAATCCGGGGTCTATAGTCCGGCCATGCCCCGGAGCTTCGACGCCATCGTGATCGGCACCGGCCAGGCCGGGCCGCCGCTCGCCGCGCGCCTCGCGGGTGCGGGGATGAAGGTCGCGGTGATCGAGCGCGCGAGCTTCGGCGGCACCTGCGTGAACGACGGCTGCACCCCGACCAAGGCGATGGTGGCGAGCGCCTACGCGGCGCGTCTTGCGCGCCGAGGGGCCGAGTACGGCGTCGAGCTTCCGGGCGCCGTGCGGGTCGACATGCGGCGCGTCAAGGCGCGCAAGGACGCGATCGTCGCGCGCTCGGCGCAGGGCGTCGAGAAATGGATGGACAAGGTGGCGACCGTGGTGCGCGGCCACGCGCGCTTCAGCGGCCCGGACCGCGTGCGCGCAGGCGGCGACGAGCTCGCCGCGCCGCGCATCTTCCTGAACGTCGGCGGCCGCCCGCTCGTGCCCCCGGGGTTCGAGCGCGTGCCCGTCCTCACCAACCAGTCGATGATGCAGCTCGTGGCCGTCCCGCCGCACCTGCTGGTGGTCGGCGGCAGCTACGTCGGGCTCGAGTTCGCGCACATGATGCGCCGCTTCGGCAGCCGGGTGACGGTGATCGAGATGGCGCCGCGCCTCGTCGCGCGCGAGGACGAAGACGTGTCGCAGGCGCTGAAGGAGATCCTGGAAGCGGAAGAGATCGAGTTCCGCCTGGGCGCCAAATGCCTCTCCGGCGAGCCAGACGGCGGCGGCGTCGCCGTGAAGCTCGACTGCGCCGAGGGCGCGCCGCGCGCCGAGGGCACGCACCTCCTGCTCGCGGTCGGGCGCGTGCCGAACACCGACGACCTCGGGCTCGATGCCGCGGGCATCGCGACCGACGCGCGCGGCTACATCCAGGTCGACGAGAGCCTGCGCACCACGAACCCCGGCGTGTGGGCGCTCGGCGACTGCAACGGCAAGGGCGCCTTCACCCACACCGCATACAACGACTACGAGATCGTCGCCGACAACCTGCTCGCGGGCGCCGCGCGCAAGTGGACCGACCGCGTGCCGGTGTACGCGCTCTACACCGACCCGCCGCTCGGGCGCGTGGGCATGAGCGAGGCGGAGATCCGCAAGGCCGGCATCGCGGCGCTGGTCGCCAAGCGCCCCATGACGCGCGTCGCGCGCGCGCTCGAAAAGGGCGAGACGGGCGGCTTCCTCAAGCTGCACGTCGAGGCGGCGACCAAGCGCATCCTCGGCGCGGCGCTGCTCGGCACCGGCTGCGACGAGGCGGTGCACTCGCTCATCGACGCCGTCTACGCCCGCACCCCCTACCCCGAATTCCAGCGCCGCGTGCGCATCCACCCCACCGTGAGCGAGCTGCTGCCGACGACGCTCGAGAGCCTGCAACCGCTCGGAAAATAGGGACAGACCCTATTTTTCCGCGTGGAGATCAGGATGAAGCCAGCGGCGCCAGCGCCTCGAGCGCCGCCGCGACCGCTTTGCACGCGCCGATCAGGTCGG
>DATGDH010000084.1:0-42848 GCA_035310985.1 Burkholderiales bacterium
GCTCGAGCTGGCACTCGCCCTCGGCGATGATGACCTTCAGGCCGGGATAGTCGGTGCCCATCGCCTCCTTGAGCGTCTGGGCCACCTCGCCCACGTGGTAGTTGTGCACCGTCTTCATCCAGCCCACGCCGAGACCCTGCAGCGCGCGCTCGATGCTCATGTCGGGCGCCTTGTGCGCGGTGTGCTGCGGCGAGGAGGGGATCTCCTGCGTCCCGGTCGCCGAGCTGTAGCCGTTCTTCATGATGACGAGGATGCCGTCGTCCTTGTTGAACACCGCGTTGGCGACGCCCGAAGTGAGGCCGTTGTGCCAGAAGCCGCCGTCGCCCATGATGGTCACCGAGCGTCGGCCGAACATCGGCTGGACCGCCGAATTCGAGGCGAGGCCCAGGCCGTAGCCGAGCACGGTGTGGCCGATGTTGAACGGCGGCAGCGTGGAGAAGGTGTGACAGCCGATGTCGGCCGAGACGTGAAAGGCGCCGGCTTCGCGCTCGACCAGCTTCATGGCGGCGAACACCGGCCGCTCGGGGCAGCCGATGCAAAAGCCCGGCGGGCGCGTCGGCACGGGCATCCCGAGCAGCTCCGCGGCCTTCGTCTTCGGCGCGGTGAGCGCCCGGTAGACCTCGCCGATGCGGCGCGCGTCCACCCCCTGCGGTGCCGCCCGCTCGATGAAGCGCGCCATGCCGGTGAGCACGACCTCGCCCGTGTATTCCCCCGCGAGCGGCAGCACGTCCTTGCCGTGCACGCGCACCGCGTTCGCCTCGTGTCGCCGCAGGCAGGCGAGCACCGCGTCCTCGAGGTAGGCAGGCTGGCCTTCTTCGACGATCAGCACCGCGCGCTTGCCCGCGCAGAACCCGACCACCTCCTCGGGCAGCAGCGGGTAGGTGACGTTCAGGCAGTAGACGGGGATGCGCGCGGCGCCGAACGCGTCGGCGAGCCCGAGCTGCTGCAACGCGCGCACGGTCACGTTGTACATGCCGCCCTGGCAGATGATGCCGACGTCAGCCAGCTCGCCCGCGAAAGTCTCGTTCAGCCGCTGCTCGCGGATGAAGCGCACCGCCGCGGGCCAGCGCACTTCGACCTTGTGCTTCTCCTGAGCGTAGGTCGCCGGAGGAAGGCAGATGCGGCCGTAGTCGAAGTCCGGGTTCTCGAGCACGTGCCGCTTGGAGAACTGCGGCGCCCGGTTGGCGCGCGCCGCGAAGCTGCCGTGCACGTGGCAGGCGCGGATGCGCAGCTCGAGCATGACTGGAGTGCTGGATGCCTCCGACAGCTCGAAGCCCTTCTCCACCATCTCGACGATCTTGGGCAGGCTCGGCCGCGGGTCGAGCAGCCACATTTGCGACTTCATGGCAAAGGCGTGGCTGCGCTCCTGGATGATGGAAGCGCCTTCGCCGTAGTCCTCGCCGAGCACGATCAGCGTGCCGCCCTTGACGCCCGCGCTCGCGAGATTGGAGAGCGCATCGGAAGCGACGTTGGTGCCCACCGTCGATTTGAATGTCACCGCGCCGCGCAAGGGGTAGTTGATCGAGGCGCCGAGCATCGCCGCGGCGCCGGCCTCGGAGGCGTTCGTCTCGACGTGCACGCCAAGCTCGTCCAGGATATCGTGCGCGTCGTTCAGCACGTCCATCATGTGCGACACCGGCGCGCCCTGGTAGCCGCCGACGTAGGCGACGCCCGACTGCAGCAGCGCCTTGGTGACCGCGAGGATGCCCTCGCCGTGGAACACCTCACCGTCGCCAAGCTTCAGCTTTTCGACCTCTGCCGCGAAAGAGCGCTCCATGGTTTCCTCCTATCCGAGCACGCTCGGCAGCCAGACCGCGACCGCGGGAACGAAGAACACCAGCGCCAGCATCGCCAGGCTGAGGGCCACGTAGGGCACCACAGCCCGGAAAATGTGGCTCATTCTGACTTCCGGCGGCGCCACGCCCTTCATGGTCATCAGCAGCAGCCCGTGCGGCGGCAGCAGCAGCCCGAGTTGCATGCAGATGAGGAACATCACGCCGAACCATACGCCGTCGATACCGAACTTGTGCACCACGGGCATGAAGATCGGCAGCGTGATCAGCATCATGCTCACCTGGTCGACGAAGACGCCGAGGAAGATCAGCACCAGCATCATGCCGGCGACGATTTCGTCGCGCGACAGGTTGTGCCCGGTGATCATCGACACCAGGCCGTCACTCGCGCCGGAGAACGACAGGATCTGCGAGAACGTCGTGGCCCCGACGATGATGAACAGGATCATGCCCGAGATCGACATCGTGCCGCGCAGCGCCGCGAGCAGGCGCTCGCGCGTGAGCGCGCGATAGGCAAGCGCGAGCACCACCGTCGCAAACGCGCCGACCGCGGCGGATTCCGTGGGCGTCGCCCACCCGGCGCTCATCGACGCGACGACGACGAAGAAGATGGACAGGATCGGGATCACGTACATCACGAGCGGCCTGATCCTTTCCCAGCCCCGGTGCGCGGGGAGCGACGTTGCGGGTGCGAGCAACGGATTCATCTTGACGCGCAGCACGATGTAGACGACGAAAATGGCCTTTAGCACCATGCCCGGGACGAACCCGCCGATCAGGAGCTTGGGAATCGAGATGCCGGACAGGCTTCCGAGCAGCACCGCGAGGGCCGACACCGGCATCAGCATGTCGAGCGCACCCACGGCCATGATCGGGCCGGTCGCCATGACGGGGTGGTAGCCGCGCGCGATCATCAACGGCACCATGAGGCTGCCGAGCATCGCCGTGATGGCGATGGTCGAACCCGAAACCGCCGAGAAGATGGTCCCGGCGACGACGGCGACCACCGCGAGGCGACCCGGGACCCTGGTGATGAGGCGCTCGACCGCGTCGATCACCTTCACCGCCAGACCGGTGTGAAACAGCACCTCGCCCATCAGCACGAACAGCGGGATCGGCGTCAGCGAGAAGCTGGCCACAGAGTCGACGCAGTTGCGCGCGAGCTGCACCAAGCCTGGCGAGCCGCCCAGGAACAGGCCCGCGCCGATCAGGTTGATCGCCAGAAAGCTGAACGCCACCGGCAGGCCGGCGAGCAGGAGCAGCGTCGAGCCGCCGAGCAACAACCAGGATGCCGCCTGCCAGGACACGTGCCCCGCCTAGTGGGCCGCGACGGCGTCGCCGCGCGGCGCGCGCTCGCCTTGCGCCAGGCGGACCATGCGGAACAGCACTTCGATCCCGAGCAGCAGGAAGGCGACCGGGAGCGGCGCGAGCGACCACCATTCCGGTGTCACCAGCGTTTTGATGGTGAGTGCGTGCGATGCATAGCTCGCGTAGGCCGCTTTCGTGCCGTAGGCGACCATTGCGACGCAGCACACGCAGGCGAGCGCGTCTGAAAACCACTCGAGGTACCAGCCGAGGCGCGCGGGCAGCGCCCGCAACACGATATCGACACGGATGTGCCGCCCTTCGCGCAGCAGCCACGGCGCGGCGAGCATCGTGACGAGGTAGAGGATGTACTCGGACGCCTCGTCCGCCCAGGCCAACCCGCGCACGTGCGGCAGCAGCGCGACGTTCCTCAGCAGCACGTCGACGCAAATCATGATCATCATGAGGAACAGCAGGCCGCACGCAGCGAGCGCTAGCGCCGTGAGCAGCCTGCCGTAGAGCGCCTCGATGCGCTGCATCACCCGCGGGCGGTTACTTCGACAGAAGCTGCTTAAGCTTCGGGCCGGTGTCGGGAGCCGACTTTATGATGCCGGCCCAGCCCACCTCATAGGCCTTGTCGAGGTACTGCTTGGCCGCCGCGCCAGTGAAGGTGATCGTCTGGACGCCCGCTTTCGCCTGGCGCTCGGTCTCCTCGGCGTTGATCTTCTTCCACTCGACGTTGCGCGCCTCGAGCGCCACGCCCTCGCGCTCGAGGAAGGCGCGCTGCGCGGCGCTAAGCTTCTTCCAGGTATCGAGGTTCACCGTCAGCGAGACCTCGGCATTGTAGAAGCCGGGGTCCACGCGGTACTTGGTCTTTTCCTGCCAGCCGAGGTCGAAGATGCCGTGGATCGGCCAGCCGTAGCCGTCCACCACGCCACGATCTAGGGCGGTATAGACTTCGCCGGGCGCGGTGGTCACGACCTGCGCGCCGAGCGCCTGGAAGAAATCGCGGTACACGGGCGTGATCCGGATCTTGAGGCCGGTCAGGTCCGGCTTGTCGATCTTCTTGTTGAGATACAGGTGGAACGGTGTGAAGTCGACCATGCGCGCCAGGTACTCCATGTTCGCCTTCTTGTTCCAGACTTCGTTGATGTAGGCGTAGGCGCCGTTCTTGCGCTGCTCCTGGGCCGAGATCTGCGCGAGCTTGAGCGCGTCGGCCTCGGGCATCAGGTTGGTGTAGAACGCGCCCGTGCTCATCGCCATGTCGACGACGCCGGTCTTCACGGCGTTGCCCACCTCGAAGGTCGGGACCGCCTTCGGGCCGCCGATGAAATTGATGTGCACCAGCCCCTTGCCCTTTGCGTTCACCTCGTCGATCCAGGGCATGAGGTGCTTCACGTAGAGCCCGTTCTCCGGGAACGCGCTCACCAGCTTGAGCGTAGCCTCCTGGGCGCTCGCCGCAGCCGGAATGGCGAACGCGAGCGCTGCTGCGATGCGCAACAGTTTCATTTTCTCCTCCTCGGTGGACGCAACCGGCGAGCGTAGGCGGCCGCAGGGTCATTTGTCAAATTGATGAATGGCATGATATGAATCATTGCTGTGAATGTAAACGACGTGGACCTGAACCTGCTGCGGGTGTTCGACGCGATCCTGCGCGGACGCGGCGTCACGGCGGCGGCGGCGCGCCTCGGGCTGTCGCAGCCGGCGGTGTCGAACGCGCTCGCGCGGCTGCGCACCGTATTCGGCGACACGCTGTTCGTGCGCACCACGTCCGGCATGGCGCCGACCCCGTTCGCGAGCCAGCTGGACGAGCCGGTGAGGCAGGCCCTGGCCCTGATCGAGTCGGCGCTCACTCACGGCGCCGCGTTCGAGCCCGTCACCTCGAACCGCGTGTTCCGCTTCTACATGTCCGACCTGGGCGAGATCTCCTTCCTGCCGCCGCTGGTCGAGCGCGTGCGCCGGCTCGCCACGCAAGTGCACCTGGAAGCCTCGGCGCTCGCGCTTGACGAGATCCCCGATGCTCTGGCGAGCGGGGCGCTCGACCTGGCGGTCGGCTTCCTCCCCGGGCTCGCCGCGCCGGTGCGGCGCCGGCGCCTGTTTCGCGATGACTACGTCTGCCTGATGCGCGCCGATCATCCGCGAATCAAGAAGCGGCTGACGCGCAGGCTGTTCGAGGAAGCCTCGCACGCGCTCGTGTCTTCAACCGGCAGCGGCCACCGCGTGATCGAGGAGGCGCTCGAGCGCCATGGGCTCACCCGGCGCATCGCGTTGCGCGTGCCGCACTTCACGGTCGTGCCGATGGTGCTCGAGCGCACCGACCTGCTGCTCACGCTGCCGAGCCGCGCGGCGCGCGTGTTCGAGCAGGGCGGGCGCTTCAAGTCGCTGCCGCCGCCGGTGCCGATCCCGCCCGCGGACGTCGGCGTGCACTGGCACGAGCGCTTCGACCGCGACCCCGGCAACCGCTGGCTGCGCGAACTGATCCTCGAGCTGTTCGCCGAGAAGGAGTAGGGTGCGCGCATGGAAATCCTGCCCTTTCGCACGCAACTCGGCGAGTCGCCGGCGTGGGACGCGCGCTCGCGCGCGCTGTGGTTCGTCGACGTGCACGCGCCGGCGGTGCACCGGCTGGACGTCGCCACCGGGCGGCTCGACGGCTGGCCGATGCCCGAGCGCTGCGGCTCGATCGGCCTGTGCGAGAGCGGGCGCGTACTGGTTGCGCTGCGCCGCGGCCTGCACTTGCTCGCGCCGGCGAGCGGCAAGCTCGAGCACTTCACCGACGTCGAGCCCGACGCGCCCGAGGGCAACCGGCTGAACGACGGCAAGGTGGCGCCCGACGGCAGCTTCTGGGTCGGCTCGATGGACGACACGCGGGCGCTCGCGGCCACCGGGAGCCTGTACCGCGTCACTGCCGACGGCCGCGTCGAGAAGAAGGCGACGGGCCTGCGCGTCTCGAACGGGCTCGCCTGGTCGGCCGACGGCCGCACGATGTTCCACTCCGACAGCCGCGGCATCTGGATTCGGCGCTACCGTCATGATCCGGCGACGGGCGCGATTTCGCACATGCGCGAGATTGCCCGGCCGACGCTCGAGCAGGGGCGGCCCGACGGCGCGGCGACCGACGTCGAGGGCTTCTACTGGAGTGCTGGCGTCTCAGCCGGGTGCCTGAACCGCTGGTCGGCCGAGGGCGAGCTCGTCCGGCGCGTCGCGCTGCCGATGCCGAACCCCACCATGCCGTGCTTCGCGGGCGACGACCTGAAGACGGTGTACGTCACCTCGCTCGTGCGCGATCCGGACGCGAATGCGGGCTGCACCGTGCGCCTCGAGCTCGGCGTGGCCGGCGTGCCGGTCGCGCGCTTCCCGCTCTAAGCTAGCGGCGGCTCCGCCGCACGAAGGGCGTCAGCGCGAGCGGCGCGAAGTACATCGGGATCTGGGTGACGCCGACGTAGAGCGAGAAGGCCGGGCCGGCAGTGCCCGCGGTGATCGCGAGCATCAATCCCATGTTGCGGTTGCCGCTCAGGAGCGCCGCGCCGTAAGCCGCCGCTGCCCCCGTGCGGCGAAAGAGCGCGAAGCCAGCGAAATGGAGCAGCGCGGTGGAGGCGCAGGCGGTGACGAACAACGCCCCGATGAAGCGCGGGTCGGCGAGCAGCCGCGCCGTGACGCCGTCCATCACCAAGATCGCGAACACGACCAGTAGCACCACGTTCAGCCCTGCGAGCAGCTCGTCGTTGCGCGCGAGGCGCGCGGTGCCGACCGCGCGCCGCAGGACCAAGGCGAGCGCGAACGGCGCGACGACCACCAGCGTCACGCGCACGAAGAACGCCGCCAGGTCGACCTGCAGCCCCGTCTGCGGCAGCAGCAGCCCGACCAGCGGCGTCAGCGTGAGCGGCAGGAGCAGCGTGGTCGCCATCGTGGCGACGACCGCGAGCACGCCGTCCAGCCCGAGTATCAGCGCGAACACCGCGGCCGAGCCGATCGGCGGCGCCGCCGCCTGCAATACCAGCACCAGGCGCAGATCGGGTGCAAGGCCGATGAGGCCCGCGACGATCCAGACGACGAGCGGCGAGGCGACGAGTTGCCAGAGCGCAATCCAGGCGGGCAGCGCCGGGCGCCGCGCGGCCTCCGCGAAGCGGCCCCAGTCGAGCCGCAAGAGCGCAGTGGTGAGCGTGCCGACCACGAGGTAGGTGAGCAGCGGGCGCAGCAGCGCGGCCAGGTCGGGCAGCGCGATGCCGACGAACACGCCCGCGGGCAGCGCCCAGCGCGCGTGCCGGCCGAGAAATCCCAGGACGGTGCGCAAGCCGGTCGCCTCAGCCTTTCCTGCGCCGGTCCTTGATGCGCTTCGCCTTGAACTCGGTCTTGGGCAGCGTGTCGGGCGGCAGCACCTCGACCCCGACGCGCAGCTCGATCCGCGAGCTGATCGCGTTCTGCACCGCGGCGATCACCGCCGCGGGCTTCTGGTAGTCGGCGTGCTCGACGAGAATGGTCATGAAGTCGATGCCTTCCTGGCTGGTGTCGAGCACCACCTCGTATTCGTCGCCGACGCCGGGCACCGAGCGCACGCCTTCCTCGAGCACTGAAGGATAGAACTTGATCGCGCGCAGGTTGATGAGGTCGTCCGCGCGTCCCTGGAAGCCGCCGATCGCGCGCACGTGAGTGCGGCCGCAGGCGCAGGGCGTGCTGTCGAACACCGTGTAGTCGCCGACCACGAAGCGAAGTTGGGACGAGCTCTCCGAATTCATGTTGGTGCACACCGTGATGCCGCGCTCGCCTTCGGGCACGCGCTTGCCGGTCCCGGGATCGATCAGTTCCCATACCTGGAAGTCTTCCATCAGGTGCGTCTGGACCTTGCCGTCCGGGCGCAGCGCGGCCGGGCAGGAATAGCCGCCAGAGTGCGGCGCAGCCTCGGTGCAGCCGTAGAACTCGACCAGTTTCGCGTCCCACATGTCTTCCAGCCGCTCGCGCGTCGCGGCGATGCCGGCGGCCGGCTCGCCGCCGGTGAACAACGTCTTCACCGAGGTCTTGCGCGGGTCGTGGCCCATCTGCTGCATCGTGCGCCCGAGGCGCAGAAGCTGCGAAGGCAGCGTCGCGAGGATCGTCGGCTGATAGCGCAGGATCACGTTGCAGCGCAGCTCGGCGGTCAGGCCGCCGCCCGGAATGCACGGAATGCCCATGTGCGCGAGCGCGTGCAGCACGCCCCAGGCCCACACGTGGGGGCCGAAGCCGACCACCAGGAACACTTTCTCGCCCGGGCGCGCGCCGAGCGACCACAGCGCGCGCGCGTTCGCCCACTGCCATTGCTTCAGGTCGAACTTCGAGTAGCGGAACACGCGCGGCAGCCCGGTCGTGCCGGATGTGGGAAAGAGCGTCCAGCCGCGCTGGTTCCAGATCTCGTCGTCGTGCGTGGTGTAAGTGCCCCAGGGCGGGTTGGCCATCAGGTCCTCGGCCATCTCCTTCTTGTCGACGGGCGGCCACCTGGCGAGGTCGTCAACCGTGCGCAGGTCGTCCGGCGTCATGCCCAGGCGCTCGAAGCGCCGCCGGTAGAAGGAAGAGTTCTCGTACAGGAACGGCGTCAGCGCCGCGAGCTTCTCGTCCTGAAGCCTCCGCAGCTCGTCGCGCGGCGCGCAGTCGAGCGACGGCGACCAGTATTCGGCCGAGGCCGGGCGCTCGAAGTCGCGCCGGTGCCGCTCGAGCGTCTCGAGCCACTTGCGGCGCGTTGCGTGCTTGCGGTCGGTGTCAGCCATGGCGCTCCTCCCGAGGTGGCCCATAGAATACCGTGGCCATGACCAAGCCCATCGAACCGAACGGCCGCCCGCCGTTTCGCGCCGACCACATCGGCAGCCTGCTGCGTCCTGCGAGCCTGCGCCAGGCGTTCCGTGCGCACGCCGAAGAGAAGCTCTCCGACGCCGACTTTCGCGCCGCGCAGGATCGGGCGATCCGCGATGTCGTGCGGCTGCAGGAAGACTGCGGCTTCGAGGTCGTGACCGACGGCGAGTTCCGCCGCATCTCCTACTGGGAGAAGTTCGTGCGCCTCACCGAGGGGCTCGAGGTCAGGAGCGCGGTATTCCGCTTTCACGACGCGCACGGCCACGAGAGCGAGTTCACCGCGCCGTACGTGACCAAGAAGGTGGCGCGCGGCGCGCCGATCGCGCTCGACGAATTCGAGTTCGTGAAGGGCGCGACCCGGTGCACGCCGAAGGTCACCATGCCGGCGCCCTCGACGATGCACTTCTACCGCTTCACCGACTACGCGGCGCGGGGCGTTTACCGCGACGAGGCCGAATTCTTCGCCGATCTGGGCAAGGTGTACCAGGCCGAGATCGCCGACCTGGCGCAGGCGGGCGCGCGCTACGTGCAGCTGGACGAAGTCGCGCTCGCCATGCTGTGCGATCCGGCCGCGCGCGAGAAGGTACGCGCCGCCGGCGGCGACCCGGAGAGGCTCGTCGATCTCTACGTCGAGGCGATCAACGCGGCGGTCGCGAGCCGCCCGCCCGGGATGGTGATCGGCGTGCACATGTGCCGCGGCAACTACAAGGGCATGTACCTCTCCGAAGGCGGCTACGATTCGGTCGCCGAGAAGCTCTTCGGCCGCGCGCGCGTCAACCACTTCCTGCTCGAGTTCGACACCCCCCGCGCCGGCGACTTCGCTCCCTTGCGCTTCGTGCCGCGCGACAAGGGCGTGGTGCTCGGCCTGCTCAGTTCCAAGACCCCGCAGCTCGAGAGCCTCGACCTGCTGAAAAAGAGGGCCGAGGAGGCGGCGAAATATGTCGATCCCGCCCGCCTCGCGTTGAGCCCGCAATGCGGCTTCGCGAGCACCATGGGCGGCAACCCGGTGACCGAGGCCGACGAGCGCGCGAAGCTCAGGCTCTGCGTCGACGCCGCGCGCGCGATCTGGGGCTAGGCGCCGCCCGCGGCGGCGATCAGTCGGTTCATCCAGCCTGCGGTGTGCGCGGCGCCGCCGAAGCTGAAGAAGTGCGCGCCGACGACGTTGCACGCGGCGCGCGCGAGGCAGTAGCGCGCGACCGCAACGAGCTGCTCGCGCGGGTCGGTGTGTGTGACGAGGCGCGCGATGCCCATGCCTTGCGCGCGCAGGGCGCGCAGCGAGGCGCTCACGCCGCAGCGGTGGGCGAAGCGGAGGAGCGTCGCGGCTTCGGTGGGGCCCGCGACGCCGACGAACACGGGCACGCGCGGAGCGCGCGCGGCGAGCTCGGCGCAGTACTCGACCACGCGCGCTGGGGCGAAGGAAAACTGGGTCACCACGTAGGCGCCGAGCCCCTGCGCCGCGGCGAGCGACAGCTTCTCGGCGAGTGCGCGCTCGAGCGCGGCGCGCGGAATGCGCGGGTGCCCCTCAGGATAGCCGGCGATGCCGACTTCGCGCAGGCCGCAGCCGGCGAGCGCTCCGTCGGCGAGCAGCGCGACGCTGTCGGCCCACGGCCCGCGCGGCGCGGGATCGTCGCCGCCGATCAGCAGCACCTTCTGCACGCCTGCGGCCTGCACCGCGCGCTCGAGGAAGGCCTTGAGCTCGGCGCGCGAGGCGACGCGGCGCGCGGCTAGGTGCGGCACGGGCTCGAGGCCCGCGGCGCGCACCGCTTCGAGCGCGGCGAGGGTGTCGGCGAGCGAGTGGCGCGGCAGGTGGTTGACGTACACCTTGGTGCCGGCGGGCAGCAGCTCACCGAGCGCGCGCGCGTCCTCGACGCGGTGCGCGGTCATCTCGACCGAGCCGCAGGACACCAGCTCGGCGATGGTTTCTGCTACGGCGTCCGGCGCGGCGGTGAGTGTGCTCATGGAGGTCTCCTAGCGTTTCTTGCGCGATACCACATACGACTCGTCGAGGAACCACAGGCCGCCGTGGCGCTGCAGCACCTCGCGCGTCGCCTCGAGGTAGCGCCGCTCGCCGAGCGCTCCCGCGAGGCGCTCGTCGTCGATCTGCGCCACGTACACCGCGGCGTTCCAGGCGGCGAACAGGGTCGAGGTGCCGATGCTGTCGGCGATCTCGCTGGGGAGGGTGTGCATGGCGTAGCGGAACACCGCGCGGCTGTCGGAATAGGAATTGAAGTTGTAATGGCGCGCATCGCGCCCCAGTTCCGCGCGTACCGCGCGCAGCAGGTCGTGGCGCCCCGTCTGGAACGGGTTCTCGTTCGGCCATACCCGGCGCACGATCTCGAGGCCGGGATCGTTGCCGTAGCTGTGGATGCCGAGCAGGCGCCCGCCGGGCCCTAGCGCGCGCGCGAGCGGCCCGATCACCTTGGCCGCCTTGAACTCCGCGGGCACGCGCGCGCGGTAGGGCTGCGAGGCGATCACCAGGTCGTAGTCGGCGCGCGCCCCGCCGTGGCGCGGGACGACGTCGTGCAAGAGGAAGCGGAAATCCTCGCGGTAGAGGACGAGCGCGACCGGCCGCTCGTAGATCGGGTTGCCCGTCTTCGGGCTGTGGCGCGCCTGCCAGTTGCGCGCGAGGAACGGCTCGAGCGCGGCAATCTGCTCGTCGAACTCGTGTGCGGTCGTGCCGCTGAGCGCGGCCTCGTGCCAGACCAGCGAGTTAGCGGCGCTAAGCGCCTTGGGCGCGAGCCACGGCGCCTCGTTGTAGTACATGTTGGTCACCACCAGCACCGTCGCCGGGTGCTCGTAGAGGCGGTCGGCCATCTTGTGGAGCGACAGGCGCACGTCCTCGAGGCTCACCTCCTTGCACACGAAATAGAACGGCATGGTGGGAAAGCGCCGGTGCATCTCGCGCATGACGCGCGTCAGCACCGTGCCGTCGCCCATGCCGGCGTCGAACACGCGCACTGCCGGCGGGCGCGGATGGATGTGCGCGAGCTCCAGGCCGACGCGCTGCGCGATCACCTCCTTCTCGCCGCAGGTGTTGACGAACAGCAGGTACTTCTGGCGATTGTCGAAGAAGCGGAAATTGCGCGATGGCGCACCCTCGCGCGGCGCTCCGGCTTCGGCGGGAACGCTGCGCGGGCGAATGAGCGGCAGCAGCTCGGGCGGTTCCGCAGGGGCCGTCGCCCCGTGGCGCGTCATGTAGCTCGCCACGCGCTCGAGCGTCTCGGGCGTGATGCGCGCGCCGTCGCGCAGGCGCGCGACGAACTTGCCGTCGTTCACCGCGCGGCGGCCGAACGTAGACTCGGCCATGCCGTTCCTGCGGCAGAACTCGGCAATGCTGTCGAGCAGCGCGCCGCCGCGCTGCGCAAGCGTCTCCATGGCCGCCTCCTTGACCGGACGCTACGGCCCGGCTCGTTGGGAAGACAACCACAATCCCTTCGTCATTGAAAGTGGGAAGTTGCCCACCAAGGTTAATCAAAGACTTAAAAAGGGCAAGATGGCTCCGTTACAATCCTCCACCTATGAGCGACAAGCCCTCGCGCGGCCTCGCCCGCGGCCTCACCAACTACGGCGACGCGGGCTTCTCGCTTTACCTGCGCCGCTCCTTCGCGAAGAGCATGGGCTACTCGGGCGAGATGCTCGCGCGGCCCGTGGTGGGCATCGCCGATTCGAAGAGCGGCTTCAACAACTGCCACCGGCACTTTCCCGAGATGCTCGAGGCAGTGAAGCGCGGCGTGCTCGCCGCCGGCGGACTGCCAATCGAATTCCCGACCGTGTCACTCGGCGAAGTGTTCCTGTCGCCCACCTCGATGATGTTCAGGAACCTCATGTCGATCGACGTCGAGGAGATGGTGCGCGCGCAGCCGATGGACGCCGTGGTCCTGATGGGCGGCTGCGACAAGACGGTGCCCGCGCAGCTGATGGGCGCGGCGAGCGCCGACGTCCCCGCGGTGCAGCTGCTCGCCGGGCCGATGATGCCGACCTCGTTCCGCGGCGAGCGCCTCGGCGCCTGCACCGACTGCCGCCGCTTCTGGGCCCTGCACCGCGCGGGCAAGGTGGACGAGCACGGCATCGAGGAAGTCGAAGGGAACCTCGCGACCACGGCCGGCACCTGCGCAGTGATGGGCACCGCCTCGACGATGGCCTCGCTCGCCGAGGCGCTCGGCATGGCGCTGCCCGGCACCGCGGCCATCCCTGCGGTGCACGCCGACCGCCTGCGCGCAGCCGAGGCGAGCGGCTGGCGCGCGGCCGAGATGGCGCGCGCTCCCGTGCGGCCCTCGCAGGTGATCACCGAGCAGTCGATCGAGAACGCGCTGCGCGTGCTGCTCGCGATCGGCGGCTCGACCAACGCTATCGTGCATCTCACCGCGATCGCCGGTCGCGTCGGGGTGAAGCTCGAGCTCGCGCGCCTGAACCGGCTTTCGGACTCAACGCCGGTGCTGGTCGATCTCAAGCCCACCGGCCAGTACTACATGTCGGACCTGTACGCCGCGGGCGGCCTCGGGGCGGTGCTGCGGGAGCTCAAGCCGCTGCTCCACCTCGACTGCATGACGGTGGCGGGCGAGACGCTCGGGGAGCGCCTGGCGCGCGAGGAGCAGGCCGGCGCGACCTGGGTCGACCGCGCCGTGGTGCGGCCCCTGGCGGAGCCATTCCAGAAGGAAGGCGGGCTGGTCGCGCTGTTCGGCTCGCTCGCGCCGCGCGGCGCGATTTTCAAGCGCTCGGCGGCCGACCCGTCGCTGTTCGAGAAAGAAGGCCGCGCGGTGGTGTTCTCGTCGCTGGACGACCTCGCGGCGAGGATCGACTCCCCCGACCTCGACGTGCGGCCCGAGGATTTCCTCGTGCTGCAGAACGCGGGTCCCAAGAGCGGCTACGCGATGCCAGAGGCCGGCTACTTGCCGATCCCGGCCAAGCTCGCGCGCGCCGGCGTCAAGGACATGGTGCGAATCTCCGATGCGAGGATGAGCGGCACCGCCTACGGCACGATCGTGCTGCACGTCTCGCCCGAGGCGGCGACCGGTGGCCCGCTCGCGCTGGTGAGGAACGGCGACCGCATCCGCATCTCAGTCAGAAGCCGGCAAATCGATCTGCTCGTCGCCGAAGACGAGCTCGCCAGGCGGCGCGCACAATGGCGAGCGCCCGCCGCGCAGCCGTCACGCGGCTACGCGAAGCTCTATATGGACCACGTGCTGCAGGCCGAAGACGGCTGCGACTTCGACTTCCTGCGCAAGGCCTGACGCGGCGCTACTTGTCGTAGTCGTACTTGAGATTGAAGCTGCCGTCGCTGTCGAACACCAGCGTGGCCTGCTTCCACTGGCGCTTCTCGCCGGCCGGCAGGAACTGGTTCAGCGAGTACACGTTCTTCGCCACGTCTTCCTTGTCGCAGGGCTGCAGCGGCTTGCCGACGAGGTCGTCGGCCGCGCCGGCGTAGAAGAAGGCCGCCTCGAAGCGGCGCGTGCCGCCCTCGACGCCCAGCTCCGTCACCACCACCCAGGTGCGCTTCCAGTCCTTGGGCAGGCCGGCCGCCATGCAGTTGAAGATGTCCTGGATGATCTTCGGGTCGACTTTGGGCTGCTGCTCATCCGCCTTTTGGCCATTGGCCGCCGCGGCTATGCCCAGCCAGAGTACCGCCAGCAACGAGACAAAGATTCGTTTGAGCATCGGTTCCTCGGGTAGAACGATACCAGAAGACGCGCCCGATTGCGCACTGCAGCGTGACAGGGACGGCTAACGGGCGCAAGATGCTTTAGGTTTAATCTATTTAGATCTCATACAAATCTCAAACAATGCTGCGCCAGGCCGCCGCCAGACGCGAGGACCGGGAATCGGGCTCGCGCGCCGACGACCACCGCGCGCTCAGGCTGTGGCTGCGGCTGCTCACCTGCACGCAGCTGATCGAAGGGCAGGTGCGCGGCCGGCTGCGCGAGCGCTTCGCCACCACGCTGCCGCGCTTCGACCTCATGTCGCAGCTCGAGCGCCATCCGCAGGGGCTGAAGATGAACGAGCTGTCGCGCCGCATGATGGTGACCGGCGGCAACGTCACCGGGATCGTCGACCAGCTCGCCGCCGAGGGGTTCGTTGAGCGCCAGGCCGACGCGGCCGACCGGCGCGCGCTGCGCGTGCGCCTGACGCGCACCGGCGAGCGCGTGTTCGCCGAGATGGCGCGCGCGCACGAAGAGTGGATTGTCGCGACGCTCGCGGGCTTGAGCCGGCGCGAACACGCCGAGCTGTTCCGGCTGCTCGCCAAGGTCAAGCATCATGCGCTCGCGAACATCGCCAAGGGAGCGACATGAACCGCTTCGCGCACTACGACTGGCCGTTCCTCGAGGAGCGCCATGCCAGGCTCGCCCGGGAAGCCGACGCCTGGGCGGAGGCGAACCTGGGCGGCGCACACGGCGAGGATGCCGACGCCATCTGCCGCGCTCTGGTCGAGGCGCTTGGCGCGGCGGGCTACCTGCGCTATTGCGCACCCGGCACCGACCATTTCGACGTGCGCGCGATCGCGCTGCTGCGCGAAGTGTTCGCCTATCATTCGGGGCTTGCCGACTTCGCGTTCGTCATGCAGGGCTTGGGCAGCGGCCCGATCGCGCTTGCCGGCAGCGCCGCGCAGCGCGAGCGTTACCTCACCCGGGTCGCCGCGGGGCGAGCGATCGCCGCCTTCGCGCTGTCGGAGCCCGAGGCCGGGTCGGACGTCGGTGCGCTCTCGACCAGCGCGCGGCGCGACGGCGCGCACTGGGTTCTGGACGGCGTCAAGGCCTGGATCTCGAACGGCGGCCTCGCCGACTTCTACGTGGTATTCGCCAGGACCGATGCGGCGGCGGGCAGCCGCGGGATCTCGGCGTTCGTGGTCGACGCGGATGCGCCGGGTCTGGACGCGCGCGAGAGGATCGACATCGTCGCGCCGCACCCGATGGCCAGCCTGCGCTTCAGCGGCTGCCGCGTGCCGGCCGAGGCGCTGCTCGGCGAGCCGGGCGAGGGCTTCAAGCTGGCGATGCGCAACCTCGACGTGTTCCGCACCACGGTCGGAGCGGCCGCGCTCGGCCTGGCGCGGCGCGCGCTCGACGAGGCGCTGCGGCGCGCGAAGGGGCGGCGCATGTTCGGCCAGACGCTCGCCGACTTCCAGCTCACGCAGGCGAAGCTCGCCGACATGGCGACCGGCATCGAGGCGGCGGCGCTGCTCGTGTACCGCGCCGCCTGGGCGCGCGACGTGCACGCCAAGCGCATCACGAGCGAGGCCGCCATGGCCAAGATGTACGCGACCGAGACGGCGCAACAGGTCGTCGACGGCGCGGTGCAGATCTGCGGCGGTCTCGGCGTCATGCGCGGCCACCCGGTCGAGCTGCTGTATCGCGAGGTGCGCGCGCTGCGCATCTACGAGGGCGCGACGGAAGTGCAGAAGCTGATCGTCGCCAGGGAGCTGCTCAAATGAGCTACACGGCGCACACCGACACGTTCGCGCGCGACAACCTGCCGCCGCGCAGCCAATGGCCGGAGTTCCTGTTCGAGTTGCCGGAGCTCAAGTACCCGGCGCGCATGAACTGCGCCGCCGTCCTGCTGGACGAGATGGTGCAGAACGGCCACGGGGCGCGCATCGCGCTGCACGCCCCGGAGGGCTGCTGCAGCTACGCGCAGCTGCTCGCGCAGGCGAACCGGCTCGCGAACGTGCTCGTGCGCGACCTGGGACTGAAGCCCGGCAACCGCGTGCTGCTGCGCGGCCCCAACAACCCGATGATGGCGGCCTGCTGGTTCGCCGTGATCAAGGCGGGCGGCATTGTGGTGCCAACTATGCCGCTGCTGCGCGCGAAGGAGTTGACCGACATCGTCAACAAGGCCGAGGTGACGCATGCGCTGTGCGACAAGCGGCTCGATGCCGAGCTCGCCGCGGCGCTGCCGGCCTGCCCGACCTTGCAGACGGTCGCGTACTGGTACGACGATGGCGCCGCCTCGCTCGACCACCTCGCGGCGGCGCGGCCGGCGCAGTTCCGCAACGTCGACACCGCGGCCGACGACGTGGCGCTGATCGCGTTCACCTCGGGCACCACCGGCAAGCCGAAGGGCACGATACATTTTCACCGCGACGTGATCGCGATGTGCGACTGCTTCCCGCGTTCCTGCCTCAAGCCCTCGCCGGACGACGTGTTCTGCGGCACGCCGCCGATTGCGTTCACCTTCGGCCTGGGCGGAATGCTGTGCTTTCCGCTGCGCATCGGCGCGTCAACGGTGCTGGTTGAGAGGCTCGCGCCCGACACGTTGCTCGAGACGATCCAGAAGTTCCGCGCGAGCGTGTGCTTCACCGCACCGACCATGTTCCGCGCCATGGCCGGCATCGCGCAGAGCTACGATCTGTCGAGCCTCAAGAAGTGCGTCTCGGCCGGCGAGGCGCTGCCCGACGCGACGCGCCAGCTGTTCAAGAGCGCGACTGGCATCGAGATTATCGACGGCATCGGCTCGACCGAAATGAGCCACATCTTCATCTCGCACACGCCGGAGCGCGTGCGCCGCGGCGCGACCGGCTACGCGATCCCCGGCTACCGCGCCACGGTGCTCGACGACGCGGGCCGGCCGTGTAGGCCGGGCGAGATCGGCCGCCTCGCGGTCAAGGGGCCGACCGGCTGCCGCTACCTCGCCGACGAGCGCCAGGCGAACTACGTGCAGAACGGCTGGAATCTCACCGGCGACGCTTATGCGATGGACGCAGACGGCTACTTCTTCTACCAGGCGCGCACCGACGACATGATCATCTCCGCGGGCTACAACATCGCGGGGCCCGAAGTGGAGGGCGCGCTGCTCGGCCACGCCGCGGTGGCCGAGTGCGGCGTCGTAGGATGGCCGGACGAGGAACGGGGCACTATCGTCAAGGCGTTCGTAGTGCTGAAGCCCGGCAACGCGAAGAGCGAGGCGCTGGCCGAGGAGCTCAAGCAGCACGTGAAAATGTCGATCGCGCCTTACAAGTATCCGCGCGCGGTCGAGTTCGTGGACGCGCTGCCGCGCACCGAGACTGGCAAGCTGCAGCGCTTCAAGCTGAGGAAGGCACCATGATGCAGATTCTGCAACCTCCGGGCTGGGCCCGGCCGAAGGGGTTCTCCAACGGCATCGCGGTGCGCGGCGGGCGCACGGTGTACATCGCCGGGCAGGTCGGCTGGACCGGGCAGGGCGAGTGGCAGGAGACAGGCTTCGCCGGGCAGTTCCGCCAGGCGCTCGCCAACATCGTCGCGGTGCTCGCCGAGGCGGGCGGGCGCCCCGAGCACCTCGTGCGCCTCACCTGGTACGTGCTCGACCGGCAGGAGTACCTCGATTCGCTCAAGGAGGTCGGCGCGGCCTACCGCGAGCTGATCGGCAGGCACTACCCGACCATGGCGGTGCTGCAGGTCGGCGGCCTGGTCGAGCCGCAGGCAAGGCTGGAGATCGAGGCGACCGCGGTCGTCCCGGACTGAAAGGGGGGAGTGATGAAAGTGACCGTCATCGGCGGCGGACCCGGGGGCCTTTACTTCGCGCTGCTGGCGAAGAAGGCCTGGCCGCGCTGGGAGATCACCGTGTACGAGCGCAACCGTCCAGACGACACCTTCGGTTTCGGCGTGGTGTTCTCCGACCAGACGCTCGATACCTTCAAGGCCTACGACCCCGTCAGCTACGAGCGCATTCGCCGCCGTTTCGCCTACTGGGGCGACGTGGACGTCGTCTACAAGGGGCGCGTCATGCGCTCGGGCGGCAACGGGTTCTGCGGCTGCTCGCGCAACGCGCTGCTCGCCATCCTGCAGGACCGTTGCCGCGAGCTCGGCGTGCACATCCGCTTCCAGACCGAGGTCGAGAGCCTGGCGGTGTTCGCGGACTCGGAGCTCGTCGTCGCGGCCGACGGCATCAACTCCAGGATCCGCGAGCAGCACAAGGCGCACTTCAAGCCGAGCGTCGATCTGCGGCCGAACAAGTTCACCTGGCTCGGCTCGACCCGGCCGCTCGACGCGTTCAAGTACTTCTTCCGCGAGACGCCCGAGGGCATCATCCTCGCGCACTGCTACCAGTACGAGGAGGGGCGCTCGACCTGGGTGATCGAGACCGACGAGGCGACGTGGAAGAACTTCGGCTTCGACCGCATGGGCGAGGCCGAGATGCTGCCGGTGCTCGAGCGCGCGTTCGCCGAGGAGCTCGCCGGCCACCCGCTCATCGCCAACCGGTCGATCTGGCGCAACTTCCCGACCATCACCAACGAGACCTGGGTGATGACGGAAGGCAAGCCGAGCGTCGTGCTGGTCGGCGATGCCAAGGCCACGGCGCACTTCTCGATCGGCTCTGGCACCAAGCTCGCGATGGAGGATGCGATCGCGCTGTTCGAGTCGCTCAAGGCGGAGGAATCGGTCAAGGGGGCGCTGCTGCGCTACGACACCGCGCGCCGCGAGGAGGTGGAAAAGACCCAGCACGCGGCCAACGTGTCGCTCGCCTGGTTCGAGCACATGAAGCGCTATTGGGGCATGGATCCGCTGCAGTTCGCCTTCGGCGTGATGTCGCGCTCCAAGCAGATCACCTGGGAGAACCTCGAGCTGCGCGACCCCGGCTTCGTGCGCGAGGTGCAGCGCTGGTACGCGGCGGACGTCCGCGCCAAGGGCTTCGACATCGATCCTGCGAACCCGCCGGTGCCGATGTTCACCCCCTTTCGCCTGCGCGGCATGAGGCTCGAGAACCGCGTCGTGGTCTCGCCCATGGACCAGTATTCGGCGGTCGACGGCGTGCCGACCGACTGGCATTTCGTGCACTACGGCTCGCGGGCGGTCGGCGGCGCAGGGCTCGTCTACATCGAGATGACCTGCGTCTCGCCCGAGGGGCGCATTTCGCCGGGCTGCACCGGGCTGTGGAACGAGGCGCAGCGCGACGCCTTCCGGCGCATCGCAGACTTCTGCCACGCCAATTCGAAGGCGAAGCTGTGCATGCAGATCGGCCACTCCGGGCGCAAGGGCTCGACGCAGCTCGGCTGGCAGAGCATCGACCATCCGCTCGAGCGCGGCAACTGGCCGCTCGTGTCGGCCTCGCCGATCCCCTACTACGAGGGGGAGTCGCAGGTGCCGCGCGAGATGACGCGCGCCGACATGGACCGCGTGCGCGACGAGTTCGTGCGCGCGGCGCGCTACGCCGACGAGGCCGGTTTCGACATGCTCGAGCTGCACATGGCGCACGGCTACCTTCTCGCGAGCTTCATCTCGCCGCTCACCAACACGCGCAGCGACGATTACGGCGGGCCGATCGCGAACCGCATGCGCTATCCGCTCGAAGTGTTCAGCGCCTGCCGCGCCGCCTGGCCGGAGGCGAAACCGATGTCGGTGAGGATCTCGGCGACCGACTGGGCCCCAGGGGGCCTCTCTGGCGAGGACCTGATGGCGCTCGCGCGCATGCTGAAGGACGCGGGCTGCGACCTGATCGATTGCTCGACCGGACAGACCGTGCCGCAGCAAAAGCCGGTGTACGGGCGCATGTACCAGGCGCCGTTCGCCGACTGGGTGCGCAACGAGGTCGGCATCGCCACCATGACGGTGGGCGCCGTGACGACCGCGGACCAGGTGAACACGCTGCTCGCTTCGGGCAAGGCCGACCTGGTGGCGCTCGCGCGCCCACACCTCGCCAACCCGTACTTCACGTTGCAGGCATCGGCCTGGTACCAGCACGCTCCGCAGCACTGGCCGCCGCAATACCTGTCGGGACGCGACCAGGCCTTCCGCAACGCGCCGCGCGAGCGCGCCGAGCTGACCGACGTGCGGCTGCGTGCGCGGCCCGCGAGCCACGAGCTTGAGGACGAGTCCAAGTCCGGCGTTAAGATCGCGGCATGAAGCGCTGCGCCTGGGCGGACAATCCGCTCGCCATCGACTACCACGACCGCGAGTGGGGCGTGCCGGTGCGCGACGACCGCAGGCTGTTCGAGTTCCTGGTGCTCGAAGGCGCGCAGGCAGGCCTGTCCTGGAACACGATCCTCGCCAAGCGCGGGAACTACCGGCGCGCTTTCGCCGGCTTCGACCCGCGCAAGGTGGCGCGCTTCGGCGCGGCGCAGAAGGCGCGCCTGCTCGCCGACGCGGGCATCGTAAGGAACCGCGCGAAGATCGACGCCGCGGTGCTGAACGCGCGCTGCTTTCTCAAGGTGCAGGAGGAATTCGGCAGCTTCGCGGACTATGTCTGGGGCTTCGTCGACGGCCGCCCACTGCAGGGCCGGCGGCGGCGGCCGGGCGAGGTCCCCGCGCGCAGCGAGGTCTCGGACGCGCTTTCGAAGGACCTGAAGCGGCGCGGCTTCAAATTCGTCGGCTCGACCATCATGTACGCCTTCATGCAGGCGGTAGGCATGGCGAACGATCACATGATCGGCTGCTTCCGGCACGCGAGGCTGGCGCGCAAATGAGGGCGCTTTTGGCGATCGTCATGCTGCTCGGCGCGGCCTCGGCGTTTGCCGCCTACGACGTGAACGGCATCACGCTCGGGGCGAGCGAGCGCGAGGTGAGGCAGGCATTTCCGAGCGCCTACTGCCAGCCGCTCGAATGGAAGTCCGCTGCCGCGGAACGGCGCTGCGACGACTCAAGGATCTCGTTCGGCGGGGCGCCGGCGCGCGTCACGTTCTACCTGAAGCACGACACCGTGCAAGCCTTCGACTTGGGCTTCGACCCGCGCGATCGCGAGCGCGTCGTCGCATTCCTCAAGGCGCAGTACGGCGACCCGGCCTCGGAGCGGACCGACACGATCACGCGCCAAGGCAAGGAGGACCGCAAGATCTACAAGGCGGCCTGGCGGGACGGCGATGTCGCCGCGCAGGTCACGGTGCGCCTGGGGACGAGGTACGGCCGCCTTGAAGTCGCGCGCGGCGACTTCGCACGCAAGATCTACGAAGTGAGGTAGGCCCGCTCAGGACCAGACCCAGGGCCGGCGCGCCCTGTCCCGCTCCTGCCAGGCGGCGATCGCGGGCGCGCGCGTGAGCGTGACGCCGATCGCGTCCAGCCCCTCGAGCAGGGACTTTTTGCGCAGCGCGTCGATCTCGAAGGCGTAGGTCTCGCCGTCGGGTGCGGTGAGCGTCTGCGCCGGCAGATCGACCGTCAGCTCGAGCGGCGCCGACGCCGCTGCGAGCGCGCGCAGCACGCCGTCCACAACGGCCTTCGGCAGCCGGATCGCCAGCACGCCGTTCTGGAAGCAGTTGTTGTAGAAGATGTCGCCGAAGGACGGGGCGACGACGCAGCGAAAGCCCATGCCCGCGATCGCCCAAACCGCCATTTCGCGCGAGCTGCCGCAGCCGAAGTTCTCGCCGGCGACCAGGATCTGCGCGCCGCGGAACGTGCCCTGGTTGAGCGGGAATTCGGGATTGTCGTGCCCGGCGGCATCGAAGCGCCTCATCTCGAAGGCCCAGCGGCCCATCTCGGCGCGCGGCGTGCGTACGCAGCGCTCGACGCGGATAATCATGTCGGTGTCGACGTTCGACCAGGGAAGTGCCGCGGCGGTGGATCGCAGGACGGTGAATGGGTTCATGTTCAAGCGAGAAAATTCCTGACATCGGCGATCTCGCCCGCTACCGCGCAAGCGGCGGCGGTCGCTGGGCTGGCGAGGTGCGTCCTCGCCCGTGGCCCCTGGCGGCCGACGAAGTTGCGGTTCGAGGTCGACACGCAGCGCGCGCCGGGCTCGACCAGCTCGCCGTTTGCGCCGACGCACAGCGAGCAGCCCGGCTCGCGCCATTCGAAGCCCGCGGCGCGGAAAACCTGGTGCAGGCCCTCGGCCTCCGCGGCGCGCTTGACGCCCATCGAGCCGGGCACCACCCAGGCCCGCACGTGCGGCGCGACCCTGCGCCCGCGCGCGACCTCGGCCGCCGCGCGCAGGTCGGACAGGCGCGAGTTGGTGCATGAGCCGATGAACACGCGGTCGATCCGGGTCCCCGCGATCGGCCGGCCCGGCGCGAGCCCCATGTACTCGAGTGCTTCCGGCTTGGCTTCGGGGATCGATGCGCCGACCGCGATCGCGTCCTCGGGGCTCGTGCCCCAGGTGATCTGCGGGGCGAGGCGGGAGACGTCCAGCTCGACCTCGCGATCGAACTTCGCATCCGCATCCGAGGAAAGCGTCCGCCACCAGCCGAGCGCCTCGTCCCACAGTTCTTCTTGCGGCGCGAAGCGGCGTCCGCGCAGGTAGTCGAAGGTCGTCTGATCGGGCGCCACCATGCCGATCTTGGCGCCGAGCTCGATTGACAGGTTGCACAGCGTCATGCGCGCTTCCATGCCGAGCGCGCGCACCGCGCCGCCGGCGTATTCCACCGCGTGGCCGGTGCCGCCCGCGGCCCCGACGCGGGCGATGAGCGCGAGGACCATGTCCTTGGCGTAGACGCCCTTCGCCAGCATCCCTTCGAAGCGCGCGCGCAGGGTCTTCGGCCTGCGCTGCTCGATCGTCTGCGTGGCGAGCACGTGCACGATCTCGGAGGCGCCGATGCCGAAGGCGAGCGCGCCGAGCGCGCCGTTGGTGCAGGTGTGCGAGTCGCCGCACACGACGAGCGTGCCGGGCTGCGTGATGCCGAGCTCGGGGCCGATCACGTGCACGATGCCCTGCTCGTCGCCGCCGACGTCGAACAGCCGCACCCCGGCCTTGCGCGTCTCGAGGCGCAGCCCGTCCACGAGCAGCTGCGCCCAGTCGTGCGCGCCGCCGGTCCTGCCCGGAGCGGAAGATACGACGTGATCGGCGGTCGCGAAGCTCAGCTCAGGGTTGCGCACCCGCAGGCCGCGCTCGGCGAGCTCGCCGAGCGCCTTTGCGCCGCCCAGGTCGTGCAGCAGGTGGCGGTCGACGTGCAGCAGGTCGGTGCCCCCGCCCAGCCGCTCGACGACGTGCGCGTCCCAGACCTTGTCGAAGAGCGTCGCCGACATCAGCGCGGATAGGACCCGTTGTTCACGTCGAGCGTGCTGCCGTTCAGGTATTCGGGGCTCGCGCTGCCGAGCCACAGGATCGCGTGCGCCACCTCGCGCGGCGTGCACACGCGGCCCGAATACACCGCGCGCATGACCCCCTCCTTGCGCGACTCGGGCAGCTGCTCGTACATCGCGGTCTGCGTCGGTCCCGGCGCCACCGCGTTCACCAGCACGCCGTGGCGCCCGAGCCAGCCGGCGTAGCTCTTGGTGATGTTGAGCAGCGCCGCCTTGCTCGCGCCGTACCACAGGTCGGGATGCCCCGTGAACGCCGCCACCGAGCCGACGTTCACGATGCGCCCGGACTTCCGCTTCATCATCTGCGGGGCGAGCGCCAGCATGAGCGCCGCCGGCGCCTCGAGGTTCACCGTCATGATCTCGCGGCGATGGGCATCCGGAATCGCGTCGTAGGGCTCGCAGTACAGCACGCCGGCGTTGTTCACCAGCGTGTCGATCTTGCCGAGGCGGGCGATGAGGCCCGGGATGCCGGAGACGTTCGTGAGGTCGTATTCGATCCGCCTCGTGGAAACGTCGGAGTGCGAGAAATCCTTGTCCAAGGCAAGCACTTCGAACCCCGCGCCGACAAAGGCGCGCGCCGTTTCGAGCCCGATTCCCCGGCCCGCGCCGGTGACGAGCGCGACCGGCATCTCAGGCGGCGAGCCCTGGCATCCTGAAGCCCGAGGAGCGCAGCTCTGCGATCAGGCCCTCTTCCTGGTTGCGCTCGAGCTCGGTGAGCGGCGGCCGCACGGTGCGCCACGCGGGGTCGTTCCCGAAGTGCGCGATGATCGCCTTGAGCGCCGGGATCATGGGCACCTTCTGCACGATCTTGCGCGTGGCGGTGATGCCGGCCTGCAGCCGGTCGGCGTCGACCGACTGCCACTTGCGGTACACCTGGTCGATCGACCCCGGGTTGACGTTGCCGGTAGCCGTGATGCAGCCCTTGCCGCCGTGGCGCATGGTGTCGAGCAGGAACACCTCGCTGCCCGCGAACACGTCGAAGCCGCTCTTGGCGAAGGCATCCAGCATCGCCTTGGTGTTGTTCCAGTCGCCCGAGGAGTCCTTCACGCCGGCGACGACGCCGGGATATTTCTCCAGCAGGCGCTCGATGAGCGCGAGCGTGATCGGCACCTGCGACACTGGCGGGATGTGATAGAGGTACAGGCGCAGGCGCCGGTCGCCGACGCGCTCGATGACCTCGGCGAAGTTGCGGAAAAGGCCCTCGTCGCTCACGCCCTTGTAGTAGAAGGGCGGCAGCATCAGCACCCCGCCGCAGCCGATTTCCACTGCGCGCCGCGTCATCGCGACGGAGTCGGAAAGCGCGCAGTGTCCCGTGCCGGGCATCAGCGCGACGGCCGGGACGCCGCCCGCGACCAACGCGTCCAGCAGCTCGAGCTTCTCCGCCACCGACATCGAGTTCGCCTCGCTGTTGGTGCCGAACACCGCGAGCCCCGAGCAGCCGTTCGCGAGCAGCCACTTGCAGTGGCGCACGAAGCGCTGCGCATCGGGCGCGAGGTCCTTGCCGAAGGGGGTGACGACTGGCGACAGAACGCCGGTAATACGCTCGGGGATCTTCATGGGCGCAATTATATGTAAGCGGCGCGGCCGCGGTAGACTCGCGGCCCATGGATCTGTCCCGCGTCGCCAACATCGACGATCTGCGCGCCCTCGCGCGCCGGCGCCTGCCGAAGATCGTGTTCGACTTCTTCGACGGCGGCGCCGAGGACGAGGTGACGCTGCGCGCCAACCGCGCCGCCTTCGAGCGGCTGCGCTTCGCGCCCCGGGTGCTGCGCGACGTCGCCAAGGTCGATCCCTCGACCGAGATCCTGGGCGGGCCGTCGAAATATCCCCTGGTCGTCGCGCCGACCGGCGCCATCGGCATGGGCTGGCCCGGCGCCGACCTCGCGATCGCTCGCAGTGCCGCAGCCTGCGGCATCCCGTACACGCTTTCCACGACCGCGACCGCGACGATCGAAGAGATCGCCGACAAGGCGCCCGGCCGCCTGTGGTTCCAGCTCTACGTGCTCTACGACCGGGAGTTCACCGACGGCCTGGTCGCGCGCGCCAAGGCCGCCGGCTACGAGGCGCTCGTGGTCACCGTCGACCTGCCGGTCGGGGGCAAGCGCGAGCGCGATACGCACAATGGCTTCGTGCTGCCGTTCAAGCCGGGCTGGCGCGAGCTGCTCGCCGGCCTCGCCCACCCGTCCTGGGCCTGGCGCATCGTCGCGGCAGGCGGCATACCCGAGCTGATCAATCTGCGCGGCTTCGAGCGGCGCCCGCGCGCAGGCATGATCGCCACTTCGTCCTCGGTCGGCCAGCAGCTAGACGCCTCGTTAGACGAGCGCGGCCTGGCGCGGCTGCGCGACCTGTGGCAGGGCAAGCTGATCGTCAAGGGCGTGGCGCGCCCCGAGGACGCCGAGCGCGCCGTCGCGCTCGGCGCCGACGCGGTGTGGCTTTCGAACCACGGCGGCAGGCAGCTGGACGGCGCGATGAGCGCGCTCGAGGCGCTGCCCGCGGTGGCCAGGGCGCTCGCGGGCAAAGTGCCGGTGCTGATCGACGGCGGCGTGCGGCGCGGCTCGGATGCGGTGAAGGCGCGCGCGCTCGGCGCGCAGGCGGTCGCCATCGGCCGTCCGACGCTCTACGGCGCGTCGGCCGCGGGCGAGGCGGGGGCGCAACGCGCGCTTTCGATCCTCACCGACGAGATCGAGCGCACGCTCAGGCTGTGCGGCGCGCGCAGCATGGCCGAGGTCGGGCCGGATCTGCTGGCGGGGTGAAGCGATGGCGACGGATCTTCCCGTACTCGTGGTCGGCGGCGGCATCGGCGGCCTGGCCGCCGCGCTGGCGCTCGCGCGCAAGGGGATGAGCGTGCGCGTATTCGAGCAGGGCGCGGAGTTCAAGGAGATCGGCGCCGGCATCCAGCTCGGACCGAACGTGTACCGCATGTTCGAGGTGCTCGGTCTGACCGACGCGATCGAGCGCTACTCGGTGCACCCGGACAACATGATCATGATGGACGCGCTCACCGGCGAGCGGGTCATTCGGCTGCCGGTCGGCGGGCGTGCGTTCCGCGAGCGCTTCGGCGGCTATCTGTACGGCGTGATCCATCGGGCCGACCTGCACGACGTGCTGCTGCAGGCCTGCGCGGCGGAGAAAGACATCGAGCTGAACGTGCTCAAGAAGGCGCTGCGCTTCGAGGAGGCGGGCGAGCGCGTCGTCGTGCACATCGAGAACGGCGAGCGCGCCGAGGGCTGCGCGCTGGTGGGCGCCGACGGCCTGTGGTCGCGCGTCCGGAACCAGCTGCTCGGCGACGCCAAGCCGCGCGTCTCCGGCCATATCGCGTACCGCGCGGTGCTGCCGCGCGCAGAGGTGCCGGAAGACCTGTGGCAGAACAATGTCGTTCTGTGGGCGGGACCGAAGACGCACCTGGTGCACTATCCGCTGCGGCGTGGCGAGCTGTACAACCTGGTTGCCGTGTTCCACAGCGACAAGTACGAGGAGGGCTGGAACGTCTACGGCGACCCCGAGGAGCTGAAGCAGAAGTTCGCCGCCGAGCGTCCGGAGGTGAAGCGCCTGCTCGCCAAGATCAATGCCTGGAAGATGTGGGTGCTGTGCGACCGCGAGCCGGTGCGCGAGTGGTCGAGGGGCCGCGTCACGCTGCTCGGCGACGCGGCGCACCCGACGCTGCAGTACATGGCGCAGGGCGCCAACATGGCGATCGAGGACGCGGTGGTGCTCGCCGCCTACGCCGAGCTCTCAGGCCGCGACTGGGCGAAGGCCTTCCGCTGGTACCAGGACGCGCGCTACCTGCGCACGGCGCGCGTGCAGATCACCTCGCGCTATTACGGCGACATCTACCACGCCGCCGGCGTGGTACGCGAGCTGCGCAACCAGTTTCTGGCCCCGAAGCCCGGCACGGACCCGGAGAACCCGGGCTTCGAGGGCATGGCCTGGCTCTACGACGGCATCCGGGCGCCGAGCGCGCCGCCCGGCTGAGCGGCGCTCAGCCCTTCTTCACGTAGGCGACGCACCAGCCCTTCGGGCTGATGGGGCCCGCGACCACGTTGCACTCGCCCATCGCAGTCGCCGTCGTGCCGGGAATGAACTGGATGCAATTGCTGCAGTCCTGGTCGCCCTTCGGATGATCCTGGTATTGCATCGACGCCTTCGGCACGGTTCCGGCAGCCGTGGCGACGACGGGGATCGAGGCCAGGCCGGCGAGCAGCGCGGCGCCCTTCAGGACCGAGCGGCGGGATATATTCTTGCGTTCGATGTCAGACATGATGAGCCACTCTATCGATGAAAGAAGGCATTGACCCCGGAGCGGCGCAAAAGTTTGCCTAGCGCAGCCGCGACAGATAGTGCGCAAGCGCCTGCAGGCCCTCGTCGCTCAAGGGGTAGACCGCGTCGGGCATCGCCGCGACGCCCCCGCCGCGCCGCGTGCCGGACTTGAAGTCGCGCAGCGCCTTCAGCAGGTAAGCCTCGCGCTGGCCCGCGAGCCGCGGCACCGCGTCCTTGCCGACGAAACCGTCCAGGTGGCAGCTGGCGCAGTGATTCGCCCTGGCGAGCTGCTCGCCGCCCTCGGTCAGGTCGGGACGCTCGTCCTTGCCCTCCGGGGGCTTCGGCGGGGGCAGCGACGAAAGGTAGGCTCCGATGTTGCGGATGTCCTCATTGCTGAGCAGCAGCGAAATCGGCGTCATCGACGCATCCTTGCGCGTCTCGGTGCGGAAGTACACAAGCTGCCACTGGAGGAAATTGTCGGGCTGCGCCGCTAGGAGCGGCGCGACCTCGCCTTGCGGTGCGGGACCGCTGCCGTGGCAGGCGAGGCAGGGTTCGAACTTCGCCTTTCCCGCAGCGACATCTGCCGCGTCCACAGCCGCGGCGGTGGAAAGCGCCGCCGCGGCGAGGACGGTACGGACTAGGAGTGCGCGCAGAGCTTACTTGCCGTAGCTGATGCGGTAGATCGCGTTCGCCCAGTCGTCGGCGACGAGCAGCGCGCCATCGGGGGCGACGATCACGTCCGCGGGGCGGCCGTGGAAGTCCTGCTTGCCCTTGAGCCAGCCCGAGGCGAACACTTCCTGCTTGGCGTGCTTGCCCTTCGGGTCGACGATGATGCGCATGATGCGCGCGCCCTGGTACACGTGGCGGTTCCACGAGCCATGCTCGGCGAGGAAGATGTTGTCCTTGTACTGCGCCGGGAACATCTTGCCCGTATAGAACTTCATGCCGAGGGGGGCGACGTGCGCGCCGAGGTTGAGCACCGGCGGCGTGAACTCGGAGCATTTGTGCCCCATCGCGAACTTCGGATCGGGGATGTTGCCCTGGTGGCAGTACGGATAGCCGAAGTGCTCGCCCATGCGGGTGATGTGGTTCAGCTTGTCGCTCGGCGTGTCGTCGCTCAGCCAGTCGCGCGCGTTTTCCGAGAACCAGTAGTCGCCGGTGCGCGGGTCGATGTCGCCGCCCACGCTGTTGCGAACGCCGAGCGCACGGATCTCCGCCAGGCCGTTCTCGGGGTTGACGCGCCGGATCTGTGACACGCTAGTCGGCGGGATGCCGATATTGAACGGCGGTCCGAACGGCACCCACAGCCAGCCATCCTTGTCGAACACGAGGTACTTCCAGCCGTGCGCCACGAACGACGGCATGTCGTCGTACACCACCTGCGGCGCGGGCATGTTGTCCAGGCTCGCCTCGGCGTTGTCGTACTTGAGGATCCTGTCGATGTCGGCGACGTACAGCGCGCCGTTGCGGAACGCGATGCCGGTCGGCATCTTCAGGCCCTTTAGGATGACCTTGACTTCCTTCTTGCCCTCGGGACCGGTGATCGCATACACGTTGCCGACGCCGAAGGCGCCGACGAACAGCGTGCCCTTGTCGCCCCAGGCCATCTGCCGCGCGCTCGGGACGTCGCTCGCCCACAGGCTGATGTGGAAGCCCTTGGGCAGCTTGATCTGCTTGAGCGTGGCCTGGATCTCCTCCATCGGCACGCCGGTGGCGGGCGGCGCCTTGGGCGCGAGGCCCTTCTGCGCCTCGGTCTCGTCACCCAGGAACCAGTCCGCGGGCGGGTGCTCCCAGAACGACTTCTTGCTCGAATCGTAGTGCTTGAGTCCCTGGGCTTGCGCCCCCGGGGCCGCGATGAGCGCAGCGGCGAGCACGGCCGCGCCGATCAGCGACTTTTGACTGGCTTGCATTTCGGATTTCCTCCTCTGAGAGCGGCAGGGAGCTGCTTTCAGCGGTCTTGTTACCCTGCCGCGGGGAACTGATTAGATGCCGCGCTGACTCGGCTGTCAACGGCGGTTCACACGCCCTGCTAGACCCAGACCTGGAGCACGTAATCGTAGGCTGCTTGGGCGTTGGTCATGTCCACGCGCTGCAGCTTGATCCGGTAGCCGTCCTTCGTCTTCCGGAGGTGATGCAGGTAGCTGCCGGCGAAGTGGCGCACATCGTCGCGGCGCAGCTCCATCATGTGAAAGCGCGAGCGCACCACGATGTCGCCGCTCGGCGACTGCTTCTCGATCACGACGTTCCCCACCACATGATTCGTGCCCCATTGCGGGCGCTGCGACCAGGCGTCCGGATGCAGCACGCGCTTCATCCGCACCGTCATCAGGTTCTTGTCCTCGGCGAAGATCGCCGGCATGCCGTCCCAGGAGGTGTGCGAGGGTTCGGGCGGCATCCAGTACACGCCGTCGTCGGCGAACAGCTCGATATAGGCCTGCCAGCGCTTGCCATCGAGAATGTCAGCCTGGCGAAAGAGGAACTGCTCGACGGCGTGCTGCGTCGCCGGGCTAACCGGCTTGCTCCGTACGGCCATCGCGCCGCGGCGCGATGCCTTTTTCTTTTTTCCGATTGCCATGTCACTTCTCCGCGGCCATGTACTGCGCCCAGGCCTTCATCTGGTTGCGCATCGGCGCCTCCGAGGTGCCCATGTTCGGGCCGGTCTCGACGACGCCGTCCTTGTCGAGGTCGCGCCCGTAGTGGCGCTGGAAGCTCACCCAGTCGCCGCCGTCGGAGGCGAGCCCCTGGTGGCATTTCCAGAAGTTCTCCAGGTCGTCGGCGTTGATCATGGTGGAAGGCGAATTGACCAGGTTGAAGTAGGCGAGCGCGCGCCGGTAGATCGGCTCGGGTGCTCCCTTCAGGCGGAAATGCCAGATTTCCGTCAGGGTACGGTCGACGCCCAGCGGTCGCACGGCGCGCAGCTGCTGCAGCGGCGACTGCACCGAGAGGCCCGGGTAGATGAGCACGTGGTGGATGTTGGTCGAAAGGATCTCTTCCTTGCGTTTCTCGCCATAGGCCTTGGTCAGCACGCGCTCGTACTCGAGCGTGTCGGGATCCTTCGGCCGCAGCCCCATGTAGCCGGTGAGGATGCAGTGCCCGTGCGGATAGTTGAGCGTCTGGAAGCCGTCCCACTTGTCGATGGTCACGGTCGCGAACGCGGACAGCATGTGGTAGGAGAGCGGCGCCTTGCCGGTCTTCTTCTCGATCAGCTTCTCGACGTCGTGCGCCGCGCGCCCGGTCGACTGGTGCGTGACCGAAGGGTGCAGCGCGTCGAGCTGGTTTTCGAGGAAGATCTTCCAGTTGGAGTGCTGGACGACGCGGAAGCAGGTCGGCACCACCTCGACCTCGCCCTCGGGCGAGCGGTCGCAAATGTCGTCGAACGCGACCCTCGAGCGGCCGAGGAACTCGAGCAGACCGGGGCCGTCCTTGGCGAGGCTCGCGAACACGAAGCCGCGGTAGCTCTCGACGCGCGCCGCGGGCTTCATGCTGCATGCCGGGTCGTCCTTTCTCAGGCTGGTGCCCTGGTAGCCCGACTCCATCATCGGGATGCTGCGCAAGCGGCCGTCGTGCTGGAAGGTCCAGGCGTGGTAGGAGCAGCGGAAGAACTCGCCGGTGTTGCCGTGGCGGTCGCCGCAGATCATGTTGCCGCGGTGCGGGCAGCGGTTGTAGAGCACGTGCACGCGCCTGTCCTTGCCGCGCGCCATGACCATCGGCTGCCGCCCCAGCTGCACGGTGTAGTAGTCGCCGGGCTTCGGCACCTGGGACTCGTGGCCGCAGTAGATCCACACCGTCTCGTGTATGCGCCGCATCTCGTGCTCGAAGATCTGCGGGTCGGTGTAGACCTCCCTGCGCACTCGATCCGGCTCGACGTACTTGGAAAGATCGGGGATGCGCTCCTGCAACATGGCTTGGTCCTCCTTCAGGCGGCCCGCTCGTCGCCGGCGAGGCCTTGGTCGAGATTGCCCTTCATACGCTTGAGCGTCGCGCGCAGCGCGTCGACGGCGGCCGGCGTCAGGCCGGCGACGGCTGCGCGGTTCAGCCGCTCGACGGCAGGCCAGATGCGCGCGAACATGCGCTCGCCCGCGGCGGTGAGCGCGAGGCGCGTGATGCGCATGTCGTCGCTGTCGGAAATCCGGGCGACCCAGCCCGCATGCTGCATGCGGTCCACGGTGCGCGTGAGCGTGGTGCGGTCGATCGTGGCGATGTCCGCGAGCTCGCTCATCGAGCAGCGGCGGCGCGCGCAAAGCGAGGCGAGCACGCGCCACTCGGGCACGCGCAATCCCGCGGCCTTCAGCTCCTGCGTGAGCATGCGGTCGCGGCTGCCGATGACCTGTGTGATCCAGTAGAAGACGTGGCGCTCGAGGTCGAACGCCGGTCGTTGCTCGCGCGGCATGCGTGCACGCTACGCGCGATTACGTGCGTTTGCAAGCGATCCCGCCCGAGCGTCGCCCGTGCATAATTGCGCCCGGGAGGCGGCGTGAGCTTGGCGCATTTTCTCAGCATCGGGGTGGGCATCGTGCTCGACGGGCTGGCTTACGGCATGGTGCTGTTCATCATTTCAGTCGGCCTGTCGGTGACCATGGGGCTGATGGGCTTCGTCAACCTGGCGCACGGCGCCTTCGCCATGGCCGGCGGCTACGTGACCGTCAGTCTGATGTCCCGCCTGGGCGCGCCGTTCGAGCTCGCGCTCGTCGGCGCATTCGCCCTGGTCGGCGCCTCGAGCGTGGTCTTCGAGCGTCTGTTGTACGCGCGTCTGTACCGCGCCGGTGAGCTCGACCAGGTGCTGCTCACGATCGGCCTCGTGTTCATGGCGATCGCATCGTTCACCTATGTCTACGGCCCGGCGCCGATGGCGATCAAGGTGCCGCGCTACCTCTCGGGCAGCGTCGACCTCGGCTTCCGCACGCTAGCCGCCTATCGCGTGTTCATGGTCGCGGTCGGCGCGGTGATGGTCGGCGCGCTCTGGTACGGCTTCGAGCGTACGAGCCTCGGAGCCAGGATCCGCGCCGCGGTCGACAACCGGCATATGGCGCAGTCGGTGGGCATCAACGTGGACCGACTGTTCTCGCTCACCTTTGCGCTCGGCAGCGGCCTCGCGGCCCTCGGCGGCGGGCTCGCGATCAATCTGATGGGCCTGACACCGACCTTCGCCATCCAGTACCTGGTGTTCTTCCTGATCGTGGTGGCGGTGGGCGGACTGGGCAGCATCCGGGGCGCGGTGGTCGCCGCGGTCGTGCTCGGCATCACCGACAATGCCGGCAAGTACTTGTTCCCGGCCGGAGGGGCGTTCTTCATCTACGCCGCCACGATCGTGCTTCTCCTGCTCAAGCCCGCGGGCCTGTATGGCAGGGAGTGAGCGCACCGCGGGCGCGGCCGCGGCCGAGTTCCTGCTCAGGCGGCACTACCTGCGCCCCGCCGAGGCGCTGCCCTGGCTGATCGCGATCGGCGCATATTTCGCGTTCCCGGACTACATGGCGCTCGGCACGCAGATTCTCGTCGGCATCATGTTTGCGCTGTCGCTCGACCTCATACTGGGCTACGCGGGCATCGTCACGCTTGGCCACGCGGCATTCTTCGGCACTGGGGCCTACGCGGCGGCGCTGCTTGCGGCGCGGCTCGGTTGGAGCGAGCCCCTCAGCGGCCTCGCGTTCTCGGGCGTCTGCGCCGCCTTCGCGGGCTTCGTCTCCGGCTGGGTGCTGTTGCGCTATCGCGGTCTCACCCTTTTGATGCTGACGCTCGCCACGGCGATCATGCTCTACGAGTTGGGCAACGCGCGTGCCGACATCACCGGCGGCTACGATGGCGTGACCGGCATCGTGATCAAGCCGCTGTTCGGCCGCTTCGACTACGACTTGTACGGGCACACCTATTACTTCTACGCGCTCGGAGTGCTGTTCGTCCTGTTCGTCATCGCCCGGCGCATCGTGTATTCGCCCTTCGGTCAGGCGCTCGTCGGCATCCGCGAGAACCTGCGCCGCATGCAGGCGGTGGGCTCGCCGGTGCATCGCCGGCTGGTCACGATCTACACCATCTCGGCAGCGATGGCCGGCGTCGCGGGCGGCCTCTACGCGCAGTCCAACGCCTTCGTGACCCTGAGCGCCCTGGGCTTCGAGCGCTCGGCGGCTGTGCTAATCATGCTCATCCTGGGCGGAACCGGCCGCCTGTACGGCGCGTTTTTCGGGGCGGCGACCTACATGCTGCTCGAGGACAGCCTGGCCAAGCTCAGCCCCGCGTTCTGGGAGTTCGGCGTCGGCCTGGTGCTCGTGCTCACGGTACTGTTCGCGCGCGGCGGACTGCTCGGGCTCGTCGAGCTAGCGGCTCAGCGGGCGAAGAGGCTCTGGCGATGAGCAGCACGCCCGCTCTCGAGACGCGCGGCCTGTACAAGAACTTCGGCGCGTTGCAGGTTACGCGCGCGATCGATTTCAGGCTGGAGCGCGGAGCGCGCTGCGCGCTGATCGGTCCCAATGGTGCGGGCAAGACCACCTTCGTCAACCTGCTCACCGGAGTGCTCAAGCCGTCGGCGGGCAGCGTGCTGCTGCACGGCGAAGAAGTTACGCGCCTGTCGCAGGTCGAGCGCGCGCGCCGCGGCATCGCGCGCACTTTCCAGATCAACCAGTTGTTTCGCGGTCTCACCGTGCTTGATAACGTGTGCCTCGCCGTGGGCGAGCGCACTGGGGCCTGCAACAACTTATGGCGCGCGGCGGGCGCGCGCCGCGATACCGCCGACGAAGCGGTCGCCTTGCTCGAAGCGCTGCGCCTGCAGGACGACGCGCTCAAGCTGGTGAGCGAGCTGCCCTATGGGCGCCAGCGGCTGGTCGAGATCGCCATTGCGCTGGGCCAGCGCCCGAAAGTTCTGCTGCTCGACGAGCCGGCGGCGGGCGTCCCCTCGGCCGAAAGCCACATCATCCTCGATGTCGTCGAAAGCCTGCCGCAGGACATCGCGGTACTCATCATCGAGCACGACATGGACGTCGTCTTTCGCTTCGCGCGCAGCATCACCGTGCTGGTGGCCGGGGCGGTTCTGATGCAGGGCACGCCGCAGCAGGTCGCCGCAGACGAGCGCGTGCGCACGCTTTATCTCGGCGAGCAGACGCATGGCTGAGAGCGCGCTCGCTTTGCACGCGGTGTCGGCCGGCTACGGCGAGACCGTAGTAATCGAAGAGCTGGAGCTTTCGCTCGGCGCCGGCGAGAGCGTGAGCCTGATCGGACGCAACGGCGTGGGCAAGTCGACTTTGCTCGAAACCGTGATGGGACACACCGCGCTGCACGGCGGCGCAATCCGGCTGCACGGCCAGGACCTGACCGGCTTGCGGCCCTACCGGCGGGTACGCGCGGGGCTGGGCTACGTGCCGCAGGAGCGCGAGGTCTTCCCGTCCCTCACGGTGCGCGAGAACCTGGAGGTGGCCGCCCGGCCCAGCGCGGCGACCGGCGCGCGACGCTGGACGCTGCATGCCGTGCTCGAGCTTTTCCCGCAGCTCGCCGAGCGGCAAGCGCACCGCGGCAACGAGCTCTCGGGAGGCGAGCAGCAGATGCTCTCCGTGGGCCGCGCGCTGATGGGCAATCCGAACGTGCTGCTGATGGACGAGCCTTCGGAGGGCCTGGCGCCGCGCATCGTCGAGGAGCTGATGCGCTCGCTCAAGGGGCTGCGCGACGACGAGGGGCTGACCATTCTTCTGGTCGAGCAGAACACACGGATTGCGCTCGATTTTTCGACGCGCGCGCTGGTGATGAACCGCGGCCGGATTGCCTACGACGGTTCGAGCGAGGCTCTGCTGCGCGACCGGCCGCGGCTCGACGCGCTGATCGGCGTGGCGGGCGGCGAGACCTGAACCGGCAAGATAATGCCTGTTGTGCTTCGCACGGGCGGCCTGTAATGTTTTTTGGAGATCAAAGGAGGATGGACATGCAATTGCTGAAGAATGTGGCGGGAGTTGCGCTGCTCGCGGCGCTCGCGGTTTCCGCGGCGCAGGCGGCGACAGTGAAGGTGGGCGTGGTGCTGACCTTCTCGGGGGTCAATGCCGAGTGGGGCGATCAGATCATGCGCGGCATGAATCTGTACCTGAAGGAGCACCCTGATTCGCTGGGAGGGAACAAGGTCGAGCTGATCAAGCGCGACTCGAAGAACCCGAGCGGCACGGTGGCCAAGACCGAGGTGCAGGAACTGATCACGCGCGACAAGGTCGAGATGCTCGCCGGCTTCGTGTTCTCGCCCGACGCGATCGCCAGCGCGCCGCTGATCACCGAAGCCAAGGTACCGACCATCATCATGAACGCGGGCACGGCCTGGATCACCAAGTTGTCGCCATACATCGTGCGCACCTCGTTCTCGATGTGGCACGCGGCGTATCCGATGGGCAGCTACGCGGCCAAGACCCTTGGCTGCAAGACGGCGGCGGTGGGCTACACCGACTACCCGCCGGGCAAGGACAGCCTGGAAGCGTTCAAGACGGGCTTCGAGGCGGGCGGCGGCAAGGTGGTCGACGCCATTCCGATGGGCAATCCGGCGCAGGTGCCGGACTTTACGCCGTTCCTGCAGCGGGTGAAGGACGAAAAGCCGGGCTGCCTCTACGTGTTCGTGCCTGCAGGCCCGCACGCCGCGGCGGTGGTCAAGACCTACGGTGATCTGGGCCTGCGCGACGCGGGGATCAAGCTGATCGGCCCCCTTGACATCATCCAGGACACCAAGCTGCAGGGTATGGGCAAGGCTGCGGCCGGAATCGTGGTGATGGGCCACTACGCCGCGGACTACGACAACCCGGCAAACCAGGCCTTCGTCAAAGCCTGGCGGGTGGCGTACGGCAGCGAAATTCCCCCGGATTTCAGCGCCGTAGCGGGCTGGGACGGCATGGCAGCGATCGCGCACGTGGTGAAGACACTCGACGGCAAGATCGACCCGGACAAGGCGATGAAAGCGCTCGAAGGCTGGAAGTTCGAAAGCCCGCGCGGGCCGATCATGATCGACCCGCAGACGCGCGACATCGTGCAGAACGAGCACGCCGAGGAAGTGATCGAGAAAGACGGCCGCCTGCACGTCAAAGTGCTCGAGACGATCCCGCAGGTCAAAGATCCCTGCAAGGAGCTCAAGGTCGGCAAGTGCGGGCAGTGAGCTCGCGCCGGGCCGGCTAATCGTAGGGTAGGGCGCCGCCGCCGCGCGGTCACGCGGCGGCGGTTTCGTTTTCAGAGTGCTGCCCTATAATGATCTTTCGGCAGTCCATCAGGAGGAGACATGAAAATAACGAGAAGCTTGGTACTGGGTGCGGCCCTTGCGGCGCTCGCGGTTTCCGCGGCGCAGGCACGCACCGTGAAGGTGGGCGTGGTGCTGACCTTCTCGGGCGTGAACGCCGAATATGGCGACCAGATCCTGCGCGCCATGAACTTATACATGAAAGAGCACCCGAAGGCGGCGGGCGCCAACAAGATCGAGCTGATCAAGCGCGACTCGAAGAATCCGAGCGGCACGGTGGCCAAGACCGAAGTGCAGGAGCTGATCACGCGCGACAAGGTCGAGATGCTCGCCGGCTTCGTATTCTCGCCCGATGCGATCGCCAGCGCGCCGCTCGCGACCGAGGCGAAAGTGCCGATGATCGTGATGAACGCAGGCACGGCCTGGATCACCAATCTTTCCCCGTACATCGTGCGCACCTCGTTCTCGATGTGGCACGCGGCGTATCCGATGGGCAGCTACGCGGCCAAGACGCTCGGCTGCAAGACGGCGGCGGTGGGCTACACCGACTACCCGCCGGGCAAGGACAGCCTGGAGGCATTCAAGAAGGGCTTCGAAGGCGCGGGCGGCAAGGTAATCGACGAAATTCCGATGGGCAATCCGGCGCAGGTACCCGACTTCACGCCGTTCCTGCAGCGCGCCAAGGATGAGAAACCCGACTGCTTTTACGCGTTCGTGCCTGCCGGGGCGCACGCGGCCGCCCTGGTGAAAACCTACGGCGACCTCGGCCTGCGCGCCGCCGGCGTCAAGCTGATCGGGCCGCTCGACATCATCCAGGACACCAAGCTCCAGCAGATGGGCAAGGCGGCCGCAGGCATGGTGGTGATGGGCCACTACGCCGCGGACTACGACAATCCCGCCAACAAGGCCTTCGTCAAAGCCTGGCACCGGGCCTACGGCTCCCGGTCGACGCCCGACTTCATGGCGGTGGCGGGCTGGGACGGCATGGCCGCCATCGCCCACGTGGTGAAGACGCTCGACGGCAAGATCGACCCGGACAAGGCGATGAAGGCGCTCGAAGGCTGGACGTTCGAAAGCCCGCGCGGGCCGATCATGATCGACCCGCAGACGCGCGACATCGTGCAGAACGAGCATGTAGAGGAGGTCGTCGAGAAGGGCGACCGCCTGCACGTCAAGGTGCTCGAGACGGTCCCGCAGGTAAAGGATCCCTGCAAGGAGCTCAAGATCGGCAAGTGCGCGCAATAGCGCGCGCCTTGGCTTAGAGCGAGGCGAAGTGCCGGGCCATGCGCTGGCGCATGGCCGCGTCCGGCAAGGGGCCGATCGCCGCGCCGAGGTTGTCGCGCATGTGCTCGGGCTTGGCGGTGCCGGGAATGGCACAGGTCACCGCCGGGTGGCCAACGATCCACTTGAGGAAGTACTGCGCCCAGCTGCCGATACCCAATTCGCGCGTCCATTCCGGCAGCGGCCTGCCGCGCGTGCGGCGGAACATGCTGCCCTGGCCGAACGGCCTGTTGACCAGCACGGCGACCTTCTTCTCCTCGGCGAGCGGCAGCAGCCGTTCCGCCGCCTCGGGCTCGTCGAGCGAATAATTGATCTGCAGAAAGTCGTAATGCCCGGCCTTCAGGACGCGCTCGACCTCGCCGTAGGCCGACGAGGTGTAGTGCGTGATGCCGACGTAGCGCACGCGCCCGGCCCGCTTCCAGTCCTCGAGCGTGCGCGTGTGCGTCGCGACGTCCACCAGGTTGTGGATCTGCATCAGATCGAGCTGCCTCACGCGCAGGCGGCGGAAGGACTGCTCCATCTGGGCGATGCCCTCGGCGCGGCCGCTCGTCCACACCTTGGTGGCGAGGAACAGGCGCTCGCGCAGGCCGAGCTCGGCCACCAAGTCGCCGGCGACCGCTTCGCTCGAGCCGTACATCGGCGAGCTGTCGATCACCTTGCCGCCCGCGGCGGCGAGGATCGACAGCACCTCGCCGAGCGGCGCGCGAGCCCGCGCATCCGCGCCGACGTCGAAGGTCTGCCAGGTGCCCAAGCCCACGACCGGCAGGCGCTCGCCGCTCGCGGGGATCGGGCGCGTGGTCGGGGTCGCCGCCGGTTGGGCCATGGTCGGTTTCATCGTGAGCGCGGCGCCCGTACCCGCAAACAGGGCAAGGGCGCGCCGGCGGGCGAGCCTGAAGGGCCTGCGCAGCATGACCTCATTCTAGACTGGCGCGCGGCGCAGACGTTCCTGGCGGCGCCCGAGCCACAGGCCGAGCGCGAGCCAGGCGAGCGCGAGCGGCGCGGCGAGAAACGAGAGCGCGGACAGGCCCACGCCGAGGCCGCGCAGCCCACCGACGGCCCAGCCCGCGAGCGCGTCGCCGCCCCGGTACACCACGGTATCGATGAAGTTCTTCGCCTTGTAGCGCTGCTCGCGTGGCACCACGGTGAACAGCTCCTCGCGCGCCGGCTTGGAGATCGCGAACTCGCCGACGCGCCGCGTGACGCCGAACGCGATCAGCACGGCGAGTGTGGGCACCGCGCCGAGCCACAGGAAACCCGCGAGCGACACGAGCGGCATCAGCGCGAGCATGCGGGCTATGCCAATCGCCGCGCCGAGTCGCGCGAACACGCCGAGCTGCACGAGCAGGGTGAGGCTGTTCACGGCGAGGTCCAGCGTGGCGAACAGCCGCGTGCGCTCGCCCGAGTCGGGGATCGCGCGTCCGACGATGTCGACTTGGGCGAAATACAGCGCGGTGGAAAGCGCGGTGTAGCACAGCAGGTAGCCGCAGATGCCGAGCAGGTAGGGCGAGCCGAAGGCTGCGCGCACACCGGCGCCGATCGGACCGCCGATCGGGCTGTCGGCCGGAGGCTCGCCGGCGCGCGGATGCGCGCGCGCCCAACGCAGCAGCATCCCGATGCAGCCCGTCGCGGCCGCGAGGCAGCCGGCGCTGATGAGCAGCAGATTCGCGGTGCCGAGCGCGACCGCGCCGAGCGCGGTGAGCGAAGGGCCGGCTATCGCTCCGCAGCTGCCGCCGGCCGCGATGGCGCCGTACAGTCGCGCCGCCTGCGCCGCGTCGAACAGATCCGACATGAAGCTCCAGAACACCGACACGACGAACAGGTTGAATACGCTCAGCCAAACGAAGAACAGCGGCGCCAGCGCGCGCGGCGCGAGCCCGGCCTCGAGCGCGCCCCAGAAGGCAACCAGGTTGGCGGCAAAAAACAGGTAGACGGCGGGCAGCAGGCGGGCGCGCGGCAGCCTGCGGCACAGCCAGCCGAACAGCGGCGTGAGCGCGAGCATCGTGAGAAACGTCGCGGTGAACAGCCATTGCAGGCGGCCCGCGCCTGCGAGCACGCTCATGTCGTCGCGAACCGGCCGCAGGATGTAGTAGCCGCCCAGTAGAAGGAAAAAATATGCAAAGGCCCAGGCGAGCGCGGGCAGTTCGTGCGGCTGGGCGCGCAGGGCGCGGCAGAGCAGAGCGCGCATGCGCTATAGTAGCCGACCATCGGCGGCAGCTCGGGAGGGGAGATGGGCACCGGAGGCTGGATCTTCATCGCGGTCGTGGTGGCGCTCGTGGCGTTCGTCATCACCGTGTACAACCGGCTGGTCGCGCTGCGCAACCGCTACAAGAATTCCTACGCGCAGATCGACGTGCAGCTGAAGCGGCGCTACGACCTGATTCCCAATCTCGTCGAAGCGGCGAAGGGCTACCTGCAGCACGAGCGTGGCACGCTCGAGGCGGTGACCGCGGCGCGCGGCGCTGCGGTCAGCGCGGCGCAGCGCGCTGCCGGCTCGCCGGGCGACCCTGCAGCGATGCAGAGCCTCGCGCAGGCCGAGGGCGCGCTCGGCGGCGCGCTCGGACGGTTGATGGCCGTATTCGAGGCCTATCCCGACCTGAAGGCAAACCAGAACATTCTCGCGCTGCAGGAAGAGCTCTCCAGCACCGAGAACAAGGTTGCGTTCTCGCGCCAGGCCTACAACGACGCGGTGATGGAATACAACACCAAGCGCGAGTCGTTCCCGGACAACATGATGGCCGGGATGTTCGGCTTTGGCCCGGCGGAGCTCCTGCAGGCGACCGAATCGGCCGCCGAACGGCAGGCGCCCAAAGTATCCTTCAGCTGATCCTTGAACTTCTTTGAGGCGGAGGAGCTCGCGCGGCGCACGACGCGCCTGCTCGTGCTGCTGTACGTGCTCGCGGTCGCCGCCGTGGCGGGCGCCGTGTGCCTCGGGCTGGGGATCGCCTACACGATCGGCGTCGTGTACGGCACCCTGCCGCCGGCCAGGGAGGTGGTGATCGAAGGTGACCATCTCGGCTCGGCACTGCTCGAGATCCTGCTGCACGGCGTACCCCACGGCGTGTATGCCTGGGGCGCAGGCATCACGCTGATGCTGATCCTCGGCGCCACTGCCTACAAGATGGTCCAGCTGGCTGGCGGCGGCGCCGCAATCGCCGACATGGTCGGCGCGCGCATGATCGATTCGGGCAGCGCGCCGCCCGAGGAACGGCGCCTGTTGAACGTGGTCGAGGAGATGGCGATCGCCTCGGGCGTGAGCGTGCCGCCGGTGTTCGTCATGGACCGCGAGACGGGCATCAACGCGTTCGCGGCGGGCTACTCGCCGCACGAGGCGGTCATCGTGGTGACCCAGGGCACGCTGCAGACGCTGTCGCGCGACGAGCTGCAGGGCGTGATCGGGCACGAGTTCAGCCACATCCTGAACGGCGACATGCGCCTCAACGTGCGGCTGCTAGGCGTGCTGTTTGGCATTGTGTGCATCGCACAGCTAGGCCAGTTCCTGATCCGCAGCACCGCGCGCTCGATGGCGAGCGTGAGCCGCGAGAACCGCGGCCCTGGCGTCATGTTGGTGATCGCGGGCATCGCACTCGCGCTCATCGGCTTCATGGGGCTGGAGCTCGCGCGGCTGATCAAGGCCGCCATTTCGCGCCAGCGCGAGTTCCTCGCCGACGCCTCAAGCGTGCAGTTCACGCGCAATCCGGACGGCATCGCCGGGGCGCTCGATACCATCGCGGGATCGCAGCGCAGCACGCTCGTGCACGACGTGCACGCGGAGGAGCTGTCGCACATGTTCTTCGTGCAAGGCGTCGCGAACTGGATGGGGGCGCTGTTCGACACGCATCCGCCGATCGAGGAGCGCATCCGCCGCGTACGCCCGGGGTTCCAGCGAGCGCGCTATCGCGCGCAGCGCGACGCCGAGCGCGCCAGTCCGGTCGCGGTGCTCGACGGCGCAGGCAACCTGGTGAAGACGATCACGGTGGCCGCCTCGGTCGGCAACCCGACGCCCGAGCACGTCGACTATGCGCGTCGCCTGCTGGCTGCAATCCCCGCGGCGCTGCGCGCGCGGCTAGCGGGCGCCCAGGGCGCCGAGCAGGTAGTCTTCGCGCTCGCGATCGCGGGCGACGACGCCTCGCGCCGCGCCAAGCTCGAGGCGGTACGGGCGCGCCGCGGCGAGGCGACGGCGGCCGCGGTGCAGGCGACTGCCGACGAAATGCGCGCCGCGGACCTTGGCCGGGCGCACGCGCTGCCTCTGGTCGGCATCGCGCTCCCGGTGCTGAAGGGGCTCAAGCAGGGCGAGCGCGACGCGCT
>DATGDH010000085.1:0-23423 GCA_035310985.1 Burkholderiales bacterium
GGGCTGTGCGGCGAGGTGGCCCACGCCGCGATCCTGTGCCCGTCGTTTTACCGCGCCGAGATCGTCCAGAACCCCTCGCGCTGGGACCGCCTGCTTCACCGTATCCGCCAAACCTTCATCGGCTGGCTGCAGCCGGCTTGAGATTCGCATCGCATCCTGGCGCAAACTCGGTGCAAGCTTGATCGTTGCCGGCGCTCGCTGCACTACGTAATATGCGCACGCGCCGTAAAGTACCGATCGCTTGATCGGGTCTGATTTCGCCACAGGAGGAGAGAATGAAAACACGTTGGTTGGGTGCATGCGCGGCTGCCCTACTTTTCGCGGCAGGCGGAGCGTTCGCGCAGGACAAGCATTTCGATCTCAAGCTTTCAAGCTGGGTGCCGCCGAAGCACCCACTCAACCCGTCCCTGCAGGCCTGGGCGGACGATGTCACCAAGGCGTCGAACGGCACCATCAGCTCGACACTGTTCACGTCGGAGCAGCTCGGCAAGGCGTTCGACCACTACGACATGGCGCGCGACGGCATCGCCGACTTCGCCTATGTCAACCCCGGATACACGCCGGGTCGCTTTCCCGTGATCGCTGCGGGTTCGCTACCGTTTCTGTTCTCAAATGCGACCGGCGGCTCGGCGGCGCTCGACGCCTGGTATCGGCCGTACGCGGCCAAGGAAATGAAAGACGTGCACTACTGCTTCGCGTTCGTGCATGATCCGGGGACCTTTCACGCCCACAAAAAAATCGTTCTGCCGATCGACCTCAAGGGTCTGAAGGTCCGCCCGGCGACCGGCACAATCGGGCAGATGGTCACGCTGCTCGGCGGCACGAACGTGCAATCCTCCGCTCCGGAGGCGCGCGAAATCCTCGAGCGCGGCGTCGCCGATGCCATCACCTTCCCGTGGAATTCGATCGTGCTGTTCGGCATCGACAAGGTAGTCAAGTACCACATGGACGTGAAGCTTTACACCACCCCCTTCGTCTGGGTCATGAACCAGGCGAAGTACGAAGCCATGTCGCCTGCGCAGAAAAAGGTGATCGACGATCACTGCAATACCGCGTGGGCGGAGAAGGTCGCGAGCCCCTGGGCCGATTGGGAGCACGCCGGAATCGCCAAGATCTCCGCGGAGCCGGGCCACGACGTGTACAAGCTCACGCCCCAACAACTGGCCGCGTGGCGCAAGGCGGTCGCGCCTGTAGAAAAAGAATGGGCCAACGACGTGCGCAAGGCCGGCTACAACCCCGACCAGCTCCTGTCGTCGCTGAAGCGGACGTTGGTCAAGTACAAGGCCGCCGACTGAGCCACAGTCGAGCAACGAACCGACAGTACAGGTGATCTGAGCGGTGTTTCCGCGGTTGCGCCGCGGCGGTCTCGCTCGTACCGCCGCAGCGCCGGAAATCTGTTCGTCGCCTTCAGCGCGAGGGGTCGCCCCGTGGACGACAAGTTGAAGCGCAGTTTCATGGACAGCGTGATCAATTCGATCGAATGGCTGGCCGCGCTATTCGTCGGCATCGTAGCCGCCGACATCTTCATCTCGGTCCTGCTGCGTTACTTCTTCGCAGTTCAGATCCCCGATGGCTACGACTTCGGCCGACTCCTCCTCGGTATCCTCATTTTCTGGGGCATCGCGGCGACGAGTTACCGCGGCACGCACATCACCGTCGATCTCGTCTGGGGCGCTGGTGGTCCGAGGATGCGCCGCGCCATGGACATATTCGCCACCCTGGTCCTCCTGTTCGTGGTGACGGTTCACACGGCGACCTTGTACGACAAGGTGCGGTCGACCTACGCCGAGAACCTCGTGACCTACGACCTAAAGCTGCCCATATGGCCGTTCTTCGCAGTCGCCTGGATTGGCGACGTATCGGCGGTGGTCCTGATCGCGATCCGCACCTACCAGCTGATATTCAGTCCGGAATTGGTTGGCGGCAGGCACGAGACCGACGCGGGGAAATGAGGCCATGGTGCTGAGTACCAACACCGTCGCGATCACGGGGTTCGTCGTTCTGTTCGCGCTGATGCTGCTGCGCGTGCCGGTTGGAATGGCAATGGGACTGGTCGGCGTGACGGGGTACAGTTACCTCACCGGGGCAGAACCGGCGCTTAAGCTTGTTGCTCTGACGTCGATGCGGACCGTGACCGACTACACCTTCGGCGTCATCCCGATGTTCCTTCTCATGGGCGCATTCGTCTCGAAGTCCGGTGTCAGCCGCGAGCTGTTCCGGGCGGCGAACACTCTGGTCGGGCATCTGAAGGGCGGCTTGGGAATCGCCACCATCGTGGCCTGTGGCGGATTCGCCGCGATCTGCGGCTCGTCGGTGGCGACTGCAGCGACGTTTTCGACGGTGGCCTATCCCGAGATGCGGCGTTACGGCTATCCGCAAGCATTTTCGACCGGCGTTATCGCGGCCGGCGGAACGCTGGGCGCCATGCTACCGCCGTCAACGGTGCTCGCCGTATACGGCATCATCACCCAGCAGGACATCGGCAAGCTCTTCATCGCAGGCATCATTCCCGGCATCCTCGCCATGTCGATGTACGTGACCACGATCGCGGTCATAGTCATGGTGCGGCCAGGGCTTCTGCCAGCCGGTACGGCCAGTTCCTGGACCGAGCGGCGCCAGGCGCTGCGCGATGTCTGGGCGCCTCTCCTGCTCTTCGCCTTCGTGATCGGTGGCCTCTATGGCGGGCTGTTCACGCCGACCGAGGCCGGCGGCGTGGGGGCGGGCGGCGCCTTCATCCTGGGCGTCCTGCGCCGACGGCTGACGCGGGGCGACATCCGCGAGGCGCTCCTCCAGGCAACGCGCACTGCGGCGGCGGTGTTCACCGTCCTCATCGGCGCGCTGCTGTTCGGCTACTTCCTCACCATTACGCAGACGCCCCAGAAATTGACCGAATTCCTGACCGGCCTAGGCCTCGGCCGCTACTGGGTTCTAACCTTGATCATGCTGATGTACATCGCGCTCGGATGTCTCATGGACGCCATGGCCATGATCATCCTGACCGTGCCGATCATCTTCCCGGTGATCACGTCGCTCGGCTTCGATCCGATCTGGTTCGGCGTGATCATCGTCATGACCGTCGAGCTGGGGCTGATCCACCCGCCGGTCGGCATGAACGTATTCGTGATCAAGAGCGTCGTGAAGAATGTGAGCTTCACAACGATCTTCAAGGGTGTCATACCGTTCGTCATCACCGATCTGCTGCGCCTCACCATCCTGATCAGCTTCCCGATCATTGCCATCTACCTGCCGGGACGTATGGGCTGAGCCGCGCGGGCCGTCCACCGCGGCCGCCTGGCGCCGCTGCGGGCCGAACATGCCCGTATCGGCTGCGAAAACAGGGCGAACGGCGCCGGGTGCTTTGCTAGAATTGTCCATAAGATCACCGCTCGCCCTGAAACCTCCTCGAGGAGGCCTGCATGCAGATCTCTGCCCAACCCGCCGTCAAGAATGCGCGCACCGAGCTGTATCGGCGCATGGACAGCGACAACCTCGCCCCGCTGTGGGAGGTTCTGCACAACCTGGTCCCTCCGCAGCCGCAGACCCCGTGCGTTCCCGCCCTGTGGAAGTACCGCGAGATCCGTCCTTACGTCATCGAGTCGGGCAAGGTCATCACGGCGCGGGAGGCCATTCGCCGCGTGCTCGTGCTCGAGAACCCGGGGATGCGCGGCCAAAGCTGCATCACGCGCAGCCTGTACTGCGGCCTGCAGCTGATCCTGCCGGGCGAGATCGCGCCGAGCCACCGGCACACCCAGTCCGCGTTGCGCTTCATCGTCGAGGGCACCGGCGCCTATACGGCGGTCGATGGCGAGCGCACCACCATGCATCCGGGCGACTTCATCATCACGCCGGCCTGGACCTGGCATGACCACGGCAATCCGGGCAACGAGCCGGTGGTGTGGATGGACGGGCTCGACATCCCGCTCGTGCAATTCTTCGATGCAGGCTTCATGGAGACTTTCCCCGAGGAGGCCCAGCCGGTCAGCCGGCCGGAAGGCGATTCGTACGCGCGCTACGGCACGAACATGGTGCCGCTCGAGGGCCTGCCGGCGTCGAAGACTTCGCCGATCTTCAACTATCCCTACGCGCGCAGCCGCGAGACGCTGCACGCGCTTTCGCGGAACGGCGAACCGGACAAATGCCACGGCTGGAAGATGCAGTTCATCAATCCACTCACCGGCGGCCCGGCAATGTCGACCATGGGCGCGTTCATCCAGCTATTGCCTAAGGGCTTCGTGTCGAGCCCCTACCGCTCCACCGACGCGACCGTGTATTCGGTTGTTGACGGCACCGGCCGGGTCGACATCGGCGGGCAACGCTTCGCTTTCGAGCCACGCGACACGTTCGTCGTGCCGAGCTGGCGGCGCGTCAGCATCGAGACCGACGGCGAATGCGTGCTGTTCTCCTACTCGGATCGCCCCGCGCAGCTTGCGCTCGGGCTGTGGCGCGAGGAGCGCGCATGAACGACAGGGCCTTCCTCGGCCGCGAGTACAACAACCGCGCGCTGGTTCCGGACCACGCACAGTACTTCGCCCGTTGGGCGGAGCGATCGGCGCACGCCCGGGCGACCATGACCTGCTACCTGGACCGCGAGTACGGGCCGGCCCCCGGGGAGAAGCTCGACATCTTCCCGGCACGCAAGGGCGACGGCTCGGTGCTGATGTTCATCCACGGCGGCTATTGGCGTTCGCTCGATAAACGTGACTTCTCGTACCTGGCGCCCACATGGGTCGACGCGGGCGTATCGCTGGTGGTCGTGAACTACGATCTGTGCCCGACGGTCACGATCGAGGAGATCGTCCGCCAGATGCTGTGCGCCTCGGCGTGGCTGTACCGCCACGCCGAGGAGTACGGCATGGACGAGGAGCGGCTGTTCGTCTGCGGACATTCGGCCGGCGCGCATCTCACCGCGATGATGATGGCGGCGCTCTGGCCGGTGTTCGATCCCGGCCTGCCGCGCGATCTGTTTAAGGGCGGGCTGGCGATCAGCGGCGTCTACGACCTGCGCCCGCTGGTCGCGGTCGACTTCCTGAGCGCGGACCTGCGCCTGGATGAGGCGTCGGCGCTGAAGGTCTCGCCGGCGTACCTGCCGCCGGCGACGCGCGCTCCCGTGTACACCTGCGTCGGCGGCCTGGAGAGCTCCGAATTCAAACGCCAGAACGCGCTGCTCGCACAACGCTGGAGGTCGGCGGTCGCCGCCGACATACCGATGCCCGGACGGCATCATTTCTCGGTGGTCGACGAGCTCGCCAATCCTGCGAGCCCGTTGTTCGCCGCGGCGAAGCGCATGATGAAGCTGGACCGCTGATGGGAGCGCTGGAAACCTACCTGCAGCCCGGCGTGTTCATCGACAGCGACCACCCCGCGGTCGTCGAGTACGCGAACCGGAAGGTTCGCGGCACGAGCGACCTGGAGCGCGCCGTGTCGCTGTACTACTCGGTGCGCGACGACATCCGCTACAACCCGTTCCTCGACTTCACCGTCGAGTCCGCGTACCGGGCGAGCGACTGCCTCGCCGCGGGCGAAGGCTTCTGCGTCGGCAAGGCCGCGCTGCTCGCGGCCTGCGCGCGCGCCGTCGGCATCGCCGCGCGGGTCGGCTTCGCCGACGTGAGGAACCACCTCTCCACCCCGCGGCTGCTCGAGTACATCGGCAGCGACTTGTTCGTCTACCACGGCTACACGGAGCTGTTCCTGGAAGGAAAGTGGGTCAAGGCGACGCCTGCGTTCAACTTGGCCCTGTGCACGAAGTTCCGCGTCAAGCCCCTCGAGTTCGACGGACGCGAGGACTCGATTTTCCATCCTTACGACGCCGACGAGCGCCGCCACATGGAGTACCTGCGCGACCGCGGCAGCTTTGCCGACGTGCCAGCAGCCGAGATCCAGCGGGCGTTCCGCGAGTTCTACCCGCGTCTCTACGGCCTGGGTCGCGACGCGGCGCGCGAGACCTTCGGCTGACGCGCGCGCGGGCCGCCGGTGCGCGCGTTGCTAGAGGAAAGCTTCGGCGCCGCGGTCGCCGCCGCCGACCCTCTCAGGATCCTCGCTCCGCAGCTTCCGCCCCCGCCGCGCGGGCGCACGCTGGTCGTCGCCGCCGGCAAGGCTGCCGCTTCGATGGCGCTCGCGGTCGAGCGCGCCTGGCCCGAGGGCGCGCAGCTCGAGGGCCTCGCCGTCACGCGCTACCGCCACGCGCTGCCCACCGAGCGCATCCGCGTCGTCGAGGCCGGCCACCCGGTTCCCGACGAGGCCGGCGAGGCCGCCGCGCGCGAGATGCTCGATCGGGTGCGCGCGCTCGGAAAGGACGACCTCTTGCTCGCCCTCGTCTCGGGCGGTGGCTCGAGCCTGCTGTCGCTGCCCGCCGAAGGGCTGTCGATGACGGACCTGAAGGCGGTGACGTCCCAGCTGCTGCGCTGCGGCGCCACGATCCAGGAGATCAACACCGTGCGCAAGCACCTGTCGGCGATCCAGGGGGGACGGCTCGCTGCGGCGTGCAAGGCGGCGGTGCTGGCGCTGATCGTCTCGGACGTCACCGGCGACGACCCGACGCACATCGCGTCGGGCCCTTGCGCCGCCGACCCCACGACCTATGGTGACGCGCTCGATGTGCTGCGCAAGTACCGCGTCGCGCCGCCGTCCGCGGTGCGCGCGCGGCTTGAGGAAGGCGCGCGCGGGGGCATCGCCGAAACGCCCAAGCCAGGCGATGCGGTATTCGCCCACGTCGAGAACCGCGTCATCGCCACCGCGCACGCCTCGCTGGAAGCTGCGGGCGCCGTCTTCGCGGCGCACGGCATCCGGCCGGTCATCCTCGGCGACACGGTAACCGGCGAGGCGGCGGAGGTCGCCAAGGTGATGGCCGCGCTCGTGCGCGAGCTGCGCCGGTATCGGGCCCCATTTCCGCCGCCGGTCGCGCTCATCTCGGGCGGCGAGTGCACCGTCACGCTGCGCGGCGAAGGCGGCCGGGGCGGGCGCTGCAGCGAGTTCCTGCTCGCGCTGGCGATCGAGCTCGAAGGCGTGCCGGCGATCCACGCACTCGCCGCCGATACCGACGGCATCGACGGCTCCGAAGACAACGCCGGCGCGCTGCTCGCGCCCGATACGCTCGCGCGCGCGCGCGCAGCAGTAATCGACGCGCGCAAGCTGCTCGCCAGGAACGACAGCTACGGCTTCTTCGCCGCGCTTGGCGACCTGCTGGTCACGGGGCCGACGCGCACCAACGTGAACGACTATCGCGCGATCGTCGTCGCCTAGAGAAGCTTGACCGCGCTGCCGACGCGCAAGCCGAGCTTGCGTGCGGCGCTCGCGCCATTTGCGGCGATCTCCACCAGCCCGATGCTGTTCTGGTACCAGAAAGCCGCGCCGGCGCGCGCATCGCCGAAGGTTGCCGCGCGCGCAAGACGGCGTCCGGCAACGCGCAGCCGCGCCGTCTGCGCGATGCCCGCGGCGCGCAGCCCGGTCATCGCATTGCCGTAATGATCGATGTAGATCACCTGCTCGAGGTCGCGCGCATCGAGCAGCACCTTCGGCGCGCGCTGGCGCACGAGCCAGCCGCGCGGCGCTCGTCCGAGCGCAAGCGCCGCGGCAACCGGAGCAAAGAGATCGCGGCCGTGAAAGGACCTAGACAGGGCCGCAGGACGCCATACGATGCGCCAGCAGGCGCGCCGCGCGGCGCGCTGCCAGACGAGCGACATCAGCCCGTTATCCGGTCCGACGAAGCGGCGGCCATCCGCCTGCACCACGATCGCCTGCCGCGGCCCGCCAACCCCCGGGTCGACGACCGCGAGAAACATGCTTCCGCGCTGGTAGTGAGGAGCGAGAGCCGCAAGCAGGTGCGCCGCCGGCCGGATGCCAAATGCCGGAACGTCGTGCAACGCATCGACCACCGGTACGCGCGGCGCACGCGTGTGAAGGACCGCCTTGACCTGGCCGACGTAGGGATCGGCGCCGCCGAAATCTGTGAACAGGACGATCACGTCCTGTGCGCGGTCAAGCGGCCTTCTTTTCTTCCTTCTGCTCGGGCGCCGGCTGCTCGGGCCGGTCGAGCAGCGTGACCAGCGCGAGCGGCGCATTGTCGCCCTTGCGGAACCCGCTCTTCAGGATGCGCAGGTAGCCGCCGTTTCGCTTGGCGTAGCGCGGGCCGAGGTCTTCGAAAAGCTTGCCGACGATCTCCCGGTCACGCAGCCGGTCGAACGCCAGCCGCCGGTTGGCGAGCGATGGCTTCTTGCCGAGCGTGATCATCGGCTCCACGACACGCCGCAGTTCCTTGGCCTTCGGCAGCGTCGTCGTGATCTCCTCGTGGCGCAGCAGCGAGTTCGCCATGTTGCGAAACATCGCGAGCCGGTGGCTCGTGGTGCGGTTTAGCTTGCGTTGTCCATGGCCGTGGCGCATTGCTTAGGTCCTCGTTCTTCAGGGGCGCCTAGACGCGGTGGTGATGCTCGAGACCGGCCGGCGGCCAGTTCTCGAGGCGCATGCCGAGCGTGAGCCCGCGCGACGCGAGCACTTCCTTGATTTCGTTCAGCGATTTGCGCCCGAGATTGGGCGTCTTGAGCAGCTCGGTCTCGGTGCGCTGAATCAGGTCGCCGATGTAGTAGATGTTCTCCGCCTTCAGGCAGTTGGCGGAGCGCACCGTGAGCTCGAGGTCGTCGACGGGGCGCAGCAGGATCGGATCGACCTGCGGAGACTTGGGTTGCTCGGCGGGCGCCGCGGTGCCTTCCAGCTGGGCGAACACCGAGAGCTGGTCGACCAGGATGCGCGCGGCGTGCCGGATCGCTTCCTCGGGCTCGATCGCGCCGTTGGTCTCGATGTCCATGATCAACTTGTCGAGGTCGGTACGCTGCTCGACGCGCGCGGATTCCACCGCGTACGATACCCGACGCACCGGGCTGAACGAAGCGTCCAGGATGATGCGGCCGATGCCCTTGGTTTCCTCCGGCAAGTAGCGCATGTTGCCGGGGACGTAACCGCGGCCCGACTCGACCTTGATCTGCATTTCGAGCTTGCCGCCCGAGGCGAGGGTCGCGATCACGTGCTCGGGATTGACGATCTCGACGTCGTGCGCAGCCTCAATGTCGGCCGCGGTCACGGGCCCCTCGCCCTTCTTCTTCAGCGTGAGGATCGCTTCCTGCCGGTTGTGCAGGCGGAACACCACGCCCTTCAGGTTGAGCAGGATGTCCACGATGTCCTCGCGGACCCCGTCCAGCGTGGAGTACTCGTGCACGACGCCCGCGATTTGCACCTCCGTCGGCGCGTATCCGGTCATCGAGGAAAGCAGCACGCGGCGCAGCGCGTTGCCGAGCGTGTGGCCGAAGCCGCGCTCGAACGGTTCCATCGTCACCTTGGCGTGATAGGGCGACACATTCTGCACATCGACGATGCGCGGCTTCAGAAATCCGGTTTGCGGCATTTGTTGTCGTCCTTACTTCGAATAGAGCTCGATCACCAGGCTCTCGTTGATTGACGAGGGCAGTTCGGTACGCGCCGGCAGGGCCTTGAAGGTCCCCTTGAGAGCCTTCGCGTCCACTTCCAGCCACTCGGGAATTCCGCGGCCCTCGGCGGCCTCGGCCGCCGCCTTGACCCGCAGCTGGCTCTTCGCCTTGTCGGTGACCTCGATAACGTCGCCCGGCTTGACCTGGTAGGAGGGGATGTTGACCCGCTTGCCGTTCACCAGTACGCCGTTATGACGCACCAGTTGCCGCGACTCGGTACGCGACGCCCCGAATCCCATGCGATACGCCATGCTGTCCAAGCGCGTCTCCAGCAACTGCAGCAGGCGCTCCCCGGTAACGCCGCGCGAGCGCGCTGCTTCGGCGTACGTCTTGCGGAACTGGCGCTCGAGGATCCCGTAGATCCGACGGATCTTTTGCTTCTCGCGCAGCTGCTTGCCGTAATCCGACAGCCGCTGGCCGCTGCGCTGGCCGTGCTGGCCGGGCGCGTAGCTGCGGCGCTCGATGGCGCACTTGTCGGTAAAGCATTTCTCTCCCTTGAGGAAGAGCTTCTCGCCTTCGCGCCGGCACTGGCGGCACTTGGCATCTAGGTTTCTGGCCATGTTTACCTACCCGTTCGACTGACTCAGACGCGGCGCCGCTTCGGAGGGCGGCAGCCGTTGTGCGGGACCGGCGTCACGTCGGCAATGCTCGTGATCTTCAGTCCGATTGCATTCAGCGCGCGCACCGCCGATTCGCGGCCGGGCCCGGGGCCCTTGATGCGCACTTCCACGTTCTTGACGCCGCACTCCTGCGCGGCGCGGCCCGCACGCTCGGCGGCCACCTGCGCCGCGAACGGAGTGGACTTGCGCGAGCCCTTGAATCCCGCGTTGCCGGAGGTCGCCCAGGCAAGCGCATTGCCCTGCCGATCGGTAATCGTCACGATCGTATTGTTGAATGACGCGTGCACGTGCGCGATGCCTTCGGCCACGTTCTTCTTGACCTTCTTGCGTACGCGCGCGGCCTGCTGCTGTTGCTGCTGCTGTTGCAGCGTGGGATTCCTGGTCGCCATGTATGTCCTTTGCGCCCCTTACACCTTGCCGACTTGAACGTTCAGTTTGACCGCGGCTTTGCGCGGCCCCTTGCGCGTGCGCGCATTGGTGCGCGTGCGCTGTCCGCGGACCGGGAGCCCCTTGCGGTGCCGCACGCCACGGTAGCAGCCGAGATCCATCAGCCGCTTGATGCTCATCGACACCTCGCGTCGCAGGTCGCCTTCGACCGTCAGGCGCGTGACGTTCTCGCGCAGCCGATCCAGCTCGCCATCGGTGAGGTCCTTGATCTTGCGCGCCTTGTCGACTCCCGCAGCCGCGCAGATCGCCTCCGCGCGCGCGCGACCGATGCCGTAGATCGCCGTGAGGGCGATACCAGCGTGCTGGTGGTTGGGAATGTTGATGCCAGCTATGCGTGCCATAGTGGGTCTCGAAACTGCGCCAAAAGGGGAAAACCTGAAATGATAAGCGAATTACTCTGCCACATCAAGAAGTTAATCATCCCTGGCGCTGCTTGTGGCGCGGATCGCTGCAGATGACCCTCACCACCCGTTTGCGGCGGACGATCTTGCACTTGCGGCAGATTTTCTTCACCGATGCCATTACTTTCATGTCCTGCTCCTTGCCTATTTTGCGCGGAAGACGATGCGTCCGCGCGTCAGGTCGTAGGGGGTAAGTTCCACCGTTACCTTGTCTCCTGGGAGGATGCGGATGTAGTGCATGCGCATCTTTCCCGAGATATGCCCCAGCACCACGTGCCCGTTCTCGAGGCGAACCCTAAACGTCGCGTTGGGCAGCGTCTCCATGATCTCGCCCTGCATCTGGATCACGTCTTCCTTGGCCATTTCGCCCGGATTCCCTAACGCACCGGCAGGCCGCCCTTGAAGTTGGCCTTGCGCAGCAGGCTCTCGTACTGGTGGCTCATGACGTAGGCCTGCACCTGCGCCATGAAGTCCATCGTCACCACCACGAGGATCAGCAGCGAAGTCCCGCCGAAATAGAACGGCACGTTCAACTTGAGGATCAGGACCTCAGGTAACAGGCACACCAGCGTGACGTAGACCGCGCCCGCAAGCGTCAGCCGCGTCAGGATGCGCTCCAGATAGCGTGCCGTCTGATCGCCCGGCCGGATCCCGGGAACGAACGCACCCGATTTCTTCAGATTGTCCGCGGTCTCCTTGGGGCTGTACTGCAGGGCCGTGTAGAAGAAGCAGAAGAAGACGATCAGCGCGGAATAGAGCAGCACATAGATCGGCTGACCGGGCGTGAGGGTTCCTGCGATATCTCGCAGCCAATTGAAGCCCTCCGTCGACCCGAACCAGCCGAGCAGGGTCGCCGGGAACAGGATCAGCGAGCTTGCGAAGATCGGCGGGATGACGCCGGACATGTTTAGCTTGAATGGCAGATGTGAGCTCTGTCCGCCGTAGACGCGATTGCCCACCTGGCGCTTCGCGTAGTTGACAAGGATCTTGCGCTGACCACGCTCGACGAAGCACACGAATCCAGTCACCACCACGACCGCTGCTGCGACCAAGAGCGCGGTGAACGGGTTCATGGCACCAGTGCGCACGAGCTCGAGCGTCCCGGCAACGGCGTTCGGCAGGCCCGCGGCGATGCCGGCGAAGATGATGATCGAGATTCCGTTACCCAGCCCGCGCTCGGTGATCTGCTCGCCGAGCCACATGAGAAACATCGTGCCCGTGACCAGAGTGGTCACCGCCGTGAGGCGGAACATGAGTCCCGGGTTGAGCACCAGCCCGGGCTGCGATTCCAGGGCGATGGAGATCCCGGTCGCCTGGAATAGCGCGAGGAACACCGTCGCGTAACGCGTGTACTGGGTGATCTTGCGCCGGCCAGATTCACCCTCCTTGCGCAAGGCGTCGAGCTGCGGCGAGACCGATGTCATCAACTGCATGATGATCGAGGCCGATATGTACGGCATGATCCCGAGCGCGAAGATCGTGAAGCGCTTCAGCGCACCGCCCGAGAACATGTTGAACATTCCGAGGATGCCGCCCTGTTGCCCCTGGAACAGGTCGGCGAGCACCTTCGGGTCGATCCCCGGCACGGGAATATGCGCACCAATGCGGAACACGACCAGCGCTCCGAGCAGGAACAGCAGGCGCCGCTTCAGGTCGCCGTAGCGGCCCGTCTTGCCGACGTTGGGTAGCCCGGTTGCCAAGCTGATGTCCTCGCTCTAGGCGCCTTACGCGGCAGGCGCCGCCGGCGCCTCCTCGATGTTGCCGCCCGCCGCCTCGATGGCTGCGCGCGCTCCCTTGGTCGCCTTTATGCCCCTGAGCGTGAGCTTGCGCGCCAGCTTGCCCGAAAGGATCACTTTTGCCGCCGTGGCCCGGCGCGGCACGATGCCTTCGGACTTGAGCACCTCTAGATCGATTTCGTTCGCCTTCATCTGTTCCAGCTCCGACAGGCGCACTTCGGCCGTGGCGTCGCGCGTCGGCGAAGTGAAGCCGCGCTTCGGCAGGCGGCGATGCAACGGCATCTGTCCGCCCTCGAAACCGATCTTGTGAAATCCACCCGACCGGGCCTTCTGCCCCTTGTGTCCGCGACCCGCGGTCTTGCCCAGGCCCGAGCCGATACCGCGCCCCACCCGGCGCCGCGCGCGCTTTGCGCCCTGCGCAGGCTTGAGCCCGTTTAGACGCACGATAGCATCGCCGCTCATCCGATCACCCTAACCAGGTAATTGACCTTCTCGATCATCCCGCGCACTTCCGGCGTGTCCACGAGTTCGACCGTGTGATTGATGCGCTTAAGCCCCAGCCCGCGCACCGTCGCGCGGTGGCTCGCCTTGCAGCCCGCCAGGCCCTTCAACAGCTTCACCTTGATCTTGCCGTTCGACATAGCGCGCCTCAGGAAAGGATTTCCTCGACCTTCTTGCCGCGCTTGGCAGCGATCTCCGCGGGCGTGTTCATCGCCTGCAGGCCATTCAGGGTCGCGCGCACGACGTTGTACGGGTTGGTCGAGCCGAAGCATTTCGCCAGAACGTTGGTCACGCCCATCACCTCGAACACCGCGCGCATCGGCCCTCCGGCGATGATGCCCGTGCCTTGCGACGCGGGCTGCATCAGGACCTTCGCCGAGCCATGCTTGCCCGTCACCGCGTGCTGCAGCGTGCCGTTCTTCAGCTTGACCTTGAATAGCTTGCGGCGCGCTTCCTCCATCGCCTTCTGCACTGCGACCGGCACCTCGCGCGCCTTGCCTTTGCCCATGCCGATGCCGCCGTCACCGTCGCCCACCACCGTAAGGGCCGCGAAGCCGAGCACGCGCCCGCCCTTCACCACCTTGGTGACGCGATTGACCGACACCATCTTCTCGCGCAGTCCGTCCGTGCGATCGTCCGACGTCTGCATCCTGGGTTGAATTTTCGCCATGAGCGTTTCCTAAGCGTCAGAACTTCAGCCCGCCGGCCCGGGCGGCGTCGGCGAGCGCTTTGACGCGCCCGTGGTACCGGTACCCTGCCCGGTCGAACGCAACCGCGTCGATGCCGATCTGCTTGGCCCTTTCGGCGATGCGCTGCCCGACCAACTCGGCCGCCTTGATGTTCCCGCCATTCTTCAGTTTCGCGCGCAATTCCTTCTCGGCGCTCGAGGCGGCCGCCAGCACCTTATCGCCGCCGGCGGATGTAAGTTGGGCGTAGATGTGGCAGTTGGTGCGATGCACCGTAAGACGCACCGCGCTTAGCGCACGGATGCGCAGCCTCGTCTGGCGTGCGCGCCGCAAGCGCGCTGATTTTTTGTCGAACATGTCCTGTCCCGTTACTTCTTCTTCGTCTCTTTCAAGATGACGATCTCATCGGCGTAGCGCACGCCCTTGCCTTTGTAAGGCTCAGGCGAGCGGTACGCGCGCACCTCCGCCGCCACCTGGCCCACCTTCTGCTTGTCGACCCCCGAGATCACGATCTCGGTCTGGGTCGGCGTCGCAACCTTCACGCCTTTTGGCATCTGATGCACGACCGGGTGCGAGAAGCCGAGCGTCAGGCTCAGCTTGTCGCCCTGTGCCTGTGCGCGATAGCCGACACCGACCAAGGCCAGCCGCTTCTCGAATCCCTTGCTAACGCCGGCGACCATGTTGGCGACCAGCGCGCGCATCGTGCCCGACATGGCATCGGCGTGACGCGAATTGCCGAGCGCCTTGCAAACGAGCTGGTCGCCGCTCATTTCGACTGACACGTTCGGATTGAGCGCTTGCGAAATCGTTCCGAGCGGGCCCTTTACGGCGATCTGGCCCGCGGCCAGATTCACTTCCACGCCCTTGGGCACCGAAATGGGATATTTTGCGATGCGTGACATCGTCCGTTCCTCAGGCAACGATGCAGAGAACTTCGCCGCCGACGCCCGAATCGCGCGCCTTGCGGTCCGTCATCACACCCCGCGACGTCGACAGGATCGCAATTCCGAGACCATTCATCACTCGCGGGATATCATTGCGCCCCTTGTAGACGCGCAGGCCGGGCTTCGAAATGCGCTCCAGGCGCTCGATAACCGGCCGGCCGGCGTAGTATTTCAGGCCGATCGCAAGCTCTGCCTTGCCGTCTCGCTCGCGCACGGCGAAGTCGTCGACGTAGCCCTCGTCCTTCAGCACTTGCGCAATGGAGACTTTGAGAATCGATGACGGCATGACGACTTCGTTATGCCCGATCATTTGGGCGTTGCGAATGCGCGTCAACATATCCGCGATGGGGTCGCTCATGCTCATTCTGTGACTCCTTACCAGCTGGCCTTGATCACGCCCGGCACCTCGCCGCGCATTGCGAGTTCGCGCAGCTTGTTGCGCCCCAGCCCGAATTTCCGATACACGCCGCGCGGGCGCCCGGTCAGCGCGCAACGGTTGCGCAGACGGGTAGGCGAGGCATTTCGCGGCAGGTTCTGCAGCGCCTCGCGCGCCGTCTCCTTGTCCTCGTCCGAAGCAGATGCGCTGTGCAACACGTCGAGCAGCGCCTTGCGCTTCGCCTTGAATTTCGCGACCGTCTTGCGACGCTTTTGTTCCCGATTCTTGAGAGCGAGCTTGGCCATAGTCGAACCTCAGGTCCTGAACGGAAAGCGGAACGCGGTGAGCAACGCGCGTGCCTCCTCGTCGGACTTCGCAGTGGTGGTGATGTTGATGTCGAGACCCCGCAGTGCATCGACCTTGTCGTAGTCGATCTCGGGGAAAATGATCTGCTCCTTGACGCCGAGGCTGTAGTTGCCGCGACCGTCGAACGCGCGGCTCGAAATGCCCCGGAAATCCCGGATGCGCGGAATGGCGATATTGACCAGTCGATCCAGGAATTCGTACATTCGCGCGCCGCGCAGCGTGACCATGCAGCCGACCGGATAGCCCGCCCGCACCTTGAAGGTTGCGATCGACTTGCGCGCCTTGGTGACCACCGGCTTCTGACCGGCGATCTTCGTCATGTCTGCCACAGCGTTGTCGAGGATCTTCTTGTCCCCCGTAGCCTCGCCCACGCCCATATTGACGGTGATCTTCTCTATGCGCGGCACCTGCATGACCGACTTGTAGCCGAACTTCTTGGTGAGGTCCGGCACTATCGTTTCGCGGTAGTAGCTGTACATGCGCGCAGGCGGTACCGGCGCGGTGCTCTTCTGATTCTGTGCGGTTGTCGCTTTCGCCATATCCGATTCCTCAGGCGTCGACCTGTTCGCCGTTCGACTTGAATACGCGCACCTTGCGTCCGTTGCCGAGATCCTTGAATCCCACACGATCGGCCTTCTTGGTCGCCGGATTGAACAGCGCGAGGTTGGAAACGTGTATCGGCATGTCCTTATCGACGATGCCGCCGGTCACGCCCTTCATTGGGTTCGGCCGCTCGTGTTTCTTGACGCGATTAATTCCCTCGACGACGACATGCTCGTCATCGACCCGGCGCAGTACCGCCCCGCGTTTTCCCTTGTCGCGGCCGGCGATGACGATGACCTCGTCGCCCTTCTTGATCCTAAGCATCGTGTGATCTCCTTGGACGCGTCGCTACAGCACTTCGGGCGCGAGCGATACGATCTTCATGAACCGCTCGGTGCGCAGCTCGCGCGTCACGGGCCCGAAAATGCGCGTGCCGATGGGCTCGAACTTGGCGGTGAGCAGTACCGCGGCGTTGGAGTCGAATCGAATGAGCGATCCGTCCGCACGGCGCACGCCCTTGGCGGTGCGCACCACGACCGCGTGGTAAATCTCGCCCTTCTTCACGCGGCCGCGCGGCGCCGCGTCCTTGACGCTGACCTTGATCACATCGCCGATGCTTGCATAGCGGCGCTTCGATCCACCGAGCACCTTGATGCACATGACCGAACGCGCGCCGGTATTGTCGGCGACGTCCAAAATGGACTGCATCTGAATCATTGCCTAATCTCCATCCAACTTCCTCTGCATCGCCGCATACGCGCCGGCGCAGCCAGTATTGGATCCCGTCCGGGTCGACGCCCCGCCGGATTCCGGGCCGGGGCAGAAAAGCATCGAATTTTAAACCGTTTTCGCCTTCTCGAGCAAGCGCGTTACCGTCCAGGACTTGGTCTTGGAAAGCGGCCGGCATTCGGCGATCTCGACCAGGTCGCCGAGCTTGATGTCGCCCGAGTCGACGTGGGCGTGATACTTCTTCGAGCGGGTGAGCGTCTTGCCCACGAAGGGGTGCTTGACCCTGCGTTCGACCAGCACCGTCACTGTCTTCTGCATCTTGTCGCTCACCACGCGCCCGACGAGGGTGCGCCTGTTCTTGGCAGGAGTGCTTACGGCGGTCTGTTCGGTCATTTGGCGGCCTTCTCGTTCAGCACGGTTCGCACGCGCGCGATGTCGCGGCGCATCTTCTTCAGCTGGCTAGTGTTGCTCGTCTGTTGCGTGGCCAGCTGCATGCGCAGCCCGAACTGGGCCTTGAGCAGCTCAGCCAACTCCTTTTGCAGCTCATCGCCGCTCTTTTCGCGTAGTTCCCTTGCTTTCATGGTTTACCCCAGCATACGGTGTACGAACGCGGTCTTGAGCGGCAGCTTGGCCGCCGCGAGCGCGAAGGCCTCGCGCGCCAGCGCCTCGGTGACCCCGTCCATCTCGAAGAGAACCTTGCCCGGCTGGATCTCCGCGACGAAGAACTCTGGATTGCCCTTGCCGTTGCCCATGCGCACCTCGGCGGGTTTTTGCGACACAGGCTTGTCGGGGAAGATGCGAATCCAGATCCGCCCGCCGCGCTTGATGTGCCGCGACATCGCGCGCCGCCCGGCCTCGATCTGACGCGCCGTGATTCGACCACGATTGATCGCTTTCAGGCCGTACTCGCCGAAGGAAACCTTCGTGCCGCGCGTGGCCACGCCCTTGTTGCGGCCCTTTTGCTGCTTGCGGTACTTGGTACGTGCTGGTTGAAGCATCGCTTGTTACCTCTTGCCTATTCCTTCGTGTCCTCGCCGCCGGTCGCTACGCCTTCCGGGGAAACCGGCTTACGCGCGCGCTTGACCGTGGTCTTCGGCTTGGCCGCGGCAGCCGCAGCATCCTCGTCCTTCTTGGGGCCACGGGCACGCGCCGGCTTCTTGGCGGGCTCGCCCTCGGGCTTGTCTCGCGCCTCGGTCCTGCGTGCGCCAGGTCGCGGCGCGGGCTTCTTGGCCTTGCGCGCAACAGCTGGCTCCTCGGGCGCCGCAGCCGGCACGGCGCCGGGCAGCGCGCCCTGCGCCTCGGTCTTCGGCATCACTTCGCCCTTGTAGACCCAAACCTTGATACCGATCACGCCGTAACTCGTCTTCGCCTCGCCGAATCCGTAATCGATGTCGGCACGCAGCGTGTGCAGCGGAACGCGTCCTTCCCGATACCACTCGGTACGCGCGATCTCGATTCCGTTCAATCGCCCCGCGCTCATGATCTTGATGCCCTGCGCGCCGAGGCGCATCGCGTTCTGCATCGCGCGTTTCATGGCGCGGCGGAACATGATCCGCTTTTCCAGCTGCTGCGCTATCGAGTCGGCGATGAGCTGCGCATCGATTTCGGGCTTGCGGATCTCCTCGATGTTCACGTGCACCTGCTGCACGCCCATCAGGCGCCGCAGCTCGCCCTTCAGCGCCTCGATTTCCTCGCCCTTCTTGCCGATGACTACGCCGGGGCGCGCGGAATAGATCGTGATGCGCGCGTCCTTGGCCGGGCGCTCGATCACCACGCGCCCAACCGAGGCATGCGCGAGCTTGCGCTTTAGAAACTCGCGTACCTTGATGTCGTCGGCCAGCATTCCCGCGAACGCGCGCCCATTCGCGTACCAGCGCGAGCTCCAGTTCTTGTTGACCGCCAGCCGGAAGCCGATCGGATTGATCTTCTGTCCCATAGCGCCTCTTTCAGTCTCCGACCGTGATGTAGATGTGACAGGTGTGCTTTAGCACCCTGTTGCCGCGACCCTTCGCGCGGGCCTGGAAGCGCTTGAGGAATGTCCCGCGCTCCACGTAGATGAGCTTCACCTTGAGCTCGTCGATGTCCGCGCCGTCGTTGTGCTCGGCGTTGGCGATCGCAGATTCCAGCACCTTCTTGACGATCGCCGCTCCCTTGTTCGGCGTGAAAGCAAGAATGCTCAGCGCCTTGTCAACGGGCTTGCCGCGGATGAGGTCGGCGACCAGCCGACCCTTCTGCGCGGAGAGGCGCGCACCTCGAAGAATCGCACGTGTTTCCATATCGACTCCTACTTCTTCGCAGGCGCGGCGGCAGGCGCTGGCGCGGGCGCTGCGCCCGTCGGCGTTCCGCTGGTCTTGCGATCCGCAGAATGCCCCTTGAACTGCCGCGTGAGCGCGAACTCGCCGAGCTTGTGCCCGACCATGTTCTCGGTGATATACACCGGAATGTGCTGCTTCCCGTTGTGCACCGCGATCGTCAGACCGACAAAATCGGGCACGATCGTCGAGCGGCGCGACCACGTCTTGATCGGACGCTTGTCGTTCGTGCCCCGCACCGCGTCGACTTTCTTCATGAGATGCAGGTCCACGAACGGACCCTTCTTGATTGAACGCGCCATCTTTTACCTCGCGCTGCGTTATGCCCGACGCCGGTCGCGGACGATCATGACCTGCGTCCGCTTGTTGCGCCGAGTCTTGTAGCCCTTGGTTTGCACGCCCCACGGCGAAACCGGGGGTTGCGCCGCCGCGGTGCGGCCCTCTCCGCCGCCGTGCGGGTGATCGATCGGGTTCATCGCGACACCACGCACGGTCGGCCGAACGCCGCGCCACCGCTTGCGCCCCGCCTTGCCAATCGACTCAAGGTTGTGTTCCTCGTTACCGACCTCGCCGATGGTCGCGCGGCAGTCGACATGCACCTTGCGGATTTCCCCGGAGCGCAGACGCAGCTGGGCATAAGAGCCCTCGCGCGCGAGCAACTGCGCGCTCGCGCCGGCCGAGCGCGCGATCTGCGCGCCCTTGCCGGGCAGCATCTCGATGCAGTGAACCGTCGTGCCGACGGGAATGTTCCTCAGCGGCAGCGCGTTGCCCGCCTTGATCGGCGCCTGCGCGCCGGACACCAGCTGCGCGCCCGGCGTCAGGCCCTTGGGCGCGATGACGTAACGGCGCTCGCCGTCCGCATAGAGCAGGAGCGCGAGGTTCGCGCTGCGGTTCGGGTCGTACTCGAGGCGCTCGACTTTGGCGACGATCCCGTCCTTGTCGCGGCGGAAATCCACGATGCGGTAATGCTGCTTGTGGCCACCACCCTTGTGCCGCATGGTGATGCGGCCCTGATTGTTGCGGCCGTTGCCCTTCGACTGCCTTTCGAGCAGCGGCGCGTAGGGTTCACCCTTGTGCAGCTCCGGACTGACCACCTTGACGAGCGCGCGTCGGCCGGGAGACGTCGGTTTGACTTTGACCAATGGCATCGTATTACTCCGTCGCGCCGAAATTGATTTCCTGCCCGGGCGCCAAGCAGACGAAGGCCTTCTTCCAGCTGCGCCGGCGGCCGCTGAAGCGGCCGAAGCGCTTCTCCTTGCCCTTCACATTGGATACGGTCACCGCCTCGACTTTCGTCTTGAACAGCAACTCGACTGCCGCTTTGATCTCCGGTTTGGTCGCGTCGTCCGTCACGCGAAACACGTACTGCCGATTGCGATCGGCAAGCATGGTGCTCTTCTCCGACACCACCGGCGCGAGCACGACTTTCATCAGCCGATTGCTGTCGTACTTCTTCGCGACCGTCATTTGAGTATCTCCTCGAGCTTCTGCACCGCTTTCTTGGTCAGCAGCACGTTGGGGAAGCGTACCAGCGCCACGGGATCGGCATGCTGCGCCGCGACCACCATCACGTTCGGCAGATTGCGCGACGAAAGGCGCAAGTTCTGGTCGACCTCGTCGGTGATCAGCAGCAGGTCATCGAAGCCCATAGATTTGAGCTTCTGCGCCAGCAGCTTGGTCTTCGGCGCATCGACCTTAAAGTCTTCGACTACGCGAATGCGATCCTCTCGTGCGAGCTGCGACAGGATGGAGGCCATGCCTGCGCGGTACATCTTGCGGTTCACCTTGTGCGAGAAGTTCTCGTCCGGGCTTGCGGCGAAGATCTTTCCGCCACCTCGCCACAGCGGGCTAGAAGCCATGCCGGCGCGCGCCCGCCCCGTACCCTTCTGGCGCCAGGGTTTGCGCGTCGACTTGGCGATCTCGCCGCGCTCTTTCTGCTTGCGTGTGCCCAGGCGCGCATTCGCCTGGTAGGCGACTACGATTTGGTGCACCAGTGCTTCGTTGTAGTCGCGCCCGAACAGCGCATCGGGCGCATTGAACGTGCCCGCGGTGCCTTTCTCGGCCACCATCTTGAGTTCCATGGCGCCCCCTTAGCTCTTGACCGCCGGACGCACGATGACGTCGCGGCCGCTTGAGCCAGGCACCGCACCCCTCACGAGCAGAAGCTGGCGCTGCGGGTCTACGCGCACGACCACAAGGTTCTGCACCGTGCGCCGAACATTGCCCAGATGTCCCGCCATGCGCTTTCCGGGAAACACGCGTCCGGGGTCCTGGTTCTGCCCGGTCGAGCCGGGTCGATTGTGCGAGACGGAGTTACCGTGCGTGGCGCGGTTCGAGGCAAAGTTGTGCCGCTTGATCACGCCCGCGAAGCCTTTGCCGAGGGTGACGCCGGAAACGTCCACCTTCTGCCCCACTTTGAAGATCTCGACGCCGATCTTGCCGCCCACTTTCAGCTCGGCAACTTCCTCCGGCTTGGCGCGGAACTCCCTTAAAGTGTGTCCGGCTTCGACCGCCGCCTTGGCGAGGTGCCCGGCAAGCGGCTTGACGACGCGGCTTGCGCGGCGCTTGCCGAACGCAACCTGAACGGCCGTGTAGCCGTCCTTGTCCGCAGACTTGATCTGGGTGATCCGGTTGTCGGACACGTCGAGCACCGTCACCGGCAGCGTGTCGCCGTCGTCGGTGAAGATGCGCGTCATGCCGACCTTACGGCCGACGAGTCCAATAGTCATTTTGTTGACCTCTCTTGAGGCGCCGGCTGCAATTGGCCGGCTTTGCTATCAATCATGTTCCCGGTTTCCCGGGATCCCAGCGCTCCGGCGCAAAAGACAGCCGGAGCAAAAACATCCTCTTGCCTACTACTGCACTTTGATTTCCACGTCCACGCCGGCCGGCAGGTCGAGCTTCATCAGCGCATCGACCGTCTTGTCGGTGGGATCGATAATGTCCATCAGCCTCAGGTGCGTACGGATCTCGAGCTGGTCGCGGGACGTCTTGTTCACGTGCGGCGAGCGCAGCAGGTCAAAACGCTGTCTGCGTGTCGGCAGCGGCACGGGTCCGCGCACGACCGCGCCGGTGCGCTTTGCCGTATCGACGATTTCCAGGGCCGACTGATCGATCAGTCGATAGTCGTAAGCCTTGAGGCGGATACGAATGCGTTGGCTCTGCATGTTCCTTACTCGACGACCTTGGCGACGACGCCGGCGCCCACGGTCTTGCCGCCCTCGCGGATGGCAAAGCGCAGGCCCTGCTCCATCGCGATCGGAGCAATCAGCGTCACCGTCATCTTGATGTTGTCCCCCGGCATCACCATCTCCGTGCCCGCAGGCAGCTCCACGCTGCCGGTCACGTCGGTGGTCCTGAAATAAAACTGCGGCCGGTATCCGTTGAAAAACGGCGTGTGCCGCCCGCCCTCTTCCTTCGACAGCACGTACACCTCGCACTCGAACTTCGTGTGCGGGGTGATCGAGCCGGGCTTAGCGAGCACCTGCCCGCGCTCGACTTCTTCCCGCTTCGTGCCGCGCAGCAAGACCCCAATGTTGTCCCCCGCCTGCCCCTGGTCCAGGAGCTTGCGGAACATCTCCACGCCCGTGCACACCGTCTTCGTGGTGGGCCTCAGGCCCACGATCTCGATCTCCTCGCCCACCTTGACCACCCCGCGCTCCACGCGCCCCGTGACCACCGTGCCCCGACCCGAGATCGAGAACACATCCTCCACCGGCATCAGAAACGCCCCGTCGATCGCCCGCTCAGGAGTCGGAATGTACGAATCGAGCGCATCGGCCAGCTTCATGATCGCCCCCTCGCCCATCTCGCCCTTGTCGCCCTCCAAGGCCTTCAACGCCGAGCCGATCACGATCGGGGTCTTGTCCCCCGGAAAGTCGTACTTCGACAAAAGCTCCCGTACCTCCACCTCGACGAGCTCCAGCAGCTCCTTGTCGTCGACCATGTCGGCCTTGTTCATGAACACCACGATGTACGGAACCCCCACCTGGCGCGCCAGAAGAATGTGCTCGCGCGTCTGCGGCATCGGACCGTCGGCGGCCGACACCACCAGGATCGCCCCGTCCATCTGCGCCGCACCCGTGATCATGTTCTTCACGTAGTCGGCGTGCCCCGGACAGTCCACGTGCGCATAGTGGCGCTTCGCAGTCTCGTACTCCACGTGCGCCGTGTTGATCGTGATCCCGCGCGCCTTTTCCTCCGGCGCCGAGTCGATCTGATCGTAGCTCTTGGCCTCGCCTCCAAACTTCTTCGCCAAAATGCTCGTCATCGCCGCCGTCAGCGTCGTC
>DATGDH010000086.1:0-31372 GCA_035310985.1 Burkholderiales bacterium
GATTGCTGCCGAAGAAGGTCTCCATCCGGTCCTTGTAGCCGGCCAGGATCACGACCAGGTCGTCGCGCTGGTTCTCCATCACCTGCAACAGGATCTCGATGGCTTCCTGTCCGTAGTCGCGCTCGTTCTCGGGCCGGTAGAGGTAGTAGGCCTCGTCGATGAAGAGCACGCCGCCCATCGCCTTCTTGATCACTTCCTTGGTCTTGGGCGCGGTGTGGCCGATGTACTGGCCGACGAGATCGTCGCGCGTCACCGCCACCAGGTGGCCCTTCCGCGAATAGCCGAGCGCGTGCAGGATCTCGGCCATGCGCATGGCTACCGTGGTCTTGCCGGTGCCGGGGTTGCCGGTGAAGCTCATGTGCAGTGAGGGCGCGCCCGCCTCCAGCCCGACCGAGCGGCGCAGCTTCTCCACCAGCAGGAGCGCGGCGATCTCGCGCACGCGCGTCTTCACCGGCGCGAGCCCTACGAGCTCGCGCTCGAGCGCCTCGAGCACCGCCGCGACGTTCGAGTCGCGGTAAAGCGTCTCCAGGTCGAGCGACAGGCTCTCCGGCGCGGACATCAGTAGCGCAACCGGTAACGCTGCAGGCGGCCGGCGCCTTCTTCCCGCTCGAGGCTGAACTGCGGCTCCTCGGGCGGCCGGTTGACGATGAACGACAGGCGCAGCGATTCCCAGCCTGGCGTCGCGTCGAAGGCGTTCACCTTGACGTAGTGCCGCGGAAAAGTCTTGCGGCAGTCGTCGACCTCTGCCATCACGCCGGCGGCGTCCTTGAGGTCGAACATCGGCATGCCGTACATCTCCCAGTAGGCGTTGCGCGGGTGCGGGTCGTCGGTGTGCTCGACCGACACGGCCCAGCCCTGCGCCAGGCAGTACTCGATCTGCGCGCGGATCTGCGCGTCTGTGAGGTCCGGCAGGAAGGAAAAGGTTCCTTGCGTGAGTCTCATGGCGGTTCTCCGGGTCAGGCGGCCGTGGCGGTCGGCACGAAGTCGGGCGTGTCGGTCGAGGCGTAGTCGAAGGTCACGTCCTTCCAGGTCTCGAGCGCCTGCTTGAGCGGCGCGCAGTGGCGCGCCGCCTGCTCGAGGATCTGCGGGCCCTCGTTCCACAAGTCGCGGCCTTCGTTGCGCGCCAGCACCATCGCTTCGAGCGCGACGCGGTTCGCAGTGGCGCCTGCGGCGATGCCCATGGGATGGCCGATCGTGCCGCCGCCGAACTGCAGCACCACGTCCTCGCCGAGGTAATGCAGGAGCTGGTGCATCTGGCCCGCGTGGATGCCGCCCGAGGCGACCGGCATGACTTTCCTCAGGCCGGCCCAGTCCTGCTCGAAAAAGATGCCGCGCTGCAGGTCGACGGCGTTCTTTTCCTCGCGCAGCACGTTGTAGAAGCCCTGCACCGAATTGGGGTCGCCTTCCAGCTTGCCGACCACGGTGCCGGCGTGGATGTGATCGACGCCCGCGAGCCGCATCCATTTCGAGATGACGCGAAACGACACGCCGTGCGTCTTCTGGCGCGTGTACGTCGAGTGGCCGGCGCGGTGCAGGTGCAGGATCATGTCGTTCCTGCGCGACCATTTGGACATCGACTGGATCGCCGTGTAGCCGATCACCAGGTCGATCATGATGATGTTCGAGCCGAGCTCCTTGGCGAACTCGGCGCGCTCGTACATGTCTTCCATGGTGGCGGCGGTGACGTTCAGGTAGTGCCCCTTCACCTCGCCGCTCGCCGCCTGGGCGCGGTTCACCGCCTCCATGCAGAAGAGGAACCGGTCGCGCCAGTGCATGAACGGCTGCGAGTTGATGTTCTCGTCGTCTTTGGTGAAGTCGAGGCCGCCTTTGAGCGCCTCGTACACCACGCGCCCGTAGTTCTTGCCCGAGAGCCCGAGCTTGGGCTTCACGGTCGCGCCGAGCAGCGGCCGCCCGAACTTGTCCAGCCGTTCGCGCTCGACCACGATGCCGGTGGGCGGGCCGTCGAAGGTCTTCACGTAGGCGACCGGCAGGCGCATGTCCTCCAGGCGCAGCGCCTTGAGCGGCTTGAAGCCGAATACGTTGCCGATGATCGAAGCGGTCAGGTTCGCGATCGAGCCCGGCTCGAACAGCGCCAGGTCGTAGGCGATGTAGGCGAAGTACTGGCCCGGCGTCCCCGGCACCGGGTCGACGCGGTAGGCCTTGGCGCGATAACGGTCGCAGGCGGTGAGCCGGTCGGTCCACACCACGGTCCAGGTGGCAGTCGAGGATTCGCCCGCGACGGCGGCGGCGGCTTCCTCGGGATCGACGCCCTCCTGCGGCGTGATGCGGAACAGTGCGATGACGTCGGTGTCCGCAGGCACGTAGTCTGCGTCCCAGTAGCCCATCTGCGCATACTTCATCACCCCGGCGCGATAGCGCTCGCTCGTTGCCGGGGCGGCTCGATCCATCTTGCCCATTGCCATGTCCTCCGTATCTCCGAGGGGGCAAGGTAGCCCGCCGTTGTGATAAGGACTACTTAAATGTTCTAATCGAACCAATAAGCTATTCGAAACATCATGCGCCACCTCACGCTCAAGCAGCTGCGCATCTTCGAGGCCGCGGCGCGCCAGCTGCACTTCGGGCGCGCGGCGCGCGAAATGCATCTCACTCAGCCGGCCGTCTCGATCCAGCTGAAGCAGCTCGAGGCGCACGTCGGCCTGCCGCTGTTCGAGCAGATGGGGCGCCGCATGCACCTGACGCACGCCGGCGAAGAGCTGCTGCGCCATGCGCGCATCGTGCTGCAGCACCTGCGCGAAGCCGAGGAGGCGATCGGTGCCCTGAAGGGCGTGGGCGGCGGCGAGCTGCACCTCGCGGTGACCAGCACCGCGAAGTACTTCGCGCCTCAGCTGCTGGCCGAGTTCCGGCGCACGCACCCCGAAGTCAAGGTGCGCCTCACCGTGAGCAACCGCGAGGCCGTGGTGCACCAGCTCGCCGAGAACAGCTGCGACCTGGCGGTCATGGGACGCGCGCCAGGGGGCCTCGACACCATCGCGGCCTCGTTCGCCAAGCATCCGCTCGCGATCATCGCCGCCCCCGAGCACCGGCTCGCGCGGCGCCGCCGCATCCCGCTCGCCGAGCTCACCGGCGAGACCTTCCTCATCCGCGAGGCCGGCTCGGGCACGCGCAACGCGATGGAGCGCGCGTTCGCCGCGCACGGGTTCCGGCCCGCCGAGACCATCGAGATGAGCTCGAACGAGACGATCAAGCAGGCGGTGATGGCCGGCATGGGCGTGAGCTTCCTGTCGCTGCACACGGTGGGCCTGGAACTCGCCGCGCGGCGCCTCGCGGTGCTGCGCGTCGAGGGTACTCCGGTGATGCGCGAATGGTTCGTGATCCATCGCGAAAGGAAGCGCCTGTCGCCGGCCGCCGCGGCGTTCAAGGAGTTCCTCGCCCGGCGTGGAGCAGCGCTCGTCGAACGTGTGGTCGGCAGCCGCCTGCGCCTGCCGCTAGACTAGGCGGGTGAGCGAGCTACCGTTCAGCAGCCCGCAGGGCTACGTGCACTCGACCGAGGCGGGAGAGGCCGGCGAAGGGCACTGGTTCGTGTTCCTCAAGGACCGCCTGTTGGTCGAGGTGGGCCCGCCGAGCGACCGGCCCACGGGCGACGCGCGCGTGCCGGTGCGGCCGAGCTGGGCGCGCCTGCCCTACGGCGCCGCGCCCGGGCCGCTCGCCCAGCCGCCGCTGCGCACGCTCTACCTCGGCCAGCTCGGCGGGCGGCACCTGTTCGCGGCCGAAGCGCCGGCGGACAGCGCCGCGCCCCCGGGCACGAGCTGGGAGGGGCTGCGCGCGCTCTTCTCGGTGCTGGAGGACGCGCACTTCGCGCTCGCAGGCCGCGCGCTGCAGCTGATCGACTGGGACCGCACGCACCAGTTCTGCGGACGCTGCGGCGCCCGCACCGAGGCGCGCGCTGGCGAGCGCGTCAGGCTGTGTCCGGCCTGCGGACTGTCGGCCTATCCGCGCGTCGCGCCGGCGGTCATGGCGCTCGTGCGGCGCGGCCGCGAGCTGCTGCTCGGGCGCAGCCCGCATTTTCCGCCCGGCATGTTCAGCGCGCTCGCGGGCTTCGTCGAGCCCGGCGAGTCGCTCGAGCAGTGCCTGCGCCGCGAGGTGGCCGAGGAGGTGGGCGTCGAGGTGACGAACGTCGCGTACTTCGCGAGCCAGCCGTGGCCGTTTCCGCACTCGCTGATGATCGCGTTCACCTGCGACTGGGTCGCCGGAGATCTGCGTCCACAGCCCGGCGAAATCGAGGCCGCGCAGTGGTTCGATGTATTCCAATTGCCGAGACTTCCAAGTAAAATCTCGATCGCTCGCCGCCTCATCGACGCGCTTGCCGCGAAGATGCGGGGCGAAATTGAAACGGGCGCCTAGCTTCGCGCAGTCCGGCACGTGACGGCTGGCGGGGCGGCCCAAGAGGGGCTCTGCACGAATTGAGCGCATCGCACGCTTTTCGTATCTACGCCGCAAGGCGTGACGGAAGGGCGCAACTCGGCAACAGCGCTGGGTTGCGCCTTCGCATTTCTCGGGGAGGAAAAACATGAACGGCCTGCATCTCATCGGTGACCTGAGCGGCTGCCGCTGCGATCCGCAGCTCCTGCTCGATTGCGATCGCTTCCGCGACAGCTGCGTGGAGATCGTGAAGCAGGCCGAACTCACCATCATGGACGTGAGCTTTCGCCAGTTCGAGGGCTCGGGGTTCACCGGAACGGTGGTGCTCGCCGAATCGCACCTCGCCGTACACACCTGGCCGGAGCGCAACGGGCTGACGCTCGACGTGTACGTGTGCAACTACAGCGGGGACAACTCGGCCAAGGCGCGCCGGGTGTTCCAGGCCATCGTCGACTACTTCCAGCCGGCCGAGGCTGCGCGCCACGAGATCGAGCGCGGCGAGCATCTGCTGATGGAGCCGCTGAACGGCTCGACCGGCTTCTACATCCGCGCCAGCCGGCAGCTCGGCGAGTGGCAGACGCGCTTCCAGAAGATGGCGATCTACGACACGCCGCAGTACGGCAAGCTCTTCCGGCTGGACGGCTTCAACATGACCTCCGAGCGCGAGGAGTTCGTATACCACGAGAACCTGGTGCACCCTGCGCTCACGGCGCACTACGCCCCGAAAAGGGTGCTCGTCATCGGCGGCGGCGACGGCGGTTCCTCGGAGGAAGCGCTCAAGCACCCGTCGGTCGAGCAGGTGACGATGGTGGAGATCGACGCGGACGTGATTCGCGTCGCCAGGGAGCATTTCGGCGCCGTGCACAACGGCGTGTTCGACAACCCCAAGCTGCGCGTGCTGATCGAGGACGGCATGAAGTTCGTGCGCGAGACGGCCGAAAAATTCGACCTGATCGCGCTCGATCTGAACGACCCGATGGGCCCGGCCAAGGCGCTGTACGAGACCGCCTTCTTCCAGCGGCTGCGCCAGGCGCTCGCCCCGGGCGGAGCGATGGTGCTGCACCTGGGCTCGCCGGTCGCGCAGCCGGAGCGCGTGGCGGAGCTCGCCCAGCGCCTGAACGGCGTGTTCCGCATCGTGCGCCCCTACACGATGTACATCCCACTGTACGGCTCGCAGTGGGCGATGGCGGTGTGCTCAGACAAGCTCGATCCGAAGTCCTTCACGGCCGACGAGATCGACCGCCGTATCGAGCAGCGCAAGCTGCAGGAGCTGCGCTTCTACAACGGCGAGACCCACGAGGGCGTGTTCGCGCTGCCGAACTACCTGCGCGACCTGATTGCGCCGCCGCGCCTCAAGCAGGCGACGCGCGGACGGCGGCTCGGCGTGGTGCACGCGGCCGCCAAGTAGGCGGGCGCGCGGCTCAGGCGATCGACTCGAGCGTCTCGCGCAGGATGGCAAACAGCTCGTCGATCTCGGCCTTCCGGATGATGAGCGGCGGCGCGAGCGCCACGATGTCGCCGGTGACGCGCACGTAGGCCCCTTTCTCGAAGGCGCGCGTATGCGCCTCGAAGCCGCGCGCGCCGGGCGCGCCCGGCCGCGGCGCGAGCTCGAAGGCGGCGATCAGGCCGATGTTGCGGATGTCGACGAGGTTCGGCAGCCCCTTGAAGGCGTGCGCCTGCTCTTCCCAGTAGCCGGCGAGCTCGCCCACGCGCGTGAGCAGCCCCTCTTCCGCATAGACGTCCAGCGTCGCGAGGCCTGCGGCGCAGGCGAGCGGGTGCGAGGAGTAGGTGTACCCGTGCGGCATCTCGATCGCGCCCTCCGGGCCGGTCATGAACGCCCGGTAGATGTCTTCCTTCATGAACACCGCACCCATGGGTACGGTGGCGTTCGTGATGCCCTTCGCCGTGGTGATGAGATCCGGCGTGACGCCGAAGTACTGCGAGCCGAACGGCTTGCCCAAGCGTCCCCAGGCGGTGATCACCTCGTCGAAGATGAGCAGGATGCCGTGCCGGTCGCAGATCTCGCGCAGCCGCTCCAGGTACCCCACCGGCGGCACCAAGACGCCCGTCGAGCACGCCACCGGCTCGACGATCACCGCGGCGATCGTGGAAGGGTCGTGCAGCTGCGCAAGGCGCTCGAGGTCCTCCGCCAGCTCGGCGCCGTGCTTCGGCTGGCCGCGCGAGAAGGCGTTCCGCGCCGGGTCGTGCGTATGGCGCAGGTGATCGACCCCGGCCACCAGCGCGCCGAAGATCTTGCGATTGCCCGAGATCCCGCCGACCGCGGTGCCGCCGAAATTGACGCCGTGGTAGCCGCGCTCGCGCCCGATCAGGCGCACGCGGTGGCCCTCGCCGCGCACGCGGTGGTAGGCGAGCGCGAGCTTCAAGGCGGTGTCGACCGACTCCGAGCCCGAGTTGGTGAAGAACACGCGCGACAGGCCGTTCGGCGCGAGCGCCGCGAGCCGGTCGGCGAACTCGAACGCCGCCGGGTGCCCCATCTGGAACGGCGGCGCGAATTCCATGGTCGCGACCTGCTTCTGCACCGCCTCGACGATTTTCTTGCGGCAGTGCCCGGCATTCACGCACCACAGGCCCGAGGTGCCGTCGATCACCTTGCGCCCTTCGGGCGTGTAGTAGTGGATGCCCTCGGCGCGCGCCAGCAGGCGCGGCGCCTTCTTGAACTGGCGGTTTGCCGAGAACGGCATGAAGAAGGCCGAGCTCTCGAGCGAGTGGCCGACGGCTTCCGGGCGTGCGCGTTCGTTCATGTTTCCACCTCCGTGAAGGGCTCAGGCGGCACAAGCCAGCACTGCGTGCAGCAACACATTACACCCTGCGGCGAGATCCCCGGGCGTGGCGCTCTCGCTTTCGTTGTGGCTGATTCCGCCCTCGCAGGGCACGAAGATCATCGCCGTCGGCGCCACGCGCGCCACGTACACCGCGTCGTGGCCGGCGCCGGAGACGATGTCGCGGTGCGTGTAGCCGAGCGAGCGCGCCGCGTCGCGCACGGCTCCGACCAGCGCGGGATCGAAATGGCAGGGCGGGAAATAGGTGACTTCCTTCAGCTCGATCGCCACGCGGCACTCGGTCTCAATCGTCTCCAGGCTTTGGCGCAGCGCGGCGACCATCGTCCCGAGATTCTCGTCCTTCTGGTTGCGGAACTCGACCGACATGCGCACCTCGCCCGGCACCACGTTGCGCGAGTTGGGCTTGACCTGCAGATAGCCGACGGTGCCGCGCGCGTAGTCGGGAAATGCGCGCGCGATGCGGTTCACCTCGAGCACCACGCGGCTGGCGGCGAGCAGCGCGTCCCTCCTCAGCTCCATCGGCGTCGGGCCGGCGTGCGCGTCCTGGCCGGCGATCACGCAATCGAACCAGCGCTGGCCTAGCGCGCCCTGCACCACGCCGATCGTCGTCTTCGTATCGTCGAGCACGGGGCCCTGCTCGATATGCGCCTCGAAGTACGCGCCGAGCCGGTGCGCCGGCTCCGCGCCCGCGTAGTTGATCGACTGCAGGGCTTCCTGCACGCTCGTATTGTCCACGTCCCTCTGCCCGAGCACGTGGGCAAGCGGGAACACTCCGGCGAACACGCCCGAGCCCATCATCACCGGCGTGAAGCGCGAGCCCTCTTCGTTGGTCCAGGAGACCACCTCGAGCGGCGCGCGCGTCCTGACGCCGGCATCGTTCAGCGTGCGCAATACTTCCAGTCCGGCCATCACCCCGTAGGCGCCGTCGAACTTTCCGCCGGAAGGCTGGCTGTCGAGATGGCTGCCCATCGCCACCGGCGCGGCCGAGGGGTCGGCACCGGTGCGGCGCGCGAACATGTTGCCGATCGCGTCGACGCGCACTTCGAGCTCGGCCTCGCGCACCCAGCGCGCGAACAGGTCGCGCGCCTGGCGGTCGACCTCGGTGAGGGTCAGGCGGCGCACGCCGCCCTTGGCAGTCGCGCCGATGCGTGCGAGATCCATCAACGACTGCCACAAGCGCTCGCCGTTGACGCGCAGCGCCCGCATGTCAGCCCGAATACGCCACCACTTTCTGGCGCTGCTCGCCCAGTCCCTGGATGCCGAGCGTCATCACGTCGCCCGGCTTGAGGAACACCGGAGCCGGCTTCATGCCCATGCCGACCCCGGGCGGCGTGCCGGTGGTGATGATGTCGCCCGGCAGCAGCGTCATGTACTGGCTCACGTAGGACACCAGGTGCGCTGCGCCGAAGATCATGGTGCGCGTGTTGCCGGTCTGCATGCGCTTGCCGTTCACGTCGAGCCACATGTCGAGCGTTTGCGGATCGGTGATCTCGTCGGTGGTGACGAGCCAGGGGCCGATCGGGCCGAAGCTGTCGCAGCCCTTGCCCTTGTCCCATTGCGAGGATTGCAGCTGGAAGGCGCGCTCGGAAACGTCGTTCACCACGCAGTAGCCGGCGACGTGCTCGAGCGCCTTGTCCTCGGATACGTACTGCGCCTTGCTGCCGATCACGATGCCGAGCTCCACTTCCCAGTCGAGCTTGGTCGAGCCCCTGGGCTGGAGGATGTCGTCCGACGGCCCGTTGATGCAGGTGGTCGCCTTCATGAACACGACCGGCTCGGAGGGGATCGGCATGCCCGCTTCTTTTGCGTGGTCGGAGTAGTTCAGGCCGATCGCCACGAACTTGCCGATGCCCACGTAGGGGACGCCGAAGCGCGGATTGCCGTTCACCAGAGCGAGCGACTCGGGCTTGACCTTGGACAGCATCTTGAGACCGCGCGGCGAGAGCTCGTTCGGGCCGATGTTGGCAACTACCTTGGACAGGTCGCGCAGGCGCCCTTCCGCGTCGATCACCCCCGGCTTCTCGAACCCGGACTTGCCGTAACGGCACAGCTTCATATCGTCATCCCCCCATCGATTGAATAGGCGTTGCCGGTCGCGAACAGCGATTCGTCGGACGCCAGGAAAACCAGAATGCCGGTGATGTCGTCCACCGTGCCAAGCCTCCCCATGGGCTGGCGCGCGATGAAATCGGCCCTAGCCTTGACCGGGTCGGCGAACGCCGCGATGCGATCGTGCAGCGACGGGGTGTCGACCGTTCCCGGGCAAATCGCGTTGCAGCGGATGCCCTGCTTGACGTAGTCGGCGGCGATCGACTTGGTCAGGCCGATCACCGCGGCCTTGGTCGTGCCATAGACGAAGCGGTTGGGCAGTCCCTTGATCGAAGAGGCGATCGACGAGACGTTGATGATCGATCCGCCGCACTTTTTCAGCATCCCCGGAAGGAAAGCGCGCGTCACCAGGAACATGGACTTCACATTCAGGTTGAAGCTGAAGTCCCAGTCCTTCGGCGTGCAATCGAGGATCGTGCCGTGGTGCACGAAGCCCGCGCAGTTGAACAGCACGTCGATCTGCCCCACCTCGGCGGCAAGCCTGCCGATCGCCGCCTCGTCGGTCGCGTCGAGCGCCCGCGTGCGGATGCCGTCCTTGCCTTCGATCTCCGCGAGCGCCTTTGCGTTTATGTCGGTCGCCCAGACTTTTGCGCCCTCGCGCGCGAACGCGAGCGCCGCGCCGCGCCCGATGCCCTGTCCTGCCGCCGTGATGAACGCGGTCTTGCCGGCAAGCCTTGCTGACACGAAGTCCTCCTCGATGACGGGGCAGGGATTATAGCGGTTCGCCATCGCGCGAAGCGGTACACTTTCGCCTCGGCGCTTTCCGGGAAGGGGCATGAACCAGCTCGATTTCGCAGGTCGAACCGCGGTGGTCACCGGCGGCGCGCAGGGCATCGGGCTCGCCATCGCGCGACGTCTGCTCGCCTCCGGCGCGAAGCTGCGCATCTGGGACCGCGACGACAGGCTGCTCGCCTCCGCGCTCGCCGCGCTCGGCGCGAGCGCGAGCGGCGAAGCGCTCGACGTCACCGACGCGGCGGCCGTCGAGCGCGGCACGAAGCGCGCGCTCGAGGCGTTCGGCAAGATCGACGTGCTCGTCAACAACGCCGGCATCGCCGGGTTGAACGCCCCGACCGTCGAGTATCCGGTCGAGGAATGGCACAAGGTGATCGCGGTCAACCTCACCAGCCAGTTCCTCACCTGCCGCGCGATCGCGCCGCACATGGCGCGCAGGAAGTACGGCCGCATCGTCAACATCGCCTCGGTCGCCGGCAAGGAGGGCAATCCGAACGCGGTCGCCTACAGCGCGTCCAAGGCCGGCGTCATCTCGCTCACCAAGTCGCTCGGCAAGGAGCTGGCGAACAGCGGCGTGCTGGTCAACTGCGTGACACCCGCGGCGGCGAAGACCGCGATCTTCGACCAGATGACCGAGCAGCACATCAACTACATGCTGTCCAAGATCCCGATGGGGCGCTTCGTGCAGGTCGAGGAGATCGCGGCGCTCGTCGGCTGGCTGGCGTCGGAGGACTGCTCGTTCTCCACCGGCGCCGTATTCGACATTTCCGGCGGCAGGGCCACCTACTGACATGGCGAAGAAGAAAACCACGCAGCGCAGCGTGCAATGGTTCGGGCGCGAGGACATCTACGGCTTCATCTATCGCAGCTGGGTGAAGAACCGCGGCGTGCCGCAGGACCAGTTCGACGGCCGGCCGGTGATCGGCATCTGCAACACCTGGTCCGAGCTCACGCCGTGCAACACGCATTTCCGCGTGATCGCCGAGCACGTGAAGTACGGCGTGCTCGAAGCGGGCGGTTTCCCGCTCGAGTTCCCGGTGATGTCGCTCGGCGAGACGCTCCTGCGGCCCACGGCGATGCTGTATCGCAACCTCGCCAGCATGGACGTCGAGGAGTCGATCCGCGGCAACCCGCTAGACGGGGTGGTGCTGCTGGTGGGCTGCGACAAGACGACGCCCTCGCTCCTGATGGGCGCGGCGAGCGTCGACCTGCCGGCGATTGCGGTCTCCGGCGGGCCGATGCTCTCCGGCAAGTACCGCGGCACCGACATCGGCTCGGGCACCAACGTGTGGTCGATGTCCGAGGACCTGCGCGCGGGCAAGATCACGCTGAAGGAGTTCCACGAGGCCGAGTCGTGCATGCACCGCTCGCACGGCCACTGCATGACCATGGGCACGGCCTCCACCATGGCCTCGATGGTGGAATCGCTCGGCGTCGGCATGCCGGGCAACGCGGCGATTCCCGCGGTCGATGCGCGCAGGAACGTGCTCGCGCGCGCCGCCGGCCGGCGCATCGTGCAGATGGTGAAGGAAAACCTCACGCTGTCGAAGATCCTGACCCGCGAGGCCTTCGAGAATGCGATCCGCGTCAATGCCGCGATCGGCGGCTCGACTAACGCGGTGATCCATCTGATCGCGATCGCGCGGCGCATCGGAGTGGATCTCAAGCTCGAGGACTGGGACCGCTGCGGGCGCGGCGTGCATACGCTGGTCAATCTCATGCCCTCGGGCAAGTACCTCATGGAGGACTTCTATTACGCTGGAGGCCTTCCCGCGGTGATCCGCGAGCTGGGCGAAGCGGATCTCCTGCACAAGGACGCGCTGACGGTCAACGGCGAGACGATCTGGGCGAACAACAAGGACGCGCCGTGCTGGAATCGCGAGGTGGTGCACGCGTTCGGGAAGCCGTTCAAGAAGAACACCGGCATCGCGGTGTTGCGCGGCAACCTGTGCCCGGACGGCGCGATCATCAAGCCCTCGGCCGCGACGCCGAAGCTCCTCAAGCACCGCGGCCGCGCGGTGGTATTCGAGAACATCGAGGATTTCCACGGGCGCATAGACGATCCAAAGCTCGACATCGACGAGACCTGCGTCATGGTGCTCAAGAACTGCGGCCCAAAGGGCTATCCCGGCATGGCCGAGGTGGGCAACATGCCGCTGCCGCCCAAGCTCCTGAAAAAGGGCGTCACCGACATGCTGCGCATCTCGGACGCGCGCATGAGCGGCACAGCCTACGGGACGGTCGTGCTGCATATCGCCCCCGAGGCGGCCGCGGGCGGGGCCCTGGCGCTGGTCGAGAACGGGGATACGATCGAGTTGGACGTCGCCAAGCGCAGGCTCGACCTCCTCGTGTCTCCACAAGTTCTTGCACAGAGAAAAAAACGCTGGAAAGCGCCCGAGGCGCCGCTTGCGCGCGGCTACTGGAAGCTTTACTTCGACCACGTGCTGCAGGCACCCGAGGGCGCCGACCTGGATTTCCTCGTCGGCAAGAGCGGCCCGCTCGTGCCGCGCGACAACCATTGAGGGCGAACCATGCTGCAAGCCGCCGACCTGACCATCCGCCTGCACCCGAACGACGACGTCGTCATCGCGCGCGTCGAGATCCCCATGGGCACCATGGTGACTGGAGAGAAGCTGCGCACCGCGGCGAGGATTCCCGCCGGCCACAAGCTCGCGGTGCGCGACATCGCCGCCGGGCAGCCGGTGAAGCGCTACGACCAGATCATCGGCTTCGCCACCTGCGCGATCAAGGCGGGCGAGCACGTGCACGTGCATAACCTTGGCATGGCCGACTTCGCAAGGGATTACTCTTTTTGTTCGGACAGGAAAGATACTGACTACATAACTCCACAAGCGGCGTTCGAGGGGATCGTGCGCGCCGACGGGCGCGTCGCAACGCGCAACTACATCGGCATCCTGACCAGCGTCAACTGCTCGGCCACGGTGGCACGCATGATCGCCGATCACTTCCGCAACCGGTTGGACGCGTACCCGAACGTGGACGGCGTGGTCGCGCTCACGCACAAGACCGGCTGCGGCATGGCGAGCGACGGCGAGCCGGTCGACCTCTTGCGGCGCACGATGGCGGGCTACGCGCGCCACCCGAACTTCTTCGCGGTGCAGGTCGTGGGCCTCGGTTGCGAGGCGAACCAGATCAACAACCTCCTCTCAGTACACAAGCTGCAGCGCTCGGACAAGCTCGCCGCCTACACCATCCAGGAGAAGGGCGGCACCATGAAGGCGGTGCGCGAGGGTATCGCGAGGATCGAAGCGATTCTCCCGGAGGCGGACAAGGCGCGGCGCCAGCGCGTGCCGGCTTCGCAGCTCGTGCTCGGCCTGCAATGCGGCGGCTCAGACGGCTATTCCGGGATCAGCGCCAACCCCGCGCTCGGCGCCGCGGTCGACCTGCTCGTGCGCCACGGCGGCACCGCCATCCTTTCCGAGACCCCAGAAATATATGGCGCCGAGCACTTACTGACGAGAAGGGCAATTTCAGAACAAGTCGGCGAAAAGCTTATCGCGCGCATTCGCTGGTGGGAGGAGTACACGCGGCGCAACGGCAACGAGATGAACAACAATCCCTCGCCCGGCAACAAGGCGGGCGGCCTCACCACGATCCTGGAAAAGTCGCTCGGCGCGGTCGCCAAGGGCGGCACCACCAACCTGGTGGACGTCTACGAGTACGCCGAGCCGGTGACGGCGAAGGGATTCGTCTACATGGATACGCCGGGCTACGACCCCGTGTCGGCCACCGGCCAGGTGGCGGGCGGTGCGAACCTGATCTGCTTCACCACCGGGCGCGGATCGGCTTACGGCTGCAAGCCCGCGCCCTCGCTCAAGCTCGCGACCAACACGCCGCTCTACGTGCACCAGGAAGAAGACATGGACTTCAACTGCGGCACCGTGGTCGATGGCTCCGAGTCGATCCAGGATGCGGGCAAGCGCTTCTTCGAGCTGATCCTGCGCACCGCCTCGGGCGCGAAATCGAAGTCCGAGCAGTGGGGCTACGGCGAGGACGAGTTCGCGCCGTGGGTACTCGGGGCCACGATGTGAGAGCAGCACTCGCGATCGTGCTGCTCCTGCTGGGCTGCGCAACCCAGGCCGCCGCAGCCAAGACCCGGCCCGCCTACGGCGCGCTCGCCTACCACCGCGCTTCCGGGAGCTTCGGCTACGCCGTCGACCAGCCGAGCGACCGCGCCGCGCGCGTCGAGTCGCTCAAGCAGTGCGCGCACCCGAACTGCGAGGTCGTGCTGCGCTTTCACAACGACTGCGCGGCGCTGGCGGACGGCCCGAAGCGACACTTCGTCCACAAGGGAAGCACACGGCAGGAAGCGGAAACCAAGGCGCTGCACGCCTGCGGCGCCGAGTGCCGGATCGTAGGCTGGGCCTGCACGCGCTAGCGCGCGTTCAGGCCGCGCGGCGCCACTTGATCGAGCAGCCGATGGAGGGCGTCTGTTCGCGCGGGCCCTCGCCCGTCTGCGCGATTCTCAGCATCGCTTCGTAGAGCTCGCGCCGCGCGCCGGGCACCGCCTCGCGGCGCGAGGCGTCCAGCCGTCCGCGGTACTGCAGCTCGAGCCGCGCGTTGAAGCCGAAGAAGTCGGGCGTGCACACCGCGCCGTAGGCCTTCGCCACCGCCTGCGTCTCGTCCAGAACGTAGGGAAAGGAAAGGCCCTTCGCGCGCGCGACGCGCCGCATGTTGTCGAACGAATCCTCCGGGTAGTCGGCGGGATCGTTCGACATGATGGCGATCGAGCCCACGCCGTGACCTGCGAGCTCCGCGGCGTCGCGCGCGATGCGGTCGATCACCGCCTTCACGTAGGGGCAGTGGTTGCAGATGAACATCACCAGCAGCCCGTTCGGCCCGCGCGCCGACGCGAGCGTATGGCGCTTGCCGTCCACGCCCGGCAGGTCGAACTCGGCGGCCCTCCAGCCGAAGTTGCACACGGAGGTCTCGGTGCTCACCATGCGAAAATCCTAGCATGAACGGAGAATGCCATCGGGTCGCGCGCCTGTTCGTCGAGGGCCCGCTGCGCTCGGGCGTGCTCGTCGAGCTGCCCGAGCGCGCTGCGCACCACGCACTGCGCGTGCTGCGCCTGCGCGAGGGCGATCCGGTCACGCTGTTCGACGGCCGAGGCGGGGAATGGGAGGCGACCGTCGCGCGCGGCGGCGCCGCGGCCGTAGGCGCCTGGCGCGATGTCGAGCGCGAAGCGAGACTGCAGGTCACGCTGGTGCAGGGCGTGTCGGCGGGCGAGCGCATGGACCTCACGGTGCAGAAGGCGACCGAGCTCGGGGTCGCGGCGATCCAGCCGGTGCTCGCGCGCAAGTCGGTGGTGCGCATCGCCGGCGCGCGCGCGTCCGCGCGCATCGAGCACTGGCGCCGCGTGGCGACCGCCGCCTGCGAGCAGTGCGGGCGCAACCGCGTTCCCGAGGTGCTGCCCCTGGTGCCGCTCGCGGAGTACTGCCGCAAGCCCTCGGGTGCGCTGCGCCTGCTGCTTGCGCCCGATGCCCAGACAGCCCTGAGCGCCGCAGCGGGGCGCGGCACCGGGCCGGTCACGCTTGCCGTCGGGCCCGAGTCGGGGTTCGACGCCGGCGAGGAGGCGCTGCTCGCGCGCGCCGGCTTCGTCGCCGTACGGCTCGGCGCCCGGGTGCTGCGCACCGAGACCGCCGCACCGGCCGCCCTTGCAGCGCTCGCCGCGCTCGCCGGGGAGTTCTAGCGGCGCTCTGGCATAGAATTTCGAAAAACCGCAGGAACCCAGGCGCCGCATGTCGACACCGCTCAACCCCGAAGCCTTCGTGGACTGGTTCCGCCAGGCCGCGCCCTACGTGCACGCGTTCCGCGGACGCACCTTCGTGATCGCCTTCGGCGGCGAGCTGCTCGCCGAGCGCGCGCGCTTCGCGCAGTTCGTGCATGACGTCAATCTGCTCGCGGCGCTCGGCATCCGCCTGGTGCTGGTGCACGGCGCGCGCCCGCAGATCGAAGCCGAGCTCAAGGCGAAGGGCCAGCGCTCGCGCTATGCGAAGGGCCTGCGCATCACCGACGAGGCCGCGTTGGTCGCGGTCAAGCACGCCGCGGGGGTGATGCGCGTCGAGATGGAGGCGCTCCTGTCGCAGGGCCTGCCCAACTCGCCAATGGCCGGGGCGCGCATCCGCGCCGCTTCGGGCAACTTCATCATCGCGCGGCCGATCGGCGTGCTGGACGGCGTCGACTTCCAGTTCACCGGGTCGGTGCGCAAGGTCGACACCGCCGCCATCACCCATCGGCTGGAGGACGGCGACCTGGTGCTGGTGCCGAACATCGGCTATTCGCCCACCGGCGAGGTGTTCAACCTCGCATGGGAGGACGTCGCCGAGAGCGTCGCCGTGGCGCTCAAGGCGGACAAGCTGCTCATCTTCACCGACCGCCTGCCCGCCGACCGCAAAGGCGAGGTGCTCGCCGAGCTCACCGCGCGCGAGGCGCAGGCCCTCCTCAAGAAGGACGATCTTGGCGCACAGGCCGGACGCGCGCTCGAGCACGCGTTGCGCGCGCTCGGCGGCGGCGTCGCGCGCGCGCACCTAGTCGCGCGGCGCACCCCCGGTGCGGTGCTGCTCGAGCTGTTCACGCACTCGGGCGTCGGCACCATGATCACCGCGGACCCGGTGCAGCACCTGCGTCCCGCGCGTCTCGAGGACGTCGGCTCGATCATCGCCCTGATCGAGCCGCTCGAGGCCGACGGAACGCTGGTCAAGCGCAACCGCGAGCTGCTCGAGCGCGAGATCGGCAACTTCCAGGTGATCGAGCACGACGGCGTGCTGCTCGGCTGCGCCGCACTGTATCCCTACCCGGACGCGAAGAGCGCCGAGTTCGCCTGCCTGGCCGTGGCGCCGGAGTGCCGCGACGCGGGGTTCGGCGAGCTGCTCTTGCAGGCCTGCGAGGAGCGCGCCAAGGCGCTGCGCATCCGCAAGCTGTTCGCGCTCACCACGCGCGCCGCGCACTGGTTCCTGGACCAGGGATTCGTCTCCGCGGACGTCGCGGCGCTGCCCAGCGAGCGGCGCGCACTGTACAACTGGAAGCGCGGCTCGAAAGTGTTCGTGAAGCGAATATAATCGCCGCTCGGCAACCGGACGGAGTTCCCATGGCAAGAATGGTCAAATGCGTCAAGCTCGGCCGTGAAGCCGAAGGCCTCGACTTTCCGCCGTACCCGGGCGAGCTCGGCAAGCGCATCTACCAGAACGTCTCCAAGGAGGCGTGGCAGCAATGGCTGCGCCACCAGACCATGCTGGTGAACGAGAACCGGCTCAACCTGGCCGATCCGCGCGCGCGCAAGTACCTCGCCGAGCAGATGGAGAAGCACTTCTTCGGGGAAGGTGCCGACGTCGCGACGGGCTACGTGCCGCCGCAGAAGTAACCTAGCGCGGCGACTCCAGGATTTCTTTTTCCACCTCGTCGATGGACACGTGCCGCACGTCGCGGCCCTTGACCATGTAGACGACGTACTCGGCCATGTTCTTGGAATGATCGCCGATGCGCTCGATCGCCTTGGCGATGAACAGGATCTCGAGCGAGCGCGTGATGGTGCGCGGATCTTCCATCATGAAGGTGATCAGCTGGCGCATGATGGAGCGGAACTCGTCGTCGACCGCCTCGTCCTGCTTCACGACCCGCATCGCCTCGCCGATGTCGAGCCGCGCGAACGCGTCGAGCGACTGGCGCAGCATGGCGAGCGCCCGGTCCGCGACGTGCGCCAGGTCCATGCGCGGCATGTGCTGCCGTCCTGCGCCGTGGATGAGCTTCGCCATGCGCGCGATCTTCTCGGCCTCGTCTCCGATGCGCTCCAGGTCGGTGATGGTCTTGATCACCGTAATGAGCAGGCGCAGGTCGCCGGCTGCCGGCTGGCGGCGCGCGATGATGTGGCTGCAGGACTCGTCCAGCTCCACCTCGAGCGCATTCACGCGGTGATCGTCCTCGATCACCTTGTCGATCGCAGCCATGTCGCCGGAGCGCAGCGCATCCATGGCGCGTACGATCTGCTCCTCGACCAGACCGCCCATGTGCAGCACGCGCGAGCGCACGCTTTCCAGCTCGGCGTCGAATTGCTTTGAAGTGTGCTCGGCCATGGCGTCGATTTACCAGCGGCCAAAGCAGCTTAGCACAAGCCGCGTGACAGTCGTGTGACCTAGCTTACGAAGCCCTGGCGCGCAGCGTGCGAACGCCCTCGGGGGCCCCGAGGAGCAGCAGGTCGGCCGGCCGGCGGGCGAAGATTCCGTTCGTGACCACGCCGGGGATATTGTTCAGCTCGGCCTCGAGCGCCGGTGGATCGACGATCGAGAGACCGTAGGAGTCGATGATGAGGTTGCCGTTGTCGGTGCGGTAGTTCTCGCGCAGCTCGGGCTTTCCGCCCAGGGCGAGCAGCCGCCGGCCGACGTAGCTGCGCGCCATCGGGATGACCTCGAGCGGCAGCGGAAACTTGCCCAGCACGGATACCATTTTCGAGGCGTCGCAGATGCACACAAATCGCGTTGCCACCGCGGCGACGATCTTCTCGCGCGTGAGCGCCCCGCCGCCTCCCTTGATCATGTACAGGTGCTCGTTCACCTCGTCTGCGCCATCGAAGTAGACCGGCAGATCGTTCACGCTGTTCAGGTCGAACACGCGGATGCCGTAGCGCTTCAGGCGCTCGGCGCTCGCTTCCGAGGCCGCCACCGCGCCTTCGATGCGCCCCTTGATCCCAGCGAGCGCGTCGATGAAGAAGTTCACCGTCGAGCCCGAGCCCACGCCGACCACCGCGTCTTCGACCACGTGCTTGAGCGCCTCGCGCGCCACTGACTGCTTAAGCTCGTCCTGGGTCATTTCTTCCTCTGCGGCGGCAGGTCGGTGCACACCCCCTCGTAGAGCTCGGCAGCCATGCCGACCGACTCGCCGAGCGTGGGATGGGGGTGGATGGTCTTGCCGATGTCGGTGGCGTCCGCCCCCATCTCGATCGCCAGCGCCAGTTCGCTGATCAGGTCGCCGGCGCCAGTGCCGACGATTCCGGCGCCGACGATGCGGTGCGTGCCGGCGTCGAAGATGAGCTTGGTGAAGCCTTCCTCGCGCGCGTTGGCGAGCGCACGGCCCGAGGCGGCCCAGGGGAACTTGGCCACTCCGACCTTGACGCCCGACTTCTTCGCCTCCTCCTCGGTGAGCCCGACCCAGGCGATCTCCGGGTCGGTATACGCGACCGACGGAATGACGCGCGCGTCGAAATGCGACTTCCGACCCGCGGCGACCTCGGCCGCGACGTGGCCCTCGTGCACCGCCTTGTGCGCGAGCATCGGCGCACGCGCGATGTCGCCAATGGCGAAGATGTGCGGCACATTGGTGCGCATCTGCGAGTCGACTTCGATGAAGCCGCGCTCGGTGACGCCCACCCCGGCCGCGTCGGCGCCGATGTTCCTGCCGTTCGGCGTGCGGCCGACCGAGACGAGCACCAGGTCGTAGCGCTGCGGTTCCTTGGGCGCCGCGTCCCCTTCGAACCAGACCACGATGCCGTCCTTCCGCGCCTCCGCCCTGGCGGTCTTCGTCTTCAGCATGATCTTGTCGAAGCGGCGCGCGTTGAACTTCTGCCATACCGCGACGAGGTCGCGGTCGGCCCCGAGCATCAGGCCATCGAGCATCTCGACCACGTCGACGCGCGCGCCGAACGTCGAATACACCGTGCCCATCTCCAGGCCGATGATTCCGCCGCCGATTATCAGCATCTTCTTCGGCACCGCGCGCAGCTCGAGCGCCCCGGTGGAATCGACGACGCGCGGATCGTCGGACAGGAAGGGCAGCTTCGCCGCCTGGGAGCCCGCCGCGATGATCGCGCTCTTGAAGCGAATGGTCTTCTTTTGACCTTGGGCTTCGACAACGAGGCGATGATCATCGATGAAACGGCCTATCCCTTGCGCGACCGTGACCTTGCGTGCCTTGGCCATGCTCGCCAGGCCTCCGGTGAGTCTGCCCACCACCTTGTCCTTGAAGGCGCGCAGCTTGTCGAGCTCGACCTTCGGCTCGCTGAACACGATGCCGTGCTCGGCCAGGGCGCGCGCCGCGTCGGTCACCGCGGCGGCGTGCAGCAGCGCCTTGGAAGGGATGCAGCCGACGTTCAAACACACGCCGCCGAGCGCCGCATAACGCTCGACCAGCAGCGTTTTCATGCCGAGGTCGGCGGCGCGGAACGCCGCCGAGTAGCCGCCGGGACCCGAGCCGAGCACCGCCACGTCGCATTCGATCTCGCCCTCCGCAGCGGGCTGCGGTGGCGCGGCCGCAGGTGCCGGCGCAGGCGCCGCTTCAGCGGATTCGAGCGACAGCACCGGCGAGCCTTCGGACACCTTGTCGCCCACTTTGACCAAAAGCGCCTTGACCACCCCCGCATCGGGCGAGGGGATCTCCATGGTCGCTTTATCCGACTCGAGCGTGATGAGCGACTGCTCCTTGGCGACCGTGTCGCCCGGCTTGACCAGCAGCTCGATGACCTCGACGCCTTTGAAGTCGCCGATGTCCGGAACCTTGACCTCGATCAGCTTCGCCATCTCAGAGCAGCGACCGGCGGATGTCGGACAGCACCGAGGCGAGATAGCTCGTGAAGCGCGCCGCGGCCGCGCCGTCGATGACGCGGTGATCGTAGGACAGCGACAGCGGCAGCATGAGACGCGGCGTGAATTCCTTGCCGTCCCAGACGGGACGCGTGACAGAGCGCGAAACACCGAGGATCGCCACCTCCGGCGCGTTGATGATCGGCGTGAAGGCCGTGCCGCCGATTCCGCCCAGGCTCGAGATCGAGAACGTCCCGCCCTGCATGTCGCCCGGCTTGAGCTTCTTTTCGCGTGCCAGCTTCGAGATCCCGGCGAGCTCGCGTGCCAGCTCGAATACCCCCTTGCGGTCCGCGTCGCGCACCACCGGCACGACCAGGCCCTCGGGCGTGTCGACCGCGACACCGATGTGGTAATACTTCTTCAGCACCAGGTTCTCGTTCTTCGCGTCGAGCGAGGCGTTGAACTGCGGGTACTCGCGCAGCGCAGTCACCGACGCCTTGATGAGGAACGCGAGCATGGTGAGCTTGAAGCCCTGCTTCTCGGTCACGCCGGTGTTCGACTTGCGGAACGCCTCGAGGTCGGTGATGTCGGCCTCGTCGAACTGCGTGACGTGCGGAATCGAGACCCAATTGCGGTGCAGGTTGGCGCCGGAGAGCTTCTGGATGCGCGACAGCGGCTTCGCTTCCACCGGGCCGAACTTGGCGAAGTCGACCTCCGGCCAGGCCGGCAGGTTGAACGGCAGCGCGCCGCCGCGCGGCGCTGCCGCCTGCGGCGCACCGCCCTGCGCCATGACGCCCTTGACGAATGCCTGCACGTCCTCGTGCAGCACGCGCGCCTTCGGCCCGCTCGCGCGCACCTGGGCGAGATCGACGCCCAGCTCGCGCGCGAACTTGCGCACCGACGGGCTCGCGTGCGGCTTGGCCGCGGTCGCCTCCTGCGGCTCCGTCGGCACCGGCTCGGGGCGCGGAATCGTCATCTGCCGCGGTGCGGACGCGGCCGCGGGAGCCGCCGGGGCCGCCGCAGGTGCGGGCGCGCTCGCCTTAGCCGGCGCGGGCGCCGGGCTCGCCGGCGCCGCTTCCGCTTCCGCGGCTTCGAGCACCAGCACGGGCGAGCCCTGCGATACCCTGTCGCCGACCTTGACCCTGAGCTCCTTCACCACGCCGGCCGCGGGCGACGGAATCTCCATGGTCGCCTTGTCCGATTCCAGCGTGACGAGCGACTGCTCGGCGCTGATCGCGTCCCCCGGCTTGACCAGGACCTCGATGACCTCGACGTCCTTGAAGTCGCCGATATCCGGAACCAGGACCTCCTTCATACGGTGGTCGGATCCGGCTTTTCGGGGTCGAGCTTGTACTTCTTGAGTGCCTCGGCCGCCGCCTTGGCCGAGCCCTCGCCCTGCTCGGCGAGCGCCTTGAGCGCGGCCACCGCGACGAAATAGCGGTTGACCTCGAAGAAGTGGCGCAGCATGGCACGTGAGTCCGAGCGCCCGAAGCCGTCGGTGCCGAGCACGCGGTATACGCGCTCTCTCGGGATGAACGGGCGGATCTGATCGGCGAACGCCTTCATGTAGTCGCTCGCCGCAACCACCGGGCCCGGGCGCTGCGCGAGGCATTTCGCAACGTAGGGCATGCGCGGCGCGTCCTCCGGGTGGAGCATGTTCCAGCGATCCGCCGCCATGCCCTCGCGCCGCAGCTCGGTGAAGCTGGTCGCGCTCCACACGTCGGCGGCCACGTTCCAGTCCTGCTCGAGCAGCTCGGCCGCGGCGAGCACCTCGCGCAGGATCGTGCCCGAGCCCATCAGCTGGACGCGCGCCTTGGCCTTGGACTGCGACGCGCGCAGCAGGTACATGCCCTTCAGGATCCCTTCCTCGGCGCCCGCCGGCATCGCCGGGTGCTCGTAGTTCTCGTTCATCACGGTGATGTAATAGAACACGTCCGCCTGCTCGGCGAGCATGCGCCGCAGGCCGTCGTGAATGATCACCGCGAGCTCGTAGCCGTAGCTCGGGTCGTAGCAAACGCAGTTCGGGATGACCGAGAACAGAACGTGCGAGTGACCGTCCTCGTGTTGCAGGCCCTCGCCGTTCAGGGTAGTACGCCCCGCCGTGCCGCCCAGCAGGAAGCCGCGGCAGCGCTGGTCGCCGGCCGCCCACGCCAGGTCGCCGAAGCGCTGGAAGCCGAACATCGAGTAATAGATGTAGAACGGCACCATCGCCAGGTTGGAGTGGCTATACGAGGTGGCGGCGGCGATCCAGGAGGAGAACGCCCCCGCCTCGTTTATGCCCTCCTCCAGAATCTGACCCGACTTGTCCTCGCGGTAGTACATCACCTGATCGCGGTCGACCGGCTCGTACTTCTGGCCCTCGGCAGCATAGATTCCGAGCTGGCGGAACATGCCTTCCATGCCGAAGGTGCGCGCTTCGTCGGGCACAATCGGCACTACGTGCTTGCCCAGACTCTTGTCGCGGATGAGCGCGGTGAGCGCGCGCACGAACGCCATGGTGGTTGAGATCTCGCGCCCTTCCGAGCCCTTGAGCAGGGCTTCGAACACCTCGAGCGGCGGCACGGGCGGCGGCGCGTCGGCCTTGCGACGCCGTTGCGGCAGGTAGCCCCCGAGCGCCCGACGGCGCTCGTGCAGGTATTTCATCTCGGGCGAGTCCGGCGCCGGGACGTAGAACGGCAGCTTCTCGAGCTGGTCGTCGGAGATCGGAATATTCATGCGGTCGCGCATGCCGCGGATCGTTTCGACGTCGACCTTCTTCAGCTGGTGCGTCGGGTTCTTCGCCTGACCCTGCTTGCCCAGGCCGTATCCCTTGATCGTCTTGGCGAGGATCACGGTCGGCTGGCCCTTGTGCTTCACCGCGGCGGCGTAGGCGGCGTAGATCTTGTGCGGATCGTGCCCGCCGCGGTTCAGGCGCCAGATGTCCTCGTCGGTCATGCGCGAGACCATCTCGAGCAGCTTCGGATACTTGCCGAAGAAGTGCTTGCGCACGAAGGCGCCGTCGTTCGCCTTGTAGTTCTGGTACTCGCCGTCGACCGTCTCCTGCATCAGGCGCAGCAGCAGTCCGTCCTTGTCGCGCGCGAGCAGCGGGTCCCAGTACGAGCCCCAAATGAGCTTGATCACGTTCCAGCCGGCGCCGCGGAAGTCCGACTCCAGCTCCTGGATGATCTTGCCGTTGCCGCGCACCGGGCCGTCGAGCCTCTGCAGGTTGCAGTTGACGATGAAAATCAGGTTGTCGAGCTTCTCTCGCACCGCCATGCCGATCGCGCCGAGCGACTCGGGCTCGTCCATCTCGCCGTCGCCGCAGAAGCACCACACTTTCCGGTTGGCGGTGTCGGCCAGACCGCGCGCATGCAGGTACTTGAGGAACCTCGCCATGTAGATCGCCTGGATCGGTCCGAGGCCCATCGACACGGTGGGAAATTGCCAGAAGTCCGGCATCAGCCACGGGTGCGGATACGACGAGATCCCCTTGCCCTCGACTTCGCGCCGGAAGTTGAGCAACTGCTCCTCGCTCAGGCGCCCCTCCATGAACGCGCGCGCGTAGATGCCGGGCGACGAGTGTCCCTGGAAGTAGATCAGGTCGCCGCCGTGGTTCTCCGACGGCGCATGCCAGAAGTGGTTGAAGCCTTGACCGAACAGCGTGCCGACCGAGGCGAAGCTCGCGATGTGGCCGCCGAGCTCGTCGTCGTTCTTGTTGGCGCGCGCCACCATCACCATCGCGTTCCAACGGCAGTACGAGCGGATGCGCTCCTCCAGCGCATGGTCGCCGGGCGAGCGCTCCTCCAGGTGCGGCGGAATCGTGTTGATGTAGGCGGTAGTGGCCGAGAACGGAATGTAGGCACCGGAACGACGCGCCTTGTCGACCAGCTGCTCGAGAAGGTAGTGCGCGCGCTCAGGCCCCTCGCGTTCGAGCACCGCTTCGAGCGCGTCTAGCCACTCCTGCGTCTCGAGTGCGTCGGGGTCGTTGGCCGCGGGCAGTTGCGGAACGGCGGACATCTGTACCTCCAAGCTTGTGGCTTCGTGCGTTCGACGCGCCTTTTGGGCGCGAGCGGCAGCGTTGAAGCTTAATACGAGCCCCGCAGCGGCTCAAAGCGCAGTTTCGTATTATAAAACGTCATCTCGTATAGTGCAATACCGCGCTGCGCGCGCGATGTTAGACTGCCGCCCCTTTGCTCCTTGCAACGCATGAGCGCCAGGATCATCGACGGAAGATCAATCGCCGCCGCTCTGCGCGCAGCGGTGCGCCCCGAAGTCGAGCGGCTCGCGGCGCTCGGACGGCGACCGGGGCTCGCCGTGATACTGGTAGGCGACGAGGCGGCCTCGCGCGTCTACGTCCGGAACAAGGTTCGCGCCTGCGAGGAGACGGGGCTGCGCTGGGAGCTGCACGAGTTTCCGGCGAGCGTCGACGACGAGACGCTGCTCACGCGGCTCGCGGCGCTCGACCGCGACGAGCGCGTGCACGGGGTATTGGTGCAGCTGCCGCTCCCGCCGCACATCGACGCGCAGCGCGTGTTCGGCGCAGTGTCCGCGACCAAGGACGTCGACGGCTTCCATGTGGAGAGCCTCGGCGCGCTGCTCGCGGGGCGGCCGGGCTTCGTGCCCTGCACGCCCGCGGGCATCCTGCACATGCTCGAGCGCGAGCACGTGCCGCTCGCGGGCCGGCGTGCGGTGGTCGTCGGGCGTTCGAACATCGTCGGCAAGCCGATGGCGCTGCTACTCCTGCAAAAGGACGCCACGGTCACCATCTGTCACTCGAAGAGCGGAGATCTCGCGGCGATCACGCGCGAAGCAGACGTCCTCGTCGCTGCCGTCGGGTGCCCGCGACTGATCACCGCGGAGATGGTCAAGCCCGGCGCCTGCGTGATCGACGTGGGCACGAACCGGCTCCCCGACGGCAAGCTGTGCGGCGACGTCGACTTCGACCGCGTGAAGGAAATTGCGGGCTGGATCACCCCGGTTCCCGGCGGCGTCGGGCCGATGACGATCGCCATGCTCGTTTCGAACACCGTGCGCGCCGCGCTGAAATCGGATCGATCCGCATGAACCCTTTGCTAGATTTTTCGGGCCTGCCGCGCTTCTCCGAGATCCGGCCCGAGCACGTCGCGCCCGCGATCGACCGGCTTCTCGCCGAGGGTCGCGCGGCCGTGGCGCAGGTTACTGCGCCGGAGGTTCCAGACACCTGGGACGCGTTCATCACGCCGCTCGAGGACGCAAACGAACGCCTGTCGCGCGCCTGGGGGCAGGTGGCCCACCTGCACGCCGTGCTGGACAGCCCCGCGCTGCGCGAGGCCTACAACGCGAGCCTGCCGAGCGTCACCCAGTACTGGACCGAGCTCGGCCACAACGAGCGGCTGTTCGAAAAACACCGCAGGCTGCGCGCCTCGGCGGCGTACGCGGCGCTGCCTCGGGCGCGGCGCAAGCAGGTGGACGACGCCTTGCGCGATTTCCGTCTCGGCGGCGCCGAGCTGCCGCCGGCCGAGAAAGCGCGCTTCGCAGCGATCCAGGACGAGCTCGCGCAGCTCGGCGCAAAGTTCTCCGAGAACCTGCTCGATGCGACCAACGCCTTTACGCTCCTGGTCGAGGATCGAGCTCGCCTTTCCGGCCTGCACGAAGACGCGCTCGAGGCTGCGCACCAGGCCGCGGACAAGGACGGCCTCACGGGCTGGAAATTCACGCTGCACGCCCCCTCCTACCTGCCGGTCATGCAATTCGCTGACGACCGCGCACTGCGCGAAGCGATGTACCGTGCGAGCGTCACGCGTGCTTCCGAGTTCGGCAAGCCCGAATGGGACAACACGCCGCTCATCGCGCGCATCCTGAAGCTGCGCAAGGAGGAGGCGCGCCTGCTGGGCTACCCGAACTTTGCCGAGGTCTCGCTCGTGCCCAAGATGGCGCGCTCGCCTGCGCAGGTGCTCGAGTTCCTGCAGGATCTCGCGCTGCGCGCGCGGCCGTTCGCCGAGCACGACGTAGCCGAGTTGCGCGAGTTTGCGCGGCGCGAGCTGGGCGTCGAGTCGCTCGAAGCCTGGGACGTGCCCTATGCCTCGGAGAAGCTGCGCGCCCGGCGCTACGACTTCTCGGACAACGAGGTGAAGCGCTACTTCCCGGAGGACGCCGTTCTCGCGGGCCTCTTCGGGCTCGTCGAGACCCTGTACGGCGTGCGCATCGCCCGCGCCGCGGCGCCGGCCTGGCACCCGGACGTGCGCTTTTTCGAGATGCGCGACGCCGCCGGCGCGCTCGTTGGACAGTTCTACGTGGACCTGTACGCGCGCGAGACCAAGCGAGGCGGCGCGTGGATGGACGACGCGATCACCCGCCGGCGCAGGGACGGACACCTGCAGACTCCGGTTGCCTATCTCAACTGCAACTTCTCCGGCCCGATCGGCGACCGGCCCGCGCTGTTTACCCACGACGACGTGATCACGCTGTTCCACGAGTTCGGCCACGGCCTGCACCATCTGCTCACGCAGGTGGACGACCTCCGCATCGCCGGCCTCGGCGGCGTGGAGTGGGATGCGGTCGAACTGCCGAGCCAGTTCATGGAGAACTTCTGCTGGGAATGGGGCGTGCTATCGCGCATGACGCGCAACATTGACACCGGCGCGGCGCTGCCGCGCGCGCTGTTCGACAGGCTGCTCGCGGCGAAGAACTTCCACGCCGGCCTCATGATGCTGCGGCAGATCGAGTTCGCGCTGTTCGATATGCGCGTGCATGCCGAGTTCGACCCGGAATCGGACGCCGGCGTGCAGCGGCTGCTAGACGAGGTGCGTGCACGCGTCGCAGTGCTCGTGCCGCCGGCCTACAACCGCTTTCCGAACAGCTTCTCGCACATCTTCGGAGGCGGCTACGCAGCGGGCTACTACAGCTACAAGTGGGCCGAGGTACTGTCGGCGGACGCGTACAGCCTGTTCGAGGAAAACGGCGTGCTCGATCCCGCGACGGGCGCGCGCTTCCGTGACGAAATTCTCGCCGTCGGCGGAAGCCGGCCTGCGGCCGAATCGTTCCGCGCCTTTCGCGGCCGAGAGCCGAAGGTCGATGCGCTGCTGCGTCACAATGGTATGATTTCTGCATGAAGCTTCGGCTCGGTGCGCTGGCCTTCATCCTGTCGCTCGCTTGCGGCATTACGCAGGCACAGCCGTACCGCTGGACCGACGCCGAGGGCAACACCCACTACAGCGACACGCCGCCCCCGCGCTCGGCAACGAATGTATCCAGGCCCGCGGAGCGCTCGAGCGTCACCGCAACCGGGCGCAGACCCTTCGAGCTGGACAAGGCGATGAAGGAGTCGCCCGTCACGCTCTATACCGCGCCCTCGTGCAAAGAGGCCTGCGCGCAGGCGCGTGCCGCGCTCAACCGCCGCGGCGTGCCGTTCCGGGAAATTCAGGTATGGAACGAGCAAAGCAATGAGGAGCTCAAGCGCGTCTCGGGCGGCACTCAGGTTCCGGTACTGGTGGTCGGCCGGCTGAAGCAGGTCGGCTTCGCGCAGAGCGCGTTCGACGATGCGCTCGACGTCGCCGGCTACCCTGCGGCCGGCATACTGCCGTCACGCGACCAAACGCAGCCCACCGCGCCCGAGGGTTACCTCGCTCCGGGGCAGGCTAACGGCGGCGCGGCGCCCACGCCCGCCGAAGAGGAGCCGAGGAAGCTCGGCCCCTACGCACCCCGCTTCGGCTCCGAATCGAAGCAGTGAGCATCGCAGGCGATGCGCCTCGCGACCTGGATCCCGAGTGTTGCTGCGTTCGTGAGTAGAAAGACGTCGGCGTCGGAGCGCCAGTTCCGCCGCACATAAGATGAATTTCAGCAACCGCGCAAGCAACATCCTTCCCGTTTTGATTCCTCTAGCCGTCGCTTCGCTCGCGGGTGCGGGCTGGGGACTATTCGCTGGCAAGGATCTGAATTGGGATCAGCTCAACTATCACTATTACGATGCGTACGCATTTCTTTCGGGGCGCCTAGATCAGGACTTCTTCGCTGCAAGCGTACAGAGCTACCTGAATCCTATTGGTTATGTCCCCTTTTACGTCGGCGTCTCGTCCGGAATTCACAGCGTGCTCGTATCCATGGTGCTTGCGGGCATTCACGGCTCGAGCATCGCACTTCTATATTTCATCGCAAGACGATGTCTGGGAGTGGACGGATCCAGGGAGGGCGTAGGCTTGTCGGCGCTCGCGGCGTTGCTTGGCTGCAGCACGCCAGTCTTCTGGGCGATCGTCGGGACCTCGTTTCTCGACCCACTGTTGGTGGTTCCGATGCTCGGCGGCTTACTGCTGCTGCTCGGGAAGAAGGATCAGGAGATTCCCGCAGTACACGGGTGGTGGTCCGGGGTATTGTTCGGCATTGCGGCCGGCCTGAAGTACTCGAACGCATTTTTCGCAATCGCCGCGGTGCCGCTGTTCTTCATGTCGTCCAAGTCGCGGTGGTCCACAGGTATTCGGCCACTGGCATCCTATATCGCAGGCGGGCTCGTCGCGGTCGGGTTTTCGGCTGGGCCGTGGATGTGGTTGCTCTACCGGAAATTCGGCAACCCGCTCTTCCCGTTTATGAATGCCTGGTTCAAGTCGCCTTACTTCCCGCCGCTCAATACCGCTGCCGAGCGATTCGCGCCTCACCATATCGCCGATATTCTTGCCCTGCCATTCCGGATGGCTCTGCCGGTCCCGTGGGTGTACGTGGAATTCACGGCTCCGGACGTGCGCTTTGCGGCAGCGGTAGTGGTCCTTTTGGCGCTTGCCGCTCTCGCGCTGCGGAGCGAATCGGGTCGCGCCTGGATGTCGAAGGTGCAGACGACTGACCGAAAGTTGTTCGCGTTCTTCGCTGGCTCCTTGGCGCTATGGCTGTATAGCTCCGCGAATGGCCGCTACGGCTTGCTCGTACTGTTGTTGGCAGGGGTATGCCTTGCGCGTCTCGTGGTTCTACTACTACTGCCAAGGGCGGCGCGCAACACGCTGCTCGTAATTGCCGTGCTTCAAGTCACCGTGTGCGTGGTGGCAGCGCCAGTTCGGGGTTGGATCACGAGCCCTTGGAGCCACGACTGGTTTCCGTTGTCGGTGCCGGAGGCGGGGAAGAGCGATCGCGCAGTTTACTTTACGGTTGAGACGCTTTCGCTATCGGCGCTCGTACCGTTTCTGAACCCGGGCGCGTCGTTTGTCAATCTGCGCGGTCAATACAGCATCCGACCCAGCGGGCCCGCATGGCAGCGCGTCGAGACTTTGCTCGCCAAGCAAGGCGGGCACGCCCGTTCGCTTGGACGTGCATATGCTACGAACTCGGAAGGAGTGCCGTCGCCGGACCTGGTCCAAGTCTACGATTCGACATTCGCTCGGTACGGTTTTCGAATGGATACGAGCGACTGTTACCTCATACGGTGGCGCAAGGATGACTCCGACGTACTGTCCCGCGCCGCGAACCTCGTCGCCAGAGAGATCCAATCGCCGCCACGACAATTCGCGTTCAGTTGTGCCTTGCGGCGGGTCCCGCCGGATCCGCGAGAGATCGCGGCAGAGGAGCGGATATCGAAGATATTTGACCGCATCGAACGCGCCTGCCCCAATATATTTCACGGCGAGAATGGATTGACCGAGCGACTCGGCGGCGACTGGTCGCGCACGTACGTTTCGGTGGAAGGACGTCTGGAGACGCACGGAGAGCGGGTAATCTTTGCTCCGGTGCATTCACTGCAGTACATCAGTCTCGGAACTCTGGGAGACTGGATGCGGGCAGACGCGCCACAATTAGAAAGCTGCCGCCACTAACAGTGAAGCTGGCAACCTGGAATGTCAATTCGCTCAAGGTCAGGCTGGAGCAGCTGAGGGATTGGCTCGGGCAAACCAGCCCCGACGTGGTCTGCCTGCAGGAAACCAAGGTCGAGGATGCGAACTTCCCCATCGACGCGCTCGAGGCGGCGGGCTACCGCACGGCTTTCACCGGACAGAAGACCTACAATGGCGTCGCGATCCTCGCCAAGGGGCCGCTCGGCGAGTTGACGGCTGGCATCCCTGGATTCGATGACGAGCAAAAGCGCGTGCTCGCGGCCACCTTCGGCGACGTGCGCATCGTGTGCCTGTACGCGCCGAACGGCCAGGCGGTCGGCTCGGACAAGTACGCGTACAAGCTCAGGTGGTACGCTGCGCTGCGCGCCTGGCTCGCGACTGAACTCGCGCGCCACGAGCGGCTCGTGGTGCTGGGCGACCTGAATGTCGCGCCGGAGGACCGCGACGTGCACGACCCGAAGGTCTGGGAGGGACAGGTGCACGTTTCCGGGCCCGAGCGCGCCGCGTTTCGCGCGCTGCTCGATATCGGGCTCAAGGACAGCTTCCGCCTGTTCGAGCAGCCCGAGAAGTCGTTCTCGTGGTGGGACTACCGCATGATGGCGTTCCGGCGCAACGCCGGCCTGCGCATCGACCACATCCTGCTCTCGGCGGGACTCGCCGCGCGCTGCACTGCGTGCGCGATCGACAAGGCGCCGCGCAAGCTGGAGCGCCCTTCCGACCACGCGCCGGTGCTGGCCGACATCTCCTAGGGCCGCATGCCCTTTTGCACTCCGGGGCGCGCCGCCATGCGCTCGCCCCAGCGTCTGAGCGCTTCCATGCCGCCCGCGTCCTCGAGCATCGCCTTGCGCAACGCATAGATCGGATACAGAGCGAGGTCGGCCACCGAGACTTCGTCGGCGAGGAACTCGCGCCCAGTGAGCCGCAGGTCTACATTGCGAAAAAACGCCACCAGACGCTTCTTGAAGAAGTCCGTATTCGCGGGGAGCTTCTCGGGCACGGCATTCTCGAGTAGGAAGATCGTTCCGCTCGCCGCCGCGACGTCGCTCGTCGC
>DATGDH010000087.1:0-21525 GCA_035310985.1 Burkholderiales bacterium
TCGAGCATGAAGCCCTGGCGCCGCGCGGGCGCGGGCGCGCGTTGAGCGCGCATCGGTTCGTCCGCGCGTCGGCCGAAACGCGCGAATGCCTCGCGCACCAGCTTGGCGATCATCGACGGCGCGAAGACCTTGCGGCCCCAGCGGGCAGCGGTTGCTCTCATGGCGAACTCCGTGATGCGGTGTGGTTACGACGTGCGGGGTAACGCAGGAACGGCCGGGCAGCAATGCCGGGGAACGTCTTCCGGCTCTCGGGGCGGCATCGCGTGCAGGTACACGGTCGCGCGCGCGTAAACGCGCGCGTACAGCGCGTAAGAGATGATCCGCTGATACCGCCCGCCCCCTGCGTCAGCATCAAGCTCCCTCGTACAACGGCAGCAATATCGCCTTGCTGCGTGACTTTTTTTCCACTTTTTCTTGGCTAGGTTTCTTCTTTTCGTACAGCCAACTTGGAACCGCGCGGAGTATGGACCCTCTCCATTACGTTGAAAAGACAGTCGAAAGTGCCTAGTCGGCGGCGCCACCGGATCGCGCTAGTGATTGATCTTCAGAAATTGGATGAAGTTGCGCTTTGAACTCGTGACGTGTGCAAATCTTCCGATCGAAGGCCCCCTATCGGGCTCTCGGCCCGCGGCGCACCGTTAGCAACGCCACCGCGCGGCAATGACCGGGAGGCTATTTCGCCAAGCGAGATGATGGCTGCGGGAGCGGCGTTCAGAAGACGCCGTAGTAGCCACTCTTCAGTAGCTCGAGCTCGCCGCCGTGCATCCGGTAGTCGAAGCCGACGTCGAACAGCAGGTGATCGAGGTTGGCGAGGTTCTGCCGCACGAAGGATACAATCGCGGCGGGGTACGTCAGGCGCTCGAGGAAGAAGAGTAGCTGGTGCGCGTCGACGCCGGAGAAATACACGCAGTCGTGGGTCTGCTTGTTGGCCACGCAGATCGTCCTGCAGCCGCGCAGCTCGGGCAGCAGCACCGCGTCGACATCCAGGCGCGTGTCGTCGAAGTGCGCGGAAGTGACGATCTTGCGCGCCGCCTCGTCGAGCTGGCTGGCGGCATCGAAAAAGAAGTAGAAGTTCTCCAGCGTCGCGCCGCCCGCGCGCAGCGCGTAGGCGATGCCCGAGGACACCGTGCTGCCCGGATTGCCGACGTACATGTGCACGACGTCGAGGTCGCGGCGGCCGGCGGCGAGCTCGCCGTCGAGATCGAGCGAGAACATGAAGTACGGCAGGTTCTCGTTGGGGCGCACGTCGCAAGGGATCAGCGGGCGGATCGCCTCGAGCACGCGCGAGATGGACACCTCGCGCTGGCGCCGCTGGTAATCGTAGAAATAGAACTCCCACGCGAGCCTGGCGCCGATCAGCTTGACGCCGAATACGGTGCGGAATGGCCCGATGCCGCCTCGGATCGCATCCACGATGTCACAGGCGCGCTCGTCCAAGCGCGCCACCTCGAATGACTGCAGCAGCAAGTTGATCGAGCGGAACTTGTCTTCGGCCGGGCGCGCCGGGACGTACTGCCACAGGCAGTAATTGAGCGCCGGGTCGCGCCGGGTCGCGAACTCGAAGCGCTCGGCCGCTCTCATCGCGCGCGGCGGAAGCGCTCGTGAAAGTGCGGGAGGCCGCCGACCCCGTAGTACAGGTTGAAGAAGTCCTTGCCGTTGCGATGCACGCCGCCCGCGAGATGGCCGAGTGGCTTCGTCATGATCTGGTCGTACAGCGCCTGGAACTGGCCCGGACGCACGGCGAACAGGTCGCGCATGCGGTACAGCTGCGGCTGCACGTCCTTTACCTGCAGCCGCGCGTTGTAGAGATTCAGATCGAATGAGCGCCGGCCGTTGCCCGGCTCCTGCACCTCGAGGTATTGCAGCTGCTGCGCCGGCGCGCGCGCCGCGGCGAGCTCGAGCACGCTTTGCGCGATCTCGCGCGAACCCTGCTCCACGCCGCGGTAGACGTGCTGCGCGAGCCGCTGTGCGATCTCCGCGGCGCCGAGCGCCGGATGCCACAGATACTCGGTGGAAACCTCGGTGCCACCGCCCGGCTCCCACTTGAAAGCGAGGTGAAGCAGCGCGGGCTCGCCGCGCTCGCGCGCACGCCGAGCTTCATCCTCCCCCACCACGCGCTCGAGATAGAGCTTTACCACCGCTCGGCCGGAGTCGCCCTCGAAGCCGAAGTGCAGGCAGCTTGCCATGTCGAAGCGCGCTGCGGCCGCCGCGCGCAATGCCTGCGGCATGCCCAGGCGCTCGCAGATTTCGAGCACCCGCGCGCGCGCGTCGCCGGCGATGTCGCGCCGCTCCACAGTGAGCAGGAAGCGGTCGGCGTGCAGCACGCCCTCGGCAATCCTGAGCGAGCGCTCGTGCTGGAATGGGACGCCGAGATCGCCGACCAGCCGCAGCAGCAGCGCCCCGCTTTCGCCCGCCGCGTCCGGCACGGCGCGCGCCGTGCGCTCGCCGGGGCGCGCCGCGAGCGCCGCCTCGCCCGGCGGCAGCGCCTTCGCCTCGGCAGCGCGCAGCGCGCCGGCGAGCGGCTTGAGCGCCTCGCCGAGCGTGTGATGCAGCCGGCGCGCCGTCTCGAGCGGTAGCACGACACGCTCCGAGACGGCCACCGTGCCGCCGCTAGCGGCAGAAGGCGGCACGGTGACCCGGCCGAACTCGATAACCACGTCGCCGGCCTCGATCGAGGCCTTGAACGCGTCGGCGTGCGTCTCGCTTACCGGCATTGTTCAATCCTCCCGCAGCAGCGGCACGAGCAGATCCGCCTGCCAGCCGAACTTGTTGATGTACGCGGTATTGAGCCCCAGGCAGCGGCGCGCGCCGCAATGGCTCCGGTGCACGCACTGGTGGAAACCGTTGCGCATGAACTCGGGCCAGAACTCCGGATCGATGATCAGCTTGGGCTGGTCATTGTTCAAGGCGTCGCCGTCCTCGCCGAGCAGGCACTCCGGAAAGTTCTTCACCTCCACCGACCGCCCGCAGGCGCGCGCGCGCGCGATGGCCTCGCGCAGGAACGGCAGCACTTCGAGGTGGGAGACGACGAGATCCTTGTCGTCGCTCTCGCGCATCGGCCAGTAGTTCCAGAATTCCATCTGCGCAAGGCGCCGCAGGTGGCGCAGTCGCTCCACCACCGCCGGCAGCTGGCGATAGCTACGCCGCGTGACCACGGTGTTGCTGAGCGAAACGACGCCGGGGTACGCCTCGAGGTTCTCCAGGCCGCGCAGCGTGCGCTCGAACGAACCCGGTACCCCGGTGATTGCGTCGTGGCTCGCGGCATCCGCGGCCGTCACGCTCACGAAGTATTCGTCGATGCCGGCCTCGACCAGCTCGCGGCAGTAGGCCTCCTCGGCGAGCCGCATGCCGTGGGTCTGGATGCGCACGTGCTCGAAGCCGCTGGCACGCGCGGCGCGCGCGAGCTCGGGCAGGTCGCGCCGCAGCGTCACCTCGGAACCGGTGAGGATGAGCCCTTTCCACAGGCCCTGCTGCGCGTTCCGCGCCAAGATGCGCTCGAAATCGTCCATGGATTCCGGCCTGAGCCAGTCCATGGTGCCTTCGATCATGCAGTGCTCGCACTTCAGGTTGCACTTGAAGTGCATCGTGAGCTCGACGTAGTCCTTCGCCGCGAAGCGCGTCGCGGCGGCGGACTGCGGAGCTGGGCCGAGCTCGAGCATGGCGTCCCGTACTAGCTGCCCTTATTCGCGCTGAGCACGAAGAACGGCGTGTCGAGCTCGATCTCACGCAGCACGATATTCCGCAGGCCCAAGGCTTCCAGCCGCGCGGCGTATTCCGCCGGGGGGCGATACGAGCGGAAGAAGAGCAGCGTCGGGATGAGCGAGAACGGCGGCGCCGTCTCGCGCACGCGCAGCGGGCCCCTCTCGAAGATGAGCAGCGTGCCGCCGGGCGCGAGCGCCTGCGCTGCCTTGGCGAGGATGCGTGCCGCTTCGTCAGCCGGCCAATCGTGCAGCATCGACTTGAACGTGATCAGGTCGTAGCCGGTCGGCAGCGGATCGCTGCGCACGTCGCCCTTGAGGAAGCCGATGCGCGACGCCTCCGGCTCGGCGAGCAGGTGCTCGATGCCGATCTCGCACACGAGAGGCAAATCGAAGACCGTGCCGCCGAGCTGCGGGTAGCGCCGGCACAGCTGCAGCAGGAACTCGCCGCTGTTGCCGCCGACATCGAGCGCGCGGCGACAGCCGCCGAAGTCGTGCAGCTGCATGCAGGCGCGCGCCTCGTAGCGCGTCAGGGTCGAGGTGATACGCATCCACGCGCGCACCTGAGCGTAGTTCTCCGGGCTGTATTCCAGGCAGCGGCGGTAGTCGAACAGCTGGAACATGCGCGCCTGGCCGGCGAAGCCGCGCGGGTCCCTGACCAGCGCGGTGAACAAATCGGCGAAATCGTTGATGCTGAAGCCGGCGAAGTCGAGCTTCGTTTCCAGCAGGTCGCGATAGCGCAGCGCATCCAGGAACCGCCTGCCGAGGCGCACGTCCCCGGCGCGCTCCTCGACCACGCGGTTCGCCGCGAGCAGATCGAGCAGCAGGCGCAGGCCGGTCGCATCGACGCCGAGGGCGCGCCCGAGCGCCTCGGTTGAGCCGCTGCGCTGCTCGAGTAGTCGGTCGACGAGCCCGAGCTCGATGGCGGTCTTGAGCGCGCGCGCGTCAACCAGGGTGCCGATGAACTCGTCGACCATCAGGAAGTCGAGTTCCGACGGCACGCGCTCGAGCGCCGTGCTCACGGGTTCGCCGGACGTCGCGTTCACTCGCCGTACCTTTAGCGCCGCTCGGGGCGCCGCGAGTCGTGCTCGCCGAGCAGCCTGCCCAGCATCTGGTGCAAGTGCTTAGCCGCCAGCGGGCTGAGCACGATCCGGTGCAGCAGCTCGAATTTCAGCTCGGCGGGCGCGCGCCCGCCGCCACCGTGGGTCACCCCCAGGTTGACGGCGACCGAATCGCGCAGGCTCGTCGCGCTCGCGACGTTGCAGTAGGCGCTGCCCATTCCCGTGAGATCCCACCGTGGTGCGCCGCTTGCCGCGTGCGGCGCCGCGCCGAGCTCGTCTGTATGTTCCATGCCGGGGCATCGTAGCATCAACCGCGAGGCGCGCGGCGGCACGGGACGGTGACCCCGCGCACACGGATCCGATAGACTTTGACAAATCCTAGCGGCCCGATTGCGCATCCTTTCGATAACATTGGCCTTTTGTGCCGCGGTCGCCTGCGTCGCGTACCGCGCGGCACCTTGGTCGGCATTGCGATCAATGCTTCCGGGAAGCTGGTCGTCGCGCTCCAGGGCAGGCTGTCGTTCGAGGTCGCAATACCGCAGGGCGATGACTATTACCTCGTGCTCGACAATCGCCACGGCGTCGAACCGGTAAAGGCCACCGCGACAGTCAACGCCGTGCTGCCGAAGAGCAATACCCCGCCGCAGCCCGCACCGTCCGAACCCAAGGACGGCAAGTTCGAGCGGACGCAGCTGCACGGTCGAGGGTCCGGTCATTTTGTCCGTGAGGCGATGCCGGACGGATAGCCCACACAGCAAATATACTTGTCTGCAGAACTCCACCTCGGCTTGATGCTCCGACCTGTGACTCGCATGGCCCAAAAACAGACCGCTTACGACGCCATACCATATCCCAGCAATCCTTACCGCCAGAGCAGGCCCGAGCGCCTTTCGGCGATTGCGCGGCTGTTCGGCCTGGACACCCCCCTGCCGGAGCGCTGCCGCGTGCTCGAGCTGGGCTGCTCGATGGGCGGCAACCTGCTGGTGATCGCGCAGGACTATCCGGGCTCGCGCTGTGTCGGCATCGACGCTTCCTCGCGGCAGATCGCGGCGGGCTGGAAGACGATAGACGCGCTCGGACTGAAGAACATCCAGCTCAAGCACCTGGACATCCTAGATGTGAGGGAGGACCTCGGCCAGTTCGACTACATCATCAGCCACGGCGTGTTCTCCTGGGTGCCCGCGGCCGTGCAGAAGAAGATGCTCGAGATCTGCAAGACACATCTCACGCCGAACGGCGTCGCCTATATCAGCTACAACACGTTCCCCGGCTGGCATATTCGAGGCGTCGTGCGCGACATCATGCTGTACCGCGGCACGCAGTTCTCGGACCCGGCTGCGCGCCTCGCGCAGGCGAAATCGCTGGTGGAGTTCGTTGCGCAGGCCTCGCGCGGCTCCGACACGCCGTATCAGAGGCTGCTGCAAAGCGAGCTCGAGCACATCGGCAAGATGGAGGACTATTACCTGCACCACGAGCATCTGGAGGAGAACAACAATCCGCTGTACTTCCACGAGTTCGCCGAGAAGCTCGCGGTAAACGGCCTGCAATATCTCGGCGACGCGGACTTCTCCACCATGGTCTCGAGCAACTTCTCGCCCGAAGTCGCCAAGACGCTTAACCAGCTCGGCGCGCATGACATCGTCCAGATGGAGCAGTACATGGATTTCGTGCGCTGCCGCTACTTCCGCAAGACGCTCATCTGCCACAGCGGAGTGCAGCTGAACCGCACCATCACCCCGGCCGTCGTACATGGTCTGCTCCTCGCCTCCGACGCCGCGCCTGCGCCGTCCGAGGCACCGCTCGACCCCGCGCAGGTCGTCGCCTTCCAGACGCCGGCCGGCTACTCGATCAGCTGCCGCTCACCGCTCACCAAGCTCGCGCTGCGCGCACTGCGTGACGCGTGGCCGATGCCCATCGCCTTCGCCGACCTGCTCGAACGCAGCAAGGCGGAGGCCGCCGCAGCGGGCCAAGCCTCGCCCGACGCGATCAAGGCGGCTGAATTCCTGGCGGGCGAGATGCTCACGGCAATGGCCGCCGGCGTAATCGAATGGCGCCTCACCCCTGTCGCGTTCACCACCGTCGTCGGCGAACGGCCGGCGACCAGTCCCCTCGCCCGCCTGCAGGCCGAGCAGGGTCACAAGGTGACGAACCTGCGCGGCGAGCTGGTGACGCTCGACGAGCTCCACCGGCAGACGCTCAAATTGCTCGACGGCGGGCGCGACCACGCGCATCTGATCGAGGGGCTCATGGCATCGTTGCGCGCCGGTGAAATGGCGCTGCAGCGCGACAGCGACAAGGCAATCGTGTCCGATGAGGCCGAAATGCGCGGGCTGCTTGGGCCTGCGCTGGGCAAAGTCCTAGAAAACCTCGCACGCAGGGCTTTGCTCGCCGCGCGCACGAGCTGACGCGCCGAGAGGCCGGCGGCTACTTCTTCGCCTCGCCGACGTCGATATTGAGCGTGCCGAAGCGCGTCTCGTACTCGTTCACCACGCTCCCGAGCAGCATGCTCAGGCGCTTGGCGGCGTACGGGCTGATTACGATGCGGTCGGTGAGCTGGATGGTGACCTCCTTCTGGCCGCGGTTCCACGCCTGGTTCATGCCGAACAGCATGACCACTTCCTCGCGCGTACTCGTGACGTTGCACACGTTGGCGTAGGAGCTCTTCATGTTCGAGTCGTCCCACTTGATCTTCATCGCCGCGAGGTCTGGGCGCAGCTCGGGGGTCTCGGGTTTGGTGGCCATAGTACGTCTTGTCTCCCTGTCGAAGGCGCTCGGCGCTCTGCCGGCGGCGGGCGCGAAGCGCGTATGATAGGTTAACCGCATGAGGGAGAGCGCGCCGCATCCGCGCGCTCCCCGTCCCGCCGCGCGCCGGAACGGCGCGGCCACGTACCGTGCTGACCGACCACGACATCTACCTGTTTCGCGAAGGCACGCACGCGCGCCTGTATGAGCACCTCGGCTGTGCGCTCGCGCCCGTGGGGCGCGGCGCGCGCTTCGCGGTGTGGGCGCCGAACGCCCGCGCGGTATCGGTCGTCGGCGACTGGAACGGCTGGGATGCGCAGGCCGACTCGCTTGCCCCGCGCTGGGACGCAAGCGGCATCTGGGAGGGCGAAGTCGCGCGAGCGAAGCGCGGCGACGCCTACAAGTACCGCATCGTCTCGAACAATTCCGGCGCGGTGTTCGAGAAGGCCGACCCGTTCGGCTATTACTGCGAGGCGCCGCCCGCGACCGGCTCACGCGCCTGGAGCCTCGAGTACGACTGGGGCGACGGCGAGTGGATGGCGCGGCGCCGCGCGGCGAACGCGCTCGATGCGCCGATGGCGATCTACGAGGTGCACGCGGGCTCGTGGCGGCGCGGCGAGGGCGGGCGCATGCTCGGCTACCGCGAGCTCGCACATGCGCTCGCCGAGTACGTGCGCGACATGGGCTTCACGCACGTCGAGCTGCTGCCGATCACCGAGCACCCGTTCTACGGCTCCTGGGGCTACCAGACCACCGGCTATTTCGCGCCTTCGGCGCGCTACGGCACGCCGCAGGACTTCATGTACCTGGTCGATCACCTGCACCGCAACGGCATCGGCGTGCTGCTCGACTGGGTGCCGTCGCACTTCCCGACCGACGGCCACGGCCTGGCGTACTTCGACGGCACGCACCTCTTCGAGCACGCCGATCCGAAGCAAGGCTTTCACCCGGAGTGGAACTCGAGCATCTTCAACTACGGCCGGAACGAGGTGCGCGCGTTCCTGCTCTCTTCGGCGCAGTTCTGGCTCGACAGGTACCACCTGGACGGCCTGCGCGTCGACGCGGTCGCCTCGATGCTGTACCTCGACTACGCGAGGACGGATGGCGAGTGGATCCCGAACCGCTATGGCGGCAAGGAGAACCTGGAGGCGATCGACTTCCTGCGCATGCTGAACGAGACCGCGTACCGCGAGTACCCGGACTGCGTCACTGTGGCCGAGGAGTCGACCGCGTGGCCGATGGTGTCGCGCCCGACCTACGTCGGGGGCCTGGGCTTCGGCATGAAGTGGAACATGGGCTGGATGCACGACACGCTTGACTACATGAAAGAGGACCCGGTCCATCGCAAGTATCACCACGACCGGCTCACCTTCTCGCTCATCTACGCCTTCAACGAGAATTTCGTGCTGCCGCTGTCGCACGACGAGGTGGTGCACGGCAAGGGCTCGCTCATCGGCAAGATGCCCGGCGACGGCTGGCAGCAGTTCGCCAACTTGCGGGCGCTGTACGGCTACATGTGGGGTCACCCGGGCAAGAAGCTGCTGTTCATGGGCGGCGAGTTCGGCCAGCGGCGCGAGTGGAGCCACGACGATCAGCTCGAGTGGTGGGTCACCGGCCTGCCCGAGCACGGCGGCCTGCAGCGCTGGCTGCGCGACCTGAATCGCCTGTATCGCGCCGAGCCGGCGCTGCACCAGGTCGACTTCGGCCAGGAGGGCTTCGAGTGGATCGAGGTGAGCGACGCGCCCTCGAGCGTGCTCGTGTTCCTGCGCAAGCCGCGCGCCGGCGGCGCGCCGATCGTGGTGGCGTGCAACTTCACGCCGCTGCCGCGCGAGAACTACCGGCTCGGCGTGCCTTCGGGCGGCAGCTGGCGCGAGCTGCTCAATAGCGACGCGCGCGAGTACGGCGGCTCGGGCTGGGGCAACCTGGGCGGCGTGGCGGCTGTGCCCGTCGCCGCGCACGGCCACGCGCACTCGATCGACGTCACGCTGCCGCCGCTCGCGGCGCTCTACCTCAAGTGCGAGGACGCATGATCCTCGCGGGCGATGTCGGCGGCACCAAGTCGCTGCTCGCCTTGTTCGAGCAAGGTACGCCCGCGTTCGAGCTGCGGCTCGCATCGGGCGAGTTCCCCGACTTCGAGTCGCTGCTCGCGCGCTTCGTCGACGAAGCGCGCGCAGCGCTCGGCACGGCGCCGCGCATCCGGTCCGCCTGCCTGGGCGTCGCAGGGCCGGTGCGCGACGAGCTCGTGCGCGTGACCAACCTCCCCTGGACGATCGACGCCTCGCGCCTGCGCAGCCGCTTCCCCATCGGCCGGCTCGAGCTGATGAACGACTTCGCCGCGGCCGCCTGGGGCGTCGGCGCGCTCGCACCGCAGGACCTCGTCACGCTGCAGCCCGGCGAGCCGCTCGCGGCCGCCCCGCGCGTGGTGCTCGGCGCGGGCACCGGCTTCGGCGTCGCCTACGTGGTGAACGGCGTGCCGGTGGCGGGCGAAGGAGGCCACGGCGGCTTCGCGCCGGCGGGCGTCGAGCAGGAGGCGCTGTGGCGCTTCCTGCACGACAGGCTCGGCCGCGTGCAGGTCGAGGACGTGGTCTCGGGCCCAGGGCTCGCGCGCATCCACGAGTTCATGACCGGCGAGCGCGTCGCGCCGGAGGACGCCGCGCCGCCCGCGCTCGATCTTTTTATCACCTGCTTCGGCGCGGCGGCGGGCGACCACGCGCTCAACGTCCTGGCGCGCGGCGGGGTGTACGTCTGCGGCGGAATCGCCGCGCGCATCCTGCCGCGCCTCGCGGCGGGCGGCTTCCTCGCGGCGTTCAACGACAAGGGCGGCTTCGCCGAGCACACGCGCAGGATGCCGGTGCACGTCGTGACCAGCGAGCGCGTCGCGCTGCTCGGCGCCGCAGCGGCGGCAGCGCGGGCGGCATAATCCGGCCGTGAGCACTCCGATCACCGCCGTCTGGCCGGGCAAGCCCTACCCGCGCGGCGCGAGCTGGGACGGCGAAGGCGTCAACTTCGCCCTGTTCTCCGAGCACGCCGAGAAAGTCGAGCTGTGCATTTTCGACCTTGAGGGGCGCCGCGAGCTGCAGAGGATCGAGCTGCGCGAGCGCACCGACGACGTCTGGCACTGCTACCTGCCCGAGGCGCGCCCGGGCCTGGTGTACGGCTACCGCGTGCACGGCCCCTACCGGCCCGAGGAGGGCTTGCGCTTCAACCCGAACAAGCTTGTTGCCGATCCCTACGCGCGCGACTTCCTCGGCAGCCTGCGCTGGGCGGACGAGCTCTACGGCCACACCGTGGGCGACCCGCGCGAGGACCTGTCCTTCGATGCGCGCGACAGCGCCGCCTTCATGCCCAAGTGCCGCGTGCTCGAGCCGGCGTTTACCTGGGGCGACGACCGCCGCCCGGACGTCCCCTGGCACGACACGGTGATCTACGAGCTGAACGTGCGCGGCTTCACCATGCGCCATCCCGAGGTGCCGGCGCCGCTGCGCGGAACGTACGCCGCTCTCGCTTCGGCGCCCGCGCTCGAGCACCTCAAGCGCCTGGGCGTCACCGCGGTCGAGCTGATGCCGGTGCACGCCTTCGTCGACGAGCGGCGCCTGGTGAACATCGGCCTGCGCAACGCCTGGGGCTACAACACGCTCGGCTTCTTCGCCCCCGAGAACCGCTACTCGGCCTCGGGCAAGGTGAAGGAGTTCAAGACCATGGTGAAGACCCTGCACTCGGCGGGCATCGAGGTCATCATCGACGTCGTCTACAACCACAGCTGCGAGGGCGACGCGCGTGGGCCGACGCTCAGCTTCCGCGGCATCGACAACCTCGCCTACTACCGCCTCGACCCGCAGAATCGCCGCAACTACGTGGACTTCACCGGCTGCGGGCACACGCTGAACCTGGTGCACCCGCGCACGCTGCAGCTGGTGATGGATTCGCTGCGCTACTGGGCCGAGGAGATGCACGTCGACGGCTTCCGCTTCGACCTCGCCTCGGCGCTCGCGCGCGAGGCCTCGAGTGTCGACCAGCTCGGCGCGTTCTTCGATGTGGTGCGCCAAGACCCGGTCATGAACCGCATGAAGCTGATCGCCGAGCCCTGGGACATCGGCCACGGCGGCTACCAGGTGGGCAACTTCCCGCTCGGCTGGGCCGAGTGGAACGACCGCTACCGCGACGGCATGCGCGCCTACTGGAAGGGCGACGGCGGCGTGATCGGCGAGTTCGCGCGCCGCCTCACCGGCTCCTCCGACCTGTACGGGCGCTCCGGGCGCAGCCCGCACGCAAGCATCAACTTCGTCACCGCGCACGACGGCTTCACGCTCGCCGACCTGGTTTCCTACAACGACAAGCACAACGAGGCGAACGGCGAGGGCAACCGCGACGGCCACAATAACAACCTGTCCTGGAACGGCGGCGCGGAAGGTCCGACGAACGATCCGGACATCCTGCGCCTGCGCGAGCGCCAGACGCGCAACTTCCTCGCCACGCTGCTGCTCTCCCAGGGCGTGCCGATGCTGCTCGCCGGCGACGAGCTCGGGCGCAGCCAGCACGGCAACAACAACGCCTACTGCCAGGACAACGAGCTGTCCTGGCTCGACTGGACGCCGAGCGTCGCGAAGTCGGCGCTGCTCGACTTCGTGCGGCGCCTGATCGCGCTGCGGCGCGCGCACCCCGCGTTCCGGCGGCGCGACTTCTTCCAGGGCCGCCCGCTGCACGGCGGCGAGGCGAAGGACATCCTGTGGCTCAAGCCCGACGGCGCCGAAATGAGCCGCGACGAGTGGGAGCGCGAGTTCGCGCGCTGCCTGGGCGTGTATCTCGCGGGCGGCGGCCTGGACGACGTCGACCGGCGCGGGCGGCAGCTCGCCGACGACGATTTCCTGATGCTGTTCAACCCGCACCACGAGGACGCGGCGTTCGTGCTGCCGGTCATCGCAGGCGACCCCTGGCGGTGTCTGCTCGACACCGCGCTCGAGCCCGCCGCCCCCGACGCGCGGCGCCACTACGCGCCGGGCGAGCGCTACATGCTGCGCAGCCGCTCGCTCGCGCTGCTGACGCGCCCGCGCGCATGAGCGAGGCGCGCGCCGAGCTCGAGCGCCACTGCGCGCAACTCGGCATCGCGACCGGCTGGCACGACATCTGGGGCAAGCACCACGCAGTGCCGGAAGCGAGCCTGCGCGCGCTCGCCGCCGAGTTCGACGCCGGGCCTCGCGCGCCGGAAGCCGCGCTCCCGCCGGTGCTCGCGCTGCGCGAGGGCAGCGCACCGTGGCGCATCGCCGTGCGCGGCGCGGACGAGGTCGCGCTGCGCTGGCAAATCGCGCTCGAGGACGGCGGCCGCATCGAGGGGGAAGGCCGCGCCACGGACGGAGTGCTCGAGATCGGTGCGCCGCTGCCGCTCGGCTACCACCGCCTGTCGGTCGAGGCGCTGGGCGAGACGCAGCTCGTCGCGGCACCCGAGCGCTGCTGGCGGCCGGCCGCGCTCGAGAACGGCGGCCGGGTGTGGGGCCCGGCGCTGCAGCTCTACGCGCTGCGCTCGCGGCGCAACTGGGGCATGGGCGACTTCGGCGACCTGCGCGCCCTCGTCGAGCAGTGGGCCGCGCGCGGCGCGAGCGTGTTCGGCCTCAATCCGCTGCACCCGCTCTACCCGCACAATCCGGCGCACGCGAGCCCCTACAGCCCGTCCTCGCGGCTGCTCCTGAACGTCATGTACCTGGACGTCGAGGCGATCGAGGACTGCGCCGAGTGCGAGGCGGCGCGCAGCGTGATCCGTTCGCCGGCGTTCCAGGCGCGTCTCGCGGCGCTGCGCGCGGCGGAGCTCGTCGACTACCCGGGCGTCGCGGCGGCGAAGTTCGAGGTGCTCGAGCTCCTGTTCAACCACTTCTGGCAGCGCCACCTCGCCGCGGGCGATGCGCGCGCGCAGGCGTTCCTCGAGTTCCGCGCGCGCGGCGGCGAGATGCTGCGCCGGCACGCGCTGTACGACGCGCTGCAGGAGCGCTTCGGCCGCGACGACCCTTCGGTTACCGGCTGGCAGCTCTGGCCCGAGGCCTACCACGATCCCGCCGGAGAGGCGGTCGCGCGCTTCGCCCTGCTGAACGCGGCGCGCGTCGCGTACTTCGAGTACCTGCAATGGCAGGCCGAGCTCCAGCTCTCGGTGGTCGCTTGGCGCTGCGCCGAACTCGGCCTCGAGCTCGGCCTGTACCTCGACCTCGCGGTCTCGGTCGATCGCGCCGGGTCGGACGCCTGGGCGCACCGCGACTGCTACGCGCTCGGCGCGAGCGTCGGAGCGCCGCCCGACGACTTCAACCTGCGCGGGCAGGACTGGGGGCTGCCGCCGCTCAGGCCCGACCGGCTACGCGCGACCGGCTACGAGCTCTACGCGAGCGCGCTGCGCGAAGCGATGGGCCACGCCGGCGCGCTGCGCGTCGACCACGTCATGGGGCTGATGCGCCTCTTTTGGATCCCCGCCGGCGCAAAGCCCGCGGAAGGCGCCTACGTGCACTACGAGCTCGAGGAGATGCTCGCGATCCTCGCGCTGGAAAGCCACCGCAACCGCTGCCTGGTGATCGGCGAGGACCTCGGCACCGTGCCCGACGAGGTGCGCGCCGCGCTCGCGCGCTACGGCGTGCTGTCTTACCGGCTGCTGTGGTTCGAGCGCGACGGCGCGGGCGAGTTCAGGCCGCCCGCCGAGCTGCCGCGCGAGGCGCTGGTCGCCGCGACCACGCACGACCTGCCGACGCTCGCCGGCTGGTGGCAGGGCACGGACCTCGAACTGCGCCGCGGCCTGGGCCTGTTCCCCGACGAGGCGACCTATGGAGCGCTGCGCGCCGGCCGCGAGGCGGACCGCGCGCGCCTCGCGCGCGCGCTCGAGCGCGCCGGGATCCAGCCGCCGGACATGGAAGCCGGCCTGGCCGAGGCGGTGCACGCTTACCTCGCCGCGGCGCCCTCGCGCGTCATGATGGTTCAGCTCGAGGATCTGCTTGGCGTCACCGAGCAGGCGAACCTGCCGGGCACCACCGACGAGCAGCCGAACTGGCGGCGCAAGCTGCCGCTCGCGCTCGAAGACATGGCACGGGATGCGCGCGCCACCGCGCTCGGCGCGCGCCTGTCCCAGTTGCGCCCGCGCTCCGCCCGGGCGCCTTAGGCCCAGGGCAGCCCGACGTAGTTCTCGGCGAGGCTCGTGGCAGCCGCCTTCGAGCCGACCACGTACTCGAGCTGCGCGCGCTGCAGCCGCAGGCTGAACGCGTCGTCGTCGTGGAAACGGTGCAGCATCGAGGTCATCCACCAGGAGAAATGCTCGGCGCGCCAGACGCGGCGCAGCGCGGTGGCGCTGTAGGCGGCAAGCGGCGCCTCGTCTCCCGAGCGATAGAACGCGGCGAGCGCGCGCGCGAGCACGCGCACGTCGGCCGCGGCGAGGTTCAGGCCCTTGGCGCCGGTCGGCGGCACGATGTGCGCCGCGTCGCCGGCAAGGAACAGGCACCCATGCTGCATCGGCTCCACGACGAAGCTGCGCATCGCGACGATGCCCTTCTGGAAGATGCGCCCTTCCTTCAGCTTCCAGCCGTCGGAGGTCGCGAGGCGCGCGCGCAGCTCGCTCCAGATACGCTCGTCCGGCCATTCCTCCAGCTTGTCCTGCGGATCGCACTGCACGTACAGGCGCTGGATCTGCGGCGAGCGCGTGCTGACGAGCGCGAAGCCGCGCTCGTGCCAGGCGTAGATCAGCTCCTCACTCGAGGGCGGCGCCTCGACCAGGATGCCGAGCCAGCCGAAGGGGTAGCTGCGCACGAACTCGCGCCGCAGGCGCGACGGGACGGTCGGCCGGCTCACGCCGTGAAAGCCGTCGCAGCCGGCGACGAAGTCGCACTCGAGGCGCTCGGCGGCGCCGTTCTTGCGGAAGTGGATCGACGGCGCGCGCGTGTCGACGTCCTGCAGGCTCACGCCCTCGACGCCGAAGAGGATCTTGCCGCCCGAATCGAGCCGCGCCGCGACCAGGTCCTTGATCACCTCGTGCTGCGCGTACACCATGATCGCGCGCCCGCCGGTCAGTCCGGCGAGGTCGATGCGGTGCCCGCGCCCGCCGAACCTGAGCTCGATGCCCCGGTGCAGCGCGCCCTCGCGCATCATGCGCGTGCCGACGCCGCACTCGTTCAGCATGTCGACCGTGCCCTGCTCGAGCACGCCGGCGCGGATCGTGGCCTCGATCTCCTCGCGGCTGCGGCTCTCTAGCACCATCGCGTCGACGCCCGCGCGCTCGAGCAGCCGCGCGAGCAGCAGGCCCGCGGGACCGGCGCCGACGATGCCGACCTGCGTTCTCACTATAATGCCCCTCGCATGCGCGCATTCTATTCGAGATGAGCGGCGTCACCCTCGAGGACGTGAGGGCCGCGGCGGCGCGCATCGCGGGAAGCGTAGAGCGCACGCCGCTCCTGGAGAGCCGCACGCTGTCGCGCCTCACCGGCGCGCGCGTGTTCCTCAAGTTCGAGAACTTGCAGTTCACCGCCTCGTTCAAGGAGCGCGGCGCGCTCAACAAGCTGCTCACGCTGTCCGATGCCGAGCGCGCGCGCGGCGTCATCGCGATGAGCGCCGGCAACCACGCGCAAGGGGTCGCCTACCACGCGGCGCGCCTCGGGGTGCGGGCCGTGATCGTCATGCCGCGCGGCACGCCGAACACCAAGGTGAAGAACACCGCGGTGCACGGCGCCGAGGTGGTGCTCGAGGGCGACACGCTGGCCGAAGCCGCGCGCTGCGCCGCCGAGCGCGCCGCGCGCGAGCGGCTCGTGTTCATCCACCCCTACGACGATCCGGCCGTGATCGCCGGGCAGGGCACGATCGCACTCGAGATGCTGGCCGAAGCGCCGCAGCTGGAGGCGCTCGTCGTGCCGATCGGCGGCGGCGGGCTCGTCTCCGGCATCGCCACCGCCGCCAAGGCATTGAAGCCCGCGATCGAGGTCTACGGCGTGGAATCGAAGACCTACTGCGCGATGTACCAGCGGCTGAAAGGGCAGCCGGTCGAGGTGGGCGGCGATACGATCGCCGAGGGCATCGCGGTGCGCGACGTAGGCGAGCTGCCGCTCGCGATCGTGCGCGCGCTGGTCAAGGAGGTGCTGCTCGTCGAGGAGGCCGCGATCGAGCAGGCGGTGGTCGCCCTGATCGAGATCGAGAAGACGGTGGCCGAAGGCGCCGGCGCCGCCGGGCTCGCAGCGCTGCTCGCCTACCCCGAGCGCTTCGCCGGCCGCACGGTCGGCGTGCCGCTCTCCGGAGGCAACATCGACACGCGAGTGCTCGCCGCGGTGCTGATGCGCGGGCTGGTACGCGACGGGCGCCTCGCGCGCCTGCGCGTGTCGATGCCCGACGTCTCCGGCAGCCTCGCGCGCGTCGCGCAGATGCTCGGGGAGGCCGGCGGCAACATCGTCGAGGTGCAGCACCAGCGCCTGTTCGGCACCGCCTCGGTGCGCACCCCCGAGGTCGAGTTCCTGATCGAGACGCGCGACCGCGAGCACACCGAGGCGATCATCGGCGCGCTCGGCGCGCGCGGTGTGCGCGTCACGCTGCTACAGTGACCCTTGCAAGCGAAGCGAGAGTCGGCACACACACGAGGAGAAAGAATGACATCTGATCGGCGGGCGGTAGGCTCCCTCTCGCGACGCGAGTTCCTGCGCGACGCCGGCCTGGGCGTGGCGGCCCTCGGCCTGGGCGACGGCACCGTGCGCGCCGCGCTCGCCGCGGACGAGCCGGCCAAAGCCCGCGGCGGCGGGCCCGGGGGCGCGGGGCCCTACAACATTCTGTTCATCCTCACCGATCAGGAGCGCCTGTTCCGGCCGGGCGAGCTGCCCGCTGGCTATAGCCTGCCGGCGCACGAGCGCCTGATGCGGCAGGGCACGACGTTCGTCAACCACCGCATCAACTCCTGCGTGTGCACGCCGTCGCGCTCGGTGCTCTACACCGGTCAGCACATCCAGCACACGAAGATGTTCGACAACACGAATTTTCCGTGGATCAGCAGCATGTCGACCGACCTGCGCACGACCGGGGACATGCTGCGCGAGGCCGGCTACTACACGGCCTACAAGGGCAAGTGGCACCTCACCAAGGAGTTCGAGACCGTCAACGAGCTCGGCTCGCCGACCAAGATCTTCACCAAGGAGATGGAAGCCTACGGCTTCTCCGACTACATCGGCGTGGGCGACATCATCGCGCACGAGCAGGGCGGCTACCGCCACGACGGCATCATCTCCGCAATGGCGGTGAGCTGGCTGCGCAGCCGCGGGATGGACCTCGCGGCGAGCGGCAGGCCCTGGTTCCTCGCGCTGAACCTTGTCAATCCGCACGACGTCATGTTCATCGACACCGACCGCCCGGGCATGCGCGTGCAGAACCGGAACATCCTCGGCCACATCCTGCCGGAACCCGCCCATCCCCTGTACGCGAAGCGCTGGGACTTCGAGCTGCCGGCGACCTACCACCAGCCGATCGACGTCCCCGGCCGGCCGCGCGCGCACGCGGACTACCTCAAGTCGCACGACGCGCTGGTCGGCAATATCGCGAACGAGGACTGGCGCTGGCGCAGACGCCACGACTACTACCTGAACTGCCTACGCGACGTCGATCGGAACATCGCGCCGGTGCTCGACGAGCTGGAAGCGCTCGGCCTCGCCTCGAACACGATCGTCGTCCTGACCGCGGACCACGGCGACCTGGACGGCGCGCATCGCCTGCATTCCAAGGGCGCGACGTCCTACCGGGAGCAGAACAACGTTCCGCTAATCATCGTGCATCCCGCGCACCCCGGGGACAGGCGCTGCGAGGCCGTGACCTCGCACCTCGATATCGCGCCGACTCTGGTCGGCCTGACGAACGCAGACGCCGCCAAGAAGGCCGCGATCACGAAGGGGCTGCCCGGCAGGGATTTCTCCGCGCTGCTCGCCGCGCCCGAGAAGGCCGGGCACGCGGCGATCCGCGACGGCGTGCTGTTCTGCTACAACATGTTCGCCTACATCGACGGCGACTTCCTGCAGAAGGCGGTCGGCATCCTCAAGCAGCCCGACGGCAAGGCCAAGCTCGGCGAAGCGGTCGAGGGCGGGGCGATGCGTCCCGACCTCGGCAAGCGCGGCGCGATCCGCAGCGTGTTTGACGGGCGCTACCAGTTCAGCCGCTATTTCTCGCCGAGGCAGCACAACCGGCCCGCGACGCTGGATGCGCTCTTCGCGCTGAACGACATCGAGCTGTACGATCTCGAGAAGGATCCGCTCGAGCTGAACAACCTGGCGCGCGAGCGCGAAAAGCACCGCGACCTTCTCGCGGCGATGAACGCCAAGCTGAACGCGCTGATCGACCGCGAGGTCGGCGAGGATGTCGGGCAGATGCTGCCGGGCGGCGTGGACGGGAGCTGGGTCGCCGGCCCCGCCGTAAACGATCTGTGAGCCCGCCGGACGCCTAGCCGCTTCGCTGGCAGGCGAGCGTGAGGCTCGCGCCGTGTCCGGCGCCCACCGGAATCGTCGCCGAGTAGATACCCGCGCCGGAGCCGCACTTCCACTCCGCGGCGTAGTCCTTGTCGCAGCCCGGGGTCGCGCCTTCGGCCGGCACAGAGTCGAGCGCGACGCTGCACGCGCTGCGTCCGTCGCAGGCGCGCGCGAGCGCGGCCGTGGCGTTGCCGGCCGTCGCGCCACAGCTCTTGCCAAAGGTTCCGGTCACCACCTTGATGGCGGGCGCGTGCTGCGCGGCAGCGGCCGCAGCCGTCGGGTCGGGCGCGCGCGCGCCGCGCGCTTCCTTCATAGCGGCGATCGCGCTCGCCTCCGGCGCGAGCGTGCGCGCCGCCCCTTCGCGCACCGCGTCGCGCATTGCGTCGCCGTCCAGGAAGTACATCGCCAGGCCCACCGCCATGAGCAGCACGCCGACGATCGATGCGCCGACGCGGCCCGCGTTGCCCGGCTCGATCTTGCCTTCGATGCGGCCCATTACCGCGACGAGCAGAAAAACGATGCCAGCCAGCACGAACATCCGTGCCAGCGGCAAGTCCACCAGCTTGACCATCACGTCCTGCATTGCGGCCTCCCCTGGGGCGCGGTCGCTCACGCATGCCGCGCGCCAGCGCGAATTGTCCGATCCCGCCCCAGTGCGCCGCGAGGAAGTATTTCCCAGTTCTCAGACCCCGTGCAGCACCCGTTCTCCCCGTGCGTCGAGTTCGCTGTAGCGGATGCCGATGTCCCGCAACGTGCGCGGATCGAGCTCTGCGACGCTGCGCGGCGCGCCGCGCGCGCCCAGCTTGCGGAGGAAGGCCATCAGTCTATCGATCGGGTTCATGCAAATCTCCGTGCAAAATTGCTCACGCCGCGTGCGCTTCCGCAAGCGAACGCTCGACGCGCAGCAGCCTCGGGTCCGCGTCCCCGAGCAGCTCGAAGCCGAGCTTCGCCGCCAGGCCGAGCATCGGCCAGTTGTCGTTCAGCACCGCGCCCCGCAGCGCGGCCACGCCGCGCTCGCGCGCGCGCTCCATCAGCAGGCCGATGAGCCGGGTGCCGAGGCCGGCGCGCTGCAGCGCGTCGTCGACGACGACGCCGAATTCGGCGCCGCCGTCCTGTTCCAGGGCGTACTGCGCCAGGCCGACGATCCGTCCCCCTGCATCGAACGCCGCGAGGTTCAGGTCCTGCGGCCCGCGCCCCGCGGTGACGCGCGCAAGCTGGCCGGGGGCGAGCTCGCTCACCGGCGCGAGGAAGCGCCGGCGGCGCGACTCGGGGGACAGCCGGCGCACGAACGCCTGCACCGCGTCGGCGTCCGCCAGCCGCAGTTCGCGTATCGCGAGCCGGCCGTCCATCGCGCTAGCCCACGATCGGCGCGAGCGCGGCGCCGATGCGCTCGAACTGCGCCGGGGTAATCATGCCGCCGAGGATCTTCTGGAAGCGCTCGTCCTGGACGCCCGAGACGATGTACTGCCAGCGGTAGGCGGCGAGGAATGCGGCGCCGACGGCCTCGACCTGCGCGCGGTCGAACGTCCTGCCCGCGACGCGCACGAAGTAGTCCGTGTCGGCCCTGGCCTGCATCTGCAGGATGCCGTCCACCGCCGCCACCAGCGCGATCAGTTCGTCGACCGCCCGGTCGCGCTGCGCGGCGTCGAGCTTGGCGTCCTCGCGCTGCCATTCGAGCTCGTCGAGAATTGCGTGCTGCGACTCCTCGCGCGCGTGGAAGGTGAACACGTCCTTCCACAGCTCGGAGAGCTCGGCGTCGGGCTCGATCGCCTGGCGGTAGTGCGCCAGCACGAACAGCTCGATGTGGCAGATGAGCGCCAGCACCGACCAGGTCGGCTTGCCGAGCACCACGCCGGCGACGTCGTTCGGCTGCGGCAGGAACGCATAGCCCGCCGGCATGCCCTCGGCGCACAGCGCCTCGATCCTGCGGAACATCTCCTGGTGCTTGAGCTCCTCGTCGGTGAAGCGCACCAGCGCCTCGTAGGCGTTCTGGTCGCCGAGCCAGTGGTCGCGGCTCACCTCCGATATCTTCGGGGCGATGAAGCGCTCGACCAGCCCGAACATGTTGGCGTACGTGCGGCCCTGGATCTGGCTCACCAGGCGCTTTTCGCCCGCACCGAGGAACTCGAGCCGCCCGGTCTTTGACAGCCCGTCGGGCAGGAACTTCTTCGCGAAGTCGAACTTGCGACCGCGGATCACGTCGCGCTCGATATCGAAGCGCACTCGCTTGGACACTTCAATTGCTTTGGCGTAACGCTTGCTGTCTGCTTCCTGCATTTGTGCTTGCATGGTCATGCTCCCTCCGGTTGGTGGATGAAAGTGCTGCGCCGCCGCCGGCTTTACATGCCGATGAGGCGTGCCGCGTATCCCTGCGCCTGAACGCAGCGCAGGATCCCGAGCGCGCTGATCGCGGCCCGGTCGTAGTCGACGAGCAGCAGCTGCCCGGCGACTGCGCCGGAGCGCACGCTGCGGATGCCCTGCTCGGCGCCCAGGCGCTCGAGCAGCCGTGCCTGCGCGCGCTCGTCGAGCGCATCGGTGACGTGCACCAGGACGTCGCTGCGTGGGCTGTTCATGTCGTTCGCT
>DATGDH010000088.1:0-1760 GCA_035310985.1 Burkholderiales bacterium
AGGAGCCTCCTCTCGCGCGCGTCCCACAGCGCAAAGGCGAACATGCCGTCCAGCCGGGCGAGCGCGCCGCGGCCCCACTCGATCAGGGCGTAGAGCAGCACCTCGGTGTCCGAGCGCGTGCGGAAGCGGTGCCCGCGCGCCTCGAGCTCGGCGCGTAGCGCACGGAAGTTGTACAGCTCGCCGTTGTAGGCGAGCACGTAGCGGCCGTCCGCGCTCGCCATGGGCTGTGCGCCGCCCTCGAGATCGATGACCGAGAGGCGCGCATGGCCGAGGAGCGCGCCGTCCTTCGCCCAGAAGGCCTTTCCGTCCGGGCCGCGCGGCTCGAGCGGGCGCAGCGCCGCGTCTCCGGCCTGCTGCCACGGCGTGTCTACGAGGGCGAGGATGCCGCACATCGCAGGAGGTATTCGTCGTTGCCGGAACCGAACAGGCCGGAGCGTCTTTTCGTTTTCTTCCAGACGATTTCGAAGCCGAGCGGCTCGAGCAGTGCGGCGAGCTCGGCGGGCGTGATCGACTCGTAGGGATAGCCGCCGATCCAATCGCGCACGTCGTGATGGAAGTCCATGCCGCGCTTCGAGTTGTAATTCCTGATGTGGGTCGCCAGACGCTTGCCTCTATGCAGCAGGTAAGCGCCGAACAGGTGGACGTAGAACTTTTCGGCCCGGGCCTGCTTATCCGGCGACGCATTGATGTACCAGCGCTTGATGCGCGTCCAAATGCCGCAGAAGCGCGTCTTGCCGTACAGCGCGACGGCGAACAGGCCGCCCGACTTCGTACAGCCCGCCGCAGCTTTCAGGGCGCGCGCCATGTCGCCGGTGTGGTGCAGCACCCCCCAAGAGTAGACGACGTCGAATTTACCGAATGGCAGTCCCTCCAGGTCGAACGCGCTCATCTCCTTGACTTCTGCGCCGTGGCCGGGGGCGAAGCGCTCGAGCACGGCGGCGGTCGTGGCGACCGATCGCGGATCGAGGTCGATGGCTACCACCCGACCGGCGCCCATCCTGAGCGCTGCGAGCGAATGCAGACCGGATCCGCAGCCGATGTCCAGGAAGCTGCGCGCGGCGAGGTCGTCCGTTTGCAGCATCGCGGCCAACCTGCGCTTCGCCTCGGCGATGCGGGCCTCGTCCACGAGCGCTGAGTACTCCTGCCAGTTCCTCCCGAACTCGAACCGGTCCTTGGGCGAGCGCTCGTTCATTGGGCCAATGCCTCGTATTCGGCAGCCATACGCGAGGCCGTGAATTCCGGCGGCACGGCGTCCGGCCCCGGGCGCGGTGCGTCGAGCGCCGCGCGCATCGCTGCGGCGAGCGCCTTGGCGTCACCGCAGGGCACCAGCCAGCGCGTGAGCCCGCCGCGCAGCACTTCGCGCGGCCCCGAGGGGCAGTCCGTGCTCACCACGCGCGTACCGCAGGCGAGCGCCTCGACGAGCACGTTCGGCATGCCCTCGCGGTCCGAGCAGAGCACCAGCAGCTCGGCGGCCCGCATCCACGGATAGGGATTGGGGCGGAATCCGGCGACAAGCACGCGGTCTTCCATCCCGCGGCCCGAGATCAACGCTTCGAGCTCGGGGGACGGCTGCGTCAGCAAAACGAGGCGATGTGCGAGGCGCGCCGCGGCCCAGGCGTCGAGCAGCAGGTCGTGGCGCTTCTGCGGCATGAAGCGTCCCACGTGCAGCACGAAGGGCTCGCGCGGTAGGTCGGGCTCCGGGCGTGCCGCGGCCGCATGCAGCGCCGCGAGATCGAAGCCCCCGTAGATGCGCACGATGC
>DATGDH010000089.1:0-16830 GCA_035310985.1 Burkholderiales bacterium
CCGCGCCGTCTGTCCCGCACTCGCGCGCTGCGCCGGCTCCAGTCAAGCTTGATCGCGGCGTAGTTCTCGACCGCGGCGCTGTTGTTGTAAGCGGCATCCAGTCGAGCCCGGTCCATTCCACGATAGAGCATCGCCGAGCTCCCGGCGTCAGGACGCTTGGTCGAACCGCGCGGCGACGATCGCGTCGATGATCGCTTCGCGCGCCTTCCGGCTCGGGGCCAGGCGAGCTCGAGCGGCGGCCACCACATCGGGCGGTGCCGTCTCCGGCGTTCCGGCGTCGAATGGCGGCTCGGGGGCATATTCATGTCCGAGTTGAATCGTCTGCGCCTCGGCCGTTCCGAGGAGTTCGGCCACGACCGTGAGGCCGAAATCGATGCCGGCGGTGACGCCGCCCGCGGTGAACAGATTGCCGTCGCGCACTACGCGACCATGGGTCGGGATCGCACCGAATCTTGCGAGCAAATCGTGCGCGGCCCAATGCGTCGTCGCGCGGCGGCCCTTGAGCAGCCCGGCGGCGCCGAGCACGAGCGCGCCGGTACAGACCGAGCTGACATAGCGCGCCTGCGCAGCCTGAGCGCGCAGAAAGCCCAGTACTTCCTCGTCCCGCAGCAGATCATTGATGCCCCGCCCTCCGGGCACGCAGATCACGTCGAGCCTCGGGCATTCAGCAAAGGTCGTCGTCGGAGCGAGCACGAGACCCGTGGCCGACGTGACGGGCTGTCGATCCTTCCATAGCAGGTGCACGTTCGCGTCCGGAACAGAGGCGAACACCTCGTAAGGGCCGGTTGCGTCCAGCTGCTGCACGTTGGGAAAAACGACGATGCCGAATCGAAGTGCCATGAGAATCCTTTGCGCGTTGACCCTCTCAGCCTAAGCGAGTAGCCTTTGGCGTAGATGCCAAAGACCCCTCATTTCACGCCAGACCGTAGGCGGATCGAGATTCTGGCCTTCGACGACGTCCAGCTCCTCGACGTCGCGGGGCCGTTGCAGGTTTTCGCAAGCGCAAACGAAGTCGCCCAAGACGAGGGGCGAGCGCGTCCGTACGAGCTGGCCGTAGTGGCCGAACGGCCGTCCGTGACCGCATCGGCCGGCCTCGGGCTAGCGGTACACGGCCTGTCCAAGTCCAAGGCGCCTCTCGACACGCTGATCGTCGCGGGAGGCTTCGGCGTCGATGCCGCCTGCGAGAACGCCGCCCTGATCCGCTGGATAGAGGCGCGCGCGGCTGCGGCACGGCGCGTGGCCTCGGTCTGCAGCGGAGCGTTTCTGCTCGCCGCGGCGGGTTTGCTGGATAACCGTCGGGCGGTCACGCACTGGCAGCGATGCGCGGAGTTTGCTCGTCGATTTCCCCGCGTGCGCCTCGACCCCGACCCGATCTTCATCCGGGATGGAAAAATCTGGACCTCCGCCGGGATCACCGCCGGGATCGATCTGGCGCTGGCGCTGGTCGAGGAGGACCTCGATCGGCGGATCGCACTCGCGGTTGCACGGCAGCTCGTCGTTTTCCTCAAGCGTCCGGGCGGGCAGTCGCAGTTCAGCACGACGCTGGCATTGCAGCACGGCGACGCCCGCTTCGAGCGCCTGCACGCCTGGGTCTCCGACAATCTTCGCCGCGACCTGTCGGTGGCGTCGCTCGCCGAAGCTGCCTCCATGAGCGAACGCAGCTTCGTGCGTCACTATCGCCGCGCGACCGGCATGACGCCGGCGCGCGCGATCGAACGCATTCGAGTCGAGGCGGCTCGTCAGGTGCTCGATCAGGGGTTGCCGGTGAAGCGTGTCGCGGCGCGCTGCGGTTTTGGCTCCGAGGAAACGATGCGTCGCAGCTTCATGCGCGTGCTTGGCGCCACGCCCCGGGGCTATCGCGAGCGGTTCTCGTTGCGCTAGGGGCGCGCTTACAGCGCGCGCTCGACCCGACCCGCGCCGTATTTCGCGCGGCCGCGGTTCAGCCACATCGGCACCAGGCCGATCGCGATGCCGCCGATTCCGACGACGTTTGCCGTCGTGTCGAAGTTCGGAATGCCGTACACCGCGATGAAGCCGAGGAACGCGGCGCTCGCCAGCGGCCAGAAGATGAGCAGCAGCAAGGCGGTCGCGTCGCGCTTGCCGCTGCGCCACACGTGCCAGGCGCAGGCGAGGCAGGCGAGGCCGTAGTAGAACGCCGCCTGGATGCCGACCGCGTTCACCGAATCCTGGATCACCTGGCTGATCGAGGGGTAGCGGGACGCGGCGAGCAGCATCATGAGCCCGGCGACCGCGATCGCCGCGGTGGCGAGCCAGGGCGTGTTCCAGCTCGGATGCAGGCGCGCGTAGCGCGGATGCAGCGAGCCGTCGCGCCCCTGCGCGAACATGGTGCGCGTGAACTGAAGGATCGAGGTCTCCAGCGTGCCGATCGTGCTGAGCATCACCGCGAGCACGGCCATGTAGCTCCAGGGCCTCGGGAAGAGCTTTTCCGCGACGGCGAACACGATGTTCGCGCCCGATTGCCGGATCTCCTGGTCGCTTAGCAGCATGAGGGTGAGCGCCGCGAAGGTCACGAACAGCGCGAGCAGCACCAGCATGGCGACGAGCGAGCCCAACCCGGCGACGCGCGCGCCGTCGCGCGTTTCCTCGTTCAGGTTGACCGTCACGTCCCAGCCCCAATAGAAGAACAGGGCGGCGAGCGCACCCGCGGCGAACAGATGCGGCGTGAGTCCCGCCGGCGAGAACCAGGCGAGCGAGATCGGCCGCACCGGATGGTGCGCGTACTCGACGAGCGCCGCCGCGACGAGCGCGAGCAGGATCACCACCTCGACCGCGGTCAGGGCCACCTGCACGTAGCTCGTGAGCTTGATGCCCTTGATCAGGATCGCGCTCACGATCGCGAGCCAGCCGGCGGCCACCAGGGCCACCACGCCGATGTCGTTCACCCGGTCTGGCGCGAACAGCTGCAGCGTAGCGACCGCCGCCGGGATCGTTCCTGACACCATGAACACCGCCGAGGACACGAGCACCGTCCAGCCGCACAGGAAGCCGAGCGTCGGGCTGAAGATCGAGGCCACCCAGGCGTAGGAGGCGCCGGCGTTCGCGTTCAGGCGGTTCAGGTACATGAATGCGAAGGTCACGCCGAACATGATCAGCCCGCAGTAGAGCAGGCTCGCGGGCGAGAGCACGCCGACCGCGGCGATCAGCGTGGCGGTGGTGGCGGCGATGCTGTACACGGGCGCGGTGCCCGCGATCCCCATGATCGATGACTCGGTGAGCCCGAGTGCGTTCTGCTGCAGCTTGGCGGGTGCTTCCATGGCGCTCCGTACTCAAAAATTTGCCGAACAATAGCCGCTTTGACGCGGGGCGTCGAGCGAGGTTGCTACACTCGCGCCATCGGAATTCAGGAGCACGCGCAATGCCAGCGACAATCGTGGATTCGGCCATCCTCGGCAACCTGTTCAGCACCCCGGCGATGCGCGAGGTGTGGTCGGACGAGAACCGCACGCGCAAGTACCTCGCGATCGAGGCGGCGCTTGCGCGCGTGCAAGGCAGGCTCGGCATCATCCCGCAGGACGCAGCCGACGAGATCGTGCGCAACTGCGACCTCGCCAAGATCGACATGCAGAAGCTGCGCACGCGCACCGAGCAGATCGGCTACCCGGTGCTCGGCGTCGTTTCGCAGCTGAACGCGCTGTGCCGCGACGGGCTGGGCGAGTGGTGCCACTGGGGCGCGACCACGCAGGACATCACCGACACCGCGACCGTGCTGCAGATGCGCGAGGGTCTGGCGCTCGTCGAGGCCGACCTCGCCGCGCTCTCGGCCTCGCTCGCGGCGCTCGCCCGGGCGCACCGCGACACGCCCATGGCCGGGCGCTCCAACCTGCAGCAGGCCACGCCGATCACCTTCGGCTACAAGATGGCGACCGTCCTCGCCGGCATCGAGCGGCACCGCGAGCGCCTGGCGCAGCTCAAGCCGCGCGTCTTCATGGGCGAGTTCGCCGGCGCCTCGGGCACGCTCGCCTCGCTCGAGCGCGGCGCGCTCGAGACGCAGGCCGCGCTGATGCGCGAGCTCGGGCTCGCGCAACCGGTCATCGCCTGGCATACGGTGCGCGACACGATCGCGGAAGTCGGCGCATTCCTCGGCCTGGTCGGCGGATCGCTCGGCAAGATCGCGATGGACGTGAAGCTGCTGATGCAGACCGAGGTCGCCGAGGTGTACGAGCCCTTCGCGCCGGGGCGCGGCTCGTCGTCTACCATGCCGCAGAAGCGCAACCCGATCTCCTGCCTGTACATCCACTCCGCGGTGTCCGTGGTGCGCCAGCACGCGGCTTCGCTCATGGACGCGATGGTGGCCGACCACGAGCGCTCCACCGGGCCCTGGGAGATCGAGTGGATCGTCCTGCCCGATTCGTTCTGCCTGCTCGCGGGCGCGCTGCACCAGACGAAGTTCATCCTCGCCGGCCTCGAGGTCGACGCCGCGCGCATGCGCGCGAACCTGGATGTGACGCACGGCCTGATCGTGTCGGAGGCGGTGATGATGGGGCTCGCGCCGAACCTCGGGCGCGAACGCGCGCACGACCTGGTGTACGACATCTGCCGCGAGGCGATCCGGCAAGAACGGCCGCTGCTCGAGCTGCTCGCCGAGAACGCCGAGATCACGGAGCACGCGAATCCCGCCCGGCTCGCCGAGCTGTGCGACCCGGCGAACTACCTCGGGCAGGCGGGCGTCATGGTGGACCGGGTGCTCGCCAGCCTGCGGCCGAGGCAACAAGGGTGATCCCGGCGTGAGGCGGGTTGCGATCTGGTTGTTGCTGTGTCCTCTCGGCGCCTGCGCCGGCGGGCTCCCGCTGGAAGACATCGAGCTGCCGCCGGGATTCCGCATCGAGTTGGTCGCCAGGGTGCCGAACGCTCGCGAGATGGCCCTCGGAGATCGCGGAACGCTGTTCGTCGGGTCGTTCGCGAAAGGCGAGGTGTACGCACTCAGGCCGGGCAGCCGCGAGCCGATAGTCGTCGCGCGCGGCCTCACGAGCCCCGTTGGCGTGGCCTTCCGCGACGGCGCGCTATACGTGTCGGCGGTCAGCTGCGTCCTGCGCTACGACGACATCGAGGCGCGGCTCGATGCGCCTCCTCGCCCCGTCGAGATCCGCAGCGACTTTCCGACCGAGACCTGGCACGGCGCGAAGTTCATCGCGTTCGGCCCGGACGGCCGCCTCTACGTTCCGGTGGGCTTCCCCTGCAACGTGTGCGAGAAGGACCCGCGCCGCTACGGCGGAATCTTCCGCATGCAGCCGGACGGCAGCGGGCTCGAGCTGTATGCGACCGGCATCCGCAATTCGGTGGGCTTCGATTGGAACCCGCGGACCGGGAGCCTGTGGTTCACGAACAACGGGCGCGACATGATGGGGGACGATATACCGCCCGACACCTTGAACCGCGCGGCGCGGCCCGGAATGAATTTCGGCTTTCCCTACTGCCACGCGGGCGACATTGCCGTCCGGAATTCGGGCGCAGGCGCCCGTGTGCGGATTTCAGCAAGCCCGCGCTGAAACTCGGCGCGCACGTCGCGCCGCTCGGCATGCGCTTCTATACGGGGACGCAATTCCCGTCCGCCTACCGCAACCAGATCTTCATCGCCGAGCACGGCTCGTGGAACCGCTCGCAGAAGGTCGGTTACCGGATCACGCTGGTCACCGTACGCGGTGACGAGGCGGTGTCCTACGCGCCGTTCGCGACCGGTTGGCTGCAGGGAGAACGCGCCTGGGGCCGCCCTGCGGACGTGCTTGTCGCGCCCGACGGCGCGCTCCTCGTTTCGGACGATACGGCGGGCGCCGTCTACCGGATAAGCTACCAGGCGAGGTGAACTGAGCATCGTGCCGCGGCGGGCGCGGCACGGGCGGCTACAGCAGCAGGACCCCCACGTCCTGGATGAGCAGCCAGAGGCTCAAGAGGGCCACGGCGATCACGAGCCGCCGCCGGTGCGCCGCGTAGGCGCGCTTCGCCTCCTCCGTCCTGAACTCATCCGCGAACGGGGGCGGCGACAGTAGATGCAGCACAATCAGGAGCGCGCCAATGGTCGTGGCGAGCAGCCCGAGAGCCTCCAATAGCCATGCGGTAGTCATATCGTTCCGTCCGCCGGTCTCATGCTAAGTCATTCCCCGAAAACGATAACGCGGACGATTCGGGTTGGTCGAGGGTTATTGCACTGCCCACACATTCTTACAAAGTCCGTACTGGTCCGCGTTGTTTGGTACCCTTCGGCGCCATGAGCATCGAGCATTTCGACGTCCTGATCGTGGGCGCGGGGCTGTCCGGCATCGGCGCCGGCGTCCATTTGCAGAGACGTTGCCCGGAACGCAGCTACGCGATCCTGGAGGGCCGCGACGCGATCGGCGGCACCTGGGACCTGTTCCGGTACCCCGGCGTGCGCTCGGACTCAGACATGTTCACGCTCGGCTATTCGTTCCGGCCGTGGAGTGAATCCAAGGCGATCGCCGACGGGCCCTCGATCCTCAAGTACGTGCGCGACACCGCGCGCGAGCACGGCATCGATCGGCGCATCCGCTTCGGGCACCAGGTAAAGCGCGCGTCCTGGTCGTCAGCCGATGGGCGCTGGACGGTAGAGGCCGAGCGCGCGGGCGCCGGGCCGGCGCGCTTCACGTGCGACTTCCTTTTCGTTTGCGGCGGTTACTACAAGTACGCGGCGGGCTACACGCCCGAGTTCCCCGGCAGGGAGCGCTTCGCGGGCCGCATCGTGCACCCGCAGAAGTGGACCGAGGATATCGACTACGCCGGCAAGCGCGTGGTGGTCATCGGCAGCGGCGCGACCGCGGTCACGCTGGTTCCGGAGCTGGCGAAGACGGCGGCGCACGTGACCATGCTGCAGCGATCGCCGACCTGGGTCGTCGCGCGCCCAGCGGAGGACGCGGCCGCGAACCGGCTGCGCCGCTGGCTGCCGCCGATGCTCGCCTACCGCATCAACCGCTGGAAGCGGGTGCTCCTGCAGCAGTATTTCTTCCGCCTGTGCCGGCGCAATCCGGAGCGCGCAGCGCAGCTGCTCCTAGGCGGCGTGCGCGCCTATCTTGGGCCGGAGTACGACGTCGGCAAGCACTTCACGCCGCGCTACAAGCCGTGGGAGCAGCGGCTGTGCCTGGTGCCGGATGCGGACCTGTTTAACGCGATCCGCCGCGGAAAGGCGTCGGTCGTCACCGACCGCATCGCGACATTCACCGAGAAGGGCATCCGGCTCGAATCCGGCACCGAGCTCGAAGCCGAATTGATCGTGACCGCCACCGGGCTCGACCTGGAAGTTCTCGCCGGCGTCGAGCTCACGGTCGACGGCCGCCGCGTCGATCCGGCGAAGACGTTCAATTACAAGGGGCTCATGTACAGCGGCGTGCCGAATCTCGCCTCCTCGTTCGGCTACACCAATGCGTCGTGGACCCTTAAGTGCGACCTGAGCTGCGAGTACGTCTGCCGCCTCCTGAATCACATGAAGCGGCACGGCTACCGGCAGTGCACGCCGCGCAATGCCGATCCCGCTCTGGGCGCCGAACCCTGGGTTGATTTTTCGTCGGGCTACGTCCAGCGCTCGCTGCACCTGTTTCCCAAGCAGGGCTCGAAGCCGCCCTGGCGGCTGCACCAGAACTACGCACGCGACATCCTGACGCTGCGCTACGGGCGCGTCGATGACGGCGTAATGGAGTTCTCGCGCTCGGGGAGCGCGCGGGCGGCGAAATGAAGCAACACAGTGACGGCATGGTCTTCGGCGCGCTGCACGAGGCCATGCACCGCTACGTGGACACGCAGCTGCTGCCGGGAGTGTCGTGGACCGTCCTGGCAGGACGCGAGCCAGTGGATCAGGGTTGCGTCGGCTGGGCGGACCGCGAGCAGGGCATCGCGCTGCGCGAAGATCACCTGTTCCGCATCTTCTCCAACACTAAGCTGATCACTTCCTGTGCCGCGCTGCTGCTGTTCGAGGAAGGCCGGTTCGCGCTCGACGACCCGGTCGAGCACTATATACCGCAGCTCGCGAATCGCCGGGTTCTCAACCCCGGGGCAGTGCGCCTTGACGATATCGAACCCGCGCGCCGGCCGATCACCATACGCCACCTGATGAGCCATAGTTCCGGGCTGAGCTATGGGCTACTCGATCCGGGATCGCTGCTGTTCGCCGCGTACCGGGAGCGTGGCGTGCTCGATCCGGCGACACCGCTCTCGGGCATGATCGACGCGCTCGCCGATCTCCCGCTCGCGTTTCATCCTGGCACCTCGTGGGAGTACTCGGTGGCCACCGACGTCGTCGCGCGCCTGGTCGAGATCCTGAGCGGTAACCGATTCGATGCGTTCGTACGTGCGCGCATCCTCGACCCGCTGGGCATGGCGGATACCGGGTTCGTCGTGCCGGAGGAAAAACGCGCTCGGTTCTCTGCCTACTACTCGGGTGCGGATCCGGCCGATCCAATGAGACCCGGCCTGACGCGTGCGGACAACGCGCCGTACCCGGGCGCCTACCTGCGGCCGGTGCCAAGGCTTTCGGGCGGCGGCGGGATGGTCTCGACTCTGCACGACATGGTGACGCTTCTGCGCAGCCTGCTTCCGGGCGGTCCGACTCTGCTCAAGCCGGAAACGATCGCTCTGATGATGACCAACCAGCTTCCTGAGGGAACTTGGATCCGTTTTCCGCGCCTGGGCGAAGTGCGCGGCAAGGCGTACGCGCTGGCAGGTGCGGTGACGCTCCAGCCATCGCCTGCCGATCCCGAGGACGCGGCTGGCGAGTTGCAGTGGGGCGGCATCGCCGGCACGCACTGGTGGATTGCACCGCGGAAAAACCTCGCCGCCGTGCTGATGACTCAACGCGAGATGGCGTTCTGGCATCCATTCGCATTCGAATTCAAGCGCCTAGCGTACCAGGCCACAGGGAGATCGCCGTTATGAAAGAGCTCGCGCACAAGGTGGCGGTGGTGACCGGCGCAGCGAGCGGCATTGGCCTCGCGCTCGCGACGCGGTTTTCGCAGGAGGGCATGAAGGTCGTGCTCGCCGACATCGAGGCCGCGCCGCTGGAAGGCGCGCGCGCCGCGCTCGCGGCGCGCGGCGCGGCGGCTATCGCCGTGCGCACGGACGTGTCGCGCGAAGAAGACGTGAAGCGCCTCGCCGACGTGGCGTTCGAGGGCTTCGGCAACGTGCACGTGCTGTGCAACAACGCGGGCGTGAGCGGAGGCTTCGGCGCAGACGGGGTCTGGAACGTGGCGCGCCAGGACTGGGAGTGGGTGCTCGGGGTCAATTTCTCGGGCGTGCTGTACGGCATCCGCCAGTTCGTGCCGCGCATGCTGGCGCAAGGGGAAGCGGGCCACATCGTCAACACCGCATCGGTCGCCGGCCTGGTGACGAGCGGCACGGGCGCCCCTTACACCGTTTCCAAGCACGCCGTGGTGGCGCTCACCGAGTTGCTCTACAAGGACCTCAAGGCGCGCAACGCGCAGCTTTCGGCATCGGTGCTGTGTCCCGGCTGGGTTGACACGAAGATCATCGAGTCGGCGCGTAACCGCCCGCAGGAGCTGAACACCGGAGGCGCGGCGCAGGCGACCCCGGAACAGCTCTTGCGCCTCGCGGCCGTGCGTGGCTTCCTCAAGAGCGGCTTCCAGCCGGGGGCGATCGCCGATCTAGTCCTGGAAGCCATCCGCAGCGACGCGTTCTACGTGGTGCCGGTGCAGCCCGATATCGGCAACGCGCTGGCGACGCGGCTGGAGGATATCCGCCTGCGGCGCAACCCGACACTCGCCTAGGGGCGTCCCCGGTGTGCGGACGTTACGTCGCACCGGCCACCGCCGCCATCGAGCGCGCGTGGCACGTCGGGCGCGGGAACAGCAATCCGTTCGTGCGGCGCTTCAACGTCCTGCCGACCACGAACATCCCGGTTATTCGCGGCAATCGCGACACCGGCGAGCTCGAGCTCGCCGAGGCGCGCTGGGGGCTGATCCCCGCGTGGTGGAAGCAGGACAAGCCGCCGACTTACTCGATCAATGCGCGCGCCGAGGAGGCCGCGTCGAAGCCGATGTGGCGCGACGCCTACCGCCGCTCGCGCTGCCTCATCCCTGCCGAGGGCTGGTACGAGTGGCAGAAGGTCGGCGAGCGCAAGCAGCCGCACTACATCTTCCGCCGCGACCGCCGGCTCGTCTGCTTCGCGGGACTGCTGGCCGAGGGGGCGATGGAGGGCGGCGCGCCGCTGCTGAGCTGCGCCATCCTCACGCGCGACGCGTCGCCGTCGGTCGCCGACGTGCACGACCGGATGCCGGTGGTGCTGCCGGACGAGCTGCTGGTGCGCTGGGCGCGGGCCGACGTGCAGAGGGCGGGGGACGTCGCGGGCATGGTGAAGCTGGCACAGTCCGACTTCGAGCACTACGCGGTGAGCGCGCGGCTGAACTCCGCCAAGGACGACCGCGCCGACCTGATCGAGCGGGTCTGACTCTGTCGCCGCGCGGCGACGCTTGACGCGCATTCCGTCCGGCATTCATCCTTTGTTGGCGCGTGGATTCAAACAAACGAAAACGATGACCAGGTTCAGGCTTTGCATCGCTGGGGCGGTTGCCCTGCTCGCGGGTTGCGCGGCACCGCAGACCGCGCAGCTGCTCGAGCATCCGGTGCCGGAGCTGCCGGCGCGCGCCGAGCTGGTCTCGGTGCCGTTCTATCCGCAGGAAGAGCACCAGTGTGGGCCGGCGGCGCTCGCCACGGCGCTCGCCGCGCAGGGCGTGCCGGCTACGCCCGAGTCGCTCGTGTCCGAGATCTACCTTCCCGCGCGCGAGGGCAGCCTGACGGCGGAGATGCTCGGCGCCACGCGCCGCCACGGGCTCGTCGCCTATCCGCTCCGGCCGCGGCTCGAAGACGTGCTGCGCGAGGTGGCCGCCGGCACGCCGGTGGTCGTGTTGCAGAACCTGTCGCTGCCGGTCGCGCCCCAGTGGCACTACGCGGTGGCGGTCGGCTACGACCTCGCGGCCGGGCAGATCGTGCTGCGTTCGGGGCGCACGCAGCGCGAGCTGATGGCGCTCGCCGACTTCGAGCGTAGCTGGGCGCCCGGCGGCCACTGGGCGATGCTCGCGCTGCTGCCGGATCGCCTGCCGGCGACGGCGAGCGCCGGCCGTTATGTATCCGCGGTGGTCGCGCTGGAGCGCGTCAACGCCGCGGCCGCGCACCGCGCATATCAAACCGCGCTCGCGCGCTGGCCGGACGACCTGGTCGCCGCGATCGGCGAAGGCAATGCGGCCTACGCGATGGGCGACCTGACGGTTGCCGAAGCCGCGTTCCGCGCCGCCGCCGGCGCGCATCCCGAGTCCGCCGACGCGTGGAACAACCTCGCGCAGGTACTGGGCGAGCTGCATCGGCCGGAGGAAGCGCGCGCCGCGGCGCTGCGCGCCGTGGCGCTCGGAGGGCCGCGCCTGGCGCAATATCAGGAAACGCTGCAGGCGCTCGGCGGATCGGGCGGCGAGCAGCAGGGTTCGATCGTTCCCAACAAGGAGGTGTCAAAATGAAAATTCGACTGGTCCGCCCGCTGGCGGCCGCCCTAATCAGCGCGAGCTTGTGCTTTCAGCCGTTGCTCGCGCAGGCGGGGATCATTTCCACTCAGGACGTCGCGAGCAAGAGCCAGGCGGAAGCCGACCGGGCGAAGCTCGAGGCCTTCCTCGACCGCGCGAGCGTCAAGCAGCGGCTCGAGGCATTTGGCGTGGCGAGTCTACTCGCCAAGCAACGCGTGGCTGCCCTGAGCGACGCGGAGGTCCACGCGCTCGCCGAGCGCATCGACTCCGCGCCGGCCGGCGGCAACCTGAGCAGCAGCGACCTGACGGTCATCTTGCTGGTGGCGATCGTGGTGTTGCTGGTCATCATCGCAGCCTAGCGTCGGCGCGCGCCGCGAACGTCAAAACCTGCAAAACGCGAACTGGTTCGCGGCGCGCCCGCGCGCGAGTGTGATTTCATACCGCTCATCCGGGTCCGGGAAGCGCGCACATGGAATCAGCCGACGTACAAGTCCTCCTCGACATGGTGCAGAACTTGAACGACGTGCTCGACGGCTACCTGGTCGGCTCGTCCAGGGGGTCGGACGCTGCCCCCCGCCTCATCGAAACCTGCCGCCAAATGCGCGCGCGCGAACTGAACAGCGCCGCCAAATACTGGTTGGGCGCGATCGAGAAGCACGCGGCCGAGATCGAGCGCTCGCCCAAGCGCTCCTGGGACGACGGCCAGCTGTACTCCTCCGGGGCGTTCCTCGGCATGCAGTTGATGAAGGACATCTACTACCTGCGCCTGCAGCTGATGAACGGGCGCAGCGCGATTCACTGACCGGCTAGGGCAGCGAATACCCCTTCCCGCCCAGGCACTCGCGCATCGACTTGTCGTAAGCCTGCTCGCGCTCGTGGCGCACGCGCGCCATTACGTAACCGATGAGGGTTGCCGGCGAACTGTGCGTCGACTTCGGCCTGACGATCGCAGTCCTTGCGGTCGGCCTCGCTGACCGTCGCGGGCGGGTGATAGCTGAACTCGAGCTCGCCGGTCTTTGGGTCGCGGTCAGGCAGCGGCGCGCAAGCCGCGACGGCCACGGCTAGAATCATCGTGCGGAGCTTGCCCATCCTTCCCTGCGTCTCGGGAGCAACGTGAGGCGAGCGTAGCGGCAACGGTTCCTACCGCGCCATCCCATGAATTGGCCATCGTCAGCGGAGAACGAAGGGCAGGACGCTCGGCAGGTCGAGCCACCGCGTCACTTTTCGCCCTGGACCCCCGGTCCCCCGCGCAGCTGCTCGACCTGCGCGCACGCGACCGGCTACGACGGCGTGCACCTGTGGTGCACGCAGCACCGGCTGGTGGTCGTGGATCCCTGCGGCTGGTGGCTGCGCGAGCCGGGCTGCGACTAGATGGGACGCCTCAGGCCGCGCCCCAGGTGCGGAAGCGCCCGGTGTCGAGGTGCACGAAGTCCGAGCGCGGATAGAACCCGACGCCGCCGCGCCCCATGGCGAGCGCGGCGCGGTGCAGGCGCGCGGTCTCGCAGCCTTCGAGCCTGACGTCGATCGCGCGCCCGTCGATATGCAGGCTGTGCGCGGCGACGCCGCTGCTCGTTTTCCGCAGCATGGCGTTGGTCTGCGGCGATCGGTAGCCGGAGATCACCTCGAAGCTGCGCCCGCCGCAGCACGCGTTCAGCGCGTAGAGCTGGTCGAGCAGGTGCGGGTCGATCACGTGTACCGTCTCGGTGCGGAAGTCGCGCAGCAGCCGGTTCACCGCCTGCAGCGCGTCCGGCACGTAGCCGCCGCGCTCGTAGTAGGTCGCCGTCAGCCGCTCGCCGGTGTGCGTGTGATAGAAGGACAGGATGCGCGGCGCCTGCCGCGCGGCGCGCGCCGGTCCAGCCGCGACGAGGGGCAGCAGCCCCAGGCCCTTGGCAAGCGCCCTGCGGCGCGCGTTCACGCCTTGATTTTCCTTCATGCTTGATCCGTCGCAAATTGCATGAGCGGGTCAAATGGTATACGTGCGATCGGGCTCCGCACAGCAAATTTTACTCATGACTCTATCGGTGCGTGTCGTGTTCGGGGCATTGGCCTTCCTTCTTGTCGCCACCCTTGCGCGGGCTGATGCCCCGAGCGAAGCGCTGCGCGAGCGGGTCGAGCAGCTGCGCGCCGGGCGCGACCTTCGCGTGGACGGCGGGCGAATGGCCGCGCCCGCCCTGATCGCGCGCTTCTACGAGCGGCGCGATTTCCGGCCGGTCTGGACGCCCGCGCGCGCCGCCGAGCTGGTGGCGCTGGTAGAGGGAAGCCGCGCGGACGGCCTGGAGCCGCGCGACTACCATCTCGCCGCGCTGCGCGCCGACCGGGAGGATCCGGCCGACCGCGAGCTGCTCTATACCGACAGCTTGATCCGGCTCGCCTACAGCCTGTACTTCGGCAAGGTCGATCCGCGCAGCTTCGATCCGCAATGGAACTTCGCGCGTACGCTGGACGGCATCGACCCGGCCAGCGCGCTCGAGGCGATGATCGCGGCGCCGTCGCTCGGCGACGCGCTGTACGCCTACGCGCCGCAGCTGCCCGAGTACCGCGGGCTGCGCAAGGCGCTCGCGCATTACCGCGCGCTGCGCGACGCCGGCGGCTGGCAGCCGCTGCCCGCCGGCCCCACACTGCGGCCCGAGATGCGCGACGCGCGCGTCGCGGCGCTGCGCGCGCGGCTCGCGCTCGCCGGCGACCTCGACACCGCCGACGCGCCCGATCCCGACCTGTACGACGACGCGCTCGAGGCGGCGGTGTCGAGCTTCCAGGACCGCCACGGCCTCGAGCCCGACGGCCTGGTAGGGCGCCGCACGCTCGCCGCGCTGAACATCGGCGTGCAGGCGCGCATCGACCAGATCCGCGTCAATCTCGAGCGGCTGCGCTGGGTGGCGCAGGACCTGAAGGGAGACTACCTGCTGGTCGACATCGCCGGCTTCCGCGCGCGCCTGGTGCTCGGCGGCAAGACAGCGTGGACCTCGCGCGTCGTGGTCGGGCGCCCGTACCGCATGACGCCCGAGTTCCGCGCCACCATGCGCTACATCGTGCTGAACCCGACCTGGAACGTGCCGCCGACGATCCTGGACGAGGACATCTTGCCGAAGCTCGCGCAGGATCCCGGGATGCTGGCGCGCGATCACATGAAGGTGCTCGACCTCGGCGGTAACGAGGTCGACCCGGCGAGCGTCGACTGGGCGAAGTACGCCAGAAGCACGCCGCCCTACCAGATCGTGCAGGCGCCGGGCGACGGCAACCCGCTCGGGCGCCTGAAGTTCATGTTCCCGAACGGGCACGACGTCTACCTGCACGACACGCCGGCGCGCGAGCTGTTCGACAAGTCGGAGCGCGCCTTCAGCTCGGGCTGCATCCGCGTCCAGCACCCGCTCACGCTCGCGCTGCTGCTTCTCGACGATCCGCAGCGCTGGAGCGTGCAAACGCTCGCGGAGGCGATCGGCACGGGCGAAACGCGCAGCATCTTCGTCACGCGCAAGGTGCCCGTGATGCTGCTCTACTGGACCGCGGTCGCCGACGAGAACGGCACGGTCGAGTTCCATCCCGATCTGTACGAGCGCGACGCGCCGGTGCTCAAGGGCCTCGAGGCGCCGTTCCGCATCGACCCCGTATTGAAACTGCAATAGAGCCCGCGTAGACTGGGCCCTTCGAGCGCAGGGATGTCCGCATCTCCGAGCGATGCACCGATAGCGCGCCGGAGTCGGCGCCCCGCGGCTCGATGCGCTAGTAGGTCGTCGCGCAGGTCGTGCCCGAATAGCGCCAGCCGGTGACCTTCTTCGTCGGGCCGACGGTGAGATCCACGACGCAGGTGTCCGCGAGCGGCTCGCCCCTCTTGTACGTGTAGATCGTGTTGCCGTCCTGCCCGCCGTAGGTCCTGGACGGAGTGCCCCAGGCCGCGATCACGTCGTTCACGTCGTGCCCGATCCAGTTGTTCAGCTTGTACTTGAACGCCTCTTCGTTCGGGATGCCGGAGCAGCCGGCGAGCACGAGCAGGGCGGTGAGAAAGGGAAGCGCTTTCATGCGCCCCGAATGTTACCGCAACCCGGACCTCAGCCGATCAGGCCGAGACTGCGCTTACGCGGGCGAAAGCGGGCCACGTGCGCTGGCAGGATCTCCAGCTCGCGCTCGCGGTGGCGCGCCTCGCGCTTCAGCTCGCGCATGGTCTCCTCCAGGCGCGCGGTCTGCGCTTCCAGCGCGAGCTGCTGGCGCCTGAGCGTGAGCAGGTTGCGGCAGCGCGCCAGGCACTCGCGCGCGTCGACGGGCTTGGTGAGGAAATCGGTCGCTCCAGCGTCGAGCGCTGCGTAGCGCACCTCGCGTTCTTCGCTCACGGTCACCATGATGATCGGGACCTGCTCGTAGCCGGGCAGAGCGCGCAGGCAGTTGATGAAGCGAATGCCGTCCATGTCGGGCATCAGGTAGTCGACCAGCACCAGATCGGCCGGATTTCGCGTCGCCCACACCACGGCATCGACTGCGCGCGCGAAGGTCTCGACCGCGACCTGCGCCTCCAGGCCGCGCGCTACCTGCTCGAGGATGGTGCGGCTGGTGGCCTGGTCGTCGACGACCATGACCGTACTGGACTTGCGCGGCAGCTCTGCGAGCGGTTCTTCGAACATGTTCCCGGCGGTCGCTTTCTACTGCGCGGCGACCGCGCCCACCAGGCGCGCCGAGGCGACGATGTGATCGAACTCGGGCAGATAGCGCGAGAAGTAGTGCAGCTTCGCGCCCTGGAACCAGGCGCCGTACAGCTTGCCGTTGCGGATCGTGCCGGCGAACACGCCGCTGCGCTCGACTCCGTCCTGCCCGGTCATGCTCGTCTCGAAGCGGAAGCCGCGCCCCTCGGCGACTGCCTGCGGCCGCAGGCCACGCTCCTCGGCCAGCGTGGTCTGAAAATAGCGCCGTACCGTCGCCTCGAGCAGTTCCTGCACCTCGAGCGGGTTCATGTTCGACTTGAATACCGGCGGCTTCTCGGACTTCGACTGGTCGGCCAATGCGTTCACGAACAGCGGCTCGCCGTCCGGCACTCCAGTGAAGAACAGCAGCGTGTTGAGCCTCGGGCCGTCGAGCGTCCAAGCCTCCACCTTGCCCTTGAAGTTCGACATCGCCATCTTGTTCCACTTGAGTCCCGGCTCGACCGAGATCACGCCGCCAACGGTCTGGCGCTGCGGCTCGACGAGGGTATAGGTCACGCAGCCGGATAGCAGCGCGAGGAAGAGGACGGCGGTGGCGAGTCGGGTCATGGCGGCGGTCACGGTTCGAGCAGCATGCGAAGCGCCCCGGCGTCAGGGGCATCCGGTTTCAGCTTGAGATAGGAATCGAAGGCCGCTTGCGCGAGTTCCTTGCGGCC
>DATGDH010000090.1:0-47906 GCA_035310985.1 Burkholderiales bacterium
TCGGGTCGTGCAGCGGATTTCCCGCCACGCCGCCCGGGCTCACCGCGCCGGCCTGCGGCTGCTGCCCCGCCCCTGCGGCGGGCTGCGCCCCCGGCTGCGCCTCTTCCTTGGTCTGCTGGCCCGCGCAGGCGCCGAGCAGCAACGTGAGCGACGCGGCGAGCGGGATTGCGACAGTCCTCCAGTTCATGATCCTTCCTTCCTTTCTTGTGTGACAGCAATGAATGACAAACATACTTGCTGCATCAAGTCTTTCACGGAAGGGCAGCGCATGCAACAGGAAACGCGCGCACGCCGCGGCCGCTTCGCAGCGGCGTTCAGGAGCCGAGCCGCTCGTCGGGCGGTGCGATCTCGGTGACCAGGTCGCGCAGCAGCGCTTTGTTCGGCAGCGGTTCGATGCGCATCTCGCCTTCGCGCAGCCGCGCGGTGCAAGCATAGGCGGTGCGGCCGTCGATGCGCACCATGCACTCCTTGCAGGTGTTGGCGTTGGTGCACGAGTACCGGATCGCAAGCGTCGCGTCGCGCTGCGCGCGGATCCAGCGCAAGCCGTCGAGCACCGACTGGCCGGGCTCGAAGGGCACCTCCCAGCGCTCTTCGCGAGGCGCCTCGCCGGGAGCGCCGCGGCGCAGGACGAGCGTCGCCTTGCCGCTCACGCCGGTACCGGTGCGCCGCGCACGCGCAGCGCGCCATCCTCGAGCTCGAGCGTCTGGTTGAACGCCCACTGCGGGTCCATCCCAGGGAAGTCCTCGCGCTGGTGCGCGCCGCGCGACTCGCAGCGCGCGAGCGCCGCTGCCGCGACGCATTCCCCGACGCGCGCCATGGCGCCGAGGTCGAGCCAGTCGACGAGCGCGCAGTCGTAGGGCCTGCCGGCCGCCGGCCGCGCAGCGGGCAGCTCCGCGGCGAGCGCGCGCAGCCGGTCAAGCGCGCGCTCCAGGCCCGCTCGCGAACGGAACGGCCCGACGTCCTCCTGCATGAGCGATTGCAGCGCCTCGAGCATCGCCGCCGGATTGAAGTCGGGCCTGGCGCGGCCCTCGCGCAGCGCTGCGGCGTGCGCACGGAACGCGCCGCGCCCCGCGCGCGCCCTGCGCCGCGCCGCGCGCGCCGCGGCCGACGCGCCGGCCACGCGCCCGAAAACCAGCGCCTCGGTGATCGCGTTGCCCGAGAGGCGGTTCGCGCCGTTCGCGCCGCCGACCGCCTCGCCCGCGGCGTACAGCCCCGGCACGCGCGTCGCCATCGCCGCGTCCACGCGCACCCCGCCCATGTGGTAGTGCGCGATCGGCGCGACCTCGACCGGCTGGCGGGTGAGGTCGATGCCGTTCGCCGCGAGCCGATCGATAACCGGTCCGCCCGCGGCGCGCAGCTCCGCTTCCGAGCAGTGCTCGAACGACAGCCACGCGCCGCCGTGCGGCGAGCCGCGCCCGGCGGCGACCTCCTTGACGATCGCGTAGGTGGCCACGTCGCGCGTGACGACGTAGCGCCCCTCGTCGCGTGCGCCGTAGCGATGGATGAATTCCTCACCCCGGCCGTTCAGAAGCCGCCCGCCGAGCTTGTAGCGGAACGGGTCCCACATGATCGGGTCCATGCCGACCAGCCGCGGCGCGAGATGCCCGATCGGGAAGAACTGCACGAACTCCATGTCGACCAGCTCCGCGCCCGCCTCGAGCGCGAGCGCATAGCCGTCGCCGGTCATGTTGGCCGAGGCGCTGTTCCGGCGGTACAGGCGCGTCAGGCCGCCCGTGGCGAGCACCGTCGCCGCGGCCGAGATCGACGCCGTCCGGCCGCTCGCGACATGCAGCGCGCTCGCGCCGACGCACTCGCCGCCCTCCAGCGCGAGCGCCGTCACGCGCAGGTCGCCCACGCGCCGGATTTCGGGGATGCGGTTCAGCTGCGCGCGCAGCGTCTTCGACACCGCGGGGCCAGTGTTCAGAAAATCGACGTACACGCAGCGCGGCCGGTCGTGGCCGGGCGCGAAGGCGCGCTTGTAGGCGCCATTCTCGCGCGCCCAGCCCACGCCCCAGGCGTCCATCTCGCGGATGCGCGCCGGCCCCTCCTCGCACAGCAGGCGCGCGATCGCCGCGTCGCACAACCCGCGGCCTGCGGCGAGCGTGTCGGCGAGATGGTGCTCGGGATGGTCTAGTCCGCCTTCCTCGAGCGCTACCGCGACGGTCATCTGCGCCATGACGGTCGCGCCGCCGCGACCGACGAGGCTCCTGTCGACGAGGATCACCGAGCGGCCTTTGCGCGCCGCCTCGATCGCCGCGTACATTCCGGCGCCGCCCGACCCGATCACGAGCACGTCGGTCTGCAGGTGCTCGTGCTGCGTCATCGCGATCAGCGCGCGAGCGCGTAGGGGCCGCCGGCCTCGAGCGCGCGCCGGTACGCCGGGCGTGCATGAATGCGCTCGAGAAAACCCATCAGCTTGGGTCGCGTGGCGTCCAGCCCGCCGCGCGCGGCGGCGGCCTCGAGCGGAAAGCTCATCTGGATATCGGCGGCGCTGAAGTCTCCGCCCGCGAACCAGGCGTACTTGCCGAGCTCGGCCTCCAGGTAATCCAGGTGGCGCACGATCTGCGGCTCGATGAACGTCCCCTTCACGCGGCGCGCGATGCCGCGCGCCACCGGGCGCACGAAGAACGGCATCGGCCCCGTCTCGATCCGGTTGAAGACCAGCTTCAGGAGCAGCGGCGGCATGAGCGAGCCCTCCGCGTAGTGCATCCAGTAGCGGTAGCGCAGCCGCTCGGGCGTGCCAGCGGGCGGTGCGAAACGCCCCTCGCCGTAGCGCTCGACGAGATATTCGAGGATCGCACCCGACTCGGCGAGCGTCAGCTCGCCGTCGGTGATCACCGGCGACTTGCCGAGCGGGTGCACCTGGCGCAGCTCGGGCGGCGCGAGCATGGTCTTCGCATCGCGCTGGTAGCGCTTCACCTCGTAGGCGAGCCCGAGCTCCTCTAGCAGCCAGAGCACGCGCTGCGAGCGTGAGTTGTTCAGATGGTGGACGACGATCATGGCGGCGGCTCCCGGATTCAGGCTGCCTTGCGCGCGCCGCCCGCATCGAGCAGCCCCGCCGCGACGAGCGCGCGGCGCACGCGCTCGATCTCGGCGGCCGAGAGCTTCGCGAGCGGTGGACGCACGGTGGCCCGCGGGAGCTTGCCGAGCAGCACGAGCGCCTCCTTCATGCGGTTGTGCATGTCGACCCAGGGCTCGCTGTAGAACGCCTCCGCGGTCGGCCAGATGCGGTCGTTCACACGGCGCGCGGCGGCGAGGTCGTTCGCCTGCACGGCGCGCCACAGTTCGGCCTGCAGACCGGCAATCACCGAGCCGCTGCCCGAGAGCAGCCCCGCGCAGCCGAGCACGAGCGAGCTCATCAGCCAGGCGCTGTGCGTGGTCAGAACGTTCACCGCGGGTGCGCGCGACTGCAGCAGGCGGATGTGGCGCTCGTGCAGCTGCGGGTTCGAGCACCAGTCCTTGATCGCGCGCACCGTCGGCGCCGCGTCTAGGATCGCAGTGAGCGTCGCAAGCGGATAGCCCTGGCCGCCGGCGAGCGGGTACTGGAAGGCGATGAGCGGCAGGTCGGTCGCATCGGCGATGCGCCGGAAATGATCGACCGCCATTTCCGGGCGCTGGCCGAAGGTGTACACGCCGGAGGGAAAGACGAGCAGCGCGGCCGCGCCGCCCTCGTCGGCCATCCTCGCGATGCGCGCCGCCTCCAGAGCGTTCTCGGCGTACACGCCGTTCACGATCGGCACGCGGTCGCCGATCTCGTCCGCGGTGATGGCCAGCACGCGCCGCTGCTCCTCGAAGCTGCACGCCGCGACCTCGGAGGCATGCGCGTTGGTGGTGATCGCCGAGATGCCCTCGACCGCGCACACGTCCCTCAGGTGCGCGCGGTAGGCCGCCTCGTCGATCGACAGGTCCTCGTGAAACGGCAGCAGTACGGCGGGAATGACGCCCTGCGGGATGTAGTCGCGCGGCCTCGGCATGGTTTCCTCCTGCGCTCCGAGTCTCGATCTTACCGCCGTGCGCCACTATGATGCGCCTGGAACACATGGCGAACGAGGAATCCTGGGACGCGATCGTGGTCGGCGCCGGCGCCGGGGGGCTGGCCGCGGCCTGCGTCGCCGCCGCCGAAGGGCTGAGGACGCTCGTCATCGAGAAGTCCGCGCTCGCCGGCGGCACCACGGCGACCTCGGGCGGCATGGTTTGGATTCCCGCCAACCCCAAGATGGCCGCGGCCGGCGTCGCCGACAGCCTCGAGAGCGCGCGGCGCTACCTCGATCAGGCCGCGCCGCCGGCGCGCGACACCGCGGCGCGCGAGGCCTTCCTCGCGCGCGGGCCCGAGGCGCTCGCCTTCCTGGAGGCGCGCACGCTGCTGCGCCTGCGCCCGGTGCTCAACTACCCGGACTACTACCCGGGGCTTCCCGGCGCGACGCTCGGCGGTCGCGTGCTCGAGCCGGTCGAGTTCGACGCGCGCGTGCTCGGGCGCGAGTTCGCGCGCCTGAGGCCGCCGCTCGCCGAGTTCATGCTGTTCGGCGGCATGATGGTGGCGCGCCCCGACCTGCCGCACTTCCGCAACGCGCTCGCCTCGCCGCGCTCCGCGGCGCGCGTCGCGCGCCTGGTCGCCGAGTACGGCTGGCAGCGGCTGTTCGCGGCGCGCGGCACGCGCCTGGTGCTCGGCAACGCGCTCGTCGCCCGGCTGCTCGCCTCCGCGCTAGAGCTCAAGGTCTGGCTGCGCTTCGGCGTGCGCGCGCTGCGCGTGGTGATGCGCGAAGGGCGCGCGGCCGGCGTAGAGATCGAGTCGGGCGGACGGCGCGCGACGCTCGCCGCGCGCGCCGGCGTGGTGCTCGCGACCGGTGGCTTCTCGCACGACCCGGAGCTGCGCGCGCGGCTGCTGCCATCGGTGGTATCGCGGCATTCGCCGGTATGCAGCGCAAGCAGCGGCGACGGCATCCGCATGGGCCTCGCCGCGGGCGGAAGCCTTGGCGAGTCGATCTCCAACCCGGCGTTCTGGGCGCCGGCATCGCACTTCCGCCGCGCCGACGGCAGCGAGGGCGTATATCCGCACACCGTCGCCGATCGTGGCAAGCCCGGCATCATCGCCGTGACGCACTCAGGCGAGCGCTTCACGAGCGAGGCGGTGTCGTACCACGAGTTCGTGCTGGCGATGCTGCGCGCCGGCGAGGCCGCAAACCCGGCGTACCTGCTGTGCGACCGCAGGAGCCTGTGGCAGTACGGCCTGGGCGCAGTGCGCCCCTTCACGCTCGCGCTCGGGCGGCACCTCGCGAACGGCTACCTCGCGCGTGCGCCTTCGCTCGCGGCCCTGGCGAAGAGCCTCGGCATCGATGCCGCAAGGCTCGAGCGCACGGTCGCGCGCTACAACGAAGACGCGCGCCGCGGCGTCGATACGCGCTTCGGCCTCGGCGGCGACCCCTACCAGCGCTATCTCGGCGACGCGCAGAACCTGCCCAATCCGTGCATGCGGCCGATCGAGAAGGCGCCGTTCTTCGCGCTGCGCCTCTACCCGAGCGACCTCGGTACCGCGGCGGGCCTGCTTACCGACGGCGACGCGCGCGTGCTCGACGCCAGCGGGCAGCCCGTGCCGCAGCTGTACGCCTGCGGCAACGACATGCATTCGATCATGGACGGCGCCTACCCCGGCCCCGGCATCACGCTCGGCCCGGCGCTCGTGTTCGGCTACCTCGCGGCGCGCCACCTGGCCTCATAGCCAGAGGATCTGCTTGCGGTACTCGAGGTCGTGCAGCAGCCGCTCCGCGGGACCCTGGTGGAACACCGCGCCGCGCTCGAGCGCGAAGACGCGGTCGGCGAGCGCGAGCACGAGGTCCAGGTTGTGCTCGACGATGACGATCGAGACGCGGCCGCGCAGCCGGTCGAAGACCGTGAACAACTCCTGCACCACGGCGGGCGCCAGGCCCTCGAACGGCTCGTCGAGCAGCAGCAGCTTCACGTTGCCCGAGAGCGCGCGCGCAACCGCCGCCATCTGCTGCTCGCCGCCCGACAGGTAGTCGGCCGCGACGTGCATGCGCTCCTTGAGGCGCGGGAAGTGCGCGAAGATCTCCTCTTCGCTCCAGGCGACGCCTTCGCGGCCGTCGGCGGCGCGCGCGAGCCGCCCGAGCGCCAGGTTGTCCGCCACCGTCATGCCGGCGAACAGGCCGCGGCCCTGCGGCACGTAGCCGACGCCGAGGCGCGCGATATCCGGCGCGGGCAGCGCGGCGATGTCGCGCCCGCCGAATTCGATCCTGCCCGAGGCGGGGCGCACCAGGCCGGCGATCGTCTTCAGCAGCGTCGACTTGCCCGCGCCGTTGCGCCCGAGCAGCGCGACGATCTCGCCGTCGCGCACATCGAGCGTCGCGTCGTTGAGGATGTGGCTCTTGCCGTAGAACGCGTTGACCTTGCCGAAGGCGAGCAGCGGCGCGCGTGCGGGCCCCGCGGCAGCGGCCTTCCCCTGCAGCGGGGGCGTGCCTTTGCCGGTGTACACCTCCTGCACGCGCCGGTCGGCGCGCACTTCTTCGGGCGAGCCTGCCATCAGCACCTCGCCCTGGTTCATCACCGTCACGCGCTGCGAGAAGCCGAGCACGCGGTCGACATCGTGCTCGACGATCAGCACGGGGATCTCGCTCGACACGAACTTGACGAGGTTCGCGACGCGCTCGCGCTCGGCCGCGGCGAGACCGGCGAGCGGCTCGTCCAGCAGCAGCACCTTGGGCTTGGAGCCCAGCGCGATGCCCAGGTCGAGCAACCGCTGCCCGCCGTAGGAGAGGTCCCCGCCCGCGACCTCTTCGATGCCCTCCAGGCCGAGGAAGCGGACCAGTTCGGTGGTCTGCTCGTGGATTTCCGGGTAGCTGTCGATGTCGCGCCAGGCGTTGAAGCGCGCGGGGTGGCGCGCCTGCAGCGACAGGCGCAGGTTCTCGTAGATCGGCAGGCCCTTGAACAGGTTGGTGATCTGGAACGAGCGCGCGAGCCCCTGCTGGCAGATGCGGTGCGCGGGCAGCTGGTGGATCTCCGCGCCGCCCAGGCGCACGCTGCCCGCGTCGGGCGGGAACATGCCCGACACCAGGTTGAAGAGCGTCGTCTTGCCTGCGCCGTTCGGCCCTATCAGCGCGTGCACCTCGCGCGCGTCGACCGCGAGGCCGACGTCCGCGACCGCGCGGATGCCGCCGAAGTGCTTCTGCACCCCGCTCACCTCGAGCACCGTGCCGCGCGGCGCGTCCGGGCGCAGCGACGCGGGCAGCGGCAGCCCCTCGTAGACACGGCGCTGGCTCATCGCCGCCGCCTCCTCGGGCGGGGGCCGCCAGCGACGCTTGAGCTTCGCCCAGATGCCCACCAGCCCGCCCGGCGAATAGAGCACGAACGCGACGAACACGATGCCGAACCACAGCAGCCAGTTGCCGCTCCACATGGAGAAGAGCTCGCGGAACAGCACGAAGAAGAGCGCGCCCAGGGCCGGCCCGAGGATGTGGTGCATACCGCCGATCACCACCATCGCCAGCAGCTCTCCGGAGAACGCCACTGTGACGCCCTCGGCCGAGACGAGATAGTTCTGGAAGCCGAGCAGCGCGCCGGCGAGCGCGGTCACCGTCGCCGAGAGCACAAACGCTCCGAGCTTGTAGCGGTCGACGGCGTAGCCCTGGAAGGTGGCGCGCTGCTGGTTCTCGCGGATCGCGACCAGCACGTGGCCGAAGGGTGAGCGCACCACGCGCAGCACCACGTAGAGCACGCCCAGGCCGATCGCCGCGACCAGCGCGTACCAGATCGGCGCGCTGTCGAGCGACACCGGACCGATGCGGCCGCGCTCCAGGCCCCCCAAGCCGTCCTCGCCGCCGGTCACCGCGGTCCAGCGGAACGCGACCGCGTACGAGAGCGCGCACAGCGCGAGCGTCAGCAGCGAGAAATACACGCCGCGTCGGCGCAGGATCATGAAGCCCACTGCGAGCGAGAGAGCCGCGACGAAGGCGAGCGCGATCAGTATCGGCAGGAAGACCTGCCCGTGCAGCCAGTGCTTCTGCGCGATCGCCGCGGCGTAGGCGCCGATCCCGAGCCACGCGGCGTGACCGAAGGAGGTGAGCCCGGTGTAGCCGACGAGGATGTTCAGCCCGACCGCAGCGATCGCCAGGATAATCGTCACGCTCGCCGTGTTGATCGTCAGGCCGAACACGGGCATCGCGAACGGCAACGCCACGAGCGCGGCCGCGGCGATCCACAGCACGCGGTACTTCGCGTTCGCGCCCACGCGCATCATTCGAACTTCTCGATGCGCTCGCCGAGCAGTCCGCGCGGCCTGAACAGCAGCACCAGGAACATCAGGATGTAGATCGAGGCCTCGCCCGCCGCGGGCACGAAATTGATCGTCACGCCGCGCACCACCCCCACCAGCAACGCCGCGAGCACCACGCCCCAGAAGCTTCCCAGGCCGCCGATCACCACCACGACGAAGGCGACGGTGATGATCTCCGCGCCCATCGCCGGGTAGACGAGCGCAATCGGGGCGAACAGCGCGCCGCCGAGCGCCGCCGTGGCGACGCCGAGCACCACGATCGTGGTCATGTACGGCTGGAGCCGGATCCCCAGCGCCGCGACCATGTCGGGGCGCTGGATGCCGGCGCGCACGACGCGCCCGAAGGAGGTCTTGTTGAGCAGCAGCCAGATGCCGGCGAGCACTACGGCCACGATCGCGAGCAGCAGCAGCCGGTAGCGCGAGAAGATGAAGTCACCCAGGACGACGCTGCCCTTCAGCGCTTGCGGCATCGACGCCGGCAGCGGCGCGGCGCCCCAGATCATGCGGATCGCCTGCTCGGCGATCATCGCCAGGCCGAAGGTGACGAGCAGGCCGAGGATCGGATCGGCGGTATAGAAACGGCGCAGGAAGAAGCGCTCGAACAGGATGCCGAGCAGCCCGACCGCGACGGGCGAGAGCGCCACCGCGGGCCCGAACCCCAGGTATTTCGCGATCTCGAGCGAGGCGTAGGCGCCGAGCGCGTAGAACGCGCCGTGGGCGAGGTTCACCACCCCGCCCACGCTAAAGATCAGCGACAGGCCAAGCGCGATCAGCAGGTAGTAACCGCCGAGAACCAGGCCGTTGACTACCTGTTCCAGCAAATACAGGAACTGCATTACATCTTACATTCGCTCTGTGCCTTGGTCGGCGCGAGCAGCTCGAGCGGCTGGTCGGGCCGCGGAATGGGGTCGCTGAACGCAAGGAAGTCCCACGCCTCCTTGTACGTGCCCGGCTTCTTGACCGTGAAGGTGTACGCCTCCTGCTGCATCTGGTGGTCCCACGAGCGGAAGTAGCCCTTGCGCGGCTTGAGCAGGTCGAACTGCGGCTGCTTCTCGAGGTGAGCGATCAGCTTGTCGTTGTCGGTCGACTTGATCTCGTTCATCGCCTGCGCCAGCACCTTGAGCGAGACGTACTCGATCCAGGCGTGGTTCTCCGGCGGCTTGCCGTGGTTCTTCATGAACGCGGCGACAAAGGCCTTCGTTCCCGGCGTGTCGATGTGGTGGTGCCAGACCGTCGGCCAGATGCCGCTCAGGTTGCCGGGCCCCGCCGCCCAGGCGTCAGCGGTGTTGAGGTTGAAGCCGGCGACCGCATACGGCAGGCCGAATTCGGCGTACTGCTTGACGAAGTTGGTGACCTGGTTGCCGCCGAGGTTGGTCGCGACGAGAGTCGGCTTCGCCTGCCGGATCTTAAGCAGGTAGGGGCTGAAGTCGGTGACGTCGGTGGCGCACAGTTCGTCGCCGACCGTGGTCGCGCCGTGCTCGGCCATGAAGCGCTTGGCCGCCTTGGCGAGGTCGTGGCCGAACAGATAGTCCGAGGTCAGGTAGAACACCTGCCTGCCCTTCACCAGCCCCTGGCGCTCGAGCCCCTGGCCTTCCGCGTTCACCATCACGGTGACGGGAATGTCCATGTGGAAGGTGTAGCGGTTGCAGTCCGCGCCGCGCAGCACGTCGGAGCGCGCGCCGGTGCTCAGGAAGAAGCGCTTGTTGCGCGCCGCCACCTGCATGATGGTCTTCGCGGAGGCCGAATTGATCTCGCCGAGCAGCAGCGCGACGCGGTCCTGCTCGTACATGCGCTGCGCTTTGGTCGCCGCGGTCGTCGGATTGACCGAGTCCTCGGACACGAGCTCGATCTGCCGGCCCATGACGCCGCCCGCGGCATTGATTTCTTCTTCGGCCATGCGGATGCCGAGCACCGCGTACTGACCGAGCGCGCCGAGAAAGCCGGTCAGCGGCGTCAGATGCCCGATCTTGATCTTGTCCGACTGGCTGCGCACGATCGCGGGAAATCCGAGCGCGAGTGCGCCCGCCATCGTCGCGCCCGCTTTCAATACCTTCCTGCGGCCTGCGCTCCCCGCGACGTCCTTTGTCTCCTCACTCATGGCCCCTCCTCCTGTCTGGAATTCGATCTCTACTTCATTCGAAGTTTCACAATGCCAAAAACCACTTCACAGTATCAAACATTCTTGTTCGCGCGCAAGGCGCGCTCAGGCGCGCGGCACGGTGCGCGCGAGCGACGGGCGCAGCGAGACGCGCGTGAACCATGCCGCGAGCAGCGGGCGCGATGCGCGCCAGCCCGAATCGGGAAAGCGGAAGTCGATCCAGCCGAGCGCGCAGGCGAGCGTGACGTGGCCGATGTCGAGCTTGTCGGCCCAGCCGCCCGCCTCGCGCTCCGCGGCGTCGAGCCCGTGCTCCACCTTCGCGAGCTGACCCGCCAGCCACTCGGGCCAGCGCAGCGCCTCGGGACGCTGCGCGAGCTCGTAGCGGCGCAGGATGCCCGCATCGAGGATGCCGTCGCCGAGCGCCTGGCGCCTGAGCGCATGCCAGCGCGCCGCGCCCGAGGCCGGGAAGAGCCTGCCTCCGCCGGCGAGCGCATCGAGGTACTCGCAGATCACGCGCGAGTCGTACAGCACCGTCCCGTCGTCGATTTTGAGCGCCGGGATCTTTATGAGCGGGTTCTCGCGCGCGAGCTCGAGGTTCGGCTTGGCCGGCAGCACGGTGACCTCGGCCAGCTCGATGCGCGCCTCGAGGCCGAGCTCGATCGCGCAGGCGCGCACCTTGCGCGCGAACGGAGATGCGGGCGAATACCACAGCTTCATACGAGCGAGCCTCCTCCGTCGAGGTACACGATCGAGCCGGTGGCGAAGCCGATCGTCATGAAGGCGAGCACCTGGCGCGCGACGTCTTCGCCGGCGCCGACGCGCTTCACCGGCAGCGCGGCAGCGGTCTGCTCGAGCATCTTGCGGCGCGCCTCCTCCGGCATGGCGGCGCGGATCGGCGTGTCGATGAGTCCGGGCGACACCGCGTTCACGCGCACCGGCGCGAGCTCGAGCGCGAGGCTCTTCGCGAGCGACTCGAGCGCGCCGTTGGACGCGCTCACGATCGCGACGCCCGGGCGCGGCCGGATGCTGAAGTAGCCCGAGACGATCGTCAGCGATCCGCCCGGCGCGATGTCGGCGTAGCGCGCGACGCGCCAGGCGCCCCAGAACTTGCTCTCCATGGTCGCTTTCGCGTCCTCGATGGACAGCGACTTGATCGGTCCGGTGCGCAGCTGCGCCGCGGTCACCACCACGTGGTCCACCCGCCCGCAGGCCTTGAACAGCGCCTCGACGCTCGCGTCGCTCGTCACGTCGGTCTCGATCGTGCGCGCACCGCCGCACTGCGCCGCCGCTGCGCGCAAGCGCTCGGCGGACCTGGAGGCGATCGTCACCGTCGCGCCCTCGGTTTTCGCCAGCAGCGCGGTCGCGAGCCCGATTCCGGACGAGCCGCCGACCACGACCACGCTCTTCCCCTTAAGCAACATATGCTCTCCTCGTGTAAATTGAAGGATTACTGCGGCGCGCGCGCGCCCAGCTCGGCCGAGAGGCGCGCGGCCGCTGCGCGCACGCGCGCCGACTTGTCCTGCAGCGCCTGCAGCGACAGCCGCCAGATCGGGCCCGAGATGCCGATCGCTCCGGTGACGCGGCCGGCGAAATCGCGCACCGGCACGGCGACGCAGCGCACCTCGGGGTCGAACTCGCCGTCGTCGTAGGCGATCTCCTTGCGCCGCACGTCCTCGAGCTCGCGCTCGAGCGGCGCGCGCTCGACGATCGTCTTGGCGGTGAAGCCGCGCAATTCGTGCGCCTGCAGGTAGCGCTCGAGCTCCGGCGCGGCGAGCGCTGCGAGCAGCACCTTGCCGAGCGCGGTCGCGTGCGCGGGGCGCACTGCGCCCGAGCGGTCCACCAGCTGGAACATGCCGCCGCCCGCAGTCTTCGCCACCACCACCACCTCGTCCCCAGAGCGGATCGCGAAGTGGCCCGACTCGCCGGTCTCGAGGGTCAGTCGCTCGAGGATCGGCGTGGCGACGCGCACCAGCTCGACCTCGTCCAGCGCCGCCGCGGCGAGCGTGAACAGGCGCCGGCCGACGCGGTACCTCTTGGAGTCCTTGGGCTGGCTGACGTAGCCGAGCAGCAGCATGGTCCGCACCAGGTGGAAGGTGGTGCTGCTGTGCAGCCCGACGCGCTTGGCGAGCTCGGCGAGGCCGATCCCATCGCGATGGCGCGCGACTTCCTCGAGGATCGCAAACGCGCGCTCGATCGACTGGATGCCGGCGCGCTCCTTGGCCGGCTCGACGACTCTTGCCTCGGTGTCACTCACGTTGGAATCCCCGATTCATCATAACCCAGGTTCGACAGTTTTCCGACATCGTAAACATCGATTTGATACTATGAAACGCTCAGAAGGGGATCTTGCGCATGGCGGAATCGGGCTGGGATGTCATCGTCGTCGGCGGCGGCAACGCCGCGTTTTGCGCCGCGCTCGCGGCGCGCGAAAAAGGAGCGCGCGTGCTGGTGCTCGAGCGCGCTCCCGAGGACGAGTCGGGTGGCAACTCGCGCTTCACCGCCGGACTGATGCGCGTCGCCTACAGCGGCGTCGAGGACCTGAAGCGCGCCATGCCGGACTTGTCGCCGGAGGAGATCGCCCGCACCGACTTCGGCACGTATACCGAGGACCAGTTTCTCGACGACATGGCGCGCGTCACCGAATTCCGCTGCGACCCCGATCTGACCGAACTCCTGGTGAAGCGCAGCATGGATACCGTGGCGTGGATGCGCTCGAAGGGCGTGCGCTTCACCGCCGCCTGGGGCCGGCAGGCGTTCAACATCGGCGGCAAGTTCAAGTTCTGGGGCGGCCTCACGGTCGAAGCGGTCGGCGGCGGGCCCGGGCTCGTCGATTCGCTTACCAGCGCCGCGAAGAAGAACGGCATCGACATCTGGTACTCGGCGCGCGCGACGGGTCTCATCGCCGACGACGAGGGCGTGAAGGGGGTGCGCGTGAAGCGCGCGGGCAAGACGGTGGAAGCGCGCGCGCAGAGCGTGGTGCTCGCCGCCGGCGGCTTCCAGGCGAATCCCGAATGGCGCGCGCGCTACCTCGGTCCCGGCTGGGAGCTCGCCAAGGTGCGCGGCACGCGCTTCAACACCGGCGACGTGATCCGCATGGCGCTCGACATCGGCGCGGCGCCGGTGGGCAACTGGTCGGGTTGCCACGCGGTGGCCTGGGAACGGAACGCGCCCGAGTTCGGCGACCTCGCGGTGGGCGACCAGTTCCAGAAGCACTCCTACCCTTGGGGCGTGTACATCAATGCCCAGGGCAAGCGCTTCGTGGACGAGGGCGCCGACTTCCGCAACTACACCTACGCCAAGTACGGCCGCGTGATCCTCGGGCAGCCCGGCCAGTTCGCCTGGCAGGTCTTCGACGCGAAGGTGAAGGGACAGCTGAGGGACGAATACAAGATCCGGCAGGTGACCAAGCACACCGCGAATACGCTGGAGGAGCTGTGCGCCAAGCTCGAGGACACCGACGCAAGCGCGGCGCTCGCGGAATTGAAGGCCTACAACGCCGCGGTGCGCCAGGACATCCCGTTCAACCCGAACGTTAAGGACGGGCGCTGCACGCAAGGGCTCGCAATCCCGAAGTCGAACTGGGCAAACACGCTCGACACGCCGCCCTTCGAGGCCTATGCGGTGACCTGCGGCATCACCTTCACTTTCGGCGGACTGAGGATCGACACGCAGGCGCGCGTCATCTCGACCGACGGCGAGCCGATCCCGAGCCTGTACGCCGCGGGCGAGCTGGTCGGCGGCATCTTCTACTTCAACTATCCCGGCGGCACCGGCCTTACCAATGGCGCAGTTTTTGGACGCATCGCGGGTAATAGTGCCGCGTCTGACAGAGGAAAATCCTGAATATGTCCAAGAAAAAAGGTGCGGAGCTCATCGCAGAGTTCCTGGTCAAGGAAAAGATTCCCTATGTGTTCGGCATCTGCGGCCACGGCAACGTCGGCCTGCTCGATGCGTTGTACGACGTCGCCGACAAGGTGAAGCTCGTCTCGCCGCGCCACGAGCAGGTCGCGGGCCACATGGCCGACGGCTACTTCCGCGTGAAGCACAGGCCGGTGGCGACGCTAACCTCGACCGGGCCGGGATCGGCCAACCTCATCATGGCGCTCGCGGTGGCGCAGACCGACTCCTCCGCCCTGCTCGCGCTCACCGCGAACGTGCCGACCTCGCAGTTCAACCGCGGCCCGTTCCAGGAGCTCAACCGACACTACCAGGCCGACTACCCGAACGTGGTGCGCCCGGTGGTGAAGCGGAGCTTCCAGCCGACGCGCGTCGAGATGCTGCCGCTCGCGCTGCGCCAGGCGGCGACCACGATGACGAGCGGGCGCCCCGGGCCGGTGAACGTCGATATCCCCTTCAACCTGTTCCAGGAAGAATCCGACGCGCAGCTCGAGGCGCCGTGGGACGGGTACCTGTCGCGCCGCAGCGGCGCCTCGAACGAGGACGTGCGGCGCGCGCTCGACATGCTGCTCGCCGCGAAGCGCCCGGTGCTGTTCATCGGCCACGGCGTGACGCTCTCGGAAGCGTCCGCCGAGCTCACCGCGCTCGCGAAGAAGCTCGCGATCCCGGTGATCAGCTCGCCGAACGGCATGGGTTGCCTCGACATGGAGGATCCCCTGTCGCTCGGCTTCATCGGCAGAAACGGCGCCTATCCCGCGAACCAGGCCGGCCGCTACGCCGATCTCGTGCTCGCGATCGGCGCGCGCTTCGACGACCGCTCGGCCTCCTCGTGGCTGCCCGGCTACTCGTGGAACTTCCCGCACACCAGGCTCATCCACGTCGACGTCGACCACGCCGAGATCGGCCGCAACTATCCGCCCGACCTCGGGATCCTGGCGGACGCGAAGGCATTCCTCGAGCAGCTGCTCGGCGCGCTCGCCGCGAGAAAGCTCGAATCCGGGCCGCGCCTCGCCGAGTGGCACGCGCAGATCGCCGGCTGGAAAAAGGAGTGGGACGCGTTCACGGCGCCCAACTTCGACATCCACGCGAGCCCCATGCGCCCCGAGCGCGTCGTGGCCGACTGCCGCGCGGTGCTGCCCGAGGACGCGATCATCTCGCTCGACTCCGGGGTGCACCACAACTGGTACATGCAGTTCTGGAACGCGCGCCGGCCGCAGGCGATGCTGAACACCTGGGGCTACTCCGGCATGGGCTTCGGGCCGTGCTCGATCCTCGGCGCCAAGCTCGCCGCGCCCGAGAAGGTGTGCGTTTCGATCTGCGGTGACGGCGGCTTCACCATGGTGCCGCACGTGCTGTGCACCGCGGTCGAGTACAACATTCCGGCGGTATGGGTGGTGTGGAACAACTTCTCCTGGGCGGCGATCCGCGACATCCAGTACGGGCTGTTCAACGGGCGTGAGATCGGCACCGGCTTCTACGAAGGCCCCGAGGGCAAGCCGTACAATCCGAACTTTGCCGCCTGGGCACGCGCTTCGGGCGTGGAGGGGATCACGGTGAAGAAGTCGCAGGACTTCGCCGGAGCGCTCGAGCACGCGGTGAAGCTCGGCAAGCCGTGCCTGGTGGACGTTCACGTGGACGCCAACATCCGGCCGCCGGCCACCGGGGCCTGGGCGCTGCCGCCGATCCCGCACAAGGAGCCCGTATTCGGGGCGGCGAAGGTCTTTGCCAAGGAACCGCGATGAAACGCAAACCCAAGCGAGAGTCCGTAATCCGTCACATTGCCGAGGTCGACTGGGAGGACCTGCCCGGGCACTTCGGCGGCGCGTTCTCCAAGTTCCTCGTGCACCCCGAGACCACCGGCTCGCAGCACATCGACTACCGCATTTCCTGCTACCAGCCGCGCGCCTACGTCGAGCCGCACGCGCACAAGGTGCAGGAGCAGGTCTACCACGTGCTAGAAGGCGAGGGCCTGATGGTGATCGGCGGTGAGCGCCGCGTGGTGCGCCGCCACGACGTGATCTTCATCGCGCCGAAGGTCGAGCACGCGATCTACAACACCGGCATCACCGACCTCGTGTTCATCGTCGCCACCACGCCGGTGCACGACGCGTAGCCGCGGCGCCCGAAGGGGAGACAGAGCCGCGTGCAGTCCGCAGGCGACATCGAGCGGCTGATCGACCATCGCCCGCGCGAGAGCGTGTTTCGGGTGCACCGCGACGCCTTCCGCAGCGAAGCGGTGTTCGAGCTCGAGATGCAGCGCATCTTCGAGGGTTCCTGGATCTACGTCGGGCACGCCTCGCAGCTGCCCCAACCGCACGACTACCTGTGCAGCTGGATCGGGCGCCGCCCGGTCGTGCTGATGCGCGCCGCCGACGGCTCGCTCGGCTGCTTCATCAACAGCTGCCGCCACAAGGGCGCGCTCGTGTGCCACGGCGGGCGCGGCAATGCGAAGGCGCACGTGTGCCGCTACCACGGCTGGGCCTACGACAGCTCCGGGCGCAACGTCGCGATCAAGGCGCGTGCGCAGGCCGCCTATCCCGAGGCCTTCGACGCCGAGTCGCACGACCTGGTGCGCGTGCCGCGCTTCGGAGAGTACCGCGGCTTCCTGTTCGCGAGCCTCGCCGATGGCGTCGCGCCGCTCGAGGGCTACCTTGGCGACGCGCGCGTATTCATCGATCTGGTGGTCGACCAGTCCGCGCAGGGCATCGAGCTGCTGCCGGGCAACGTCAGCTACACCTATCGCGCGAACTGGAAGCTGCAGCTCGAGAACACCCTGGACGCCTACCACCTCACCTCGGTGCATCCTTCGTACTTCCGACTGCTCGACCGGCGCGCGGCGATGGGCGAGCGCAGGGACGTCGCGCCGGCGGTCTGGCAGGGCCGCGCGGGCCGCGAGCTGGAAACCGAGATGGGCTCGTTCGGCTTCGAGCAGGGCCACGCGCTGGTATGGACCAAGGCGCCGGTGGAGCGCCACCCGCTGTACGCCGGCCTCGCCGAGCTCGAGCGGCGCGTGGGCGCGCTGCGCGCCGACTGGATGCTGCGCACGCGCCAGTTCTGTCTGTTCCCCAACCTGCAGCTCGGCTCCAGCGCAGCGCTGCAGATGCGCGTCATCCGCCCGCTCGCGGTGGACCTCACCGAGATGACCACCTACTGCGTGGCGCCCGTAGGCGAAAGCGCGGAGGCGCGCCGCCAACGACTCCGCCAGTACGAGGATTTCTACAACCCGAGCGGGCTCGCCACCCCGGACGATACGGCGACCTACGAGGATTGCCAGGAGGGATTCCGCTCGGGCGAACTCGAATGGCAGCAGGGCACCATGCGCGGCACCGGAGCGATGCGCGCCGGCGCCGACGAGCACGCGCGCGAGCTGGGCATCGCGCCCGCGACCTCGATGCACGGCGCATTCGACACGGCCGACGAGACCGTCTACCACAGCGTCTACCTCGCGTGGCAGCGCCTGCTCGCCCGGGGAGCGCCGAGATGAGCGCGCTCCCCCCGCCCGAGGCGGCGGAACTCGTGTACCGCGAAGCGCAGTATCTCGACGCGCAGCGCTGGGACGACTGGCTCGCGCTGTATCGAGACGACGCCGAGTTCTGGATGCCGGCATGGAAGGACGCGCACGCGCTCACCGAATCGCCGGACCGCGAAGTCTCGCTCATTTACTACTCGGCGCGCGCCGGCCTCGAGGACCGGGTCTGGCGCGTTCGCTCGGGGCTCTCGGTGGCCTCGCTCGTGCTGCCGCGCACCGCGCACGCTATCTCGGGCGTGCTCCTGGCGGACGGCGCGCCCGAGGGCATGCTCGAGCTGCGCTCGACCTGGACCTGCCACGTATACGAGGTCGAGCGCGCCGCGCAGCACGTCTTCTTCGGGCGCTACGAGCACAGGCTGCGCAACGACTCGGGCAGGTGGCTGATCGCGGCCAAAAAGATCGTCTTGATGAACGACCGCATTCCGACCATGATCGACTTCTACTGCGTGTGAGGCGCGCCGTGCCGCTCGAAGCCACGCAAGCCCGCCCGCCTTCGCCGCGCCAGTTCGTCGCCGACCTGGACGGCCACTACGCCGGCAACGCGCTCGTCGCCTTCATCTTCGCCGCCTCCGGGCCGGTGGCGATCATTCTCGCGGTCGGCACGCGCGGCGGGCTGTCGGAGGCGGACCTCGCCTCGTGGATCTTCGGCTCGTTCTTCCTGAACGGGCTGCTGAGCATCTTCTTCTGCTGGGTCTACCGCCAGCCGCTCGTCTTCTTCTGGACCATTCCCGGCGCAGTGCTGGTCGGCAGCGCGCTCGGGCACCTGACGTTCCCGCAGGTGATCGGCGCCTATCTCGGCTGCGGCGTGCTGATGCTCGTGCTCGGACTCTCGGGCTGGGTGAAGCGCGCCATGGAGGCGGTGCCGATGCCGATCGTCATGGGCATGGTGGCGGGCGTGTTCCTGCGCTTCGGACTGAACCTCGTGTACGCGATCCGCGACGACTTCTGGATCGCGGCGCCGATGGCCGCGGCCTTCCTCGCGCTGTCGCTCGCGCCGCGCCTGGCGAAGGCGCTGCCGCCGGTGATCGGTGCGATGCTCGTCGGCGCCGTCATGGCCGCGGCGCTCGGGCGCTTCCACGGCCTGGCGATGGGCGGCCTCGGTCTCGTGCACCCGAACTTCTACGCCCCGCAGTTCTCCTGGCGCGCGATGCTCGAGCTCGTCGTGCCGCTCGCGGTGACGGTGCTCGTGGTGCAGAACGGCCAGGGCGTCGCGGTGCTGCGCGCCGCCGGCCACGCGCCGCCGATCAACGCGATCACGGCGGCCTGCGGCCTGTGGTCGATCCCGGCGGCGCTCGTCGGCAGCGTCTCCACCTGCCTGACCGGCCCGGTGAACGCGATCCTCGCGGCCTCGGGCGATAAGCAGCGCCAGTACACCGCGGGCGTGCTGGTGGGCGTGCTCGCGCTCGGCTTTGGGCTGTACTCGCCCGTGTTCACCCATCTCCTGCTCGCCACGCCGCGCGCGTTCATCGGTGCGCTCGCCGGCCTCGCCATGCTGCGCGTGCTGCAGACCGCGTTCGTGATCTCGTTCAAGACCCGCTTCACACTCGGCGCGCTCGTGACATTCCTCGTCACCGTCGCCGACGTGCCGATCTTCAACATCGGCGCGGCGTTCTGGGGACTCGTGTTCGGCTTCGCGACGTCGTGGCTGCTCGAGCGCGACGACTTCAAGAAATAGTTCAGAGCACAGCGGAAGCGCCGCCGTCGAGATTGATGCTGGTGCCGGTGACGTAGCTCGCCGCGTGCGAGGCGAGGAAGGTGATGACCGCCGCGACCTCATCGGCGCGCCCGACGCGCCCGAGCGGGATGTCCTTGCCTATCGCCGCGTACATCTGCTCGAGCGCCACACCGGTGCTCTGCGCGCGCCGCTCGTGCTGGCCGGCACGCACCAGGCCGATGCATACCGTGTTCACCAGGATGTTGTCCGGCGCGAACTCCTTCGAGAGCGCCTTGGTGAGCGCAAGCCCCGCGGCGCGCGTCACCGTGGTCGGCATGGACTTCGCGCGTGGCTGCTTGGCGCCGATGTTGGTGATGTTGACGATCCGCCCCGCGCCCTGCTTGCGCATGTGCGGGATCGCGAGGCGCGCGAGGCGGATCGCGGCAAAGAGCTTGAGCTCCATGTCGGCCTGCCAAGCGGCGTCGTCGACCGCGAGGAACTCGCCGGTGGCCGAGGTGCCCGCGTTGTTCACCAGGATGTCGAGCCGGCCGAAGGCCGCCAGCGTCTCGGCGACCAGCCGGGCGCAGTCTTCGGCCTTGCTGACGTCCGCGCGGATCGCGGCCACGGCTCCGCCCGCGGCGCGGATCTCGTCCGCGGTCTGGTCGAGCAGCTCGCGGCGGCGCGCCGCGATCGCCACGCTCGCCCCCTCGCGCGCGAGCATCAGCGCGGTTGCCCGGCCGATGCCTTGCGTGCCGCCGGTGACGATCGCCGCCTTGCCCTTCAGCCCAAGCTCCATACGCGCCCCCCCCGAAAGGCTCGCAGTGTGCCGCAGTTTCGCGTAGAGTGCGTCCTTGCTGCGTTGCAGCACCGCCTTCAAGCGGTTATCTGTTGGCTGTCCCGACCCTCTCGCAGTTCCCGTCGAAAGATCCCCTTTCGCTCTGGCATCGCGGCTTCAGGTTGGCGCCGATGACACGAAAGGAGAACCATGAGCTTCTCGACGCTCGGATTGCATCCGTCTTTGCTTGAAACCCTCGCGGCGCTCGGCTACGCCGAGCCCACCGCCGTGCAGCGCGCCGCGATTCCCGCCGCCCTCGCGGGCTCCGATCTGCTGGTGTCCTCGCAGACCGGGAGCGGCAAGACCGCCGCCTTCATGCTGCCCGCACTGGAGCACATCCGCGCCGCGCGCACGGCCCACGGCCCGCGCGCACCCGGCGCGCCGCGCGTTCTGGTGCTCGCGCCGACGCGCGAGCTCGCGCTGCAGGTACAGAAGGCGACGCACGGCTACGGCCGGGCGCAGCCCCTGCGCACCGCGTGCCTGGTGGGCGGCATGCCCTACGGCCTGCAGCTCAAGGCACTCGGCAAGCCGCTCGACATCGTCATCGCGACGCCCGGGCGCCTGAAGGACCACCTCGAGCGCGGCCGACTTGACCTCTCGGGCGTGCAGATCCTGGTGCTCGACGAGGCCGATCGCATGCTCGACATGGGATTCCAGGCGGACATCGACGCGATCGTCGCGCGCACCCCGGCGACGCGCCAAACGCTGCTGTTTTCGGCGACGCTCGAAGGCGTCGTCGGGCGGCTCGCGCGGCGCGTGACGCGCGAGCCGAAGCGCATCGGCATCGAAGCGTCGAAGTCGCGCGCCACTACGATCGAGCAGCATGCGCTGTTCGCCGACGACTTCGCGCACAAGACGCGCCTGCTCGACGTGCTGCTGCGCGACGTCGATCTCAAGCAAGCGCTGGTATTCACCGCCACCAAGCGCTCTGCCGAGGACCTGTCGGGCTCGCTCGTCGGGCGCGGCTTCGCCGCCGGCGCGCTGCACGGCGACATGCGCCAGCGCGAGCGCAACGCCACGCTGCAGCACCTGCGCGATGGGCGCATGCGCGTGCTGGTGGCCACCGACGTCGCCGCGCGGGGCATCGACGTGCCCGGCATTTCCCACGTGATCAACTTCGACGTTCCGCGGCAGGCCGAGGACTACGTGCACCGCATCGGCCGCACCGGGCGTGCGGGGCGCCCCGGCGTCGCCGTCACGCTGCTCGGGCACGGCGAGCGCCACCTGGTGCGCTCGATCGAGCGCTACACCGGCTCGGCGCTGAGGATCGCGGTGATCCCGGGCCACGAGCCCGCGCAGCGGGCCGCGCCGGCTAGCCGAGACCGCCCGCGATATAGTGCTCGAGCTGCTCGATGATGAATCGCTGCTCGGAGATGATGTCCTTAACCAGGTCGCCGATCGAGATCAGGCCGACCATCCGCTCGCTCTGCATCACCGGCAGGTGGCGCAGGCGATTCTCGGTCATGAGCGCCATGCACTCCTCGTTGGTCTGCTCCGGGCGCACGTACATCACGCGCGAGCTCATGATGTCGCGCACCGGAGTGTCGCGCGATGAGCGCGCCATCAGCGCGACCTTCCTCGCGTAATCGCGTTCGGTGATCATGCCGATCACCTTGCCGCCCTCCATCACCACCAGCGCGCCGATGTTCTTCTCGGCCATCTTCTGCACCGCTTCGAACACCGAGGCCTCGGGCGAAATGCTCGCCACCGACTGGTCTGGCTTAGTCTTGAGGATCTGCGCCACGGTCGTCATGGATTCCTCCGGTCGGAAAAGGGCCCGACCCTTACTGTAAGTCAGCCCGCTTTCCGGCGGAAGTGGAGCGGAAAGAGCTCCTTTACGATCGGACCGTCGGCGGCCCAGGCCTTGCAACCGTCGATGAAATAGGGCTTGCGCGCCTCGCGGCTCGGCTGGTCCGCGGTCGCGACCTTGCCGCCCTTCGGCCAGCTGCCCATGGTCTGGAACGCGACGGTCGCCGCGGGCATGAGCAGCTCGCGCAGGTGCGTGCAGCCCTTCGTGCCGCCGACCGCCTCGTTCACCGCGCGCCGCCAGCCGCCGCCTACCTTGGCGCCGATCAGGCGCTTGTAGGCTGGCGCCACCGTGAAGCACGGCGCGTAGGGCGCCTCGTTCGTCGCCACCTCGATGTCGCGCACCACCATATCGCGATCAAGCGTCATCCTGAGCTGCATGTCGTGCACGTGCTGACCGGCCTCGCGGTGCCCGCGAAAGGGCTCGGTCACCTCGTAGGTCTTCCGGTCGACGATGCGCGCCTCGATGTCGAACAAGCCGTCCTCGCGCTCGTAGCCCTCGCAGGCGATGGTGCGCGTATGCAGGTGGCGCCGCGGCGCCGCAGGGGAAAGACTCATGAAGATGCATCCGAAAATGGGGTTAGACCCCATTTTCCCACGGCGCCCCCTGCCCAAGGACTGAGGTTCGCCTAACCTGAGTTCACCCGTGGATCGAAAATTAGGGTCTGTCCCTATTTTTCCTTGCGCTGCGCGACCAAATAGCGCGTGCGCGACGAGAGCCCGACCAGGCTGAGATTGCCGGTCTGCGCCGGCCGGCCCGCGCCGCCCCGGATCGCAGCGGCGACCGCAGCGAGATCTTCCTCGTGACCGAACCAGCTGGTTCCCGACAGGTATTCCGCGACCGCCGCCACGCGCGCGCCCTCCTCGGCCGCGCGCTGGAGCCAGGCGCGGGCGTCGAAGGCGTAGTACTGCTCGGCGCAGGAGCGCTCGATATCGAAAAGGGCATCGATCGCGCTCACCCCCGCAGTCTGCGCGCTCTGCGTTACATCCTTTCGAGCGCCTTCACCTCGAAAGGCGCGCGGCCGGCTCAGGCAGGACTCGGCCGTCCGGGTATCTCGACGGCGTGCAGCCTGATCGTGCGGTACAGGTACACCACGCCGATCACGAGTGAAACCAGCGCCGTGGCGAACATGTTCTGGCCGACGACGCCCGCGTACACGAGGTACGCGGCCCAGACGCTCAGGCCCGCCGCGCGCGCCCAGCACGCCGGGATGATCGCGGCGCATAGGTACACGGTTCCCAAGGCGAAATGCCCCGCCGCGAACCACCCGGCGTCCTCACCGGGGTTCGGCAGGAAGAATGGCGCGAGCGCGACGATGCCGCACAACCCCGCGAGACCCAGCAGCAGCCAGTGCGATTCGCGCAGGAAACGGTTGCGCGCGCAGTCGCTCATGCTTGCGAACACATGCTTCTTGCTCTCGTCCATGTGACCCTCCTTACACACTGCAGGAAAAGGCCCTAGCCGACGATGCGAAGCGCGGAAACCGCCCGATGCCCGTTGCCCCGCTCCGGCACCATCGGCTTCAGCGATCAATGCTCCGCCGACGGCGCGCAAATTCAATCGCCCGACTTCATGAATATCAACGTTTCCTCGAATTGAGGCGCATTGCTGACGCCTTGCGCCGATGGTGCCGCGCAGCAATCGCGCGCGCTACGGCCGCTGCGCGCGAACGGCCGCGCGCTGCGGCATGAGCAGAAGGCAGGCCAGCATGAAAAGCGCGAGCCAGGAAGACGAGCCGATGCGGCTCAGGTGCAGCCCGCCCATCGCGTGCGGCTTGGTGAGCAGATCGCCGAGCGTCGCGCCCAGCGGCCGCGTAAGGATGAACGCCGACCAGAAGAGCAGCGTGCGCGAGATGCGCGTGAAGTAGTACGCGCCAGCAACGAGCACGAGCGCCGCTCCGAACACCAGCGCCCCGCCCTCGAAGCCGAGGCCGCCGCTGTCGGCGAGGAAATCTCCGAGCGCGGTGCCGAGGGTGTTGGAAAACAGGATCGTCGCCCAGTAGAACGCTTCCACTCCCGGCGCGCTGATGTTGTCCACCGCGACCGATACCATGGTGAAGCGCCACAGGACGAGCACCCCCATCAGCAGCACGAACAGGATGAGCGAGCCGCCCACGTAGCCGATCCCGAGCGAGCGGTCGGCGAAGTCGGCCATCGTCGTGCCGGCAGTGGTAGTGGCGACGATGACCGCCCAATACAGGAACGGATGGAACTTCCTTGCGCGGATCTGCGCCGCGGCCGTAACCACCAGGAATGCGACGAAGATCAGGCTGCTCACAGCGTAGCCGAGGTGCAGCGTCATCGACAGCGCGTCGCCGCCCGTCTCGCCGAGCGTGGTGGCGGCGATCTTGATCAGCCAGAAGGCGAGCGTGACTTCGGGAACTTTGCTGTTGCGCATGGGCCGCGAAGGCGCAGCTTGGCGAGGCAAACTTAAGGTCGACTTAAGGCGGGACAGACCCTATATTCCGCATAGCGAAAAACAGGGTCTGACCCCATTTATGCGCACGCAAACCCCGCACGGCCGCTACTTCGAGGAGTTCCGCGTCGGCGACGTCTACGAGCACCGCCCGGGGCGCACGATCGGCGAGGCGGACAACGTGTGGTTCTCGCTGCTCACCATGAACCAGCATCCGCTGCACAGCGACCACGCCTACGCGGCGCAGACGCAGTTCGGCCGCACGCTCGCGAACTCCTGCCTCACGCTCTCGATCGTCACCGGGATGAGCGTCGACGACGTGAGCTACAAGGCGATCGCCAATCTCGGCTGGGACAAGGTGAAGCTCGTCGCGCCGGTGTTCGTCGGCGACACGATCTACGCCGAGTCCGAGGTGCTCGCCGCGCGGCGCTCGGAGTCAAACCCGGAGCAAGGCATCGTCACCGTGCGCACCACCGGCAAGAAGGCCGACGGCACGGTGTTCATGACCTTCGAGCGCTCGGTGCTCGTGCCGCTGCGCGGAGCGAAATAGGGACAGACCCTATTTCTACTGGATCGTCGGCGCCACCGCGCGCGTCTTCACCCACTGCATGATCGCGCCGGCGACTTCCCGCTCGCGCCCGGCAAAACCATGGTAGCTGAACGCCTCGCACGGCGGACCGTGCGTGCTGCTCGAACCGGTCACCGTGACGAGCGGGAGGCGGTACCTCGCGGCGAGGTCGCGCGCGCGGGCGTAGGGCGTCGCGACGCAGCCGTCGTACTCGTGGTGCACGAACAGCATCGGCACCTTGACCGCGCCGAAGTCGAACGACGCCACGCCCGGCCCCGCGCGGGTGGCCTGGACGATGGACGAGGTCATGACCGCGCCCGCGATCTTCGTCCCGAGCGCGACGGCGAGCGGCGCCACCGACACCGTGCCGCGGCTCGTGCCGACGAGGTAGATCTCGGCCCCGGGAAACCGTGCGGCGAGCACGTCGACGATCTTGCCGACGTCCGCGGCGTGCGTGTTGCTCAGCCGGAACTCGTCGTCGAAGCAGCAGTACTGGTCGGTCGGAGCGTCGACCGAGGCGGCGGCAGTCTCGCTGTCGACGAACAGCGCACGCGAGCGCAGCAGGTAGTTGCCGAGCAGCTTGAACCACACGCGCCCGTCCTTCTCCTGCAGCTTCATGATTCCCGGATAGCCCGGAAACAGCATCAGGATGCGCTTCGGCTTCTGCCCGGCTGAGGCCATCGACAGCAGCACCGGCTCGTCGACCCCCGGCCGAACGGCGACGTGCACGATCTCCTCGTACGGCGCGGCCGTGCTCGTCAGCCACTCGCCGTAATCGCGCGCCTGCGCTGCGCCCGCGGCGAGCGCGAACGCTAGAAAAAGGGGACAGACCCCTTTTTTCGATATGCGGAATTTGGGGTCTGTCCCCTTTTTCAGAGCGCCGCGCCCTTCGCCTTCAGCGCGCGCCACACCTTTTCCGGCGTGATCGGGATGTCGAGGTGGGTGACGCCGAGGTGGCTGAGCGCGTCGACCACCGCGTTGGCGATCGCGGGCGGCGCACCGACGGTGGCCGACTCGCCCACCCCCTTGGCGCCGAACGGATGGTGCGGCGAGGGCGTGGTCGTCTTGTCGGTCTCCCAGTTGGGAGACTCAAGCGAGGTCGGCACGTAGTAGTCGATGAAGCTGCCGCCGGTGATGTTGCCCTCCTCGTCGTAGCTGATCTCCTCGTACAGCGCCGGCGCGAGGCCCTGGTTCAGGCCGCCGTGGATCTGGCCGTCGACGATCATCGGGTTGATGATGTTGCCGCAGTCGTCCACCGCGACGAAGCGCCGTACCTTCACCACCCCCGTGCCGCGGTCGATGTCGACCACGCAGATGTAGCTGCCGAACGGGAAGGTGAGGTTGGGCGGATCGTAGTAGTGCGTGGCCTCCATTCCCGCCTCCATGCCCTGCGGGTGGTTGGTGTAGGCCGCGAAGGCGCACTCCTGGATGGTCTTCGACTTCTGCGGCGCGCCCTTGACGCTGAACTTGCCCGGCTCCCACTCGAGGTCTTCCTCCTTCACCTCGAGCAGGTGCGCGGCGATCTTCCTCGCCTTGTCGCGGATCTTGCGCGCCGCCATGGCGCAGGCCGCGCCCGAGGTCGGCGTCGAGCGGCTGGCGTAAGTGCCGAGGCCGTAGGGCGCGGTGTCGGTGTCGCCCTCTTCCACCTGCACGTCGGACGCGGGGATGCCGAGCTCCTGGGCGACGATCTGGGCGTATGTCGTCTCGTGTCCCTGGCCCTGGCTCTTGGTGCCGAAGCGCGCGATCGCCTTGCCGGTCGGGTGCACGCGGATCTCGGCCGAGTCGAACATCTTGATGCCGAGGATGTCGAAGTCCTTCGACGGACCGGCACCGACGATCTCGGTGAAGGAGGAAATCCCGATGCCCATCAGCTCGCCGCGCTTCCTCTTCTCGGCCTGCTCCTTGCGCAGCGCGTCGTAGCCGATGATGTCCATCGCCTTCTTCAGCGCGCCCTGGTAGTTGCCGCTGTCGTACTCCCAGCCGAGCACCGACTTGTACGGAAACTGCTCGGGCTTGATGAAGTTCTTCATGCGCAGCGTCGCCGGATCCATGCCGAGCTTTTGCGCGAGCGAATCGGTGACGCGCTCGATCGCGTGCACCGCCTCGGTGACGCGGAACGAGCAGCGGTAGGCGACGCCCCCGGGCGGCTTGTTGGTGTACACCGCGTCGACCTCGCAGAACGCGTGTTTCAGGTCGTACGAGCCGGTGCAGATCGAAAAGAGGCCCGCGGGGAACTTGGACGGATTGGCCGAGGCGTTCGAGTAGCCGTGGTCGGCGATGGTCTTGATGCGCAGCGCGGTCATCGTGCCGTCCTTCTTCGCGCCGAGCTCCACCTTCATGTGGTAGTCGCGCGCAAAGGAGTCGGCCTGCAGGTTCTCCATGCGGTCCTCGATCCATTTCACCGGCTTGCCGATCACCACCGATGCCGCCACCGCGATCACGTAGCCCGGGTACACCGGCACCTTGCCGCCGAAGCCGCCGCCGATGTCGGGCGAGATGATGCGGATCCTCTCTTCCGACAGGCCCACGTGCCCGGCCACCAGCGCGAACACGGTGCGGATCGCGTGCGGCGCCTGCGTCGTCATGTAGACGGTGAGCTTGCCCTGCGCACTGTCGAAATCCGCGATGCAGCCGCAGGTCTCCATCGAGGCGACGTGGATGCGCGGCAGGTAGACGTTCTCCGTCACCACCACCTCGGCGGCGGCCATCGCCTTGTCGGCGTCGGCGCGGTCGCCCGCCTCCCAGTGAAAGGCGATGTTGTCCTTCTGGTCCTTCTTGTCGTGGCGCAGCACCGGCGCGCCCTTGGCGATCGACTTGAACGGGTCGATCATCGGCGGCAGCGGCTCGTACTCGACCTCGACCGCGTCGGCGCCGTCGGCGGCGATGTAGCGCTCGGTGGCGATCACCGCGCACACCTCCTGCGCCTGGTACATCACCTCGTCGGTCGGCAGAACCATCTGGGTGTCCGAGGAGATGGTCGGCATCCAGTGCAGGTTGTATTTCGCCAGCGTCGGCCCGTCGATCACGGCGAGCACGCCGGGGATCTTGAGCGCCGCCGTGGTGTCGATCTTCTTGATCTTCGCGTGCGCGTAGGGGCTCCTCACGATGTCCATGTACAGCATGCCGGGCAGCACGATGTCGTCCACGTAGCGGCCCTGGCCGCGGATGAAGCGCGGATCTTCCTTGCGCTTCATCGAGTGGCCCATGCCGCAGATCTTGGCGTCGGTTTTCGCGATGGTCATGGCGGGCTCCTCAGCGCATTTTCTCGGCCGCGTACTGCACGGCCTTGACGATGTTGACGTAGCCGGTGCAGCGGCACAGATTGCCCGCGAGCGCCTCGCGGATCTCCTGCTCGCTCGGGTTCTTGTTGCGCTCGAGCAGCGCGACGCTCGAAAGCATCATGCCGGGGGTGCAGAAGCCGCACTGCAGGCCGTGCTTCTCGGTGAAGCCCTCCTGCACCGGGTGCAGCTTGCCGCCCTGCTCGAGCCCTTCGACCGTGGTGATTTTGGCGCCGTCGGCCTGCACCGCGAGCATGGTGCAGGACTTCACCGGACTGCCGTCCAGGATCACGGTGCACGCGCCGCAGTGCGAGGTGTCGCAGCCGACGTGCGTGCCGGTCATCCTGAACACTTCGCGCAGCAGGTGCACCAGCAGCAGGCGCGACTCGACTTCCGCCTCGCGCGCCGCGCCGTTCACCGTCACGCTGATCTTGTGCTTCGCCATCGTCAGTTCCCTCCCGCGCGCTTGGCCGCGAGCTCGAGCGCGCGTGCGGCCAGCACGCGCGCCATCTCGCGCTTGTACTCGACCGAGCCGCGGTGGTCGGCGCTCGGGTTCGCCTTCGCCGCGGCCATCTTCGCCGCCTCGGCGATCGTCTTTGCATCCGGCATCTTGCCGACCATGAACTTCGCTGCGTCCGCCGCCTCGAGCGGCGTCGGCCCGGCGTTGGTGAGCGCGATGCCGCAGCTCGCCACGGCGCCCTTCGCGTCGAGCGCGAGCTGCACCGCGACCGCCGCCGCGGCGTAGTCGCCGGTCTTGCGCTTCAATTTCTGGTAGGCGCCACCGCTCTTCGCCGGCGGCACAGGAATGCGGATCCCGGTGAGGATCTCGTCGCGCGCGAGCGCGGTGGTGTACAGGTCGGTGTAGAACCTGTTCGCGGCGATCGTGCGCTCGCCCTTCGGCCCGTGCGCCACGAACGTCGCGCCGAGCGCGATCATGATCGCCGGCTCGTCGTTCGCCGGGTCGCCGTTCGCCACGTTGCCGCCGACCGTGCCGCGGTTGCGCACCAGCGGATCGGCGATGAGCGGCACTGCGTCGGCGAGGATCGGATACTTCTTGCGGATCAGCTCCGAGCGCTCGAGCGCGCTCTGGCGCGTGAGCGCGCCGATCTTCAGGAAGCCCCCCTCCTCCTTGATGCCGTCGAGCCCCGGAATGCGGTTGATGTCGACCAGGTGCGCGAATGAGCCGAGGCGCAGCTTCAGCGTCGGCAGCAGGCTCATGCCCCCGGAAAGCACCTTCGCCTGCCCGCCGTGGTGCTTGAGCAGGTTGACGGCCTCGTTTAGCGATGACGGACGGTGGTAGTCGAATGGCGCAGGAATCATGGGCCTCCCCTCCCTTGAAGCGCGCGTGCGGCGGAACGGGCGACGATACTCTAGGCGAGATGCGCGAGCAATCCTTCCAGCGACTCGAGGTTGTGCGCCGCGCCAAAGTGATCGACGAAGGGCAGCGCAGCCAGCATGCCGTCAGCCTGCGGCCGGTAGCGCGCATCGCCCGCGAGCGGATTCAGCCAGACGATGCGCCGCGCGCGCTCGCGCAGCTCGCGCATCGCGCGCCCGAGCACCTCCGCCTCGCCGTGGTCCAGCCCGTCGCTCACCACCAGCACCGTCGTGTGCCGGTTTACCACTCTGTCCCGCCAGCGCGCGTTGAATTCCCCCAGGCAGGCGCCGATGCGCGTGCCGCCGGACCAGTCGGGCACGCCGGCGGCGAGCCGCTCGAGCGTGCGCGCCACCTCGGCGGGCGAGATCATGCGCGTGACGCGCACCAGCGAGGTATTGAAGGCGAAGATCTCGACCTTCCTGATGCTGCGCCGCAGTGCGAAGGCAAAGGCGAGCAGCAGGCGCGTATAGGCGGCCATCGAGCCGCTCGTGTCGTACAGCACCACGAGGCTCGGCTGCTCCAGCGCGCGGCTGCGGCGCGCGAGCCGCACCAGGTCGCCTTCGCTCCTGAGGGCGTGGCGAAAGCTCCTGCGCAGGTCGACGTGGCCGCGCCCGTGCGTCGGCGTGAGGCGCCGGCTGCGGCGCGCGGCGAGCCGAGGAACGAGGCGCGCGAGCATCCGCTCGAGCGCGGCGATCTCGCCCGCGGAGCAGCGCTCGATGGGCTTGCGCCGCAGCATCTCCTCGGCGCTGTAGCCCGGCGTGTCGCCCTCGGGCTCCTCGTCGTTCTCATCCTGCGGCAGGGCGAGGCGCACGCGTTCGCCGTCCCACTGCCACTGCGGGCGGGCGCGCGCTTCGCGCAGCGCGCGCTCGAGCGCCTCGTGGCGCGGCGCGCGGATCCCTTCCCAGTATTCGCGGAACAGCCGGTCGTACAGATCCCAGGCCTCGCGCGACAGCTTGAACGCGATCCTGAGCGCGCGGTGCACCTCGCCGCGGTCGAGCAGATCGACGAGCGCCAGCGCCGCCGCCGCGTCGACCTCGTCCCCGAGGCCGACGCGCACGCCGGCGGCGCGCAGCGCGGCGGCGAAGCGGGTTAGCGGCTCGATCATCGGTACAGGTTGACCCAGAAGCTGCGCGCCGTCAAAAGCCCGCGCTGCAACATAGGTCTCGCTAATCCGGCGCTAAATACAAACGCTCGACCCCCCTGAGGCGAGGGCTATATTGTCGCTGTCGGGGGTCACTTATGGAGACTGCTCATGGAACGAAGCTACGCGCCGTTGCCGTCGCATGGGATGGAGCCTGGAACGACGTTCCAGCAGCCGGTGCTGCCCGAGCCGAAGCGCGTGGGGCCGGATGATGCGGCGCTCGAGGTGATGACCGACTTCCGGCGGGTGCGCGCGATCACCGTCGCGCCCGGCGCCCCGATGGACTACGCGCGCCAGCGCATGCGCGCCAACGGCGTGCACCTGCTGCTCGTGGTCGACGAGCACAACGTGCTGCTCGGCCTGGTCACCTCGACCGACATCGAGGGCGACAAGCCCGTGCGCCTGGTGCACGACCGCGGCCTGCGGCGCGAAGAGGTCACCGTGGGCGACGTCATGACGCCGCGCGAGCGGCTCGAGGTGATCCCGATCGAGGCGGTGCAGGGCGCGCGCGTCGGCCACGTGGTGGCGACGCTCAAGGCGGTCGGACGCCAGCACGCGATGGTCGTCGACCGCGACGCGCAGGGGCGCCAGCGCGTGCGCGGCCTGTTCGCGGTGTCGCAGCTCAACCGCCAGCTCGGCAGCGCGCTGCAGCCGCTCGAGGTGGCGCGCAATTTCGCCGAGGTCGAAACCGCGCTCGGCTCGGCATGAGGGTCATCTTCCTCGGCGCCCCGGGCGCCGGCAAGGGCACCACCGCCAAGATCGTCGCGCAGGCCGAGGGCCTGCCGCAGATCTCCACCGGCGACCTGCTGCGCGCAGCGGTCGCCGCCGGCAGCAAGCTCGGCAGGCTGGCAGAGGCGCGCATGAGCCGCGGGGAGCTGGTGCCCGACGCGCTGATTCTCGACCTGATGCGGCAGCGCCTGCGCGAGAGCGACTGCGCGCGCGGCTTCCTGCTGGACGGTTTCCCGCGCACCGTGCCGCAGGCCGAGGCGCTCGAGCGCCTGGCCGGGGAGCTCGGCGTGCGCATCGATTTCGCGGTCAACCTGGTCGTGCCGCGCGAGCTGATCATGCTGCGCCTGACCACGCGCCGTACCTGCTCCAACCCGGACTGCCAGGCGATCTACAACCTGCGCACCAAGCCGCCCAAGGCGGAGGGCCGCTGCGACCTGTGCGGCGCGCCGGTAGTGCAGCGCGCCGACGAGACCGAGCAGGCGATCGCAACGCGCCTGGACGCCTATGCGCGGCAGAGTGCGCCGCTGGTCGACTGGTACCGCGCGCGCGGCCTGCTGTTCGAGATCGACGGCACCGACAGCGACGCCGCCGCCGACGCGATCAGGAAACGCTACGCCGGCAGCGGCTAGCCGCGCCTCTCGGCTACGGTCAGCTCTGCGCCTCCGCGACGAGCTCGGCGATCGCTTCCCGGCCGGTGGCGCGCAGGTCGTGCGCGTCCTTGAGCAGGCAGCCGAGGGTGGCGGCCACCGTCTCGGCGTCGAGTGAGTCGCGGTGCAGCCGGATGAGCGCCTGCGCCCAGTCGATCGTCTCGGCGACACCGGGCAGCTTCCTCGGCCCGCGCGTACGCAGCCGCTCGACGAAGCGTGCGACGCTCGTCGCGAGCTGCTCGCCGATTCCCGGTACCTTCGCGCGCAGGATGCGCAGCTCCTTTTCCAGCCCGGGATGCTCGACGTACAGATACAGGCAGCGGCGCCTGAGCGCGTCGCTCAGCTCGCGCGAGCGGTTCGAGGTGAGCAGCACGAACGGCACGTGCTCGGCGCCGATCGTGCCGAGCTCGGGGATCGTGACCTGGAAGTCCGACAGCAGCTCGAGCAGGAACGCCTCGAAGCCTTCGTCGGCGCGGTCGACCTCGTCGACGAGCAGCACCGCCGGCCCCTCGCGCCGCGTGATCGCGCGCAGCAGCGGCCGCTCGAGCAGGTAGTCGCGCCCGAAGATGAGCTCCTCGAGCTCGCCGGGGTCGCGCCCCTCCCTCTCGGCGATCTTGAGACGCAGGATCTGGCGCTGGTAGTTCCACTCGTAGAGCGCGGTGTGCGTGTCGAGGCCCTCGTAGCACTGCAGCCGCACCAGCTCGGTGTCCAGCATGCGCGCGAGCACCTTGGCGATCTCGGTCTTGCCGACGCCCGCCTCGCCCTCCACGAGCAGCGGGCGGCGCATCTCGCGCGCGAGGAACACCGCGGTGGCGATCTCGGGCTCGGCGATGTAGCCGCAGCGCTCCATCGCCTGCTGGACCGCGCGGATCTCCTCGTTCATCAGCGCGGGCCGCGCAGCCCGATCCAGACGCGGTAGATCGACACGCTCACCACCATGCCCCACACCATGCCGCCGATCATGCCGCCGAGCATCTCCGGCACGCCGCCCATGGCGCCGACCCAGGCGGCGATGCGGTAGTACACCATCACGCCGGCCACCATGCCGACCATCATCCAGCCCGAGCAGGCGAAGTTCTGCATGACGCGCGCGCAGAACTGGCGCCGGCAGCCCGGGCGCACGCGACGCAGCCAGGCGAGCGCGCCCAGCCCGCCCGCGAACATGCCCAGATGCATCGCCGGCAGCCACGTGAGGTGCAGCCGCGCGACCGCGAGAAAGTCCGGCGCGCTCGCGGCGCACATCGTCGCGATTGCGGCGAGGCCCGCATTGTGCGCGTCGATCGCGAGGCCTGCCAGCATGCCGAGCGTGCCGAGCAGCATCATCGCCTGCGGCGCGGTGATTCCGACGCGCGCCGGGCGCAGCCAGCCGAGCGCCGCGAAGCCGGTGAGCACCGAGAACGCGGTGAGCGCGAGCCACAGCAGGTCCGCCGCCTGCCTCATGGCAGCGAGCTGCCACCACCAGGCCGCGCCGAGCACGACGAGCGCGCTCGCCGCCATCGTGTGGCGGCGCACCATGCCCTTTAGCGAAGCCGCGAGCTCGGTCATCGAAAAAGCTTGACGCAGAAACCATCCGCCGTCAAAGAAAATGGCAAATAATGGGGACAGACCCCTTTTTGAATGAACCCTTCGACATGAGCGGACCGTCCACGTCGATCGCACCCGGCCAACAGGTCGGCAAGTACCGGCTGGTCAAGTCGCTCGGAACGGGGAGTTCGGGCACTGTGTATCAGGCCGTGGACACGTTCACGGGCCGGGAGATCGCACTCAAGATCGTCGACCCGCGGGTGTTCCAGGACTCCGAGTTCGGCAGCGCGCGCCGCGCCCAGTTCGTGCGCGAAGCCGCGCTCGCGGGCCGGCTGATCCACCCGCACGTGGTGACGCTGCTCGACGCGGTGGTCGAGCAGGACCGCGCCTACATCGCGATGGAGCTGATCACCGGAGGCGACCTCTCGCAGCACGTCACGCGGAGCACGCTGCTGCCGGTGCCGGACGTCGTCGAGATCTGCTACAACTGCTGCAGCGCCCTGGACTACACGACGCGTGCCGGCATCATCCACTGCGACATCAAGCCGGCGAACATCCTGATCGCCGACGGCAACGACGTGCGCATCACCGACTTCGGCGCCGCCGTGCTGCACACGACCAAGGTGGTGCAGGCCGCGGACTTCGGTTCACCGCATTACGCGGGGCCCGAGCGCATCACGCGCGAGGCGCTGACATTCCACAGCGACATGTACTCGCTCGGCGCGGTGCTGTACCACCTCCTGACCGGCCGGCACCCGTTCCTCGCCGACCGCATCGAGGAGCTCGTCGAAAAGATCCTCTACGAGGATCCGGAGCCGCCGAGCCGCGTGCGCCCCGAGCTGCCGTCGATCGTCGACCGGGTCGTGCTGCGCGCGCTGAAGAAGAAGCCCGAGGAGCGCTACGGCAGCTGGGCGGAATTCGCGTTCGAGCTGGCGGAGGTCTCGCGCCAGGTCCTGTCGCCCGAAGTGGTCCCGGAAGCCGACAAGCTCAAGGCGCTCAAGCGCGTCGACGCGCTCGAGTCGCTCACCGACGCCGAATTGTGGGAGCTCGCCAAGGCGGGGCGCTGGTCGCGCGCCAAGGCGGACACGGTGCTCGTGCGCGAGGACGATCCCGGGGCGCACTTCTTCCTGCTCGCCTCGGGCTCGGCAAAGGTCGTGCGCCGCGACCGGCTGCTAAACCTGATCAGGGCGGGCGAATTCTTCGGCGAGATGGCGTATTTCCTGGAAGGCCGCCAGCACCGTCACGCGAGCGTGGTGGCGATCAAGGACGCGGTGATCGCCGAGTTCACGCCGGAGGCGCTCGAGCGCATGAGCGCCGAGGTCCGGCTGCTGCTCACGCGCGCGCTCGCGCGCAACCTGGTCGAGCGGCTCACGCTCGCCAACGAGCGCATCGCCGACTAGCGATGCTTCTCGTAGGTGCCGACGAGGCGTGCCTCGGCGAGCACGTGACCGCGCATCGCCGCCTCGAGCCCGCCCTTGTCCGGGCGCGCGAGCGGCGGCAGCACGGTGTCGAGCGCGTAGAGCTTGTGGACGTAGCGGTGCCTGCCGATCGGCGGGCAGGGCCCGCCGTAGCCGGTGCGGCCCCAGTCGTTCACGCCGTCCTTCGCGCCTGCGGGAGTGTGCGCGCCTTCGGCGAGGCCGCCCGCCGCCGGCGGAATGTCGTACAGCACCCAGTGCACCCAGGTCATCTTCGGCGCCTTGGGGTCGGGCGCGTCCGGATCGTCGACGATGAGCGCCAGGCTCTTCGCGCCCGCAGGCACGCCCGACCAGTCGAGCGGCGGCGACACGTCCTGTCCGTCGCAGGTGTACTTCGACGGAATCGCGCCGCCTTCGGCGAACGCGCTGGAAGTAAGCTTGAAGGCCATGGCGGCGCCCTCCTTCGGCGACTCGGCGAGCCCTGCCGCGCCCGCTGCGGCGAGCACGAGAAGCAGCACCGGGCGTGCGAGGCTCATCGCCTACAATGGTGCTCCCATCCCCGTCCCGCCGCCAGCGTGCCCACCAACACCCGCATCGTCGCCGTCGCCGAGCTCGAGCGGCTGTGCGGCGCGGCGCTCGCCGCGGCCGGTGCGAGCGAGGAAGGCGCCTCGGCCTGCGCACGCATCCTCGTCGAAGCCGAGACGATGGGCATCGCCACGCACGGCGCGGTGCGCGTGCCCGACTACGCGCGCCGGCTGCGCGCGCGCGGCATCGACGGACGCGCCGAGCCGCGCCTCGAGCAACGCGCGCCCTCGCTCGCGGTGCTGGACGGCAGGAACGCGCTCGGCCCGCTCGTGGGCCTGCGCGCGCTCGAGGCCGCGCTCGCCACGGCGCGCGACGCGGGCATCGCCTGGATCGGCTGCCGCGCGAGCAATCATTTCGGCGCGCTCGCGCCTTACGCGCGCGCCGCCTGCGACGCGGGCTTCGTGCTCGTCGCCGGCACGAACGCCTCGAGCACCATGCCGCCGTGGGGCGGCGCGGCGCTGCGCATGGGCAACAATCCTCTTTGCATCGCCGCGCCCGCGCCGGACGGAACGCATTTCATTCTCGACATGGCGATGAGCGTCGCGGCGCGCGGCAAGATCCGCGCGGCGCAAAAGGATGGCCGGCCAATCCCCGAAGGCTGGGCCGCCGACAGCCGCGGTCGGCCGACCACCGACCCGGCCGCTGCGCTCGAGGGGTTCCTGCTTCCCTTCGGCGCGCACAAGGGCTCGGGCCTCGCGCTCGCGGTCGATCTGCTCGCGGGCGCGCTCTCCGGGGCGCGCTTTCTCACCGACGTGGTCACCTGGGTCGGCAACGACGAGCAGCCCCAGGGCGTCGGCCACTTCTTCCTCGCGCTCGACCCGGCGCGCCTCGCCGGACGCGAGGCCTGGAGCGCAGCCATGTCGCGCTTTCGCGCCCTGCTGCTCGATACGCCGCCGGCCGATCCGGAGGAGCCGGTGCGCCTGCCCGGCGCGCGCGAGCTCGAGCGCCGCGCGCGATCGCTCGCCGAGGGTGTTTCGCTCTCTTTAACGCTGTTGGACGAGTTGCGCGCGCTCGTGTAGAAGGCAGAACAAGGGCAAAAACCATGGCCTCCGAACCCGCCCCGCGCGACGGCATCCTGCGCACCGACGTGGAACGCACCTACCGCGCCTACGCCCCGGTGTACGACGCGATCTTCGGCCTGAGCCTCGCGCCGGGCCGCGCGGCGCTGATGCGCGCTGTCTCCGAGCTGGCTCCCGCGCGCATCCTCGAGGTGGGCGTGGGCACCGGCCTGACGCTCGGGCGCTATCCCGCCGCCTCCTTCGTCACCGGCATCGACGTTTCGGAGGCGATGCTGCGCGTCGCGGCGGCGCGCGTGAACGGCGCGCACTCGGGGCGCGTCGCGCTGCGCTGCATGGATGCGGAGGCGATGGAATTTGCCGACGGCTCGTTCGACTGCGTGACGCTGCCCTACGTGCTCTCGGTCACGCCCGACCCTGACCGGCTGATCGCCGAGGTGCGGCGCGTGTGCCGGCGCGGCGGCGATATCCTGATCGTCAACCACTTCAGCGGCGCGCGCCTGGCGCGCCCGATCGAGCGTGCGCTGCGCCCGCTCGCGGCGAGAATCGGATTCCGGCCCGAGTTCAGCTTCGACCGATACGTCGCCGCACAGGACTGGACCGTGCTCTCGTCGAAGAGCACCAACCTCTTCGGCCTGTCGAAGCTGGTGCACGTCCGCAACGACTAGCCGCGCGGCGCGGCGATGACGTCGGCGACGCAGGCGGTGAGCTTCTTCGCGTAGTCGAGGTGCAGAAACTCGTTCGGGCCGTGCGCGTTCGAGTGCGGGCCGAGCACGCCGGTGATGACGAACTGCGCCGCCGGGTACTTCTCGCCGAGCATCGCCATGAACGGGATGGTGCCGCCCTCGCCCAGCCACATCATCGGCTTGCCGTAGTGCGCCTTGGAGGCCTGCTCGAGCGCGTCTTCGAGCCAGGGCGCGGTCTCGGGCGCGTGCCAGCCGCTCGCCGCCTGGCCGTATGAGAAGGAGACGCGCGCGCCGTAGGGCGGATCGGACTCGAGCAGCGCCTTGAGCGCTGCGGCCGCGTGCGGCGCGTCCACCGTCGGCGGCAGGCGCAACGAGAGCACGAGCGAAGTCTTCGGCCGCAGCACGTTGCCCGCCGAGGCCGGCGCCGGCAGGCCGTCCGCGCCGGTCACCGCGAGGAAAGGCCGCCAGGTGCGCGCGAGCACGAGCTCGTCTAGATCGCCCGCCATCGGCCGCATGCCCTCGACGAACGGGAACTTGCGCCAGATCTCCCGGCCGAGCACCTGAGCCGCGCGCTGCGCCTCCTTCGCGCGCGCGAGCGGGATCGGCGCGTGGAACGCCGGGTGGCGCACGATGCCCGTGGCGGCGTCGTCGATGCGGTCGAGCAGCATGCGCGCGATGCGGAAGCTCGAGGCGACCACGCCGCTCGCGTCGCCCGAGTGCACGCCCTCGGTGAGCACCTCCACGCTGAGCACGCCGTTCACGATGCCGCGTAGCGAGGTCGTGCCCCACAGCTGCTCGTAGTTGCCGCAGCCCGAATCGAGGCCGATCACGAGCTCGGGCGTGCCGATCCTCGGCGCGAGCGCTTCCAGGTACGCGGGCAGGTCGTAGCTGCCGCTTTCCTCGCAGCACTCGATCAGCATCGCGACGCGCGGCCGCCGACGGCCTCCGGCCTCCAGGCCGCGCAGCGCGGCGAGCGCGCAGAACACCGCGTAGCCATCGTCCGCGCCGCCGCGCCCGTAGAGCTTGCCGTCCTCGAGCGCCGGCGTCCACGGCCCGAGGCCGTCGCGCCAGCCGGTCATCTCGGGCTGCTTGTCGAGGTGGCCGTAGACGAGCACGGTGCCCGGCTGCGCGCCCGGCGCGTCGAGGTAGAGCACCGGCGTGCGTCCCGGCAGGCGCACCACCTCGAGCGTCATGTCCTTCACCGCGTGGCGCCGGCACCAGGCGGCGGCGAGCTCGACCGCGCGCTCGATGTGGCCGTTCTTCTCCCAATCGGGGTCGAAGTGCGGCGACTTGGCCGGGATGCGGATGTACTCGACGAGGGCGGGGACGATCGCCTCGTCCCAGAAGCGGGCGATGGTGCTCATGGCGGCGCTATTGTCGCCCAAATGCGACGCTTGTCGCAGCGCGCCTGCGCGGTAGACTCGCTGCAGGGAGGAAGACAGCATGAAGCGACTGCTCATCGCCACGCTCGCCGGCCTCGGCGCGTGCACCGTCTACACGGCCCCGCCGCCGGCGCCCGGTTACGGCTACGGCCACGCGGACGTGCGCTTCGCGCCGCGCCAGGAGGAAGCAGTGCGCGGCTACTACCACGAGGAGTACCGGCAAGGCCGCTGCCCGCCGGGGCTCGCCAAGAAGCGCAACGGCTGCATGCCGCCCGGGCAGGCGAAGCAGTGGCGGCGCGGCGAGCCGCTGCCGCGACACGTCGAGGCGCACGAACTGCCGCCGAACCTGGTGGTCGAGATCGGACCTCCGCCGCAGGGCTATCGCTACGTGCGCGTTGCGAACGATGTGCTGATGATCGCGGCCGGCACCGGCATGGTGGTCGACGCCATCGAGGATCTCGGCGGGCGTTAGCCGAGATATCGCAAAATAGGGTCTGTCCCTATTTTCATGAATCGCAGGGCAGACATCGAAGTCAACGGCCGCCGCTACCGCTGGATGCGGGAGCCGCTGGCGGTCGTGTGCGTGGACGGCTGCGAGAACGCCTACATCGACGAGGCGGTGCGCGCCGGCGTCGCGCCCTGGTTCGCGCGCACGCGCGAGAAAGGCTCGGCATTCCTCGCCGACTGCGTGGTGCCGAGCTTCACCAACCCGAACAATCTGTCGATCGTCACCGGCGCGCCGCCCTCGGTGCACGGCATCTGCGGCAACTATTTCTATGACCCGGACTCCGGGCAGGAAGTGATGATGAACGATCCGCGCTACCTGCGCGCGGGCACCATCCTCGCCGCCTTCGCCGAGGCGGGCGCCTCGGTCGCGGTGGTGACGGCAAAGGACAAGCTGCGCACGCTCCTCGGCCACGGCCTGAAGGGCTTGTGCATCTCGGCCGAGAAGGCCGACGCGCAGATGCTCGCGCTCGCCGGGATGGCGCTTCCTTCCGTCTACAGCGCCGAGCTGTCGGAATTCGTCTTCGCCGCGGGCGTGAAGCTCATGCAGACGCGCCGCCCGGACCTCATGTACCTCTCGACCACCGACTACGTGCAGCACAAGGCGGCGCCGGGCTCGAAGGCCGCGAACGCGTTCTACGCCATGATGGATCGCTATCTGGCGAGCCTCGAGGCCGCGGGCGCCGCGATCGCGCTCACCGCCGACCACGGCATGAACGACAAGCACGGCGCGGACGGCGCGCCGAAGGTGCTCTACCTGCAGGACGTGCTCGATGGCTGGCTCGGACAGGGCGCCGCACGCGTCATCCTGCCGATCACCGATCCCTACGTCGTGCACCACGGCGCGCTCGGCTCGTTCGCCACCTGCTACCTGCCGAAGGGAGCCGACGCCCGGGCGATCGCCGCGCGCATCGCTGCGCTCGCCGGCATCGAGCAGTCGCTGCTGCGTGCCGAGGCCTGTGCGCGCTTCGAGCTGCCCGAGGACCGCATGGGCGACCTGGTGCTCGTATCGCAGCGCGACACGGTGATCGGCACCAGCCGTTCGCGCCACGACCTCTCGGGGCTCGACGCGCCGCTACGCTCGCACGGCGGCGTCTCCGAGCAGCGCGTGCCGCTCCTCTTCAACCGCCGCGTCGAGACGCAGACGGGGCGGCGGTTGCGCAACTTCGACGTCTTCGACCTCGCGCTGAACTGCGCGCATTAGACGATGGACAGGCGATCCGCTCTCGTTGCAGCCGCCGCACTGCTCCTGTGCGCACCGGCGCTCGCGCAGCCCGGCGGCGCGAAGCACGCTCCGCTCGCGATCGATGGGATCGATCCGGTGTCGTACTTCGATCCGGGCAAACCCGAGAAGGGCGCCGCGGACATCAGCTACGACTTCGGCGGCCGGCGGTATCTGTTCGTCAGCCTCGAGCACCGCGCGGCATTCGCCGCCGATCCGCAGCGTTACCTGCCGCAATTCGGCGAGCTGTGCACGGCCGGGCTCTCGAGCGGCATCAAGGCCGAGGCCGACCCGCGCGAATTCCGGGTCGTCGGCGGAAAGCTGTACCTCTTCTCGAGCGCCACGGCGCGCAGCTTCGTGGACAAGAACCCCGCGCTGCTCGAGAAGGCGCAGAAGAACTGGAGCGGGCAGCCCCACCCCTAGCGCCGGCTGGTAAATAGGGTCTCACCCCATTTTCAGAACTCGTACTCCAGCCTTAGCACCGCGCGCCGGTCGGACGCGGCTTGCGAGGTGCCGAACAGCAGCGCCGCACTGTACTCGAGCGCGCCACGCCCGAGCCGCGTCTCGCCGTAGAACGCCGGGCCCGCCCAATGCTCCTGCCGGTCCCAGGCGCCAAAGCGTCCGATCTCGCCCGGCTCGCCGAAGACTTCGAGCGCCGGATCGAAGTAGCGGTTCAGGCGGTAGCGCAGCCTGCCCGCGTAGGCGAAGGTGGTGCCGGGCTCGCGTTCGATGCCGCCGAACTGGCGCTCGAAGAAGAGGTTCGCGGTCGCCACCAGGTGCCGCCCGAGCTCGGTCTCGAAGATCGGTGCGAGGGAGAACTCGTTCGCGTCGCCCGAGCGCGTCGCGAACTCGAACTCGGTCAGTACCCCGAAGTCGACCGGGTACTTCCCCTGCGGCGTGAGCTGGAAGAGGTTCTCCCACTCGATCGCCTGGTTCTTGAGCGGCGCGGAGCCGTCCTTCTCGTACACCGTGTAGAGCTCGCTGAACCAGAAGTCGGTGAAGCCGTAACCAACCGAGAAGCGCTGCTGCTGGCTCTTGTCCAGCTCGCTGCGGTGATCGGAGTCGACGTAGCCGCGGTACTCGACCTCGGTGACGCCGCGCTGCACCGTGGGCGAGTACACCTTGAACGGCGCCGCGCGCGACGCGAGCGGAAGCGCGGCGAGCAGTGCCGCGCACAGGGCGGTGATCGTTCGGTTCATGGACGCCCCTACTTCGCGATCAGACGGCCCTTCGCCGTCTCAGCGTGGTACTCGCCCATGAACGAATAGCTCCCCGGATCGAGCGGGCCGACCCACACCTCGCCCTTGCTGTTCCCCGCGATCACCTTCTCGCGCCGCAGGTCGTAGCTGTCGAATTCTTCAGGTATCGGGTCGCGGTTCTCGATCACCAGCTTCACCCGCTTGCCGGCGGGCACCGTGAGCTCGGCCGGAATGAAGCGATGGTTCTCGAGCACGAGCGCGTACTCGAGCGTCTCGGCGCGCGCGCCAGGCAGGATGCCGAGCGTGCCGATAACGAGCGAGAACAACAGCAGTTTCTTCATGACGTCTCCCTGGTAGCAAACGATGAGAATAGTAACGAGAATCGTTCGCATTCGCAACACAGACGTAGGAGTATGCGCTCACATTGCCAAAGATCCCATCGTTTTCGGGGGTGCTCGCTAAACGTTATCCCCCGATGTCCTCTGCACTTAAGCTCGGGCGGCCACGGACGCAGGGAATTCGCGCCGAGCCCGATTGCGTGGCGCAAGCTTCTGTTTCAGCGCGAGAATTTCCTGCCTATTTTGTAATCGACCCAGGCTGACCGGGGCGTCTCCCGAGCGGAGCGGCGTCCTTACTCAATCGATATCCACAGACTTGCCCACAGCTACTGTGAATAAATCATTGCGTCCGCTTTCAAGGCCGGCGCGCGTAGGCCTCGTCGAATAATCGCTCGAGTCGGCGGTGCGTGCCGCGCATGCGGTCGACGACCTGCTTCGCCCAGTCGAAATACTCGCGCCGGCGCTCCAGCGGCCAGCCGTGCGGCGGGTTCGCCGCCACGTCGCGCACGTTGCAGATCTTGTCGGCGAGCTTGACGAGCTTCGCGCGCCGCGAGATGTGCGCCGCGTGCTCGATCTGCAGCCGTTTACGCTCCTCCTTGGGCAGCATCTTGTCGTCGGTCACCTCCAGCACCACCGCGGCCACCGCCTGGCCGAAGCGCTCGCGCAGTTCCTCGTAGGTGGTCTCGGTGTCCTCGAGCGTGTCGTGCAGCACTGCGGCGGCGAGCAGCCTCGCATCGGCGAGCCCCGCCTCGACGCTCAGCACGCGCGCGAGCGCGATCGGGTGGTTGATGTAGGGCGAGGCCTCGGCGTCCTTGCGCCGCTGGCGACGGTGCTTGTCGGCGGCGAAGGCGAGCGCGTCGACCAGCGTCTGCGTGGAGTCGGCTCTCATGAATGAAACCTAAATGGGGTCTGACCCCATTTTCCGCGAAAGTGTGCATGCGTCACATTTTTCGCGCGCCTTGCGTCGCTGAGGCGGGAGCCGCGAATCTCTACTCTGTGAGTCATCAAGACACGGAGGACGAGATGAACACCAAACTGATCCTGCAAGCGGCCACCACCTTCCTGGTGCTTTCCCTGGGTAGCGGCCTGCTCCCGGCCGGCATGGGCGCAGCCGAAGCCTTCCAGAGCACCGCCGCCGCGCAGGCCGGGGCGCCGCACGCCACCCAAAACGGCGTGCCCGAGGACTTCATCTTCGCCTCCGGCTACACCTGGCTCGGCCGCTAGGAGGAAGACGGTCAAAGACTGTGCGGCGCGGCACTTTGCCGCAGCGCAACGAGCCCCGGGCCTTTAACCTGCGCGCCGAACCGAGGACAACATGAATACCAAGCTCATCCTGCAAGCGGCCCTCACCTTCCTGGTGCTCTCCCTCGGCAGCGGCGCGCTGCCGGTCGGCATGAGCCTCGCCGAAGCCCTCCAGACGAACGCCCAGCCTCAGGCGCAGCACGCCGCCGAGCGCACCATCCCCGAAGACTTCATATTCGCCTCCGGCTACACCTGGCTCGGCCGCGACTGAAAATAGGGACAGACCCTATTTCCCGGCGAGCGCGCGCCCGATGACCAGGCGCTGGATGTCGCTCGTGCCCTCGTAGATCGACAGCACGCGCGCGTCGCGCCACAGCTTCTCGACCGGAAAGTCCGCGACGTAGCCGTAGCCGCCGTAAATCTGGATGGCGTCGGAAGTCACCCGCTCGGCCATCTCGGAGGCAAGAAGCTTCGCCATCGACGCTTCCTTGAGGCAGGGTTTGCCTTCGTCCTTGAGCGAAGCCGCGTAGAGCGTGAGCTGGCGCGCCGCTTCGAGCTCGGTCGCCATGTCGGCGAGCCTCGCCTCGACCGCCTGGTGGCCAATGAGCCGCTTGCCGAAGCTCTCGCGCTGCTGCGCGTAGCGTAGCGCCGCTTCGTAGGCCGCGCGCGCGACGCCCACGCTCTGCGCCGCGACGCCGATGCGCCCGTTCTCCAGGTACGCGAGCGCGATGCGGTACCCAGCGCCGGTCGCACCGAGCAGGTTCTCCTCCGGCACTTCCAACCCCTCGAGCGCGATCTGGCAGGTGTCGGCGGCGCGGTGGCCGAGCTTCACCTCCTCCTTCGCCACGCGGTAGCCGGGTGACCTGGTCGGCGCGACGAACATCGACATGCCGCGCTTGCCCGCCGCGGGATCGGTCACGGCGACGATCAACGCGACGTCGGCGCTCCTGCCCGCCGTGATGAACTGCTTCGTGCCGTCGATCACCCAGCGATCGCTTCTCTTCACCGCGCGCGTTTTGAGCGCCGCCGCGTCCGAGCCGGCGTGCGGCTCGGTGAGCAGGAACGCGCTCGACTGCGCGCCCGAGGAGAGCGGCCGCAGGAACCGCTCCTTCTGCGCCACGGTGCCATGGTCTTCCAGCGCCGCGCAGTTGGGCGAGTTGTTCACGCACATCATGTTGCACAGGCCGCAGTCGGCGGCGGCGATCTCCTCCACCGTGAGCGCGTAGGAGACGAAATCCGCCCCCGCCCCGCCCCATTCCGGCGAAACGCACATCCCCATGAAGCCGAGCGGCCCCATCGCGCGCAGCACTTCGATCGGCACCGTGCCGCTGCGATCCCATTCGGCCGCGCGCGGGGCGATCTCCGCTCGCGCGAAGGCGCGCGCCGCGTCGCGGACTTGCAGCTGGAGCTCGCTCGGGATCATCGCCGGAAAATAGGGTCTGACCCCATTTTCACCTAAGGTCTATCTGACGCGCACCTGCCTGGTCCAGCCGAAACGGCGGCGGTAGTCGAGCATCGAGACGACCTTCGGCTGCACGCGCACGAACGCCGTCGCCGCCAGGTCCCGCGCGCTGAGTCCCTTCATCTCCTTGAACTTGCGCGCGAGCAGCGCGTACGCGCGCCCGGTGTCGGCCGGGCGCTCGAGGATCTTCGCGGTCCCGCCCATGGAGAGCCCCGTGATCTTCCGCCAATCGGCCCAGTCCTTGCTGATCGTGAGCGACACCTTGGGCGAGCGGCGCAGGTTGCGTGCCTTCTGGCTCGCGCGGTCGCACGCGAAGTAGAGATCGAGCCCGTCGTTCGCATAGGCGACCACCGTCGCCTGCGGGTAGCCGTCGGGCCGCACGGTCGCGAGGCTCATGTTGCGGTGGGTCTCGAGCTGCTCGAGGATGAAGCGCTTGGTTGACGGAGTCACGGTTCCTCCTTGCTAGGCAGCCTTGAGGTCGCGTAGGCGTGCACCATGACACGGCGTTCGTCGGCGGCTTTGACCTGCGTCAAGCTGCGCGGCGGACCTACGCCTAGCCTTGGCGGCAGGAAGACACCAACCGAGGAGCCGACTGTGAATGGGAAGTGCAGAGTCTTGCTCGCCTGCGCAGCGCTGCTCGCAGCAAGCTGCGCGTCCAATACCGCCGTGCAGGCGCCTATGGAAAGCGTGCCCGCGCCCGTGCTGAAGGGCGGCGAGCACTGGGTCTACGCGCAGATGAACCCCTACAACCACACGCGGCTGCGCACCGTCCGCTATACGCTCGAGCCGCGGCCGCAGGGCTTCGAGCTCCTCGGGCGCAGTGACCGCTCGGCCGACCCCGTCATCAGCGAGACCATTACGGCGCCATGGCAGGCCGCGGCCGAAAGCGAAGGCGCAGTGCGGCGCACATACGATCCCCCGCTCGCGTCGCTGCGCTTCCCGATTGCGCCCGGCGCGAGCTGGAAGCAGGCCGTGCACGTGAACGACGAGCGGGGCCGGGCGCTGCGCTGGAGCATTTTGCTACGCGCGGTGCGCTGGGAACGGGTCAAGACGCCGGCGGGCGAGTTCGTCGCCCTGCGCGTCGAGCGCGAAATGAATCTCGGCGACGTCGAAGCCGGCTGGGGGAACACCCAGGTCTCCGACGCGTACTGGTACGTGCCGGAGGTGCAGCGCTGGGTGCGCTGGGAGCACCGCTCCGAGCGACGCGAGCGCGCGCTGGACGGACGCGTCGAACGGGATTGGACGGTGTGGGAGCTCGTCGAGCGCTAGCGCGCTAGTTCTTCGGCTTGCCCGGCTCGGCTTCCTGCGCCGCAGCCTTCTTCTCGAAGTAGGCGCGAACCTTGGCCACCTGCGCCGGATCCATGTGCGGGCGGAACAGCGTCTTCACCGCGTAGTCGATGCGCTCGTAGTCGCCGTCGCAGTTCTTGGCGCGCCACTCGGGCAGGTAGCCCTTGTCGACCACGAACTGGAAGTTCTTCGGCTGGCCGCCGTAGGCGAAGCATAGAAGCGTGTAGAAGCGCGCCAGCGTGAGCGGATGCGCTTCGGCGAGGTCCTCCTTTTCGAAGGTCTTCGCCTGCTCCTCGGCCTTGCGCGCGTACATGAACGCCACGCCGGCGATCGCCGAGCGCGCGAACTTGGGCCCGAACTGCATCATCGTGTAGGCGGCCACCGCGTCGGCCGAGTCTTCCTCCGGCCCCAGCAGCGGCATGTGGTACTGGTGGAACAGCATGTGCGCGGCCTCGTGCAGGAACACCTCGACCGTCGGCCCGATGATCGCGTCCCGGCGCGTGACGCCCTCGGGGCTCACGTCCGTGGGCGCGTGATCGACCACGTCCTGCAGGTACTCGTAGCAAACGGTGATGGAGTAGTCCTCGTCGTCGTACCAGGCGTTGCGCCTGCCGTCGCAGCCCTTCAGGCGCAGCGTGATGTTGCGCGGCAGCTTGAAGGCGCTCAGCACCATCCGGACCTGCTCGAGGATCTGGCGCTCCTTGAGCACCTTGTACAGCTCCTCGAACTTCGCCTCCTTCGGCGGCACGTACTCGATCAGGATCTTGCCGGGCCTGCTCGGCGCCACCTTCGCGGTAGCGGCACTCGCGCCCGAGGCGAAGATCAGCCCGCCGATGGCGATGAAGAGGAATGCCGAGAGTCTCGAGACAACCGGCATCGGATTCTCCATCGGTCAAAGGGCGAGGAGCCGCCCTATCATCAGCGCCTACTGCTTCGCCGGCTGTTTGGCGTAGTCGCTTTCCTTCTGCTTTTCGGCTTCTTTGGCAGCGTCGCTTTCCTTCTGCTTCTCCGCCTCTTTGGCGTAGTCGCTTTCCTTCATGCTCTCTTTGGGTTTCGTCGCCTGTTCGCTCGGTTTCTCGGAACAGGCCGCAATGCCACCCGCCGCGAACAGCGCGGCGACGAAGACGGAAAACAGCGCTTTCATGTGTCTCTCCTGAGTTGGACGGTAAAGCTCGAGTCGCTGCAACCGCTCGAGAAACGCACAGGCTAGCCGTCTGCGGACGCCGGCTCTTGATGTACCTCAAACAGAAGTCAGGAAGATCGCCCCGCGGCGCCGCGATCGGGCGAGAAGAGCCGAGGCTCGACGCAGTGGACCGCGCGTACACTACCACCCGTGGCCTCACGCAAGCACGCAAGAATCCTTCTGCTGCTCCTCGTCCTCGCGGGCTGCGTCACTGCGCCGCCGCCCGACGTGTTCGTGATCAACCTCGAGCCGCTCGAGGGCGGCGGGCTCGAGCAACGCGTGAAGGTCGACCTGCGCGTGCAGAACCCGTCCACGCAGCCGATCTCCGCGGCCGGCATGAGCCTGCGCCTCATCGTCAACGGCCAGCCGCTCGCGCGCGGGGTGAGCAACGAGCGCTTCACCGTGCCGCCGCTCGGCGAAGCGACCACCAGCATCGTCACCAGCACGACGCTCATCGACCTGCTGCGCCAGGTCCACGGCGCGCAGTCGCGCACCAGCCTCGACTACCGGCTGGAAGGAAAGCTCTACCTCGACAGTCCGCCGGGAAGGTCGCTATCCTTCGAGACCGAAGGCAGACTCGAACCGCCGGGCGCGGCGGGCGCAC
>DATGDH010000091.1:0-18257 GCA_035310985.1 Burkholderiales bacterium
GCCTCGGCAAGGGTGAGGTGGTCGACATCGAGCGCGAGGTGGAGCTGGGCGGGCCCATTCACTCCAAGGGCGACCTGATCCTGGCCGGCTACCTCGCGTCGCGCTTCGCGGCCGATCGGCCGTTCACGCTGTCGGCCAGCATCGTCTTCGAGCAGTCGTACGGGGGCGTCGAGGGCGACAGCGCGTCCTCCGCGGAGCTGTACGCGCTGCTCTCGGCGCTCTCGGGCATCCCGCTGCGGCAGGGCATCGCCGTGACCGGATCGGTGAACCAGCTCGGGCAGGTGCAGGCGATCGGCGGCGTGAACGAGAAGATCGAGGGCTTTTTCGACGTGTGTGCGGCGCGCGGGCTGAACGGAGAGCAGGGCGTGCTGATACCTGAGGCGAACCGCAGGAACCTGATGCTGCGCCACGAAGTGGTCGATGCGGTCGCGGCGGGCAAGTTCCACATCTACGCCGTATCGACGATCGACCAGGGCATCGAGATCCTGACCGGGGTGGCGGCGGGCGAGCGCGATGCGACGGGACAGTTCCCGCCGGAAACCATCAATTGCCGGGTCGAGCAACGCCTGTCGGACTACGCCGAGCGGATGCGCAGCTTCGGTACGGGCGGCGCCCCACGCAGGATCTGGCGCAGGGAACCGAAGAAATGACGCTGCGACGCATCGTCGTTGGGCTCGATCCCCGGTCTCAGGACCGTGTGGCGCTGGAAGCCACGGCAGAGCTCGCGGCCAGGCTGCGGGCCGAGCTCGTGGGACTGTTCGTCGAGGACATCGACCTGCTTCACCTCGCCGGATTGCCGTTCGCGCGCGAGGTCGGCTTTCCGTCGGCAACGACGCGCGCGCTCGACATCGAGGCAATGGAGCGCTCGTTGCGCACGGTCGCCGGCAACGTGCAGCGCACCATGGCCGCGATCGCCGCCCGCGGTCTGGTACCGTGGTCGTTCCGGGTGACGCGGGGCGCCTTGATGACCGAGCTCTGCGCCGCCGCGACGGAGGGCGATATCTTGGTGACCGGCGCGCTGCGCTTCGGCCTGCCCTCCTCGCTTTCAGTGCTGTGCTACGCGACCACGCCCCCAGAGCTCGTGGTGCCGGCAGCCGCGGCGCTGGCGCGCTCCACGGGGCGCGGGGTGGAAATCGTGCTGCTGGATGGCGACGACGCGACCGCGCAGCGTTGGGAGAACACTGCGCGCGAGCTGCTCGCCGCACATGGCGGCGACCTGCAAATGCGTACGGTGTCCGCGCGCGCCGGATCGGACAAACGCGGTGAAAAAGGAGGGTCACGCAGTGGCAATCGGTGAAATCTGCAATCGCGAAGTCGTGTTCGCAAGACCGGACGAAAGCGTGCGGAGCGCCGCGCTTCTGATGCGCGAGCACCACGTCGGCAGCCTAGTGGTGGTCGACGAGTCGGGCGGCAAACGCATACCCGCCGGGATCCTGACCGACCGCGACATCGCGGTCGGCGTGGTCGCGCTCGGTCTGGATCCCGAGGCGACCCTGGTCGACGCCGTGATGAGCCCGGAAGTGGTCGTCGAGCGCGAGGACGCTGGTGTCGCCGAGACCGTTGCACTCATGCGGCAGAAGGGCCTGCGCCGTCTGCCGGTGGTCGACCGCGCGGGAAGCCTCGTGGGCCTTGTCTCGGCCGATGACTTGCTCGAGCTGCTGGCGGAGGAATTGACCGGTCTCGCGAGCATGGTGGCCCGCGAGCAACGTCGCGAAACCGAGCAGCGCCGCGCGCTGCCCTGAGCGGGGGCTTCAGCGCGCGCGGCGCGCGTACAGCTCGCGAAAGGTGCGCCCCTCGGGCGCGGGCATGTCGCGCCCGAGCGTCCAGCCCGAGCCGAGCGGCAGCCTGGAGATGCGGCCCCGCGCACCGCCCATCAACTTCAACGCGCGCACCGCGACGGCAGTGCCGAGCGCGTACAGGCGCGGGCGCTTCGCTGCAAACGCCCAAAGCGCGAAACCGGCGCGCTCGCGCCACGGGCGCAAGCGGGCCTGCATCTGCCGCTCGCGCAGCTTGCGCAGCAGCTCGGGCAACTGGATCTGCACCGGGCAGGCGACGTGGCAGGCACCGCACAAAGTCGCGGCCTGCGGCAGGTCGAGCGCGTTCTCGATGCCCTGGTACACCGGCGTGAGCACCGAGCCCATCGGACCCGGGTAGACCCAGCCGTAGGCGTGGCCGCCGACCGCCTTGAACACCGGGCAGTGATTCATGCAGGCGCCGCAGCGGATGCAACGCAGCATCTGCTGCATGTCGCCGCCGAGGAAGCGCGCGCGCCCCGCGTCGACCAGGATCACGTACATGTGCTCGGGGCCGTCCAGGTCGCCATCGCGCCGCGGTCCGGTGACGATGGAGAAGTAGTTCTCGATCTCCTGGCCGGTCGCCGACCGCGGCAGAACGCGGTTCAGCGTCGAGAGATCCTCGAGCGTCGGAATCACTTTCTCGATACCGGTGATAGCCACGTGCACCCGGGGCAGCGTCGTCACCATTCGGCCGTTGCCCTCGTTTGTCACCAGCGCGACCGAGCCCGTCTCTGCGACCAGGAAGTTGCCGCCGGAGATGCCGAGGTCGGCGGTGAGGAAGTGCCCGCGCAGCATCTGGCGCGCCTCGTCGGTCATGGCGCGGATGTCGTCCAGCCTGGGCCGCCGGTGGTGCTCGGCGAACAGATCGGCGACCTGGTCCTTGTCCTTGTGGATCGCCGGCGCGATGATGTGCGAGGGCGGCTCTTTGGCCAGCTGAATAATGTATTCGCCGAGGTCGGTCTCCACGGGCTGCACGCCGTGGGCCTCGAGCGTCTCGTTCAGGCCTGCCTCCTCGGAGACCATCGACTTCGACTTGATGGCCTTCTTCAGGCCGTGGCGCGCGCAGATCTCGAGCACGTAGCGGCGCACCTCGGCCGTGTCCTTCGCCCACAGCACCCTGGTGCCGCGCCGTGTCGCCTCGGCCTCGAAGCGCAACAGCCACACGTCGAGCGCACCGAGCGCGCGGTCGCGGATTGCCGCGCTCGCCGTGCGCAGCGCCTCGAACGCCTCGACACCGTAGGCCTCGCGCGCCGCCGCACGCTTCTCCGCGAAGCCGCTGCCGAAGCGCTTCAGCACGCTCTGCAGCCGCGCGTCTTCGAGTGCGCCGTGCGCACGCGCGTGAAAGTGCATCGACTGCACGCGCATCAGCCGCGCTCCCCGCCGGCAAGCAGCTCGGCGATGTGCAGCACGCGCGTGTGTTCGTCGCCGCGGCGCCGCAGCCGCCCCTCGATGTTCAGCATGCAGCCCAGGTCGCCCAGCACGACCGCGTCGGCCCCCGAGGCGGCGATGTTCTCGCACTTGGCCTCCGCGATCGCGGCCGAGACGTCGCCGAACTTGATCGAGAACGTGCCCCCGAAGCCGCAGCATTCCTCGCAGTTCTTCATCTCCGTGAGCGCGACACCGGGCATATGCGCGAGCAGCCTGCGCGGCTGCTCTTTGACGCCCAGCTCGCGCAGACCCGAGCACGAGTCGTGGTAGGTGACGGTGCCGCGGAAATCGCTTGGCACCGTGTCCAGCCGCGCAATGTTCACTAGGAAGTCGGCGAGCTCCCAGGTCTTCGCCGCGAGGCGCTCGACGCGGGCGAGCCAGGCGCCTTCGCCCGCGAAGACCTCCGCGTAGTGCAGCTTGATCATGCCGGCGCACGAGCCGGAGGGCACCGCCACGTAGTCGAAGCCCTCGAATTCCGCGATCAGCTTTTCGGCCAGCGCGCGCGCCGAGGCGCGCTCGCCGGAATTCCAGCCGGGCTGCCCGCAGCAAGTCTGCGTGGCGGGCACCTCGACTTCGAATCCCGCCCTCTCGAGCAGCTCCAGCGCGGCGAACCCGATGCGCGGCCGCATGATGTCCACGAGGCAGGTGACGAACAAACCGACGCGGCGTCCTGTGCTCATGGCAGGGCGGAGGATAGCACTTCACATTGTGAGATAGAATTCCCGATCCTCCCGCATGCGCACGCCGTCCGTGGCCACCAGCAAGGAAGATCAGAAGAGCCCGATCCAGGTGATCGAGCGCATGATGAAGTTGCTCGACGTGCTGGCCGAGCACCCCGAGCCCCTAGGCCTCAAGCAAGTCGCGCAATACGCGGGCCTGCACCCTTCGACGGCGCACCGCATCCTCGCCGCGATGTCGGCCGACCGCCTGGTCGATCGGGTCGAACCCGGCAGCTACCGGCTCGGCATGCGGCTGCTCGAGCTCGGCAACCTGGTCAAGTCGCGCATCAGCGTGCGCGAGCTGGCGCTGCCGGTGATGCGCGAACTGCACGCGCAGACCGGCGAGACGGTCAACCTCTCGGTGCGCCACGACGACGAGATCGTGTACGTCGAGCGCACCTCGGCGGGACGCGCGGCGATGCGCATCGTGCACGCAATCGGCACGCGCGCGCCGCTGCACTGCACGGCGGCAGGAAAGCTGTTTCTGCTCGAAGAGGGCTTCGCCAGGCTGCGCGACTACGCCAAACGCACCGGGCTCGCGCCGCATACCAAGAACACGCTCAGCAGCGCGGCGCTGCTCGAGCGCGACCTGGAGCGCATCCAGCGGCAGGGCTACGCCACCGACAACGAGGAAGCGGAAATCGGCGTGCGCTGCGTGGCCGCCGGGGTGCGCGACGACGGCGGGCACCTCATCGCGGCGCTGTCGCTGTCCACGCCTGCCGACCGCATGAAGGCAACCTGGGGACCGCTGATCAAGGAGGCCGCCGAGCGCATCTCGCGAGGCGTCGGGCACCGCCCGGCGGCGCGCATCGGCGCGGCCTAACCGCGCTCAAACCGCCGTCAGGCCGTGCAGCGAAAACTGCGCGCGGCGGTCACACCATACGCGCGCGGCACGAAAGCCGGCCTCAGCTGCGAGCGCCTGGAATTCTTCGATCGAATACTTGCACGAATTCTCGGTGTGAATCGTCTCGCCCGGCTCGAAGTCGAAGCGGCTACGGCCGACGCGCACCGACTGCGTGGTGAGCGACACCAGGTGCATCTCGACGCGCCCCTGCGACACATTGTAGAAGGCGTAGTGGCGAAAGCGGCGCAGATCGAAGTCGCCGTCTAGCTCGCGGTTGATACGCGCGAGCAGATTGAGATTGAAGGCGGCGGTGACTCCGCGCGCGTCGTTGTACGCGGCGTGCAGCACGTTGGCGTCCTTCTTCAGGTCGACTCCGACCAGCATCGCGCCACGCGGCCCGACCTGGGCGCGCGTCATGCGCAGGAACGCCTCGGTCTCTGACGCCGACAGGTTGCCGATCGTCGAGCCAGGAAAGTAGGCCACGCGCCGCGCGCTCCTGGCGCCGCGCGCCGGCGGCAGCTTGAGCGGTCGCGAAAAGTCGCCCACCAGGCCGTCGATCGCGAGCCAGGCGAACTCGAGCGCCAGGCGCCCCGCGGCCTCGCGAAGCGCGGCCTCCGAGATGTCCACGGCGACGTAGCGCGCCGGGCGCAGATGCTCGATCAGCAGACGCGTCTTGATGCTCTCGCCGCTGCCGTACTCGATCAGTTCGCAACCCTCGCCTGCGAACCGCACGATCTCGGCCAGATGGCGCCGGGTGAGCGACAGCTCGGCTCGCGTCGGGTAGTACTCGCTCAGGCGGCAGATGCGCGCGAACAGGCGGCTGCCTTCGGCGTCGTAGAAGTACTTGGGCGGCAGCGCCTTTTGCGGCAGTGACAGACCCGCGATGACGTCGTCTAGAAAGCTGTCGGCCGGAAGATTTCCGCCGAAGAAGCGGACGCTGCGCGCCGGGCGCGGCGGCTTCAGCCGCGCGTATCGACGTACGCGCTGCTTTCGAGCCACTTGCGAATGCGGTTGGCGTCGCCGAAGCGCGAGTACTTGCCCCACGAGTCGAGCAGCACGACGATCAGATCCTTCGAGGCAACCTTGACCCGCATCACCAGGCAGCGCCCGGCCTCGCTGATGTAGCCGGTCTTGGAAAGATAGATGTCCCAGCGCGGGTTGCGCACCAGCCGATTGGTATTGACGAACGCGAGCCTGCGACCGCGCGCCTTCACCTCGGCGTGCTCGGTAGTGGTGTACTCGCGGATGAGCGGATAGCCGGTCGCGACCTTGACGAGCTTGGCGAGATCCTCGGCGCTCGAGACGTTGCCCGAGTCGAGGCCCGTCGGGTCGACGTAGTGCGTGTCGCGCATGCCGAGCGCGCGCGCCTTGCCGTTCATCGCGGCGACGAATTCTTCGGTGCCGCCGGGATAGGTGCGCGCCAGCGCGGCGGCGGCGCGATTCTCCGAGGCCATGAGCGCGAGCAGCAGCAGCTCCCTGCGCGTGAGCCGTGTGCCCGGGACGAGGCGCGACCGGGTGCCCTTCAGGTGGTCGATGTCCTCGCGGCTCACGACGATCTCGTCGTCCAGGTCGAGGCCGCGATCGAGGATCACCATGGCCGTCATCAATTTCGTGATCGAGGCGATCGGCAGCACCTGGTCGGAGTTCTTCGCCAGGATCGTCTCGCCGCTGTCGGCATCCTGCACTAGCGCAACCGAAGAGCGCAGGAAGACCTTCTTCTGGTGCTCGAGTTCGCCTGCCTGCGCGAAGCCGACCGTCAATGCGAGCACCGCGAGTAGCGCGAAGACGGCCACGATTTTTTCAAGGTGGTGCAGTTTTCTTTCTTGCATGATCGCGGGCCGCCTTACGGGGTTTTTTGCAGTGTATAGCAGGATTTCTCGAAAATGCAAGCAAAAATAAGGCCCTACCAGAAATTTCTCGAAAGAGCGTGAAATTTGCCCTACACCTAGGCAGCCTTCACCCGCTCGAGGGTCTGCTCCGCCTGGGCGGCCTGCTGCTGCAGCGCCCACATGCGTGCATACTCGCCTTGCGCGGCGAGCAGGTCGCGGTGGGCGCCGCGCTCAATCACGCGTCCCCGCGCGAGCACGAGGATCTGGTCGGCATCCATGACGGTCGAAAGGCGGTGCGCAATCACCAGTGTCGTGTGGCCCTCGGAAATTCGTTCGAGTTCGGTTTGAATGGCTTTCTCGGCCTTCGAGTCGAGCGCCGAGGTCGCTTCGTCGAAGATGAGGATGCGCGGATTCTTGAGCAGTGCCCGCGCGATCGCGACGCGCTGCTTCTCCCCGCCAGAGAGCTTCAATCCGCGCTCGCCGACCATCGTTTCGTAGCCAGCGGGCAGTGATTCGATGAAGTCGTGAATGTGCGCCGCACGCGCGGCCTGGATCACTTCCTCCTCGCTCGCCTCGGGCCGACCGTAACGGATGTTGTAGCGGATGGTGTCGTTGAAGAGGACCGTGTCCTGCGGAACGATGCCTATCGCCGCGCGCAGCGACTTCTGCGCGAGATCGCGGACGTCGACGCCATTCACCAGGATCGCTCCGCCGCTCACGTCGTAGAAGCGGTACAGCAGCCGGGCGAGCGTCGATTTGCCAGAGCCCGAGTGGCCCACGACCGCGACGCGGCGCCCCGCGGGAATGGCGAAGCTCACCCCGCGCAGGATTTGGCGCGCCGGCTCGTAGGAGAAGTCCACGTCGCGAAACTCGACCGCCGCGGGGCCCTCGGGCACGGCGGCTGCTCCGGGACGATCCTCAACCTCGCGGTGCTCGGTGAGCAGCCGGAACATGCGGTCCATGTCGATGAGCGCCTGCTTGATCTCGCGGTACACCATGCCGAGGAAGTTGAGCGGAATGTAGAGCTGGATCAGCAGTCCGTTCACCAGCACGAGATCGCCGAGCGTGAACGCTTGCTTAACCACCCCCTCCGCCGCGAGATACATGAGCCCCGTCACAGCGAGGGCGATGATGAAGGACTGGCCGATATTCAGCAGGCCGAGGGAGGCTTCGTTCTGCACTGCGGCGGTCTCGTACTTGCGCAGGTTCTCGTCGTAGCGGCGCACCTCGAACTCCTCGTTGCCGAAGTACTTGACCGTTTCGTAGTTGAGCAAGCTGTCGATGGCGCGCGTATTGGCCTTCGAATCGAGCTCGTTCGCGCGGCGCCTGATCTCCATGCGCCACTCGGTCACCAGCACGGTGAAGCTGAGATACAGGGCAACCGCGCCGAAAGTTATGGCGGCGAAGCGCCAGTCGAATTTCTTCAGCAGCACGGCGGCGACCAGCGCGAATTCGAGAATCACCGGAATAATGGAAAACAGCAGGTACGACAGCAGGGTCGAGATGCCGCGCGTGCCGCGCTCGATGTCGCGCGACATGCCGCCGGTCTGGCGCTCCAGGTGAAACCGGAGCGACAGCCCGTGCAGATGCCGGAACACGCCGAGCGCGACGCGCCGGATGGCGCGCTGCGTGACGCGCACGAACACCACGTCGCGCAGCTCGGCGAACAGCGTCGTGGAAAAGCGCAGGATGCCGTACACCGCCAACAGCGCGATCGGTACCGCAAGCACCGCCGTGCGCGCATCTAGGCCGTCGACCACCTGCTTCATTACCAGCGGCACGCCGACGTTGGCGAGCTTGGCGAGTGTGAGAAAGGTCAGCGCCGCTGCGACACGCCACTTGTACTCGAGCAGGTACGGAACCAGCAGACGCAGCACACGCCACTCTGATCCTGAGAGTCGCTGCGTCGGGGCTGACTGATGCGCACGGCGGGCCATGGCGAGCCCGGCATTCTAAGCGCTATGCACCGGGCCCTCCCTTATGGCTGCGGCGCGCGAGGCCAAGCAGCGCGAGCAGGAGGCCGCCGGCGCAGTACACGTCGAGTACGAGCGGCAGCGCGATCCAAAGCCACGGCCAATGTAGCGCGTAGCCGTGCTTGAGCGCCCAGCCGACCGTGAAGAACGACGCCAGCGAGCCGACGACTCCCGGCAGAAAGGGGATTCCCCCCGCAGGCGCGGCGCTGCTCCGGCGCGCGCGCAGTGCGGTCCGCCAGGCTTGATAGTTGAGCGCGGAACCGCCGATAAAGAACAACCACGCCATCGACAGCAGCACGAGGCCCAGGAGTGAGAAGCCGGTCATTTGATTGACGCGACGCAGCGGCTCAATCTATCATTCAAACGTTCGTTTGATTCCATCCAAGGCACTCTCATGTCCCTCCTCGCCGTCAAACCCAGGCACGAGACCCGCATCCGCATCCTAGATGCCGCCGAGGCGCTATTCATGCAGCACGGATTCGAGGCCACCTCGATGCGTTTGTTGACCTCGACCGCCGGCGTCAATCTCGCCGCAGTCAATTATCACTTCGGCTCCAAGGACGCGCTAATCGAAGCCCTGTTCCGGCGTCGCCTCGACCCGATGAACGCCGAACGCGTCGCGGCACTCGACCAGCTGGAGCGCGAGGCCGCCGGCGCACCGCTGGCGCCCGAGCGCGTCATCCGAGCGTTCGTTCGCCCCGGCCTGCGCATGATCGAAGACGCAGCCGGCGGGGGGCGAAACTTCATCCGCCTGCTCGGACGCACATACACTGAGCCGGCAGCGCCTATTCGTGCGCTGATCGGCCAGTTGTATGCGCCCACCATGGAGCGCTTCAAGCAAGCGTTCGTCAAGTCGTTGCCGGAGCTGCCGCGCGACGAGCTGGTGTGGCGCATGCATTTCATGTTCGGCACGCTGTCCTACACGCTCGCCGCGACCGATACGGTGCAGTTGATCGCCGGCTGCAAGCCCGAGGATCGTTACGACGCGCGGCTGCTGGAAGACCGTCTGGCCGCGTTTTTGACAGCCGGCCTGTGCGCGCCGCTGCCGCAGCGGCGCGACGTCAAGATCGCCGCATAAAGAGAAACGGGGGATGACCATGCTTGCATTCGTGCTCGCGGCAATCGCCGCGTTCCTGGTACTCGCCTACTTCAGGCTGCCGCTCATCTGGTGGACCGCGGCAGGCGCCGCGCTTGCGTTCTGGCTTTCGGCCGCGGCCGCCTTCGGCGCGACCGGCAACACGCTGCTCGCCGTCGTGTTCCTTGCGCCCGCCGCGGCGCTGAACGTTCCGGCGCTGCGCCGCGCGCTGATCAGCGCTCCACTGCTCGCGCTGTTCCGGCGCATCCTGCCGGACATGTCGCAGACAGAAAAGGAAGCGATCGACGCCGGCACGGTGTGGTGGGACGGGGACCTGTTCTCCGGCGCCCCGCGCTGGCAGCGGCTGCTCTCGACGCCGGCGCCCAGGCTCACGCCGGAGGAGCAGGCTTTCCTCGACGGGCCGTGCGAGGAACTGTGCGCCATGTGCGACGACTGGGAGATCACGCACGAGCGCCAAGACCTGCCACCGCAGGTGTGGCAGTTCACCAAGGACAAGGGCTTCCTCGGCATGATCATCCCGAAGAAGTACGGCGGGCTCGGATTCTCCGCGCTCGCACATTCTGCCGTAGTGATGAAGCTCTCGACGCGCTCGAACGCGGCTGCCGTGACGGTCATGGTGCCGAACTCGCTCGGGCCAGCCGAGCTGCTGCTGCACTACGGCACCGCGGAGCAGAAGAACCACTACCTGCCGCGCCTCGCGAAGGGGCAGGAAATCCCCTGCTTCGCTCTTACCAGCCCCGAGGCGGGATCGGATGCGGCGTCGATCCCGGACTTCGGCATCGTGTGCAGAGGCAGCTACCAGGGCAAGGATGTGCTCGGCATGCGCGTGACCTGGGATAAGCGCTACATCACGCTCGGGCCGGTGGCCACGGTGCTCGGTCTCGCCTTCAGGCTTTACGACCCCGAGCGGCTGCTCGGCGACGCCGAGGACCTCGGCATCACCTGTGCGCTCGTTCCGACGGCCCATCTCGGTGTCAATATCGGCCGGCGCCATCTGCCGCTGAACGCCGTGTTCCAGAACGGCCCCAACTGGGGCAAGGACGTGTTCATGCCGCTCGACTGGATCATCGGCGGCAGGGACTACGCGGGCAAGGGCTGGATGATGCTGATGAACAGCCTCGCTGCGGGGCGCTCGATCTCGCTACCGAGCTCGTCGGTGGGCGGCGCCAAGGCCATGGCGCGCTACACCGGTGCGTATGCGCGCGTGCGCAGCCAGTTCAAGACGCCGATCGGCAAGCTGGAGGGCGTCGAGGAGGCGCTCGGGCGCATTGCCGCGAACTGCTACATGATGGACGCCGCGCGCGTCATGACCGCGGGTGCGGTCGACGCCGGCGAGAAGCCGGCCGTGATCTCGGCGATCGTCAAGTACCACATGACCGAGCGCGTGCGCCGGGTCATCGACGACGCGATGGATATTCACGGCGGCAAGGGAATCTGCCTCGGGCCTAGCAACTGGATCGGACGCGGCTACCAGGTGGTCCCGGTCGGCATCACCGTGGAAGGCGCCAACATCCTCACTCGGAGCCTCATCATCTTCGGCCAAGGGGTGATCCGCTGTCACCCGTACGTCCTGCGCGAGATACGCGCGGCGAAGGAATTGAGCGGCGAGGCCGCAGTGCGCGAATTCGACGACGCTTTCACCGCGCACATCGGTCACGTGATCTCGAGCGGCGTACGCGCCTTCGTGCACGGGCTGAGCGGCGCGCGACTCGCGTCGGCGCCCTCCGCAGCGGCGCCCGAGACGGCGCGCTACTACCAGCGCGTCTCGCAGCTCTCCGCCGCGTTTGCTTTCCTCGCCGACATGTCGATGCTCGCGCTGGGCGGGTCCCTCAAGAGAAGGGAGAAGCTGTCGGCGCGCCTCGGCGACGTGCTGTCGATGATGTACCTGGTTTCGGCCACGCTCAAACGCTACGAGGACCAGGGGCGCCTCGAAGACGACCTGCCGCTCGTGCATTGGGCGGTGCGCGACGCGCTGTGGCAGGCACAGCAGGCAATCGACGCGGTGTATGCGAATTTCCCGGTCAAGCCGCTGCGCTGGCTGCTGCGCTGGGTGGTATTCCCGCTCGGCACGCCGTTTCGGCCGTCGAAGGACCGCCACAACCACGAATGCGCACGGCTGCTGCTCGAGCCCGGCGCGGCCCGCGACCGCCTGACGGCGGGTATGTACGTGCCGCGCGACCAGTCCGATGCCACCGGCATCCTGGAGGCCGCGTTGCGTGCCGCGATCGCATGCGAGCCGATCGAGAAGAAGATGCGCGAAGCGGTGCGCGGCGGCAAGCTTCAGCCGGGTCCCGGCGCAGACATCGCCGCGCTGGCGCACGCGCACGGGGTGATCGGCGCAGACGAGCTCGCGCTCTGGCAAGCGAAGGAGGCGCTCCGCAAGGACGTCATAAAAGTCGATGATTTCGCGCAGGACTTCGGCCGCGCCGAGATCGTGCACAAGCTCGCCCAGGAAAACCCGCCGAAGGCAAAGGCCGCCTGACCATGTTCGCCAAACCGATCTACATCGTAGACGGCGCCCGCTCGCCGTTCCTCAAAGCGAAGAACCGTCCCGGCGCGTTCGCGGCCGGGGATCTCGCGACGCAGGCGGGCCGCGCGCTGCTCGCGCGGCAGCGCTTCGAGCCGACTGAGCTGGACGAGGTGATCTTGGGCTGCGCTGCGCCATCGGTAGACGAAGTGAACATCGGCCGCGTAGTGGCGCTACGCATGGGCTGCGGACAAAAGGTGCCGGGCTGGACGGTGATGCGCAACTGCGCCTCCGGCATGCAGGCGCTCGACTCGGGAATCAACAACATCCTCGCGGGACGCTCCCAGCTGGTGCTCGCGGGCGGCGTCGACGCGCTGTCGCGCGCGCCGCTCCTGTACGCCGATGCGATGGTGAACTGGTTCGCCGACATGGCAGCCGCGCGCTCCGCGGCCCAGAGAGCGGCGCTGTTCGCGCGCTTGCCGCTCAAGGCGCTGCTCGCCCCGGTGATCGGCATCATGAAGGGCCTTACCGACCCGATGGTCGGCTTGCTGATGGGGCAGACGGCGGAGAACCTCGCCTACCGCTTCGGCATCACGCGCGAGCAGATGGACGAATACTCGGTGCGCAGCCACCAGCGGGTCGCCGCGGCGCAGGATGCCGGATATCTCGCCGCGGGGGGCGGTGAGCTCGAGGCGCTCTACGACCGCGAGGGAAATGCCCTCACGCTGGACGACGGCGTGCGGCGCGACGCGTCGCTCGAGCGGCTGGCAAAGCTCAAGCCCTTCTTCGATCGCAAGTACGGCAATGTCACCCCGGGCAACAGCTCCCAGATAACCGACGGCGCCGCTTGGCTGATTCTCGCCTCCGAGGGCGCGGTGCGGCGCCACGGCCTGGAGCCCGCCGGGCGCATCGTCGATTCCGAGTGGGCCGGGCTCGATCCCGCGCAAATGGGCCTGGGACCCGTGCACGCGGCCACGCCGATCCTCGAGCGCCACGGCCTGGCGCTGAATGACCTCGACTACTGGGAAATCAACGAGGCCTTCGCCGCCCAGGTGCTCGGCTGCCTTGCCGCCTGGAAGGACGAGACCTACTGCCGCGACGCGCTCGGCCTGCCCGGCGCGCTCGGCGAGCTCGACATGGCGAAGCTGAACGTGGACGGCGGCGCGGTGGCGCTCGGCCACCCCGTCGGCGCCTCGGGCGCACGCATCGTGCTGCACCTATTGAGGACGCTCGAACGCAACAACGCCAGGCGCGGCATGGCCGCAATTTGCATCGGCGGCGGATTGGGCGGCGCGATGCTGGTGGAGGCGCTGTGAGGCACTGGCGCCACGAGCAGGACCGCGACGGGCTCTCCTGGCTCACATTCGACAAGCAGGGCGAATCGACCAACACGTTCTCGCGCGAGGCGCTCGAGGAGCTCGGAACGGCACTGGACGAGATCGCCGCGGCGCGCCCCAAGGGGCTGATCATCCGCTCGGCGAAGGACAACTACATCGCCGGCGCCGACGTGAACGAGTTCGTAAACTTCAAGTCGACCGACGAGGCGGTCGACTTCACACGGCTCGGGTGGGACACGATGCACAAGCTGCGCACGCTGCCCTTCCCCACGACCGCGATGGTGAACGGCTTTTGCATGGGCGGCGGCCTGGAGATGGCGCTCGCGTGCCGGAATCGCATCGCATTGGACGACCCCAGAACGCGCTTCGCGTTTCCGGAAGTAATGCTGGGCATCTGGCCGTTCTGGCATGGTCTGCAGTGGCTACCGAAGCTGGTCGGCCCCGCGGCCGCCATGGAGATGCTGCTTACTGGGCGCGCGGTCGACGCGCACCGCGCCCGGCGCATCGGCCTGGTGGACGAAGCGGTGCCGCTGCGGATCCTGCAGAACACCGCGCGCATGGTGACGCTCGCCGACCGCCCGCGGCGGCGCCCGCCCCTCGCGCAGCGCCTGCTGCTCACGCCGCCGGGCCGCAGGCTGGTGGCGGCGCAAGCACGCAAGCAGGTCGCGAATCGCGCGCGCCGCGAGCAGTACCCCGCGCCCTACGCGATCCTCGACGCCTGGCTCAAGTACGACGGCGACCCGTTCATCGCGCCGGACGATCCCAGCTGCTCGATCAAGGCGCTCTCGGAGCATCCTACGACGCGCAATCTCATTCGGGTGTTCTTCCTCCAGGAAAGGCTCAAAGGCGCCGGCAAAGGCTCGGATTTCGCCGCGGCGCGAGTGCACATCGTCGGCGCGGGAGTGATGGGCGGAGACATCGCCGCGATATGCGCGCTGCGCGGCCTGCGCGTCACGCTTCAGGACACTTCACCCGAACGCATCGCGCCAGCGATAAAGCGCGCCGCGCAGCTTTTCGAGCGCCGCCTGCGCGACAGGCGTCGCGTGCGCGACGCGCTCGATCGGCTCGTGCCGGACGTTGCGGGACGCGGCGCTGCGCATGCCGACGTGATCATCGAGGCGATTTTCGAGGACCTCGAGGCCAAGCGCGAGCTGTTCGCGCGGCTCGAGGGCCTTGCAAAACCCAGCGCGATCCTTGCCTCCAATACCTCGAGCCTCAAGCTCGCCGACATCGCCACCGCCCTCGAGAGCCCCGCGCGGCTGGTCGGCATCCACTTCTTCAATCCGGTGCCGCAGATGATGCTGGTCGAGGTGGTCTCCGGCGAGCGTACCGATGCGGCGCTCGCGGCGCGCGCCGCCGCGTTCGTGCGCCAGATTGACAAGCTGCCACTGCCGGTCAAGGATTCTCCGGGTTTCGTGGTCAACCGCGTGCTCGGTCCCTACATGCAGAACGCGTTTCGCATGCTCGACGAAGGCGTGGCGCCCGAGACCATCGACGCCGCGATGGAGGCGTTCGGCATGCCGATGGGGCCGATCGAGCTCGCCGACACGGTGGGCCTCGACATCTGCCTCGCCGCGGGCAAGGAGCTGGCGAAGAAGGGCGCAGGCGGCGAAGCGCAGGCGCCCAAGGCGCTGCTCGACAAAGTGGCGCTCGGCCAGTTCGGCAAGAAGACGGGGCAGGGCATCTACCGCTACGAGAAAGGCAAGCCGGTGAAGGGCCCGGCGGGTGGCGTCACGCCCGAACTGACCGAATCGCTGATCGAGCCCTATCTCGCCGAGGCACGGGCGGTACGCGCCGAAGGCATCGTCGCCGACGCTGATCTTATCGACGCCGGCCTCATCTTCGGCACCGGCTTCGCTCCGTTCCGCGGCGGACCGCTGCACTATCTCGCGGGAAAGAGCCGTTAGATGGGCAAGGCCTCGCACCAGCCGCCCGGTCTGAAGCTGCCGAAGGGAAAGGTCCCGGCGCTGCGCGTGGTGCCGATGCCGGCGGACGCCAACCACAACGGCGACATTTTCGGCGGCTGGATCATGTCGCAGGTCGACGTCGCGGGCGGAACGGAGGCAGGCCGTGTGGCGCGGGGGCGCGTCGCCACCGTGGCGGTGAACTCGTTCGTGTTCAAGCAGCCGGTGCAGATCGGCGACGTGCTCTCTTTCTACGCCGACGTGATGCGCATCGGCACGACGTCGATCACGGTGAACGTCGAAGTGTTCGCCGAACGCCGCCCGTCCGATCCGAAGGTGGTGAAGGTGACCGAAGCGACGCTCACCTACGTCGCCATCGACCAGCAGGGAATGCCGCGCCCGGTCCCCAAGTGAGCTCCGCAGAGCGGGTCGAATTTCCCGCGCGGGGCGTGCGCTCGCTGGCGGCGGCGGACGGTGCGCGTATCGCCTACGCGCGTTCCGGCGCTCCCGGCGCCGCGCGCGCGCTGGTGCTGATACACGGCGTCGCGAGCAACATGAGCCGCTGGTCGGAATTCGCCGATCAGACCGCGCTCGGCGATTCGTGGGCGTTGCTGCGGCTCGACTTGCGCGGCCAGGGACGCTCCATTCACCGGGGGCGCATCGGCATGGCCGAGTGGTGCGCCGATCTCGCAGCCCTCCTTCGGGCCGAAGACATCGAGCGCGCCGTCGTCGTCGGCCATTGTCTGGGCGCGAACATCGCGCTCCAGTTCGCAGCCCGCAACCCTGTCAGCGTCGCGGGCCTGGTCCTGGTCGAGCCGATGCCGCCCGAAGCGCTCGCCGGCAGCATGCAGCGCATCGCAAACCTGCGCCCCGTGCTTGTCGCGCTCGCCTGGCTGACGCGCGCATTGAACGCGCTCGGCATCTATCGTCGCCGCCTGGCTGCGCTGGACCTGGAGCAGCTCGATCGCGAAACCCGCGCTGCGCTCGCGGCCGGCCCGCAAGGCGAGGCGCTGCTCGCGCGCTACGCCTCGCCGCTCGCCGATCTGCGCAGCACGCCGAGCGGCGCCTATTTGCAGGCGCTGGCCGCGGTCACCACGGAGTGGCCGGACCCGAGGAGCATCGCGGCGCCGGTGCTCGCGCTGCTTTCGGCACGCAGCAGCTTCACCGATCCGCAGCGCACGCGCGCGGCGCTGCGCGCTCTGCCCAACTGCGACATCGTCGAGCTCGACGCGCGCCACTGGATCCCGACCGAGCAGCCTGAGGCGATGCGCGCGGCAATCGAAGCCTGGGTCGCGCGCAGGTTCTCGAACAGCGGCTAGGCACCGGCGAGACCCGGGAACAACTTCACGAGGCCCGACGCCATGGTCTGAATGGCGATCGCGGCGAGCAGCAGTCCAAGCAGGCGCGTCGCGATGTTCAGGCCCGTCGTTCCCATGCGCGGCGCGAGCGCGTGGGCGAAGCGCAGCACAAGCCAGAGCAGCGCGCACACGAGCACAATGCAGACGATCATAGCCGCGAGGTGCATCAGCCCGCCCGCCTGCGCGGCGATGATGGTGGTGCCGATCGCCCCGGGCCCCGCAAGCAGCGGGACCGCGAGCGGCACCACTCCGGAAAGCTCCCCGGCCTGCAGCTCCTCGGCTTCGGCCGCTGACTGGCGCACGCCGCCGACGCGCGCGTTCAGCATTGCAAGCGCCATCAACAGCAGCACCAGCCCGCCGCCCACGCTAAAAGCGGGCAGGCTCGCGCCGATCAGGCGAAGCAGCGCTTCCCCGAAGAGCGCCGAACCCGCGAGCACGCCGAATACCGTAAGCGTGATGACGCGCGCCAGCGCGATTCGCTCTGCGGACGAGCGCGCCGCGGTGATGCCGACGAAGATCGGCACAGCGAGAAACGGATCGAGCACCGCCGTGAGCGTGACGGCGAAGCGCAGGTATTCGCCCAGCGGCGCAAGTTCCCGCACTGGCGCAGCGCTACTTCTTCGTCCGCGCCAGCATGGCCTCCTGCGCGACCTTGCGGTCGGCGCTAACCTTGGCGAAGGCGGGTCGCTCTCCGAGCATCTTGAGGTAGGGCTTGACCGGGAACTCTTCGAGAAAATCGCACCCGAAGGCCATCTTGCTGATCATCGAGACCAGCGGGAGATGCACGTAGGCGGCGCAGTCGGCCAGCGTCAGCTCGCCGCCGGCGATGTACGGATCGAACTTGGCGCGCGTCGCGAAGCCGCGCACGCCCTTCGCGAGGTCGCGCTCGACCTCCTTCTTGGTCTCGTCGGACACTTTGCCGCCGAAGAAGTATTCCCTGTACAGGCGCCGGGCGACGAGCTCCATGTGCAGCTCGATGTACTGGATGAGCTCGCGCACCTTCGCTTTCGCGAGAGGGTCCCGCGGGTAAAGCGGCCTCTCGCGGTGCGTGTCCTCGAGATATTCGCAAATCACCTGCGACTCGGTGAGCACGGTGCCGTCGACTTCCATGAACGGCACCTTGCCGAGCGGCGAGCGTGCCAGGAACTCGTCCTTCTGCGATGGTGCGCAGCTCGCGTCCTCCTCGAACGGGACACCCTTCTCGAGCAGCGCGATGCGCACCTTGTTGTGGTAGTTGCTGACGTGGAAGCCGCACAGCTTGAGCATGTCTTCTCCTGTGTTTGAGACGGATGGAATCGACGGTCAGAGCAGCCTGTCGGCCGGCGTGTATCCGAGGCCGAGCGCGTCGGCCACCGCGCGGTGCGCAAGCTTGCCGCGCGCCACGTTCAGCCCGTTGCGCAGGTGCTCGTCGTCGGCGAGCGCGCGCTTCCAGCCCTTGTCGGCGAGCGCGAGCACGAACGGCAGCGTAGCGTTGTTTAGCGCGTAAGCCGAAGTGCGCGGCACGGC
>DATGDH010000092.1:0-5737 GCA_035310985.1 Burkholderiales bacterium
ATCGTGGGTCCGGCGTAGGTGAACGTCGGCATCTCGCGCTTCTCGGGCTCCGCGGGCGCGCGCGCCTCATTCGGCTCCGCACTTGCAGGCGGCGTTGTGTCCGTAGACACCGTTCCTCCCTTCCGGGGGCCCTTCGCCGGAGGGCGATCCTCCGAAGTGTGCCCGGGCCCGCCTGGGTGGTCGCCATCGATTATCGCGCCGAGCAGCCCGCGAACGCGAGGCGGCGGTTGCGCGGGGGCCCGCGCGGGTAGAGCCTGTGGAGAGACCGGCTCCATCCAGAGACAGCGAAGGAGCGTCGAGCCATGCGTCCGACAGAAGACCCCGTCTTGTCGGTGACCGAGCTCGAGCAGATAGATGCGTACTGGCGCGCAGCGAACTACCTATCCGTCGGACAGATCTACCTCCTCGACAACCCGCTGCTGCGCGAGCCGCTCAAGCCCGAGCACGTGAAGCACCGGCTGCTCGGCCACTGGGGCGCGAGTCCGGCGCTCTCGTTCGTGTGGGCGCACCTGAACCGCGTCATCAAGCGCGACGACCTCGACGTGATCTTCATTGCGGGTCCCGGCCACGGCGCGCCCGGCGTGCTCGGGCCAACGTACCTCGAAGGCACCTACTCCGAGATCTATCCGGACAAGAGCGAGGACGCGGAAGGGATGCAGAAGTTCGTCAAGCAGTTCTCCTTCCCGGGGCACATCGGCTCGCACGTCACGCCCGAGACGCCGGGCTCGATCCACGAGGGCGGCGAGCTCGGCTACAGCCTCGCGCACGCCTACGGCGCGGCGCTAGACAATCCGGATCTCATCGTCGCCTGCGTAGTCGGCGACGGCGAGGCGGAGACCGGGCCGCTCGCCACCGCGTGGCATTCGAACAAGTTCCTCAACCCGGCGCGCGACGGCGCAGTGCTGCCGGTTTTGAACCTGAACGGCTACAAGATCGCCAACCCGACGATCCTCGCGCGCATCAGCCATGAAGAGCTGGAGGCGCTGTTCGTCGGCTACGGCTACCAGCCCTACTTCGTCGAAGGCTCCGAGCCCCAGGACATGCACCAGAAGATGGCGGCCGCGCTCGACGCCGCGCTCGGCGCGATCCGCGCGATCCAGGCCAAAGCGCGCGCGGGCGGCGAGCCGCTTCGGCCGCGCTGGCCGATGATCGTGCTGCGCGCGCCAAAGGGCTGGACCGGTCCGAAGGAGATCGGCGGCCACAGGATCGAGGGCAGCTGGCGCGCGCATCAGGTGCCGTTCTCCGACGTGCGCGGCAATCCCGCGAACCTCAAGCTGCTGGAAGACTGGCTGCGCGGCTACCGGCCCGATGAGCTGTTCGACTCAGGCGGCCGCCTGCGCCCCGAGCTGCGCGCGCTCGCACCCTCGGGTGTGCGGCGCATGAGCGCCAACCCGCACGCCAACGGCGGGCTGCTGCGCAAGGCGCTGAAGCTGCCAGACTTCCGCGCCTACGCGGTCAAGGTGCCGCAGGCGGGCAAGGTGCTGCACGAAAACACGCGACCGCTTGGCGAGTATCTGCGCGACGTGATGAAGCTGAACATGAAGAGCTTCCGCGTATTCGGGCCCGACGAGACCGCCTCGAACCGCCTGCAGGCGATCTACCAGGCGAGCAAGAAAACTTGGATGGCTGAGTTGCTGCCCGAGGACGCGGACGGCGGCGAGCTGGCGCGCGATGGCCGCGTGATGGAGATGCTCTCGGAGCACACGCTCGTCGGCTGGCTGGAAGGGTACCTCCTCACCGGGCGCCACGGCCTGTTCCACACCTACGAAGCCTTCGCGCACATCGTCGACTCGATGTTCAACCAGCACGCCAAGTGGCTCGACATCGCCAAGAACCACGTGGCCTGGCGCGCCCCGGTGTCGGCGAAGAACATCCTGCTCTCCTCGACCGTGTGGCGCCAGGACCACAACGGCTTCTCGCACCAGGACCCGGGCTTCATCGACCTCGTCACCAACAAGAGCCCGACCGTGACGCGCATCTACCTGCCGCCCGACGCGAATACGTTGCTCGTCGTAGCCGACCATTGCCTGCGCGCGACCGACTGCATCAACGTGATCGTCGCCGACAAGCAGAAGCACCTGCAGTTCACCACCGTCGACGAGGCCATCGTTCACTGCGCCAAGGGACTCGGCATCTGGGCACGCGCGAGCACCGACGAGGGCGCCGAGCCCGACGTAGTGCTCGCCTCGTGCGGCGACGTCGCGACGCAGGAAGCGCTCGCGGCGGCGGCTATCCTGCGCGAGCACCTGCCCGATCTCAAGCTGCGCTTCGTGAACGTCGTGGATCTGTTCAAGCTGCAGCCTGCGAGCGAGCACCCGCACGGCTCGAGCGAGCGCGAATTCGACAGCCTGTTCACCGTCGACAAGCCCATCATCTTCAATTTCCACGGCTACCCGTGGCTGATCCACAAGCTCGCCTACCGCTTCCGCAACCACGACAACCTGCACGTGCGCGGCTACAAGGAGAAGGGCAACATCAACACGCCGCTCGAGCTCGCGATCCTGAACCAGGTGGACCGATTCGACCTGGTGATCGACGTCATCGACCGCGTGCCGCGGCTGCAGGCGCGCGCCGCGCACCTGAAGGAGCGCATGAAGAACGAGATCATCCTGAACCTCGCCTACGCGCGCGAGCAGGGTACCGACCGGCCCGAGATCTCCGACTGGACCTGGCCGTACTGAGGTGCACCGCCACGATGCCGCCGGATTGATCTAACGCAAGGGGTCTGCTTCGTTCTTGTCTAAATTGATATTTTCTCCGTCGGAGCATGACGAAATGAAACTGAGGATCTTCTGGATGGGTGCTGTCGTGGTTGCGCTCGCTTCGCCGGCCGCCGCGCAGCAGTACGTGTACCCGGCGAAAGGCCAGTCGCCCGAGCAGCAGAAAAAGGACGAGTCGGCCTGCTATGGCTGGGCGGTGCAGCAGACCGGGTTCGATCCCGCCAAGGCGCCGCCGCCGCAGGCAGCCGCCCAGCCGCCGACGACAGCGACCGGCACCACGCCGGGCGCTGGCGTGCGCGGCGCGGCGCGCGGCGCGGTGGTGGGCGAGATCGTCGGCGGCGACGCGAGCACGGGCGCCGCCGCGGGCGCGGTTGCCGCGCGCGGGCAGAGCCGCAGGCAGAACCGGGCGGCCGCCGAGCAGAGCCAGCAGCAGGCGCAGGGCGCCTCGCAGCAGCAGCAAGCGGCATTTGCCAAGGCGCGCGCCGCCTGCCTCGAGGGCCGCGGCTACACCGTCAAGTAGACCGGCGGGATTGGCGCTCAGCGTGCGCACGATCGCGGGGCGCACGCCGGGCGACCTCATCCTGTTGGGGGTCACGGCAGCGGAACTCGCGCTGCTGGTACACCTCACCTCGAGCTTCACGGCTGCGGACTGGATCTACGTCCTGCAGCACGCGCTGGTGCTCGCCATCGCGCTCACGCGCCGCGCACCCACCGCGCTCGACCGCTCGTTCGGCACCGGCGCGGCGGTAATCGTCGCGTATGCCTACCCCTACGCGCAGGTCGCTTACCTGCGCTGGGTGCCGGGCGAGGCAGTGTCGTCCGAGGCGGGCTTCGTGCTGGTGTCGGCCGCCGCGTTGCTCAGCCTCGCGAGCCTCTTGACGCTCGGCAGGCGCTTCGGCGTGCGCCCGGCCCTGCGCGGCGTGGCGACGACGGGGCCCTATGGGCTCGTGCGCCACCCGATGTACCTCTCCTACCTCATCGCCGACATCGGCTACAACATGCAGGAATGGAACCTGGGCACGGCGCTCATGGTGCTGGCGGGCTGGGCGTCGCTGCTTTATCGCGTTCGCGCCGAGGAGCGCGTGCTTGCACAGCACCCAGACTGGCCGGCCTATGTCGCTTCGGTGAAGTACCGCCTCCTGCCCGGGCTCTGGTAACGGGCGTGCCGCCATTTTTTCTCAGGGCACCGCGGGCGCGAACCAGTTGTGCAGCGCCAGGCCGCCGTCGACGACGATGTCCGCCCCGGTGACGTAGCGGCCATAGCGCTCGCTCAGCACCGCAATGCCCATCGCGGCGATGTCGTCCGCGTCGGCCAGCCTGCCGAGCGGGATCTTGGCCGCCAGGTCACCGGAGGGCTTGAAGCCGCCTGCGGCGACCGCGCCCGGGGTGAGTGCGTTGACGCGGATGCCGTGCGCGCCGAGCGCCTTGGCGAGCTCCTTGACCAGCATCACCATGCCCGCCTTGGCGGTGGCGTAGTGCGGCAGGTTGCGCGGCGTTTCCGAGTGCAGCGAGGTGAGGTAGAGCATGCGGCCGCGGATCCCCCGCTCGATCATGTGGCGCGCCAGGCCGCGGCCGAGCGCAAAGCCCGAGCGCAGGTTCACCTCGTGCATCGCGTCCCAGGTGGCGTCGCTCACCGTCATCAGGGTGTCGGCTTCGTGGCGCGGCGGGCTCGCGCTGTGCACCAGCATGTCGACGCGTCCGAGCCGCCCCACGGCGTCCTCGACCAGGCGCTCGGCGGTGCCGCGGCGGGACAGGTCGACCTGCACGAGGTCCGCCGCGGTGCCCTCCGCCTGCAGCGCGGCGAGCGCCTCCGCGCCGCGCGTCGGGTCGATTTCGGCGAGCAGCACGCGCGCCCCCTCGCGCGCAAGCGCCAGCGCCAGCGCGCGGCCGATGCCGTGCCCCGCGCCGGTGACGAGCGCGGTCTGATGTTCGAATAGTAGCTGGGTCATGTCGCGGTTTTGCCGATTGTCCGAAAGGATCAATGTTAGCCGCTCCCCTGCTTCCCATCGCCGAGCGACTACGCTACGCTTTGCGGAAAATTAGAACCGCCCGATGTTGGGGGGAGGTCGGCCATGAGATCCGGGGGGGCATTGTGGCGCCTGCTGCTAGCCGGGGGCGCGCTCGCGCTCTCGGCCTGCGCGCCGATGGCGGTGCAGCGCCAGGCGCAGCAGCTCGAGCGCAAGGCGGGGGAAGAGCCTAAGGTCGTGGTGATGCCGCTCGACGTCGAGCTCTCGGAGCTCACCGCGGGGGGCGTCCAGGAGCCGCAGGCCGAGTGGACCGCGGCGGCGCTCAAGAACATGCATGCCGCGCTCGAGGAGCAGGCGCAGAACTTCAAGGTCAGGCTGCTCGACTACCAGGAGCAGCGCGGCACCCCCGAGGACCAGGCTACGTGCCTCGAGCTGGTGAAGCTGCACCGCGCGGTGGGAAGCTCGGTGCTCCTGCACCACTATGTCCAACAATTCAATCTGCCCAGCAAGGGCGCGAAATTCGACTGGTCGCTCGGCCGCGAAGCGGCGGCGATCGCGCGCACTCAGGGCGCCGACTACGCGCTGTTCATCTACGTGCGCGACAGTTACGCGAGCTCGGGCCGCGTCGCGGTCATGGTTGTCGCCGCGATGCTGGGCGGCTACGCGACGGGCGGAACACAGGTTGGCTTCGCGTCGCTCGTCGACCTGAAGACCGGCGACATCGTGTGGTTCAATCGCCTCGCGCGCGCCGAGGGCGATCTGCGTACGCCGAAGGCCGCCGCGGAAACCGTCAAGGTGCTGATCTCGGACGCGCTCAAGTGAATTATCTGCGGCGACGTTTCGCCTGCGCGTTGTGCGGGCTCGCCTGGCTCGCGCTGGCGCGCGGGGCCGCGGCGCAGTCTGCGGGCGCGCGCTTCCTCGCGCCCCACTACCGGCCGCCCTCGGGCAGCGACGAGCAGGGCTTGTGGGATCAGATGGATCGCGCAGAGAAGGAGCTCAAGACCTCGCCCTTTGTCGTGCGCGACCCCAAGCTCAACGCGTACGTGCGCG
>DATGDH010000093.1:0-2328 GCA_035310985.1 Burkholderiales bacterium
CGTTCGCCAACGCGCGCTCGATCATCGGGATGCGGGCTCGCTCGCTCAAGCGTCACACGTGGCGTCTAGTCGGAAGTTTTTGATGGGTTGAGGTCCGATCCCCTGTATTTCCAGGCGATCGGATTGTTTTTGGCGGGTAGGTGTAGACACTAAATTGGTTGACGAGTGACACTCGATATGCGATGATTTTCCTTATGCCGAAGCGGGGCGGTCGTGTGCACATCGCCGAGACACGTCGCCACTACAAGGGCAAGGAGTACACGACCACGCTGCTGCGCCGCTCCGACCGCGAGGGCGGCAAGGTCAAGAACGAGACCGTCGGCAACCTCTCGCACCTCGAGCCGTGGATGATCGACGGGGTACGCGCGATGCTCGCCGGCCGGCGGCTGGTCGACCTCGACGAGGGCTTCGAGATCCTGCGCTCGCTGCCGCACGGGCACGTGGCTGCGGTACTCGGGGTGCTGCGCGACCTTGACCTCGAGCGGTTGCTTTCACGCGAGCGCTGCCGCGAGCGCGACCTGTGTGTGGCGATGATCTGCCAGCGGTTACTTGACCCGTGCTCGAAGCTGTCGACCACGCGGCTGGTGCACCAGACGACGTTGGCCGAGGAACTGTCACTGGGTGAGGTGAGTGAGGCTGAACTGCTGTCGGCGATGGACTGGCTGTGTGAGCGTCAGTCGCGGATCGAGACAGCGCTCGCGCGCCGGCATGTGCAGGGTGAGGGGTTTGTGCTCTATGACTTGTCCTCCAGCTACCTGGAGGGTCGTTGTTGTGAGTTGGCGGCGATTGGCTACTCGCGCGACGGCAAGCCCGGTAAGCCGCAGATCAGCTATGGGCTGTGCTGCGCTCCGGAGGGTCAGCCGATCTCGATCGAGGTGCACAAGGGCAACACTGGCGACCCGACGACGCTGGGGCCTGCCGTGGAGCGTGTCAAGGAGACCTTCGGGATCGAGCACGTGGTGTTCGTCGGCGACCGCGGGATGATCACCGACGCCAGGGTTAAAGTGCTCAAAGAGCAGGGCGTGGGGTTCATCACCGCGTTGCGCGCGCCGCAGATCCAGGCGCTGACGGTGGCGCCGAACTTTCAGCTGTCACAGTTTGACGAGCAGGGGTTGTGTGAGATCTCATCGCCGGAGTTCCCCGGCGAGCGGTTGGTGGTGTGCCGCAACCCCGCCGTCGCGGCCGAGCGCGCACGCAAGCGCGAGGAGCTGCTCGCGCTGAGCGAGAAAGACCTCGAGAAGGTCAAGCAGATGGTCGACGGGCCGCGCGGCAAGCTCAAGCACGCCGACGGCGGCAAGATCGGCGAGCGCGCCGGCCGCGTGGTCAACAAGCGCAAGATGGCCAAGCACTTCACCCTCGAGATCGCCGATCACAGCCTCAGGTACCGGCGCAACCAGGCGCAGATCGACGACGACGCGCTGCTGGACGGGATCTATGTGCTGCGCACCGCAGAACCCCACACGAGGATCGGCTCTCCCGCAGTGGTGCGCGCCTACAAACAGCTCAAGGTCAACGAGCGCGCGTTTCGGCAGATGAAGACCCCGCTTGAGATCCGCCCCGTCTACCACCGCCTCGAGGACCGCGTCCGCGCGCACGCGTTCCTGTGCATGCTGGCCTGCTATGTGCAGTTCGAACTCACGCGACGGCTCGCGCCGATGCTGTTCTGCGACGACACACCGCTGTCGCCGGCTGACCCAGTCGCGCCCGCCCGGCGCTCACCTCAAGCCACCGCCAAGGCCGCCAGCGCACGCACCGCCGACGGGCAGATCGCCCACAGCCTCGAGGACCTGCTCACCGACCTCGGCACGCTGTCTCGCAACACCATCCAGATCGCCAACAGCCCCGCCACCTTCACCCGCCTGACCACCCCCACCGAGCTCCAAACCTCCGCCTTCGAGCACCTCGGCATCACGCCCGGCAAGTAGACAGCAACAAACCCCGCCCGGAACGGCGAAACCCCGCCGCTCCGGGCGATTTCGTGCCTCACCCCAAAAACTTCCGTTTAGTCGGGGTGCCCGGGCCGGGCATGCGTGATGGATGAAAGACGGCAGGGGCGACCCAGCCCTTGGGTCGGTCGCACATTCGCGGAGAGGGCGAGGTCCGCGCCGAACTCGTTAGTCACGGTATTGGGACCAGGGATTCTGCCCCATCTTCGGCCACGAACGCCCCGCCCCGCCCGTATTTCCCATCAGGCGGCCGCCGCGTCTGACGGCGCCGCCTTCAGCGATCGGTAGGCGGCCCGGTCGCGCAGCGTGGCTGCCGGTGCTGTGGCGTTGCAGCAGGCTGCCGGCGACCCGGAGCAGGTCGTCCCAGTGGTCTGCGATCAGG
>DATGDH010000094.1:0-1567 GCA_035310985.1 Burkholderiales bacterium
GCAACGCGCCCAGACGATGGTCGCGATGCGCGCCTCGATGCAATCCCCGGCGGGCACGACGACCGAGCGCATGGATCAGCGCATCGCCTTCATGAAGCTCGGTCTGGATAACATGCAGGCCGTCGACAGCGCTGCGAAGCAGCTCTACTCGGTGCTGACACCCGAGCAAAAGGCGACCTTCGACCAGGCCGGTCCCGGCACGGGCTATGGTTCCGGACGCGGCTTCGGCCCGGGGCACTTCGGTCCCGGGCGCTTTGCGCCGCGGCAAGGGTAAGATGCAAATTTAGGAGAGCCATGAGGAACTGGATGCGCTATACGGCCATTGGCGTGCTCGCCCTCGCGGCCAGCGCGGGTGCCGCGCCGATGGACGAGCAGCACGCCATGCCCATGGGCATGGATCATGAGGCGATGCCAGCCGCAATGGCACCGGACACGCGCCAGCTGGTTGAATTCCCCCCCGCCCTGCGCGAGAAGGAGCTCGCCAACATGCGCGACCACCTGATGACGCTGTCGCGCATCCAGGAATACCTGGCGCAGAAGGAGTTCGACAAGGCTGGCGAGCTGGCCGAGAAGCGGCTCGGCATGTCCTCGTTCGGCCTGCACGGTGCGCACGAGGTCGCCCCCTACATGCCGAAGGGAATGCAGGACGCGGGCACCGCCATGCACCACGCCGCCAGCCGTTTCGCGATCGCAATGCAGCAGGCGGCGATCGACCACGACGTCCCGCGCGCGGTCGGCGCGCTGAACGAAGTCACCCAGGCCTGCGTCGCCTGCCACGCCGCCTATCGGCTGCAGTAGAGGCCGCGCCGACGATTCGACCTAGCGCGGGCTCGCGTCAGAGCATTTCCAGCGCGAGCGCGATGCCCTGCCCGCCGCCGATGCACAGCGTGACGACCCCGCGCTTAAGGCCGTCGCGCTTCATCGAGTGCATGAGGCGCGTGGCGAGGACTGCGCCGGTGGCGCCGATCGGATGGCCGTGCGCGATCGCGCCGCCCTCGACGTTTACCACGTCCTCAGCCAGGCCCAGCTCGCGCAGGCAGGCGAGCGCGATCGCCGCGAAGGCTTCGTTGATCTCGACGCGCTCGACCTGGCCGATCTTCCACCCGGCGCGCTCGAGCGCCTGGCGCACCGCAGGCACCGGGCCGATGCCGAACATTCCCGGCTCGACCGCCGCAACGCCGTAGGAAACCAGCCGCGCCATCGGCGCGAGGCCGTTCTTCTCGGCCCAGCCGCGCTCGGCGACGAGCATCGCCGCCGCGCCACTGTTCAGGCCGGGCGCGTTGCCGGCGGTGATGGTGCCGTCCTTGCGGAACGCGGGCCTGAGCTTCGCCAGCGTCTCGGCGGTGGTGTCCGGCCGGTTGTGTTCGTCCTTATCGAAGGCGACCGGCCCCTTTTTGCCCTTCACTTCCACGGCGATGATCTCGGCCGCGAACTTGCCCGCGGCCTGCGCTGCGCTGAAGCGCTGTTGCGAGCGCAGCGCCCAGCGATCCTGGTCGGCGCGCGACACCTTGTATTTCGCCGCCAGGTCCTCCGTATGCCAGCCCGAGTGCTCGCCGCTGAAGGCGTC
>DATGDH010000095.1:0-3457 GCA_035310985.1 Burkholderiales bacterium
CTGGTAAGACGCCGCCGAGTCGTTCCTGATGCGCGCGTAGGTCAGCCCGACCGAAGTGCGCTTGGACACGTCGTAGACGTACGACAGCGCGAACATGTTTGCGCCGGTATTCGCCCCCTGTATCTTGTCGTCGTTCGCCCAGGTGTAGTGCGCATACAAATTGTGCGCACCGTAGGTGTAGCTGAGCGGAACCGTCCACGCGTCGCGCTTGGCAGCATCGATTCCCGCGGCCGACTTAAGCTTCGAATTGTTCCAGCCGACTCCGATCTTGAGCCCGCTCCACTTGTAATAGCCGTAGACCGTATCGCCGCGCTGGTCGGCGAGCGACGCGTCCGGCTTCGAATTCCAGTAGCTGTAGCCAATCTGCCAGTCGGACCTGCCATAGCTCGGGTTCAGGTTCCACGCCGAGCCCTTGCGGACTGTACTCGCGAGGTCGGCTTCGGCGCCGGCCGCATTGGCCGAATACGCCGTCGTCATTTTGAAGCCGCTCCAGTTGGGCGTATCCCAGCGAATGACGTTCGGCGTTCGCGTCGCGTTGGCGATCGCCTGCGTGGTCGCACCGTTCTGGACGAAATCGAACAGCGACACCGAACGCGCCTTATCCGAGCCCGCCTTGGTCGCGATGTCGTCCGGCTGCAAGCCGTAGTGCAGGTCCCAGCGACCGAAGGTCAGGCTGCCCCACGCGGGGCTGCGCAGCCCCACCCAGGTGTTGCCCGCGGCCGTGGGTCCGGTGCCGTTGTCTGGCGTGAATCGGCTGTCGAGCTGGGCAATCGCTTGCAGCCCGTTGCCGACGTCCTCGGTAATGCCGAACACAATGCGCGAATTGTTGTCAGTCACGCGGGTCTCGCTCGTATTCCCGGTGCGGGCCGGATTCGGGCTTCCAATCCTGATGTCCTCGAGCCCGACCTTGAAGAAGCCGCTGATCGTTACGCTCGATTCCGCGAGCGCCAGGCTCGGAATCGCCGCGAGGACGCTCGCAATCGCCGCGAACTTCATTTGCTTGCTCATAGCCGTACCTCCCTGGCAGAGCGTCTACGCGCAAATGCTACCCGCAAGCTCTCAGCAATGTCCATGACGCGCCCTGGGCAGAGCGCGCAATTCTGTGCAAGAAGACCAAAAAAAACGGGCGTCTTGCGACGCCCGTTTCAGGTCCTGCGGCCGGGATGATCTCCGGCCCGAGCAAAGCTCGATTTAGAACGCGTGGTACATGATGAGCGCGAGCAGCTTCGGATCTTCGCCAGCTTGCACCGTCGATCCGAGCGACGACAGGTCGCCTCCGCTTACATCCGTAAAGAAATGGTACGCCGCGTTCGCTTCGTTGCGGATCTGCGCGTAGGTCACGCCGACCTGGGTGCGCTTCGAGAGCGAGTAGGTATACGCCACCGCTGCCATCGCGGCGCTCGTGTCGCCGAGGGTCGACACCTTGTCCTTGTTGGCCTTGGTGTAGTGCGCGTAGATCGCGTGCGGGCCGGTCTGCCAGCTGAGCGGGATCGACCAGGCGTCGCGCTTGGCGAGGTCAACGCCAGCCGCATCCTTCAGCTTCGATTGGTTGTACGACACGCCGATCTTGAAGCCGCCCCACTTGAAGTATCCGGCCGCGTTCTGGCCGAGCTGGTCGGCGAGCGAGCCGTCGGGCTTCGCGCTCCAATAGCTGTAAATAAGGCCCCAGTTCTCGGCCGTGTAGTGCGGGTTGATGTTCCAGCCGTAGCCCTTGCGTACGTTCGAGGCCAGGTCGCCGTCTTGTGCCACCGGGCTGGTGGTGTATGCGGCGATGATGTCGAAGCCGCTCCAGTTCGGGGATTGCCACTTGAGCGAGTTCGGCGTGCGCGTCGTGTTGGCGATCGGTGCGCTTGACGCAACGCCCGCCACGGTCGCGACGTTCACATAGTCCATCAGCGAGATCGACGTCGCCTTCAGGGCGCTAGCGCCCGCGCCCATGTCGGACGCGTTCTGGCCGTAGTGCAGGTCGTGCCGACCCATCGTGATCGCGCCCCAGCTGTTGCTCTTCAGGCCGACCCAGGTGTTACCCGTCGCGTTAATGTTGCCGTTGTCCGGCGAGAAGCGGTTGTCCAATTGCGCGATCGCCGACATCCCGCCGCCCAGATCTTCCGACACGCCGAAGATAATGCGCGAGGAGTTGTCCGCCATGCGGATCTCGCTCGTGTTCGTGCCGGCTGCCGAGCGCGCAGCGCTTGCGCTGTCGATCTTGATATTTTCAATCCCGACCTTGAAGAATCCGCCGATCGTGACGCTCGATTGCGCGAGCGCCAGACCAGGCATCGCCAGCGCACCGGCGACCGCCGCGGCCATGAGTTTCTTGTTCATCAATAAATCTCCCGACTGTTGTTGAAGGGACTGGGCGGCTTTCGCTGCCCGGCTAACTTCTGCCGGCGGCATTTTTTGGTCTTGTCGCCGCCCGGCCAACTTCTTTGCGAAGAAGTTGGACAGATTCTGCCGACCGCGGCATTTGCCGGGCAACCATTTCGACGGAAATACTGCCTACCAAGAGCCTTTTGTTGCGTAATAGCAACAGATACGTAAGATAAGTTTTTCAGGTAGTTAGAGAGGCATCTAAAAGTTGAGCCAGCGCTTTGCCAGGTTCGGCAGCCCGCATGAAGATCTCGCCCACGAGGAGGCAATTCACGCCGGCGGCCCGCAGCGCCGCCACGTCTGTGCCGCTGGAAATGCCGCTTTCGCTTACTGGAATTCGGGGCGCCGGAATCCGGGAGCGCAGGCCGAGCGTGGTTTCAAGGTGGGTCTCGAAGCTGCGCAGGTCGCGATTATTTATGCCAATCAATGGGGTAGCGAGGCCAAGGGCGGCATCGAGCTCCCCCGCGTCGTGCACCTCGACAAGCACCGCCATGCCGAGACCGAGCGCGACCGCCTCGAGCTCGCGCATCGCGTCCGCCCGCAGTGCCGCCGCGATGAGAAGTACGCAATCGGCCCCCATGGCGCGGGATTCATAGAGCTGATAGGGCTCGATGACGAAATCCTTGCGTAACACCGGCAGGGCGCAGGCCGCGCGCGCGGCGACCAAGTGCTCGGGCGCTCCCTGGAAGTACTCGCGGTCGGTCAGCACCGACAGGCAGGCGGCCCCGCCCGCCTCGTAGCTGCGCGCGATCGCCGCCGGATCGAAGTCGGCGCGCAGCAAGCCCTTGGAAGGGCTCGCGCGCTTGATTTCGGCGATCACCGCGGGCCGCCCCGCCGCGATCTTGGCGCGCAGCGCGCCCACGAAGTCGCGCGGCGGAGGAGCCGCGCGGGCGCGCGCCTCGAGCTCTTCCTGCGGCAGCGCGCGGCGCGCGGCCTCGATCTCGCCCCGCTTCGTTTCGAGGATGCGCTGCAGGATGTCCGCCACGCTCAGCCCTTCGCCTTCAAGCGCTGCGTATAGCCGACGAACTCTTCCAGCTTCGCCTTCGCCGCGCCGCTCGAAATCGTCTTGCGCGCGTGCTCGATGCCG
>DATGDH010000096.1:0-3568 GCA_035310985.1 Burkholderiales bacterium
CGTCACCAGGCTGTAGGGGCCGGTGGAGCGCGCGTGCATCTTGTCGTCGACCAGGTGATGGAGCTTGGCCGCAATCTCAGCCACGGCGTGCCGATCGCAACGCCGGTGTTCGACGGTGCCAAGGAAAACGACATCGAGGAAATGCTGAAGCTTGCGGGCCTCGATGCTTCCGGCCAGTCGACCGTCTATGACGGGCGCACGGGCGATGCCTTCGACCGCAAGGTGACGGTGGGCTATATCTATATGCTGAAGCTGCACCATCTCGTCGACGACAAGATCCATGCGCGCTCGATCGGTCCATACTCGCTCGTCACCCAGCAGCCGCTGGGCGGCAAGGCGCAGTTCGGCGGCCAGCGCTTCGGTGAGATGGAAGTCTGGGCGCTGGAAGCCTACGGCGCGGCCTACACCCTGCAGGAAATGCTGACGGTGAAGTCCGACGACGTGCAGGGCCGCAACCAGATGTACAAGAACATCGTCGACGGCAACCACGAGATGGCGGCGGGCATGCCGGAGTCCTTCAACGTGCTGGTGAAGGAAATCCGCTCGCTGGGCATTGATATCGACCTGGAGAGGTACTAATGAAAGCGCTACTTGAGCTCTTCAAGCAAGTACAGCAAGCCGAGGAATTCGACGCGATCAAGATCGGACTCGCCTCGCCCGAGAAGATCCGCTCGTGGTCCTACGGGGAGGTGAAGAAGCCCGAGACCATCAACTACCGCACCTTCAAACCCGAGCGCGACGGCCTGTTCTGCGCGCGCATTTTCGGGCCGATCAAGGACTACGAGTGCGTGTGCGGCAAGTACAAGCGCCTCAAGCACCGCGGCGTCATCTGCGAGAAATGCGGCGTCGAGGTCACGCTCGCCAAGGTGCGCCGCGAGCGCATGGGCCATATCGAGCTGGCGAGCCCGACTGCGCACATCTGGTTCCTGAAGAGCCTGCCGTCGCGTCTGGGTCTGGTGCTCGACATGACGCTGCGCGACATCGAACGCGTGCTGTATTTCGAGGCCTATGTCGTGACCGACCCGGGCCTCACCCCGCTCAAGCGCTGCCAGCTGCTGACGGAAGACGACTATCTAGCCAAGGTCGAGGAGTTCGGCGACGACTTCTCCGCCAGCATGGGAGCCGAGGGCATCCGCGCGCTGCTGCGCTCGATCGACATCAACCGCGAACTCGAGACGCTGCGCAAGGACCTCGAGGCGACCTCCTCGGACGCCAAGATCAAGAAGATCGCCAAGCGCCTGAAGGTACTCGAGGGCTTCAAGAACTCGAACATCAAGCCCGACTGGATGGTGATGGAGGTGCTGCCGGTGCTGCCGCCCGAGCTGCGGCCGCTGGTGCCGCTCGACGGGGGGCGCTTCGCGACCTCGGATCTGAACGACCTCTATCGGCGCGTCATCAACCGCAACAACCGGCTGAAGCGGCTGCTCGAGCTGAAGGCGCCCGAGATCATCGTGCGCAACGAGAAGCGCATGCTGCAGGAGGCGGTCGATTCGCTGCTCGACAACGGCCGCCGCGGCAAGGCGATGACCGGCGCGAACAAGCGCCCGCTCAAGTCGCTCGCCGACATGATCAAGGGCAAGGGCGGGCGCTTCCGTCAGAACCTGCTCGGCAAGCGCGTCGACTACTCCGGACGCTCGGTGATCGTGGTCGGCCCGCAGCTGAAGCTGCACCAGTGCGGACTGCCGAAGAAGATGGCCCTCGAGCTCTTCAAGCCGTTCATTTTCAACAAGCTGGAGTTGCTCGGCCTGGCCACGACGATCAAGGCCGCCAAGCGCCTGGTGGAGCAGGAGGTGCCCGAGGTATGGGACATCCTCGAAGAGGTGATCCGCGAGCACCCGGTGCTGCTGAACCGCGCACCGACGCTGCACCGCCTCGGCATCCAGGCCTTCGAGCCGGTGCTGATCGAGGGCAAGGCGATCCAGCTGCACCCGCTCGTGTGCGCGGCGTTCAACGCCGACTTCGACGGCGACCAGATGGCGGTGCACGTACCGCTGTCGCTGGAAGCGCAGATGGAGGCGAGGACGCTCATGCTCGCCTCGAACAACGTGCTCTCGCCCGCCAACGGCGAGCCGATCATCGTGCCTTCGCAGGACATCGTGCTCGGCCTTTACTACGCGACGCGCGAGTTCGTGAACGCCAAGGGCGAGGGCATGTCCTTCGCGGACCTCGCCGAGGTGCATCGCGCCTATGACTCGCGCCAGGTGGACCTGCACGCGCGCGTCTGGGTGCGCATCAGGGAGGTCGAGCTGAGCGAAGCGGGCGAGAAGAGCGAGAAGGTCACGCGCTATGAGACCACGATCGGCCGGGCGCTCCTTTCCGAGATCCTGCCCGCGGGCCTGCCGTTCGCGCTGCTGAACAAGCCGCTCAAGAAGAAGGAGATCTCGCGGCTCATCAACGCGGCGTTCCGGCGCTGCGGCCTGCGCGAGACGGTGATCTTCGCCGACAAGCTGATGAACTCGGGCTTCACCATGGCCACGCGCGCCGGCATCTCGTTCGGCGTGCACGACATGCGCATCCCGCCGCAGAAGCACGACATGATCCAGGCGGCAGAGAACGAGGTGAAGGAGATAGAGAGCCAGTACACCTCGGGCCTGGTCACCGTCGGCGAGCGCTACAACAAGGTGGTCGACATCTGGTCGCGCTGCGGCGAGCAGGTCGGCAAGGTCATGATGGAGCAGCTCGGCACGGAGGAAGCGGTCGACCGCCACGGCAAGAAGGTGCGCCAGGAGGCTTTCAACTCGATCTACATGATGGCCGACTCGGGCGCGCGCGGCTCGGCGGCGCAGATCCGGCAGCTCGCCGGCATGCGCGGACTGATGGCCAAGCCCGACGGCTCGATCATCGAGACCCCGATCACGGCGAACTTCCGCGAAGGCCTGAACGTGCTGCAGTACTTCATCTCGACGCACGGTGCGCGGAAGGGCCTGGCCGACACGGCGCTGAAGACCGCGAATTCCGGCTATCTCACGCGCCGCCTGGTCGACGTCACGCAGGACCTGGTGGTGACCGAAGACGACTGCGGCACGCAGAACGGCGTGGCGATGAAGGCGCTGGTCGAGGGCGGCGAGGTGGTCGAGGCGCTCAAGGAAAGGATCCTCGGCCGCGTGCTGGCGACCGACCTCAGTCACCCGGAGACGCAGGACCAGCTCTACGCGGCGGGCACGCTGCTCGACGAGGAAGCGGTGGACACCATCGACAACCTGGGCCTGGACGAGGTCAAGGTGAGGACGCCGCTGACCTGCGACACGCGCTGGGGGGTGTGCGCCAAGTGCTACGGGCGCGACCTCGGGCGCGGCTCGCTCGTGAACGTCGGCGAGGCGATCGGCGTGATCGCCGCGCAGTCGATCGGCGAGCCGGGCACGCAGCTCACCATGCGTACGTTCCATATCGGCGGCGCGGCGTCGCGCGCCACGGCGGTTTCGCGCATCGAGATCAAGACCACCGGTGTCATCCGCCTGAAGAACCTCAAGGTCGTGAAGCACGCGAGCGGCAACTACGTCGCGGTGTCGCGTTCCGGCGAGCTGATCGTGCAGGACGACCAGGGCCGCAACCGCGAGCGTTACAAGCT
>DATGDH010000097.1:0-4854 GCA_035310985.1 Burkholderiales bacterium
TCGCGTCGAACTTCGCGCTCGACCTGCAGCTGCACTTTCTCGCGGTGCTCGTGCTCCTGATGGCGGGCTACACGCTGAAGCGCAACGAGCACGTGCGCATCGACATCCTGTCCGCGCGCTTCGGCGTGCGCTACGGCGCGCGGCTGGACGCGCTCGGGTGCCTGCTGGTGATCGTTCCGCTCTCCCTGGCGATGGCGTACTTCAGCTGGCCGATCTTCTGGCACGCGCTCGTGCACCACGAGGTCTCGGCCGAGATGGAGGGAAGCGTCCCGCGCTGGGTGCTGACCGGCCTGCTGCCGCTCGGCTTCGCGCTGCTCGCCCTGCAGGCGCTCGCCGAGGCGATCAAGCGCATCGCCTTCCTCGGCGGCCGCGCCGAGTACGCGCCGCGCGCCGGGCAGCTGATCGACGGGCCGCACGCCCGGTGAGCGCGTCCCCGCTCCCGCCGCTCATGGTGCTGGCGCTGTTCGCCGCGCTGCTGGCGGGCTTCCCGGTCGCCTTCTCGATCGCCGCCGTCGCGTTCGCCTTCGGCGCGGCGGGCCTCGCCCTGGGCGCCTTCCCGCCCGCTTTCCTGTTCGCGATCCCGCTGCGCGTGCTCGGCATCCTGCTGAACGACAACCTGCTCGCCATCCCGTTCTTCGTGTTCATCGGCCTGCTGCTCGAGCGCAGCGGCATCGCCGAGGACATGCTCGACGCCTTCGGCCGGCTGCTCGCGCCGGTGCGCGGCGGCCTCGCCTACGCCGTGGTGCTCGTAGGCGCAGCACTCGCCGCGACCACGGGCATCGTCTCGGCCTCGGTGGTCGCCATGGGCCTGACCACGCTGCCCGTGATGCTGCGCTACGGCTACAGCCCCGCGCTGGCGAGCGGCGTCATCGCCGCGAGCGGAACGCTCGCCCAGATGATCCCGCCGAGCATCGTGCTGATCGTGCTCGCCGAGCAGATGGACGTCGAGCTGCCGCAGATCTACCGCGGCGCGCTCGGGCCCTCGGCGCTGATCGTCGGCCTGTATCTGCTCTTCCTGTATCTCGCCTCGCGCTTCTATCCCGGCGCGCTGCCGGCGGCTCCGGCGTCGGCCCAGGGCGAGCGCCTGCGCACGCGGCTGCGCCGTGCCCTCGTCAACGCGCTGCCCCCGGTCGCGATCGTCGGCGCGCTTCTCGCGTCGATCTTCCTGGGGATCGCGACGCCCACCGAGAGCGGCGCGGTCGGCGCGCTCGCGACGCTGTTCTACGGCCGCGCGCGCGGCAAGCTCACGCCGGCGTCCCTGCGCCAGGCGATGGATGCCACGGGGATCCTGTGCTCCTGCATCATCTTCCTGCTCTTCGGCGCGACCTGCTTCAGCCTGGTGTTCCGCGGCTTCGACGGGCCGCTGTGGATCGAGGCGGCATTCGCACACCTGCCCGGCGGGCGCCTGGGCTTCCTCGTGTCGGTCAACGTCCTGATCTTCCTGCTGGCGTTCTTCCTGGACTTCTTCGAGATCGCGTTCATCGTCGTGCCGCTGATCGAGCCGGTGTCGGCCAAGCTCGGCATCAACCCGCTGTGGCTCTCGGTGGTGCTCGCAGTGAACATGCAGACCTCGTTCATGTACCCGCCGTTCGGGCTGGCGCTGTACAACCTGCGCAGCGTCGCGCCGCCCGGCTTGCGCACCTCGCAGATCTACCGGGGCGTCGCCCCCTTCATCGCCATCCAGGTCATCGCGCTCGCGCTCATCATCGCGTTCCCGCGCATCGTCACGCTCGAGCCCGCGGAGAAGGAGCGCCTGGACAGGCTGCTGCTCGAGCGGCGGATCGAGACCGGCGCGCACAAAGGCCGTTAAGATACGTTCCTACAATTCCAATAAGTCCTGAAGGGAGGGGGTACCGATGAAGGCGTCTTCGCTTTGCTTCCGCGCGTCCGTGCTGTTCGTGATCGCAGGGATGATCTGGGGCCTGGTCATGGCCATCTCCGAGAACCACGCCACGTTCCCGGCGCACGCGCACCTGAACCTGCTCGGCTGGGTGTCGCTGTTCCTGTTCGGCGTCTTCTATCACCTGCACCCCGCGATCGACCGCCGCCGCGCCGCGCTCGCCCAGGTGTGGATCTGGATGGCCGGCGTCGTCATCCAGGTCTACGGCGTGGGCAGGATCTTCACCGGCCACACGGAAGGCGAGGCGTTCGCCGCGACCGGCTCGTTCATCGTTCTCGGGTCGATGCTCCTCTTCACCTGGCTCGTCTACCGCCGCGAGCGCTACGCGGCGGCTTGAGGGACGGCCGCGGGGCGGCTCAGATGCCCAGGTTGGCCTGCCAGTACTGCTTGATCGCGGCGACCGTGCTCGGCGGCAGCGGCCCGAAGGCGATCGATTCGGCGATCTTCTGGCCGTGCTCGAAGCCCCAGGCGAAGAACTTCACCACCTCTTCGTTGGTCGCCTTGGGCGCGCTCTTGCGCAGGATCTGCCAGGTGCAGCCCGAGATCGGCCACGACTCGGCGCCCGGCTGGTCGGTCAGGATCACGTAGAAGTCCCTGGCCTTGGTGAAGTCGACGTTTGCCGCCGCAGCCTGGAAGCCCTTCAGGCTCGGGCTGACGACCTTGCCGGCGGAGTTGACCATGCGCGCGTACTGCAGCTTGTTCTCGATGATGTACGCGTATTCGACGTAGCCGATCGCGCCCTTGATGCGCTGGACGTAGGCGGACACGCCCTCGTTGCCCTTGCCGCCGACGCCGGTCGGCCACTTCACGGAGGTGTCGGCGCCGACTTTCTCCTTCCACTCGGGGCTCACCTTCGACAGGTAGTTCGCGAACGTGAACGTGGTCCCGGAGCCGTCGGCGCGGTGCACCACCACGATGGCGAGATCCGGCAGCTTCACGCCCGGGTTGAGCTTCGCGAGCGCCGGATCGTTCCACTTCTTGATCTTCCCGAGATAGATGTCGGCGACGACCGGTCCCGACAGGATGATCTCGCCGGGATCGATTCCCGGCAGGTTGTAGACGAGGTCCTCGCCGGCGATCGCGGTCGGGAACTGGATCAGGTTCGACGCCGCCAGCTCTTCCGACGTCAGCGGCTTGTCGCTCGCGCCGAAGGCGACCGTGCCGGCCTTGATCTGCTGGATGCCGCCTCCCGAGCCGATCGACTGGTAGTTGATCTTCGTGTCGGTCTTCTTCGCGTATTCGTCCGACCATTTGGCGACGAGCGGATACACCCACGTACTTCCCGCACCGGTGATCGTATTCGCCGCGTAAGCGGAAATGCTGATGGCCGACGCGAGCACTGCCGCGGCGAGCCGCACGACTTTCGGAATCATCGTCACATCCTCTGTTTGAAGTTTGAGTTGAGCAGGTAGCCTGCGTGCGCAATTGGACCAGCCCGATGTTTCAATCTCGTGACACGCGGCACGCGCGCAGCCAAAAGCTTACGTCGAACTGACGCGCGCCGTCCGGCCCGCGCGTACTAAGATCTGCGCCACAAGGGAGGAGGAGACCCCATGTCCAATAACGCAAGCGCAACGATTCCGGCGCGGCTCGATCGGCTGCCGCGCTCCTGGCACGTCTGGCGGATGGTGGTGCTGATCTCGCTCGGCGGCCTGTTCGAGTTCTACGACCTGTTCTTCACCGCCTACGTCGCCCCGGGCATGATCAAGTCGGGCATGTTCTCGCCGCAGTCGCTCGGGCCGCTCGCCGGGCTGCACGTGATCGCGGTGGCCGGCTTCGGCACCTTCGTGTTCGCGACCTTCGCGGGGCTGTGGGTCGGCGCGCTCTTCGGCAGCCAGGTCGCCGACCGCATGGGGCGGCGCACGATCTTCACCTGGGCGCTCATCTGGTACATGGTCTGCTCCGCGATCATGGCGTTCCAGAGCACCGGCTTCGCGCTCAACATCTGGCGCTTCATCGCGGGCGTCGGCCTGGGCGTCGAGCTGGTGACGATCGACGCGTACATCTCCGAGCTGATTCCGCGGCGCGAGCGCGGCCGCGCGTACTCGATCAACCAGTTCATCATGTTCTGCGCGGTGCCGATCGTGGCGTTCCTCGCCTGGCAGCTGGTGCCGATCGCGCCGCTCGGCTTCGACGGCTGGCGCTGGGTCGTGCTGATCGGCTCGGTGGGCGCGATCGTGGTGTGGTTCCTGCGCCTCGGACTGCCCGAGAGCCCGCGCTGGCTCCTCAAGCACGGGCGCTACGAGGAAGCCGAGCGGATCGTCGCCGCGATCGAGCGGGACGTCGCCGCCGAAACCGGCAAGCCCCTGCCCGCCCCCGGGGCGGCGGTCCCAGAGGCCGAGGGCCAGGGCACGCTCGCGGAAGCCTTCCGCCCGCCCTACCGCGCGCGCACGATCATGCTGTCGGTGTTCAACTTCGCGCAGACGATCGGCTTCTACGGCTTCGCCGCCTGGGTGCCGACCCTGCTGATCGACCGCGGCATCCACATCACCCAGAGCCTGATGTACGCGTTCATCATCGCGATCGCGAACCCGTTCGGGCCGCTGATCGGGTCGCTGTTCTCCGACCGCATCGAGCGCAAGTGGCAGATCGTGCTCGCGGCGCTGGGCATGGCCGTGTTCATGGCGATCTTCTCCGAGCTGAACGACCCCACCGCGCTGATCATCGTGGGCGTGCTGTTCACGCTGTGCGCCAACACGCTGTCGTACGCGTTCCACAACTACCAGTCGGAGCTCTATCCGACCCGCATCCGCGCCCGCGCGGTCGGCTTCGTGTACTCCTGGAGCCGCATCTCGGCGGCGTTCGCGGGGCTCGCGATCGGCTACATCCTGAACGTCGCCGGCGTGCCGGGCGTGGCGGCGTTCATCGGCGTGGCGATGCTGGTGGTGATGGTCTCGATCGGGTTCTTCGGGCCGGCGACTCGCGAGCTGGCGCTCGAGCAGATCGCGCACTGA
>DATGDH010000098.1:0-49036 GCA_035310985.1 Burkholderiales bacterium
GGCGGCAGGCGCGTCGTCGACTGGCTGGTCGGCGAGCAGCTGCCGCGCATCTGCTGAGCGCCATGCGCATCCTCCTGCTCACCCACAGCTTCAACAGCCTCGCGCAGCGCATCTACGTCGAGCTCGCCGCGCGCGGCCACGAGCTTTCGGTCGAGCTCGACATCGCGGACGCGGTGAGCATCGAGGCGGCGCGCCTTTATCGTCCCGACCTGGTGATCGCGCCGTATCTCAAGCGCGCGATCCCGGAGGCGCTGTGGCGGGGTTTCATGTGCCTCGTCGTGCATCCCGGCCCGCCGGGCGACCGCGGCCCGGCGTCGCTCGACTGGGCGATTCTCGAAGGCGAACGCGAGTGGGGCGTCACCGTGCTGCAGGCGAACGCCGTGATGGACGGCGGCGACGTATGGGCCGCGCGCACTTTCCCGATGCGCGCGGCGCGCAAGTCGAGCCTGTACCGCAACGAGGTCGCCGAAGCGGCGTGCCAGGCCGTACTGGAAGCGGTGGACAGGTTCGCGCGTGGGGGTTTTGTCCCTGAGAAACAGAAAGAAAACCGTACCCGTCCCTCGGTATCCCAACACGAACGTCATATCGACTGGCAGCGCGACGACACGGCGACGGTGCTCGCCAAGATCCGCGCTTCCGACGGCGCGCCCGGCGTGCTCGAGCGCATCGGCGGGCGCGAGCTGTACCTGTACGACGCCCACCCGGAGGCGACGCTGCGCGGCACCGCGCCCGGCGCGCTCGTCGCGCGCCGCCACGAGGCGGTGCTGCGCGCGACGGTGGACGGCGCGGTGTGGATCGGGCACGTGCGGCCCAGGGACGGGTTCAAGCTCCCTGCAACGCTCGCGCTCGCCGACTCGCTCGCGGGCGTGCCCGAGTCCGCTACCTGGCAGGACATCGCCTACGAGGAGGACGGCGCAATCGGCACGCTGTCCTTCGACTTCTACAACGGCGCGATGTCGGCCGAGCAGTGCCTGCGGCTGCGCGACGCGTTCCTCGCCGCGACGCGGCGCCCGACGCGCGTCATCGTGCTCGCGGGCGGGCGCGATTTCTGGTCGAACGGGATTCACCTCAACCGCATCGAGGCGGCGGCGAGCCCGGCGGACGAGTCCTGGCGCAACATCGAGGCGATGGACGAGCTGTGCCGCACGATCCTCGAGTGCGGCACGCAGCTCACGGTCGCGGCGCTCGCGGGCAACGCCGGCGCGGGCGGCGTGTTCCTCGCGCTCGCCACGGACCGCGTGTGGGCGCGGCGCGGCGTGGTGCTCAATCCGCACTACAAGAACATGGGCAACCTGTACGGCTCGGAGTACTGGACCTACTCGCTACCGCGGCGCGTCGGCGCCGAGCGCGCGCGGGCGCTCATGCAGGAGCGGCTGCCGCTCGGCGCGCCGCGCGCGGCGCAGATGGGCCTCATCGACGCCTGCTTCGGCGACGACGGCGCGCAGTTCGGATGCGAAGTTCAAGAGAGAGCGAGCGCGCTCGCAGATGATTTCGATGAATTGATCGAAGAAAAACTTGCGCAATTCGAGGCGGCGCAATCGGCGAAGCCGCTCGCGCAGTACCGCGCCGAGGAGCTCGAGCGCATTCGGCTGAACTTCTACGGCTTCGACCCGAGCTACCACGTCGCGCGCTACCGCTTCGTGCACCGGGTCCCGCACGCCTGGACGCCGCTGCACCTCGCGCGCCACCGCCGCGCGGCCTGGCGCCGGAGCGCCTGATGGAGTACGCGATGCAGATCAGCGCAAATAGCTGGGCCGCGCTTGCCGCGCTCGCGCTCGTGCTCGGCATGAAGCACGGCCTGGACGCCGATCACCTGGCGACGATCGACGGGCTGACGCGCTTCAACGCCGACCGGCCGCGGCTCGCGCGCCGCTGCGGGACCCTGTTCTCGCTCGGCCACGGCGCCGTCGTGATCGGCGTCGCGCTCGCCGCATGCGCCGCGGTGCGCGCCTGGCAGCCGCCCCAGACGCTGGAGGCGATCGGCGCGTGGATTTCTATCGGCTTCCTCGCGGCGCTCGGATGCGCGAACTTGCGCGCGGTGCTCGCTGTGCGGCCGGGCGAGATGGTGCGCCCGCTCGGGATCAAGGCCGGCTTCTTCGGCCGCATGCAACGCGTCCGCCATCCGCTGGGGATGGTCCTGGTCGGGGCGCTGTTCGCAATCTCCTTCGACACCGTCAGCCAGGCCGGATTGATTGCCGCGGCCGCGACCGGCTTCGGTGGGATCGTCCCTGCGCTCGCGATCGCCATTCTGTTCACGCTCGGCATGCTGCTGGTCGACGGCCTGAACGGCCTGTGGGTGGCACGGCTGCTGGCGCGCGCGGATGCGCGCGCGAGGTCCGTCTCGCGCGCCATGGGTCTCGCGATCGCGGCCTTCTCGATCGGGCTCGCCTGCTGGGGCGCGGCGCGCCAGGTCGGAGCCGGAATCGTCTTCGCGATCATCGCGACGCTTCTCCTCGCGATGAGCGTGCGCCATTTGACGCACGTCAAGCCGGCCGACGCTGTGCGGCCCTATCGTGTGCCCCATGACGCCGGAACGTAAGCTGCTCGTGCTCGGCATCGGCAACACGCTGCTTAGCGACGAGGGGGCGGGCGTGCACGCGCTGCGCCGACTGCAGGCTTCGGCGCAGGCGCGCGACGGCGTCGAGTACCTCGACGGCGGGACGCTCTCCTTCACGCTCGCGGGCCCGATCGAGGACAGCGCCGCGGTGCTCGTCATCGATGCGGCCGAGTTCGGCGCGGAGCCCGGGACGGTGCGCCTGTTCGAGGGGCGGGCGATGGACGAATTCCTCGGCGCCGGCGGCAAGAAGAGCGTGCACGAAGTCGGCCTCTACGACCTGATGGCGATCGCGGCGCTCGCCGGGCGACTGCCCGAGCGGCGTGCGCTGATCGGCATCCAGCCGCACGAGTTCGGCTGGGGCGACGCGCCGAGCGCGCGCGTGGCCGAGGGCATCGGGCGCGCCTGCGCGCAGGCGCAGGCAATCATCGAGCGCTGGCGGCCATGAGCGACCTGCGCGACACGGCCTACGCCACGGCGATCCTGCACGAGGTCGCAGACCTGCTCGCGAAGCTCGCCGCAGACGGCAGCTGCGGCGCGATCGACCTGCGCGCCATGCCGCTGGGGCCCGCCGACCGCGCGCGGCTCGAAGAGGTGCTCGCGCAGGGCGCGGTCAAGGTATCGGTGGACGCAGGCGGCCCGAGCGAGATCTTCGAGACGGTCTATCCCGGGGTGTGGTGGACGCGTCACCGCAACGACGCCGGCGAGACCGTCTCCGAGTTCATCGAAGTCACCGACTGCCCGCAGTTCCTGAAAAGCCAGCCCGACGACATCCGCGCAGGGGCGTCCGGGCTGCGGAGGTTGCTCGAATGAAAGGCGAATCCATGCGAAACGACGAGCGCGAGATCACCTTGGGCGAATACCTGGCGGCGCGCGGCGTGAGCCGGCGCGCGTTCCTCAAGTTCGCCTGTTCGCTCGCCTCGCTGATGGCGCTGCCGCCGTCGGCCGGGATCGCGATGGCCGAGGCGCTGGCGAAGGCAAAGCGCCCGTCGGTGCTGTGGTTCCCGTTCCAGGAGTGCACCGGCTGCACCGAGTCGATCACGCGCTCGCACGAGCCGACCATCGAATCGATGATCTTCGACATGATCTCGCTCGACTACCACGAGACGCTGATGGCGGCCGCCGGCCACCAGTCGGAGGCGGCGCGCGAGCAGGCGATGAAGGATCACTACGGAAAGTACCTCTTGCTCATCGACGGCTCGGTCGCCACCGGCCTGGACGGTGCGTACTCCTGCATCGGCGGGCAGACGAACCTTTCGTGGCTGACCGAGGCGGCCAAGGGCGCCGCGGCAATCATCGCGATCGGCAGCTGCGCCTCCTACGGCGGCATCCCGAAGGCGAATCCGAATCCGACCGGGGCGCGCGCGGTGTCCGACATCGTGAAGGACAAGCCGATCGTCAACATCCCCGGCTGCCCGCCGATCCCGGCGGTGCTGACCGGCGTGCTGGCGCACTTCCTCACCTTCGGCTCGCTGCCCGAGCTCGATCCGCTCGGCCGGCCGAAAGCGTTCTACGGCGAGACGATCCACGACCGCTGCTACCGGCGGCCGTTCTACGACCAGGGGCGCTTCGCCAAGACCTTCGACGACGAGGGCGCGCGCAACGGCTGGTGCCTGTACGAGCTCGGCTGCAAGGGTCCCGTGACCTACAACGCCTGCGCCACGATCAAGTGGAACGCGGGCACGAGCTTCCCCATCCAGTCGGGGCACGGCTGCCTGGGCTGCTCGGAGCCGGATTTCTGGGACAAGGGCAGCTTCTACCGGCCGCTCTCGGTGGCGCACTGGGGCAACAAGGCGACGCTCGGCGGGGCGGCGGCCGTCGGCGTCGCGCTCGGCGCCGCGGCGGCGCTCGCCGCTCGGCGGCGGCAGGACAAGATCGTGAAGGGAGACTGACCATGGACCTGCTCATTTTCGCGCGCGGCCCGGGCATGTACTGGGCGGTGACGATCTTCGTGATCGGCGTGCTGTGGAAGCTCGCCGGCGTGATTCTGCTGCGCGCCAAGCGCGATCTTTCCGAAGCGCGCAAGCCCTCGGCCTGGACCGGCCTGCGCGCGATCCTCACGCGCAGCTGGCCGCGCCGCGCCTTCGTGCACGGCACCGCGTTCAGCGAGGTGCTCGGCTACGCGTTCCACGTCGGGTTCCTGTTCACGCTCGTGTTCTACCTGCCGCACGTGCTCTTTTTCGAGGACATGTTCAAGGGGCTGCTCGGCGTAAACTTCCAGAGACTGTTCGGCGTGTCCTGGCCGTACTTCTCCGGCGGCATGGTCAGCTTCTTCGGCGCGGTGGCGGTCGCGGCGCTCATCGCGCTGCTCGTGCACCGCATCGTCAACCCGGTGAAGCGGCTGATCTCCAACTTCGACGACTACTTCAGCTGGCTGGTGACGATCGCGCCGCTCGTGACCGGCATGCTCGCCTATGGCCACGTCGGCGCGCCCTACCAGACGCTGATCGCCGTGCACTTGCTGTCGGTCGAGCTGCTCCTGGTGTGGTTCCCGTTCGGCAAGCTGATGCACACCTTCACGGTGTTCATGTCGCGCGGCACCCAAGGGATGCAGTTCGAGCGCAAAGGAGCCACGCTATGAGCGCCGCGCAAGCCGAACGCTACGACAAGCAGGGCGACATTCCCGACGCCGAGCGCGTCAAGCGCGCGATGCAGAACTTCGTCAGGGACTTCGGCCGCAGCGCGGCGATCTACATGGAATCCTGCGTGCACTGCGGCAACTGCGCCGAGGCCTGCCATTTCTACGCGACCACGAACGACCCGAAGTACACGCCGATCTGGAAGATCGAGCCGTTCAAGCAGGCCTACAAGCGCGAGTACGGCCCTTTCGCCTGGTTCTACCGCGCGCTGAACCTCAAGTCCGCGGTCACCGTCGAGCGCCTCGAGGAATGGCAGGAGCTGATCTACGACTCTTGCACCGTGTGCGGCCGCTGCTCGCTCATCTGCCCGATGGGCATCGACATCGCGAGCCTGGTTTCGCTCGCGCGGCACGGCATGGCGAAGGCGGGTCTCGTGCCGCACGAGCTGTGGGCGGTGGCCGAGCGCGGCGAGAAGGAAGGCAGTCCGCTCGGCGCGACGCCGAAGGTGTTCAAGGACCGCCTCGAGTGGCTGGCCGACGACTACGAGGTCGAGATCCCGCTCGACAAGACGAGAGCGGACGTGTTGTGCACCATGTCGTCGATCGAGATCATGAAGTATCCCGAGTCGATCGTCGCCACCGCGAAGATCATGAAGCACGTCGGCGCCGACTGGACTTTCCGCCTGGACGGCTACGAGGCGACCAACTTCGGGCTGCTGTCGGGCGATGCCGACTGGCAGCGCGACATGAGCATGAAGCTGATCGACGCTGCGATCGCCTGCGGGGCGAAAACCCTGGTGCTGCCCGAATGCGGCCACGCCTACGGCGCGCTGCGCTGGATGGGCGCCAACATCTACGGCAAGCCGCTGCCGTTCCGCGTCGTGCATATCGCCGAGTTCATGGCCGAGCACGTGAAGAGCGGCAAGTTGAAGCTAAAGAAGGTCGGCAAGTCGGTGACTTTCCACGACCCCTGCCAGATCGCGCGCCGCGGCGGCGCGATCGAGGCGCCGCGCGAGGTCCTCCGGGCGCTCGGCGTCGAGCTGCGCGAAATGGAGCCGACCAAGGGGCTCAACTGGTGCTGCGGCGGTGGAGGCGGGGTGGTCACCATCCACCGTGCCGATGCGCTGCGCCACCGCGTGTTCCAGCTCAAGATGAACCAGATCGACGAGACCGGCGCCGAGCTACCGGTCACGAGCTGCTCCAACTGCCGCCAGACCTTCGACGACGGCCAGGCCCATTTCAAGTGGGACAAGACCATGAACAGCCTGCTCGAGATGGTCGCGAACAACCTTGAAGGAGAGGCCGCATGAACGCCCCGGCCAAACGCATCGTCGTCGACCCGGTCACCCGCATCGAAGGGCACCTGCGCATCGAGGCGGACACCGATCCGGATGGCACCATCACGCGCGCCTCGTCCTCGGGGACGATGGTACGCGGCATCGAGATCATCCTGCGCGGACGCGATCCGCGCGACGCCTGGGCCTTCGCGCAGCGCATCTGCGGCGTGTGCACGCTGGTGCACGGCATCGCCTCAGTGCGCGCCGTGGAGGACGCGCTCAAGTACGAAATCCCGCCAAACGCGCAGCTGATCCGCAACCTGATGATCGCCGCGCAGTACGTGCACGACCACGTGATGCACTTCTACCACCTGCACGCGCTCGACTGGGTGGACGTGGTGTCGGCGCTCAAGGCCGATCCCAAGGCGACCTCGGCGCTCGCGCAGAGCATCTCGGGCTACGCCAAGTCCTCGCCCGGCTACTTCGCCGACGTGCAGGAGCGGGTGAAGAAATTCGTCGCCGGCGGGCAGCTCGGCATCTTCGCCAACGGCTACTGGGGCCACCCGGCCTACAAGCTGCCGCCGGAAGCGAACCTGATGGCGGTGGCGCACTATCTGGAGGCGCTCGCCTGGCAGCGCGACGTGGTGCAGATTCACACGGTCTTCGGCGGCAAGAACCCGCACCCGAACTTCCTCGTCGGCGGCGCCCCCTGGTCCCTCGGCCCGGTGGGGCTGGAGCGTGTGCAGAACGTCATCCGCTCGATGCGCAGCTTCGTCGACCAGGTGTACGTCCCGGACACGCTCGCGATCGCCGGCTTTTACAAGGACTGGGCTGCGCTCGGCGAGGGGCTGGGCAACTTCCTCACCTACGGCGACTTCCCCGACAAGAGCATGGCCGAGCTCGCGAGCTTCAAGATCCCGCGCGGCGCGATCCTCAACCGCGATCTCTCCAAGGTGCATGAGGTCGACCTGAACGCCGAGGACCAGATCCAGGAGTTCGTCGCGCACTCCTGGTACGACTACGCGGGCGGCAAGGAGAAGGGCCTGCATCCCTATGCGGGCGAGACGAAGCTCAACTACAGCGGGCCGAAGCCGCCCTACGAGCACCTGGACGTGGAGCAGTCCTACTCCTGGCTCAAGTCGCCGCGCTGGAAGGGCAATGCGATGGAGGTCGGCCCGCTCGCGAGAATGCTGATGCTGGTGGCGACCGGCAACAAGGAGGCGAAGGAGCTGGTTGACATGACGCTCAAGCACCTCGACGTCCCGGTGCAGGCGCTCTTTTCGACGCTCGGGCGCACCGCGGCGCGCACGCTCGAGACGAAGCTCATCGCCGGCTGGATGCAGGGCTGGTACGACCAGCTGATCGCCAACATGAAGGCGGGCGACGCGCGCACCTTCAACGAGCAGAAATGGGACCCGACCACCTGGCCGAAGCAGGCGCAGGGCGCGGGCTTCACCGAGGCGCCGCGCGGCGCGCTCGCGCACTGGATCGTGATCCGCGACGGCAGGATCGCCAACTACCAGGCGGTCGTGCCCTCGACCTGGAACGCGGGGCCGCGCGATCCCAAGGGCCGGGACGGCGCCTACGAGGCCGCGCTGAAAGGCATCAGGCTCGCAGTGGTCGAGCAGCCCCTCGAGATCCTGCGCACCATCCACAGCTTCGATCCGTGCATCGCCTGCGCGGTGCACGTGGCAGGGCCCGACGGCAGGGAGCTGGTCGAGGTGAAGGTCAGCTGACGCGAACCGCCGGCGCGGCGGCCGGCCGCGCCTGCACGACGCCGAGCGGCGCGGAGAGGGATTTCTCGCTCAGGCGTACGGCCCTCTGGCGCGGACGCAGGGATGCGGGACCATCCTCCGCATAGAACGCCTCGCGCTCGCTCACACGCTTCCAGTTCCAGCTCGAAAGCGATCCCGACAGGCCGGCGTCGCCCCATGCGGGCTCGAAGCGGTTGCCGTCGGTGACCACGCGCAGGCGCACGTCGCTGCGATGCAGGTCGGTCGCCGCGCGCAGCTGTTGCAGCGTTTCCTCGTCCGCGAAGGCGAGCAGGTCCCAGCCGAACGGGCCGTAGGTGCCGAGCACTTCGTCTTCGGTTCGCGCGCCGATCACCCATACCGAGCGGATATCAGGGCAATGCTCCGCCAGCTGGTCGAGATACAGGGAGATTCCACGCACGTTGCGTCTCGCGAGGGGCCCGCCGCTGGATGAGCGGCGCGGCAGAGCCCTAGTCTAGCCCCGTCGAGCTGTCGCGGGGATGACGCCGCCGGGCGACAGGTGCAGGGTGCGCGTTCCGGACGGGGGCGTCGGGATGTCCTCGCTTAGCCGCAAGTGCTTGTGGCAGATGGAGAATGCCGGTGCGCCATCCGGCGACCAGGACCGGACTCGACGTATAATCGCGCGCCTGCCATGCGAGCCCACGTCGCACTCAACCGCTTCAACGGCAACGGCAGGCGCAGGCTGGCCACGGCGACCGCGGCCGGCGCGCTCGCCTTGCTGGTCCTGCCCGCCTCCGTGTTCGGCGCGGGCCGCTTCCTGCTCGCCTGGATCGCGGCGATCGCCTGCTTCGTGGCGCTCTCGTACCGCATCGTCGTGCACGCGACGCCGGAGCTTACGGAAAAGAGCGCGCGCGAGCAGGACCAGAGCGGGCCGGCGCTGATCGCACTCGTGCTGTGCGCCGCGGCGGCGAGCCTGTTCGCGGTGACCCTGGTGCTGAGTGGCGCGCACCGCCTCGGCATGGCCTGGCACGTTGCCTTCGTGCTGCTCGCAGGCCTGGCGGTGTTCTCCTCCTGGCTGCTGGTGCACATCGGCTTCGCGTTTCACTACGCCCACCGCTACTACGGCGACGTCGCCGAGCCTTACGGCGAGCCGGATCGCGGGCTCGTGTTCCCGGGCAAGGAACGGCCCGACTACCTGGATTTCGCCTATTTCGCCTTCGTCATCGCCATGACGGCGCAGGTGTCGGACGTGCAGGTCACGACGCACCGCATGCGGCGCCTCGTGCTCTTGCACGGCATCGCCTCGTTCGGCTTTTACACCGTGATCCTCGCGCTGGCGGTAAACATCGTCGCCAGCGCGCTTGCCTGATGGCTTCTCAGCGGCCCTGGTAGAAATCGCGCCCGGCGGTGAGCGCGCGGATCTTGCCGTCCGCGACGCTGCGCGGCAGCATCCAGAAGCCGCAGTCGGGGTGGATGTACTTCACGCGTCCCCTGCCGAGCAGCTTCTCCGCCCGCTCGATGGCGCGCGCGATGTCCTCCGGCTTCTCGATCTCGGTGCGCTTGATGTCGACCACCCCGAGCCCGAAGCCCAGGTCGCGGCGCAGCGCCTTGAAGACCGCGAGCTCTTCGGGCGGCCGGTGCGCGGTCTCCAACACGACGTGATCCGCCTCGAGGGCGTTCAGATAGGCGATCAGCTTCGCCCAGGTGCCTTGTTGCACCGACTGCCCGCCGTAGTTGCCGAAGCACAGGTGCACCGCCGCCTTCGCCTTCTTCGGCACCGCCTTCAGCACCTTGTTGATCGCAGCCGCGGCCCAGCGCCACTCCCCGGGATGCCCGGGCAGGTTCGCCTCGTCCAGCTGGATCACGTCCGCGTCCAGGTGCTTCACCTGCTCGGCGAGCACCTCGGCGATCGCGTGCGCGAGTTTCTGCGGCCTCTTGTAGAAGCGGTCGTGCAGCGTCTTCGCCAGCATGTGCGGGCCGGTGAGCGTGAACTTGAGCGGCCGGGTGGCGAGCGCCTTGGCGCGCGCGCAAGGCAGCTTGAGGTTCAGCGTTCCCGCCCCGATCGGCCCCACCACCACGCCCGGCGGCCGGGTGCGGAAGCGCATTCCCGAGTCGCGCGCGTAGTCGAGCCACTCCGAGAAGCCGATTTCGCTGCGCACGCCGGACATCGGGCGCACGAAGTACTCGATCATGCCGTTCGTCTCGGGGTGGTTGAAGTCGAAGCGGTACAGCTCGCCGTCGGCCACCACGTCGATGCCCGCGCGCTCTTGCGTGGCGATGACCACCCGGGTCGCGTCGACGAGGGCCTGCTCCGAGGGGGAGCGGACCAGCCAGTCGGGGACGGGGTAGGACCCGACCACGGTCGTGAGTATGCGTGCCATGGCGGCCGATTATAATTCACCGAATGGTTAACTCCCTGCCGAAGAGCTTCCCGGGCGTCGACGAGCTCGAGGACTTCATGACCCGCCCGACGCCCGAGCTCGAGCACGACCTCGCCGGCGTGGACGAGATCCTGGTGTTGGGCGTCGCGGGCAAGATGGGCCCGACGCTCGCGCGCATGGCGCGGCGCGCCGGCAAGCGGGTGATCGGGGTGGCGCGCTTCTCCGAGCCCGGCCTGCGCGCGAAGCTCGAGGCCTGGGGCATCGAGTGCATCGCCTGCGACCTGCTCGAGCGCGCGGCGCTCGAGCGTTTGCCGCGCACTCGGCACGTGGTCTTCATGGCGGGTCACAAGTTCGGCGCCTCCGGCCAGCCCTCGCTCACCTGGGCGATGAACGTCGGCGTGCCGTTCATGGTGGCCGAGGCGTTCCGCGAGTCGCGCATCGTCGCGTTTTCCACCGCCTGCGTCTATCCGTACGCGAGTGTCGCCGGGCGCGGCGCGGACGAGGCGACGCCGACCACGCCGCCCGCGGGCGACTACGCGAACTCCTGCGTCGGGCGCGAGCAGGCGTTCCTCTACGGCTCGCAGCGCTACGGCACGCCCGGGCGCCTGATGCGGCTCGAATACGCGATCGACATGCGCTACGGCGTGCTGCACGACGTCGCGGCGAAGGTCTTCGCCGGCCAGCCGGTCGACGTCGCGATGGGGCACGTGAACGTGCTCTGGCAGGGCGACGCGAACGAGCAGGCGCTGCGCCTGCTCAAGCACTGCACGCGACCCACCTCGCCGATCAATGTGAGCGGGCCAGACGTGCTCGGCGTGCGCGCGCTCGCCGCGGAATTCGGCAAGCGCTTCGGCAGGAAGGCGCACATCACCGGCAGCGAGGCGCAGACCGCCTGGCTGGTCGACACGGCGCAGGCGCAGCGGCTGTTCGGGCCGCCGCGCGTGCCGCTCGAGGCGATGCTCGACTGGCAGGCCGACTGGATCGCGCGCGGGCTGCCGGATCTCGGCAAGCCGACGCACTTCGAGACGCGTGACGGGAAATACTGAGCACGCGCTCGGCCCCGGGCACCTGGCCGGCTGCCTCGCGCTGTCGCGCGCGGCGAACTGGAATCAGAACGAAGCGGACTGGCGGCTCATGCTCGAGCTCGGCCGCGGCTGGGGCATCTCGCGCGCCGACGGGAAGCTCGTCGCCTCGACGCTCGTGCTGCCCTACGGCGCTTTCGCCTGGATCAGCATGGTGCTCGTCCTCCCGGAGCAGCGCAGGAAGGGCTACGCTTCGCGGCTGCTGCGCGTCGCGATCGCCGAGCTCGAGCGGCGCGGCCAGCTGCCGGTCCTGGACGCGACGCCCGCCGGCCGCGAGGTGTATCGCCGGGAAGGCTTTCGCGACACCTGGGGCTTCAAGCGCTTCCATCTTGCGCAAGCGGCGCAGCCGCAAGGCGCCGGTCACGCGAAGCCGATCGACGGCTGGGAGAGCGCTCTCGCGCTCGACGCCGAGGCCTTCGGCGGACCGCGCGCACCGCTGCTGCGCGCGCTGCAGGCGCGCATGCCGCGCTGCGCGCTCGAATTGCCGGGCAAGGGCTTCGTGCTGGCGCGCGACGGGCGCGAGGCGGCGCAGATCGGCCCGCTGGTGGCGCGCGACGAGGCGAACGCCGTCGCGCTGCTCGGCACGGCCCTGCGGGCGGTGCCGCCGCCGCTCTACGTCGACGCGGCCGATCACGCGCCGCGCCTGCAGGAATGGCTGCTCGCACAAGGCTTCGCGTTCCAGCGTCCGTTCACGCGCATGGTGCGCGGCGCCGCGCGCGCGCCGGGAAACGAAAAGCTGGTCTACCTGGTCGCCGGGCCCGAGCTCGGCTGAGGCGGAAGGAGGCATTGGCATGTCACACGACTTCATCGTCATCGGCGCTGGCCACAACGGTCTCGCCTGCGCCGCCTACCTCGCAAGAGCGGGCGAGAAGGTGCTCGTCCTCGAGCGGAGCAATCGCGTGGGCGGCGCCTGCCACACCGAGGAGATCACGCTTCCCGGCTTCAAGCACAACGTCTGCTCGGTCGTGCACACCCACATCCCCACGAGCCCGGTGTACCGCGACCTCGAGCTCGAGCGCCACGGCGTGCGCTACGTCTACCCGGAGCATCTGCGTGGGACGATCTTCCCCGACCATCGCAGCATCGTGATGTACCGCGACGCCGAGCGCATGGCGGCCGAGCTCGCCCGGTTCTCGGCGCGCGACGCGAAGACTTTCCGCCGGCTGTACGACGACTACGCGGAATTCATCGACGCGACCTACCTGCCGCTCATGTATTCCCCGCCGCTCGCGCCTTCGCTGCAGAGCGCCGAGCTGGAGAAGTCGGAAGAAGGCCGCACGCTGCTCCAATGGCAGGCTAGCACGCCGGTGCAGCTTCTGAACGAGCTGTTCGAGAGCGAGGAGGTGAAGGTCCATTTCCTCGCGCGCATGACGGTGCTCGGCTTCGCGCCCGATCAGTTCGGGCAGGGCTGGATTTGCCTGTTTCGCATCCTCAAGGCCGAGGCGCCGATCTGCGTCGGCGGCTCGCAGCAGCTCGCGCACGGCCTGCGCAGCGCGCTAGAGGCGCACGGAGGGGCCGTGCGCACCGGTGCGCAGGCGAAGCGCGTCCTGCTGCGCGGCAACCGTGCCGTCGGCGTCGAGCTCGCGGATGGCACGCGGCTCGAAGCGGCCAAGGCGGTGATCACCAACGTCGAGCCGAAGAAGAGCTTTCTCGGCATGGTCGGCGAGGAATCTCTGCCGGCGGCGTTCGCGACGCGCGTCAGGAACTACCACTCGCGCGGCCGCTCGCTCATGGTGTTGCACCTGGCGCTCTCCGAGCCGCCGCGCTACGCCGCGAGCGCCGCGAATCCGCCGGTGAACGTCGCCTTCAGCCAGGAAATGTTCGGCGGCAGCATGCTCGAGCAGGTGCGCGCGTACCAGGAGATCGCGGCCGGCCGGCCGCCGCGCAAGGAGATGCTGCAGATCACGCTGCCGACGCTGTTCGATCCCTCGCAGGCGCCCGCCGGGAAGCACACGGCGGTCGTGTGGCAGTACGCGCCGTACCGCATCGAACCCGACGGCGCGCAGGGCTGGCGCAGACTCAGGGACGAATATGCGGAGCACCTGCTCGAGCTCTGGCGCGCGTACGCCCCGAACATGACGCGCGACAAGATCCTCGCGATGAAGATCCAGGATCCGACCGATACCGAGCGCAGCAACGACAACCTGGTGAACGGCGTCGACGTCGTGGGCGACATGACGCCCGACCAGATGGGCTATTTCCGGCCGTTCGCCGGCTGGTCCGGCTACCGCTCGCCGATCGACGGCCTGTACATGTGCGGCGGGTATTGCCACCCGGGCGGCGGCGTGCACGCCGGCGCGGGCCACAACGCCGCCGGCGTGATCGCCGAGGACTACAAGCTCAGGAAGTGGTGGGACTGATGCCGCAGCGCGAAGCCCGCTTCTCGGTAAACGCTCCGCCGCACGAGCTGTGGAGCTTCCTGCGCGACTTCAGGGCGCTGTGCAGCTGCATTCCCGGCGTCGAGCGCATCGACGTGCTCGACGAGCGCACGGCCGAGCTCACCGTCAGGGAAAAAGTCGGCGCGGTCCCCTTGATCGTCGCACTGCGCGCCGTGATCGACGCGGAGGACCCGCCGCGGCGGTTGCATGCCACGGCAAAGGCGCAGCACCTGACGATGGCGATCGAGGTCGCGCTCGAGCCATCGGGCGCGGGGACGGCGATGCTCAGCCGCTTCGACGTGAAGGGTCTGGGGCCGCTCAAGCAGGTCGTCGACCGGCTGTTCGAGCGCCGCGCGACCGAGCGCACCGCCCAGTTCGCGCTATGCCTGGAAAGCCGCTTCAGTCGCCCTTCACCGGGATCATCTTGATCGACTTGTCGAGGAAGGCGTTGGTGTAGACCGTCTTCACCTCGTAGGGCTTGTCGATGCCGATGTAGTCGCGCACCAGGTCGTAGTCGGCCTGCATGCGCTTGTCGTCGTGCCAGCCGAGCGCGACGGTCTGCGAGATCTTGTCGCTCATCAGCACCTCCACGAGGTGCCAGTTGGCGAGCTCGTTGTCGAAGCTGAGCGCCCCGTTCGCGTCGATGAGCGCCTGCACGCAGGGCTTGGGTTCCTTTACGCACGCGGCAAAGGCGCGCTGGGTGACCTTGACGAATTTCGCAACCGTGTCGCGGTGCTTCTTCAGGTACTCGCCGTTCACGATGATCGAGTTGCCGTACGGATTCACCCCGGCATCGCGCCAAGCGAGAAAACCCATGTCGGCGCCCAGTTCGCGCTTGAACACGTGGTGCAGGTTGTAGAACGAGGTGGTGATGTCGATCGTGTGCGACTTGAGTGCGGCGAGCTTGGCGTTCGGGTCGATGTTCACCCAGGTGACCGAGTTCGGATCGATGCCGTTCGCCTTGGCGAGCGCCGGCCACATCACGCGCGCGCCGTCCGCGGCCGGGTTGCCGATCTTCTTGCCCGGGAAGTCCTTGATGCCCTTGATGCCCGAACTCTTCAGCCAGTACATGCCCTGCGGCGAGTTGGCGTACACGTTGAACACGGCGACCGCGTCGGCGCCCTTGCCGTCGGCGACCAGCACGCCGCCCATGTCCGCCAGGCCGATCGGGTTCGCGCCCGCGCCGACCCGCTGGGTGGAGAGCGCCGAGCCCTTGCCCGGCTCGAGGCTCAGGTCGATGCCCTCCTTCTGGTACCAGCCGAGCTTCTTCGCGTAGTAGTACGGCGCGTGATCGCCTCCCGGCACCCAGTTGAGGATGAAATCCAGTTTTTGCTCTGCTGCGGCGGCGGGAACGGCGAGAATGGCGGCGGCCGCGGCGACGAGAAGCCTGCGCATGGAGGACCCTCCTTAATTGGCGGAAGGACGATGGTACCATCAGGTAACCAGACGGTTAACATGTCGCGCCGCCTTTCCCACGCGCTGCCTGACGAGATCGCCTCGCTGCTCGCCCGCGGCGCCGTCATCCCGGCGCATCCGCTCGCGCTGGACGACCGGCGCCGGCTGGACGAGCGCCGCCAGCGGGCGCTGGCGCGCTACTACCTCGACGCAGGCAGCGGGGGCCTCGCAGTCGGCGTGCACGCCACCCAGTTCGCGATCCGGGAGGCCGGGCTCTACGAGCGCGTGCTCGAGATCGCGGCCGGGGAGGCCGCCGGCCGCAAGGCGGTGATGATCGCCGGCCTGGCCGGGAAGACCGTCGCCGCGCAGAACGAGGCGCGCAGCGCGCGCGCCCTGGGCTATCACTGCGGCATGCTCTCGCTCGGCGCCATGAAGGGCGCGTCGATCGACGAGCTGGTCGCGCACTGCGACGCAGTGGCGGCGGAGATCCCGCTCGTGGGCTTCTACCTGCAGAGCGCGGTCGGCGGCATCGCGCTGCCCGCGCAGTTCTGGCAGCGCTTCGCCGCGATCGAGAACGTCGTGGCGATCAAGATCGCGCCCTTCAATCGCTACGCGACCCTGGACGTTATCCGGGGCGTGGTCGCCGCGCGCGCCGAGGAGCGGATCGCGCTCTACACGGGCAACGACGATCACATCCTGCTCGACCTCGCGGTGCCGTTCGACGTGCGGCGCGGCGAGGAGACGGTGCGCGTGCGCATCCGCGGCGGGCTGCTCGGTCACTGGAGCGTGTGGACGCGCAGCGCGGTCGAGCTCTTCGAGCGGGTGCGGCGCGGGCCGCTCGACGAAAACCTGCTCGCGCTCGATTCGCGCATCACCGACTGCAACAGCGCCTTCTTCGACGTCGCGCACAACTTCGCCGGCTGCATTCCCGGCTGCCACGAGGTGCTGCGCCGGCAGGGGCTGCTCGCGGGCACCTGGTGCCTGGACCCGCAGGAGAAGCTCTCGCCGGGCCAGTCCGAGGAGATCGACCGCGTGTACCGCGAGCACGGCGATCTCGCGGACGACGCCTTCGTGCGCAAGAACCTGGACAGGTGGCTCTCATGAACTCCAAGCTCACACGCTGGACGCTCGCGCTGCTCGCTCACCTCGCGTTCGTGCTCGCCTGGTACCTCTTCGTGCGCCTCGGCCGCGTGCCGCAATTCGTGATGCCTTCGCCGGACGCGACGCTCGGCGCGCTGCTCAAGCCCAATTACAGCTGGTGGACGAACATCGCCGTGACCGGCACGGAGATCTTCGCCGGCTACCTGCTCGCGCTCGCCGTCGGCGTCGCGCTCGCGCTCGTGTTTACCTGGTCGAAGACGCTCGAGGCGTTCTTCATGCCGCTGCTCGTGTCGCTCAACATGATTCCCAAGGTGGCGCTCGGGCCGCTGATCATCGTGTGGTTCAAGTACGGCGTGCTGCCGAACTCGGTCATGGCGTTCTCGATCGCGGTGTTCCCGATCCTGCTCACCACGGCGCGCGGGCTGCGCGAGATCGAGCCCGAGCTGCTGGACCTCGTGCGCTCGCTGAAGGGCTCGCGCTGGCAGCTGTTCACCAAGATCCAGCTGCCCGGCGCGCTGCCCTACATCTTCTCGGGCATGAAGGTCGGCGCGATCCTCGCGGTGGCGGGTGCGGTCGTGGGCGAGTTCCTCGGCTCGGACAAGGGGCTCGGCTACCTGATGCTGCAGGTGCAGGTGACGCTCGACACGCCCGCCATGTTCATGGCCGTGCTGCTCATCACGATGATCGGCATGCTGCTCTACGGCGTCGTGCTCGCGCTCGAGCGCTTGCTCGTGCCGAAGGACGCGCGCATTGGCTGAGCCCTTCATCCACCTCGCCGGGGTGCGCAAGGACTACGGCGGGCATCCGGCGATTTCGGACGCGAGCTTCGACGTCATGCCCGGCGAGCTGGTCGCGCTGGTCGGGCCCTCGGGCTGCGGCAAGTCGACGCTGCTGAAGATCCTCGCCGGCCTGCACCCGCACGACGGCGGCGAGGTCCGCATCGGCTCGGCGACGCACCCCTTCGACCCGGGCAGGGACGTCGGCATGGTTTTCCAGGCGCCGCTGCTCCTCAAGTGGCGGCGCATTCTCGACAACGTGCTGCTGCCGGCCGAGATCCTCGGCCTGCCGAAGGCCGAAGCGCGCAGCCGGGCGCGCGGGCTGCTCGCGCTCGTGGGCCTGGCGGGCTACGAGGACAAGTATCCCTACGAGCTTTCGGGCGGCATGCAGCAGCGCGCCGCCATCGCGCGCGCGCTGGTGCACGACCCGAAGCTCGTGCTGATGGACGAGCCCTTCGGCGCGCTCGACGCGCTCACGCGCGAGAAGATGAACCTCGAGCTGCTGCGCATCTGGAAGGAAGCCGGCAAGACCATCGTCTTCGTCACGCACGGCATCTCGGAGGCGGTGTTCCTCGGCACGCGCGTCGTCGTGCTCACCGCCGGGCCGGCGCGCATGGCGGACAACTTCGAGGTCGAGCTGCCGCATCCGCGCAGCCTGGATATCAAGACGCACGAGCGCTTCGGCGACTACACGCGGCGCATCTACCGTCTGTTGGGCATGGAATGAAGAACGGCAGGGACCCGGAAAGGATGCGCCGCAGGATCCTCGAGGCGGCGACCGCGGAGTTCGCGCGCGAAGGCCTGGCCGGCGCGCGCGTCGAGCGCATCGCCCGGCGCGCCGGCGCCAACAAGCGGATGCTGTACTACTACTTCGGCTCCAAGGAGGACCTGTTCCTTGCCGTTCTGGAGGCGAGCTACGAGCGCATCCGCGGCGCCGAGGGCGAGCTCGATCTCGAGCACCGCGATCCGCGCGAGGCGCTCAAGCGCCTGGTGGGCTTCACCTGGGACTATTGCCTCGAGCACCCGGAGTTCCTCTCGCTGCTCGCAAGCGAGAACCAGTACAAGGGCCACCACGTCGAGCGCTCGCGGCGCGTGCACCGCCTGCACGCGCCGCTGGTCGAGACGCTGCGCGACATCCTGCGCCGCGGCGAGCGCGCGGGGCTGTTCCGGCGCGGCGTCGACCCGGTGCAGCTCTACATCTCGATCGCGGGCGAGGGCTACTTCTACCTCTCGAACCGCTATACGCTGTCGAGCATCTTCGCGCGCGACCTGATGGCGCCGCGCGCGCTCGCCGCGCGCAAACGGCACATCACCGGCATGGTATTGAACGGCCTGAAACGGTAGGGATACATGGTCGAAAAACGCATCGGCATCGTCATGCATGGCGTCACCGGACGCATGGGAACGAACCAGCACCTCGTGCGCTCGATCCTCGAGATCCGCAAGCAGGGCGGAGTGGCGCTGAAGGACGGCACGCGCCTCATGCCCGACCCGCTGCTCGTCGGCCGCAACGCCGCCAAGCTCGAGGAGCTCGCACGCAAGCACGGCGTCGCGCGCTGGACCACCGACCTGGACGCGGCGCTCGCGAGCCGCGACGACGAGATCTTCTTCGACGCCGCCTCCACGCAACTGCGGCCGCGGCTGCTCAAGCGCGCCATCCGGGCCGGCAAGCACGTCTACTGCGAGAAGCCGGTCGCGACCACGCTCGCCGAGGCGAAGGACCTGTACGCGGCGGCGAAGAAGGCGCGCGTCAAGCACGGCGTGGTGCAGGACAAGCTCTGGCTGCCCGGCTTGCTCAAGCTGAAGAAGTTGCGCGACGAGGGCTTTTTCGGCCGGTTGCTGTCGGTGCGCGGCGAGTTCGGCTACTGGGTGTTCGAAGGCGATCGCGTCCCCGCGCAGCGCCCGTCGTGGAACTACCGCAAGAAGGACGGCGGCGGGATCATCCTCGACATGCTGTGCCACTGGCGCTACGTGCTGGATAACCTCTTCGGCGACGTGCAGGCGGTGAGCTGCGTCGGCGCGACGCACATCCCCTACCGCTGGGACGAGGTCGGAAGGAAGTACCGGGCGACCGCCGACGACGCGGCCTATGCGACCTTCAGGCTCGCCGGCGGGGTCGTCGCGCACTTCAATTCGTCCTGGGCGGTGCGCGTGAGGCGCGACGACCTGCTCACGCTGCAGGTCGACGGCACCGAAGGGAGCGCAGTCGCCGGCCTGCGCCGCTGCTTCACGCAGTCCTACGCCGACACGCCGAAGCCCGTGTGGAATCCCGACATTCCGCAGCCGATCGACTTCTTCGCCGGCTGGAAAGAAGTCCCGGACGAGGACGCCGGCAACGCGTTCAAGGTCGAGTGGGAGCTGTTCTTGAAGCACGTCGCGGGCGAGGGCCCGTTCCGCTGGGGCCTGCTCGAAGGCGCCAAGGGGGTGCAGCTCGCCGAGCTCGGCCTGAAGAGCTGGCGGCTGAAGAAATGGCTCGACGTGCCTAAACTGAAGCCCTGAGCCATGAAGCGCGAAGCCATCCTGAGCATCGAGCTCCCGGCGCCGGGCGGCCGTATGGAGCCGTACGCGGTGCGCGAGCCCAGGCGTTTCGCCAGACCGGCCCGCGCCTTCACGCGGCGCGCGCTCGCCGCGGCGCACGTCGTCGCCGATCCGCTGTCGGCGAAGGAGCCCTGGCTCGAAGCGGCGATCGACTGGGACGCGACGCTCGCCTTCCGGCGACACCTCTGGTCCTGGGGCCTGGGCATCGCGGAGGCGATGGACACCGCGCAGCGCGGCATGGGGCTCGACTGGCCGAGCTCGCTCGAGCTGATCCGGCGCACGCTCGCCGACGGGGCAGGCGAGGTCGCGTCGGGCGCCGGAACCGACCACCTGCCGCCGGGTGCGCACCCGATCGAAAGCATCATCGCCGCCTACGAAGAGCAGTGCGGCGCGATCGAGCGGCTCGGCGGGCGGATCGTGCTCATGGCGAGCCGCGCGCTCGCGGCGAGCGCCCGCTCGGCCGACGACTATGCGCGCGTCTACGACCGGATCCTTTCCCAGGTCAGGCAGCCGGTGATCATCCACTGGCTGGGCGAGATGTTCGATCCCGCGCTCGAGGGCTACTGGGGCGCAAGGGATCACGATGCGGCGATGGACACCTGCCTCGAAGTCCTGGGGCGGAACGCCGCCAAGGTCGACGGCATCAAGATCTCGCTGCTCGACAAGGACAAGGAGATCCGCATGCGCCGCCGCCTGCCCGCGGGGGTGCGCATGTACACGGGCGACGACTTCAACTTCGCCGAGCTCATCGAGGGCGACGCCGAAGGATATTCCGACGCGCTGCTGGGCATCTTCGACGTGATCGCGCCGGCCGCCTCGCACGCGCTCTCGGCCCTTGCCGAGGGCAGGACGGCCGAGTACCGCGAGGCGCTCGCTTCGACGGTGCCGCTCTCGCGCCACGTGTTCCGCGCGCCGACGCGCTTCTACAAGACGGGCGTCGTGTTCATGGCCTGGCTGAACGGCCACCAGGACCACTTCGTCATGGCCGGCGGTCAGCAGTCAGCACGCAACCTGCTGCACCTCGCGGAGCTGTTCCGCCTGGCGGACGCGGCCGGCCTGCTCGCCGATCCGCCGCGCGCCTGCGCGCGCATGAAGCAGCTGCTCGCCGTGCACGGCTGCGGCTGAGTGGAGCTGTCGCTAAACACCGCCACCGTGCGCAAGCAATGGACGCTTGCGCAGATGATCGACGGCTGCGCGCGCCACGGCATCCGCGGCATCTCGCCGTGGCGCGACCAGGTTGCGCAGATGGGCCTCGCCGCCGCGGCCGCGGCGATCAAGGCGCAGGGCCTCACGGTCACGGGCCTGTGCCGCGGCGGCTTCTTCACCGCGCCCGACTGGCGCGACGACAACCGCCGGGCGATCGAGGAAGCGCACACCCTCGGGGCGCGCTGCCTCGTCCTGGTGGTCGGAGGCCTGGCGCCCGGATCGAAGGACCTGCGCGGAGCGAGGCAGGCCGTGCGCGACGGCATCGCCGAGATCCTGCCCGAGGCGCGCAAGGCCGGCGTCCCGCTCGCCATCGAGCCGCTGCATCCGATGCAGGCCGCCGAGCGCGCGTGCGTCAATACCCTCGAGCAGGCGCTCGACTTGTGCGACGCGCTGGGCGAGGGCATCGGCGTCGCGGTGGACGTGTACCACACCTGGTGGGACCCGAAGCTCGAGGCGCAGATCCGGCGCGCCGGGCGCCGGCGCCTGCTCGCCTATCACATCTGCGACTGGCTCGTGGCGACGCGCGACCTCTTGAACGACCGCGGCATGATGGGCGACGGCGTCATCGACCTGCCGCTGATCCGGTCATGGATGGAGACCTCCGGCTACGCCGGATTCCAGGAAGTCGAGATCTTCTCCGAGCTCGACTGGTGGCGGCGCGACCCGAACGAGGTGCTGCGCACCTGCGTCGAGCGCGCGAGGAATTGTTGAGCGGGACCTGACCCGCCAGCAAGGCGGCGCCGCATTTCAGACCTTTGCGGCCGGCAGACATTCCCTGACATTTTGCGGCGCTCGGGCCGCGATGATCGATCCGCGTGCCCGAGCCGGCGGCGCGCGCGCCGGACGCATCGACAGGGGGGACGAGCGGTGCCAGGACCAACGCGAGGTGTCGGTCGATCATAGGCGAGATTCCATGGAGACCGTGGCCACAGTCCTTTACGCGCGCCTGCGCAACATGCTGCCCGTCTGTAATGCGATGGGGCAGGGCGCCGACGCGGAGTTTGTCGAGGAACTCCGCGGCACTCTGCAGAAGCCCGTCGCGAAGCAAAACGGCGTACTTGCGCAAATCCGTCCGGACTCGATCCTCGCGATATTCGCGAACGAGCCCGAGACGCGACCGGACCACGCGCGACGCGCCCTGCAGGCGGCCCTGTTGATCGTCTACCAGGCGGCCGAGCTCAACCAACGCCTGCACGCCGAAATGGACGCCGAAGGTCTCGTGCCGCTCGCGGTCAGCGTTGGGGCGCATATGGGACGGGTGGAAATCGAGCCCGCGCGCCCGGGCAATAGCGGCGCGGTGCGGGCAAGCGGCGATGCCGTCGAGATCGCGCGCGCGCTGGAGTGCACCAGTCCCGATATCGGCTGGAGCATCGTCGCCTCCGACGCGACGCGTCGCGCGGCCGGCAACCGCGTCGAATCGGGCCGCATCGGCTCGGTTCGCCTGCCGGACAGTTCGTTCGTGGACATCGTGGAAGTCACCGGGCTCGCACCGCGCAAGAACTCGCGCACCGCTCCGGAGGTTTACCAGGCGCTCAGGGACTCGGTCCTGTCGAATCAGCGCTGCGTCGTCTCCCCGGATCCCGTCGGCACGTCCGATCCTGCGGCGCGCAACGGCGCGGTTCCTTTCTCGATCCAGGACTACCGGGTCATGCGCAAGATCGGAGAGGGGGGGATGGCGTCCATCTACCTCGCGCAGGCCGGCGAAGGCGATGAGCTTCAGGTGCTCAAGGTGATGTCGCTCGGCGGCTCGGGCGAGGACGACACGCTCCAGCGGTTCATGCAGGAATTCGCGCTGCTTGCCCAGGTGCGCCACCCGAACGTGGCGACGATCTATCGGCAGGGCTTCTCCGCGGGCCACGCCTACATCGCGATGGAATACTTTCCGCACGGCGACCTGCGTTCGCGGATCGCCGCGGGGCTGAGCAGCGAAACGGCCATTTCCTACAGCAAGCAGATCGCCGCGGCGCTGCACGAGATTCATCGCGTCGACATCGTGCACCGCGACCTCAAGCCGGACAATCTGATGTTGCGCGCCGACGGCAGCCTCGCGCTCGGCGACTTCGGGATTGCCAAGCACCTCTCCATGCAGATCACGGACACCCTGCACGGTTCGGTGGTCGGCACGCCGTACTATCTCAGTCCGGAGCAGGCCGCCGGGCAGCCCGTCGACCGACGGTGCGACATTTACTGTCTGGGCCTGATCTTCTACGAAATGCTGACCGGAGCCCGTCCGTACCGGGCGCAGACGGCGGCGCAGCTGCTCGACCTCCACGTCAACGGACCCGTTCCGCTCCTGCGTCCCCCGCATGACCGTCTGCAGCCCGTGCTGGAGCGCCTCATGGCAAAGGATCGCGACAGGCGCTACGCCGATACGGGTCAGTTCCTGAACGAACTCGCCGGCCTCGGTTTGTGAGCGTCGAAAGCGCCGCCGGAAAGAGGGTTCTCGCGATCGACGATGATCCGAGCATGCTGGATCTTGTCGCGCACATCCTCAGGCGCGCGGGCTACGAGGTGGACGTCGCCGCAGACGGCGCCGCCGGGCTGCAGCGCATACGGGCGCAGGCGCCGGACCTCGTCCTGTGCGACGTGAACATGCCCGGCATGGACGGGTTCGCCACGCTGGAATCGATACGCGCGGACGCCGTCACGGCCGCGCTGCCGTTCGTCCTGCTCACCGCCCTCGACAACCGGGAGAACGTCCGCCGGGGAATGCGTCTCGGCGCGGACGATTTCCTGTCGAAGCCGGTGCGCGCCGACGAGCTCGTCGAATCCGTCGGCAATGCGCTCGACAAGCGCAAGCGGCTGCGCTCCCACGTGTCCGAGCACGTGCTCGCCGCGCCGGAGGAATTGCGCCGGCGCTTCGAGCGGGGGCTCGGCAGCGGCCCCTCCGGCAACGCGGTGGAGGCCGCCGCCGGCGCGACAGGGCGCATGCTCACTCAGACCGTGCTGTATTCGGACATCCTGGACTACTCGCGCATCTCGGAGCGGCTGCCCGCGCCCGACATCGCGCAGCTGCTCGGGCGCTACTTGAGCGAGGTGTGCAAGCCCATCCTGCGCGAGAAGGGACGCATCGTGAGGATCATGGGCGACGGGATCATGGCCATGTTCGGCCACGAGTCGCCCGAGGACTTGCGCGCGCACGCGCGCAGTGCGCTGCGCTGCGCGATCGGCATCGTCGAGGTCGCGGACGAGCTCGGCCGCTGGATCCGCAGCCGGCCCGAATACGCGGGACTTCCGCCGCTGAACGTCGGGATCGGCATTCACACCGGCGAGGTGCTCATGTTTCAGCTGTCCTCGGCGGAGGCGGGGGAGATCACGGCAGTGGGCGATGCGGTCACTGTCGCGACGCGGCTGCAATCCAAGTCAAGAGAGCTCGGCTGGCCGATCGTCGTCAGCATGTCGACCATCGAGCACGGCGGGCCGGGCTTTGAGGTCACCGAGCGCCGCGAGCTGGAAATATCCGGGCGCCCGTCCCCGGTCTCCTTCGGGCGCCTGGTCGCACCCGGGACGATGACTCCCGGTCAGAAGGTCACGATTACGCCGGGCCTGCGCGCGGTGCTCGACGAGAACGCGCGCGCCAGCGCCGCGGCGGCCAAGGAAGCGATCGACGGCAGGCTGCAAGCGATCGGCGAGCAAGTGGGCAAGCGCGACGGCAGGCAGGCGCGCGAGCCCGAGATCCGGGGCTATCGCGTGCTGGCAAAGATCGGCGAGGGCGGCATGTCGACGGTCTTTCTGGCCGAAGACACGGCACATGGCCGCAAGGCGGTGCTCAAGATCCTGAAAGGGCAGCGCGGCGAGGACGAGGCGCTCTGGAAGCGGTTCTTCCAGGAGTGCGCGATCCTGTCCTCGATCGATCACGAACACATCGTGCGGATCTACGATCAGGGATTCGGCGAGGAGCTCGCCTACCTCGCGATGGAATATCTCGGCGGCGGCACCCTGCGCGTGCAAATGGACAAGGGACTCACGCAGAGGCAGGCGCTGTCCCTGCTCTCCCAGGCCGCGAGCGCGCTGGTCGCGATCCACGGCCGCGGGATCGTGCACCGCGACATCAAGCCGGCCAATATGATGCTGCGCGAGAGCGGCGTGCTGGTGCTGACCGACTTCGGCGTCGCAAAGCGGCTGGAGCAAGGTGCCGGCCATACTCTTCACGGCGAAGTGCTCGGAACGCCGTTCTACATCGCCCCGGAGCAAGCCTATGCCGGGGAGACCAGTCCGCGCGCCGACCTCTACAGTCTCGGCGTGATCTTCTACGAGATGCTGATGCGGCAGCGCCCCTATAAGGGCGATACGGTCCAGGAGATCCTCGCCCAGCACTATGCGGCGCCGATCCCGCGGCTACCGGCCGAGATGGCCGACTGCCAGCCCCTCGTGGACCGCATGCTCGCCAAGCGGCCCGAAGACCGCTTCGAGAGCGCGGAACAGGTGCTGGCCGAGGTAGACGACATATGGACTCGCCACGCGTTGCGCGCGCTCGCGTGAAGCGCGGCGGCCCCGGCGGCGTCGTGGTCGGCGCCGGGCAATTGCAATGTCTGACAATGTCTTGGCACTCGATGCCAATCGGGTGATCGCCCGCGGATAGATTTATTGCGGGCAGAGGGGAACGACAAGCCATGGACGAGAACGGCAACTACCGCGTCGATGTGATCGGATTCAACCAGACCGAGCGTTTGCTGTTGCAGAGCATATTTGCCCTGGCGGCGCGCCGCGATCCGAGCTTCGTCCAGCGGCAGCCCGATTCCGCCGAGCTGGTCGATCTCTATCTCGTGGACGCGGACGACGAGGCGGCGATGAAGGAGTTCCGCGCGGTGCATTCGCGCTTCCGCGCGCCCGCCGTCCTCGTGGGAAGCTCCGACCGCGCCACGGGCATGCCTTTGATAGGACGTCCGATCCAGTGGGCGCGGCTGCTGCAATGCTTCGACGACACCTTGCTGAACGGCGAGCAGCCGGCGCTCACGAATAGCCGCGTGCCGGTGCCCGGCGCGGTCGACCCCGCCAAGACGGGGGGGCTGCGCCGCACGAGCCCCAACGCCGCCGCGGCGCCGAAGCCGGCGAAGCCAAGCGCCGCCGCGAAGCGCGTCGCCGACGCGGTCCTGGTCGTGGACGACAACGCTACCGTCCGAAACTTCATGCAGGCCAAGCTCGCGCCCTTCGGCTTCACCACCGATTTCGCGGAAACCGGCGAGGAGGCCGTTGGCCTCACGGGAACCAAAGAGTACACCTGCGTATTCCTGGACGTCGTGCTGCCGGGGATCGACGGCTACCAGGTATGCAAGCTCATCAAGTCCAACAAGCATGCCGTGCGGCGCACCGCGGTCGTGATGCTGACGAGCCGCAGTTCGCCCTTTGACAAGCTGCGCGGCTCGCTCGCCGGTTGCGACGAATATCTGACCAAGCCGGTCGACGAGAACCATCTGCTCGAGGTCGTCGCCAAGTTTCTTCCGGGAGCCAGGGCCGCGGCCTAGCGTTGCCGATATGAGGATTCCAGCATGAGCAAATCGATACTCGTGGTGGACGACACGCGCTCCATGCGCAAGATGGTGATGTCCGTGCTCGAGAGCGCGGGCTACAGCGTGGAAGAGGCCGTCGACGGCGCCGAGGCACTGGAGAAGGCGAAGGCCCGCGTCTTCGATCTCGTATTCACGGATCAGAACATGCCGCGCATGGACGGAATCACGCTGATTCGTTCGCTGCGCCAGCTCGCCGAGTACGACTCGATCGCCCTGATCGTGCTGTCCACCGAGACGGGAGACGAGCTGAAGGCGCGCGGCCGGGCGGCAGGCGCAACCGGCTGGATGACCAAGCCGTTCGAGCCCACGAAGATGCTCGACGTCGTGCGGAGATTCATAGCATGACGCAGCCGTCGGCGAACCCGCTGGGCGACGTGTCGAGCATTCATGCCGTGTTTTTCGAGGAAACCGACGAGCACCTCGCCGCCATCGAGGAGGTGCTGCTGCGCCTGGACCTCGCGGCGCCGGCAGCGGAAGACCTGAACGCGATCTTCCGCGCCGCGCACTCGATCAAGGGCTCGAGCGTGATGCTCGGGTTCTCCGAAATCGGTGCGCTCACCCATATCATGGAGAACCTGCTCGACAGCCTGCGCAAGGGCGAGCGCGCCCTGGCGCAGCGCGACGTCGACGTGATGCTGCGCGCGGGCGACGTCGTGAAGATGCAGGTCGCGTTCCGCAAGGGCGCTCTCGATGAGCCGCCCGACATGCGGGCGGTCGAGACGGAGCTCAGGGAGCTCGCCGAGAGCGGCGCACGGGCGGCGGCGCAGGCGCGCCGCTACGCCGTCAGGCTGGGGCCGCTCTCGGATCCGATCGACGAGTCCGAGCTCGAGAAGATGCTCGCCGGCCTGGACGAGATGGGCACCGTGCTGCGCCGCGACGTGCGCAACTTCGCCGGCGGCGACATCCGCTTCGACGTGTCGCTCGCCGGCGCCCAGGACGACCTGCGAAGCGTGCTTTCGCTGGTGGTGGCGCCCGAGCTGGTCGAAGTGGCCAGGGTGGACGGGACGGAAGGGACGCGCGTCGAAGCCGCGGCGCGCGCGGCGGAAGAATCGGTCGCCGAGGACGCGGGATTCGACCTGTTCGTGGACCCGCATGCGCTGCGCGGCCGGCGCGCGTCCGACCGGCCGGAATCCGTACCGGGCGACGCGGAGCGCCACGGTCGCCGGGAGTCGGACCGCCAGGTGCATGGCGTGCAGGGGGACGCTTCGTGGATTCGGGTGAAGGTCGAAAAGATCGACCGCCTGGTCAACCTGGTGGGCGAGCTCGTCATCACCGAAGCGATGCTCGCTCAGCAATACGGAAATCCGGACGAAGATTTGCGTCAGGGCGAGCTGACGGGCCTGCGCGACCTCGCGCGCCACACGCGCAACCTCCAGGACGCGGTGATGTCGATCCGCATGGTTCCGATATCCGCGGTCTTTTCGCGCCTGCCGCGCCTGGCGAGGGAGCTGTCGCAGCGGCTGGGCAAGGAGGTCGAAGTCAGGATCTCCGGCGAGGCGACCGAACTCGACCGCAGCCTGATCGAAAAGATCACCGATCCGCTGACCCACCTGGTTCGCAATGCCATCGACCACGGCCTGGAAACGCCGGAAGCGCGCGCCGCCGCGGGCAAGCCGCGCTGTGGCGTGGTGTCGGTCAGCGCCACGCAGCGCGGCGAGAATGTCGTGATCGAGGTGCGCGATGACGGCCACGGGCTGGATCGGGAACGCATTCTGGCGTGCGCCGCCGAGCGCGGCGTCGCGGTCGCTCACGGCGCTACCGACCAGGAAGTCTGGCAGCTGATCTTCGAGCCCGGTTTCTCGACGGCCGGAAGCATCACCGAGGTTTCCGGCCGCGGAGTAGGGATGGATGTCGTGCGCCGGAACATCCAGCTGCTGCGCGGCAACGTGGAGCTCGCTTCGCGCGCCGGCGAAGGCACGACGGTGACCGTCAGCGTGCCGCTGACGCTCGCAATCATCGAAGCGATGACCGTGGCCGTCAGCGGGGAAACGTATGCCCTGCCACTCGCGTCGGTGCTCGAGGTGCGCCGCGTCAAGGCCGACGAGATTCGCGGCGTCGCCGGCCGGGGGCTCACCTTGCGCGTGCGCGACGATTATCTCCCGGTGCAGACGCTCGGAAAGGGGGACATCGCGGTCATCGTGGAGGCCGACGGCGCCAGAGCGGCGCTGCTCGTCGACGAGCTCGTCGGGCAGCAGCAGATCGTGGTCAAGAGCCTGGAGACGAATTTCCGCCGCGTCCCCGGGATATCGGGCGCCACCATCATGGGTGACGGCAAGGTCGCGCTGATTCTCGACATCGCGCACACGGTCAGTCAGGTGGATCGCGGCTCACGCGTCCGCCATTAGCCTGGGAGAACCCTCGTGCATGCACTGCAAGCGATCACCAACGAACCGGCGGCCGAGGTCGCGGGGCGCGAGTTCCTCACGTTCCGCCTGGGCGACGAGGAATACGGAATCGACATCCTCAAGGTTAACGAGATCCGCGGCTGGGAGAGGCCGACCGCCATCGCCAACACGCCCGCGTTCATCAAGGGCGTCATCAACTTGCGGGGCACCATCGTTCCCATCGTGGATCTGAGGCTCAAGTTCAGGCTCGGGGAGGCGAAGTACGACACGTTTACCGTCGTGATCATCGTGAGCGTCGCGCAGCGCGTCGTCGGCATCGTGGTCGACGCAGTCTCGGACGTGGTCGTGCTCGCGCCGCAGCAAGTACGCCCTGCGCCGGACTTCGGGGGCGCGCTCGACGGGCGCTTCATTACGGGGCTCGGCACCATGGGCGAGCGCATGCTCATCCTGGCCGACATCGAGCGTCTCCTGGCGAGCGAAGACATGCAGCTGGTCGGGGCAGATTGAACCACGCAGGCTCAAAGCGAAGGAGCAACGCCATGAAGCGCAGCCTTACGAAAGCACTCTCGACGATCGCCCTCGCCGCGGCGGTGTCGGTCCCATGGGGCGGCGCGGCGGCGGCTGGCACGCATGCGACCCGTGACGAAGCCGTCGCGATGGTGAAGAAGGGCGTCGCCTACATCAAGGCGAACGGCCGCGAGAAGGGGTACCAAGAGATCACCAGCAAAGACGGCCAGTTCAGAGACCGCGACCTCTATCTGGTCGTCTACGGCCTCGACGGAATGGTATGGGCGCACGGCGCGAACCCGAAGATGGTCGGGCGTGTGCTGATCGACCTCAGGGATATCGACGGCAAGGAATTCGTGCGCGAGCGCGTCCAGCTCGCGCAGACGCAGTCGAGCTTCTGGCAGGACTACAAGTTCACCAACCCGGTGACGAGGAAAGTGGAGCCCAAGCAGATGTATTGCGAGCGTCTCGACGACACTGTCGTTTGCGGCGGGATCTACAAGGAGTAGCGGGCGCGTCGCCGCACGCGGATAAGGGGGAGCGCACGTGAAAGTGTGGCACAAAGTACTCGTGGCGCCTGGCGTGGCGATCGTCTTCCTGCTTGCGCTGGGGTTGACGACTTACGGCGTGCTGAAAGCCCAGAATGCGACGCTGGTCGAGCTTTTCGGCACGCGATTCGCCAGCTACCAGCTCGCGGCCAGGTCATCGCAGGAGATCGGCGAGGTGCACTCCGGCGTCTATCGGCTGTTTACGTGGATTGCCAATCTGAACGAGCAGAAGGTCAAGGAGGCCAAGGGCGGGCTGCTGGACAAGATAGACGCCGTCGCCAATCGACTCACCGCTTTCGACGCGCGCGGCGACCTCGATCCCGGCGAGCGCAGGATCGCCGAAGCCGTGCTCGTCAAGCTCGCCAAGTACCGGAAGGACGTCGACAACGCGATCGAGTTGAGCACGGTCGACCTGAACACCGGCATGGCCGCGATGCAGACCGCCGACTTCGATTTCCAGGACCTGAGGAAGGACTTCGGCGATCTCGTGGAGATCGAGACGAGCCTTGCGCAGCAGCGCTACGACGGCGCCGTTGCCGCGTTCTCCAGAATCGGCAGAATCCTGCTGCTGATCGTTGCCCTCGCTCTCGCGGCAGCGCTCGGAATCGCGCTGTACATGGGCAGACGGATCGTCCGTCCGCTGAACAACGCCATCGCGCTCGCGGGCTGCATTGCGAGCGGCGATCTGACCTCGGATATCGAGCCGAAGGGAAGCGACGAGACCGCCGCGCTGCTGCGTGCGTTGCGCGACATGAACGACAGCCTTGGCAGGATCGTCGGCGAGGTGAGGGGCAGCACCGACCTCGTCGGCACCGCCTCGCGCGAGATCGCGCAGGGCAATTCGGATCTCTCGTCGCGCACCGAGCAGCAGGCGAGCGCCCTGGAAGAGACCTCCGCGTCGATGCAGCAGATGGCCGCAACGGTGGGCCAGAACGCGCAAAACGCCAAGAGGGCGAATGAACTGGCGGCCCAGGCTTCGGTGATAGCGGCCAAGGGCGGCGACATGGTGCGCGAAGCGATCGATACGATGAGCGGCATCACCAATTCTTCCGAGAAGATCACCGACATCATCGGCGTGATCGACGGAATCGCTTTCCAGACCAACATCCTCGCGCTCAACGCGGCGGTGGAGGCGGCCCGGGCGGGGGAGCAGGGGCGCGGATTCGCCGTGGTCGCCGCCGAAGTCAGGAGCCTGGCGCAGCGCTCGGCCGCGGCCGCCAAGGAGATCAAGGATCTGATCACGGACTCGGCGATCAAGGTCGCCGCCGGTTCGCACCAGGTCGACGATGCCGGCCGCACCATGGATGAGATCGTCGCCTCCGTCAAAAAGGTGAGCAACTTGATCGCGGAGATCGCCGCGGCGAGCCAGGAGCAGGCGCAGGGGATCGTGCAGGTGACCGAGACCATGGCGCAGCTCGAGAAGGTCACTCAGCAGAACGCCGCCATGGTGGAGCAGGCGAGCGCCGCCGCCGGAAGCCTCGAGCAGCAGTCCCAGGCTCTGTCGGAGGCGGTGGCCGCCTTCAGGCTTACCGACAAGTCGAATCGCGCGTCCGCGGCCCGGCTCTCGGCGAAGCAGGAGCGCGTCGTCCCGGTGGTTCCGGCAGCTCCGGAGACCGCGAAGGCGGAACCCCGGGTCGCACGCGTCAGACCCGCCGCGCGGAAGCTCGCCCCGCCGCCCCAGGCCGAGGGCTGGCAGGAATTCTAGAGCGACCGCGAGCCGCGCCCGTGAATCACGAGTTCGCCTTTTCGCGCGAAGACTTCGGCCGCGTACGCCAGATGATCGCGTCGTACGCGGGCATCTCGCTGCACGCGCACAAGTGGAACATGGTCTACAACCGCCTGGTCCGGCGGCTGCGCGCGATCGGCGCACGCGACTTTCGCGACTACCTCGACCGCGTGGAAACGCCGGGCTCGGAAGAAAAAGAGCGCTTCGTCAACGCCCTGACGACCAATCTCACCTCGTTCTTCAGGGAGCCGCACCACTTCGACACCATCGCGCGGCTGGCCAAGGGGCGCTCAGGCGGCGTGCTGCGGGTATGGAGCTGCGCCTGCTCGACGGGGGAGGAAGCCTACTCCGCCGCCATGGTCCTGCGCGAGGCGGGCCGCGCGGCGGAGATTCTCGCAACCGACATCGACACCGACGCGGTCGCGGCGGCGCGCAAGGGCATTTACAGGACCGAAGCGCTGGAGCGCGTCGGCGCCGAGCGGGCACGCCGGCATTTTCTGAAGGGGACGGGAGATAACGCCGGCTGCATGCTCGTGCGCCCCGAGCTGCGCGTCATGGTGAAATTCGGCCTGCGCAATCTCCTCGCGGGCGACTGGCCCTCGCACGAGCGTTTCGACGCGATATTGTGCCGGAACGTCATGATCTATTTCGATCGCACCACCCAGCTGCTGGTGCTGAACCGTCTCGCCGCGGCGCTCCTGCCCGGAGGGATCCTCTTCCTCGGGCACTCGGAGAGTTGCGCCAGCGGTCACCCCGCGTTCAAGTCCTGCGGCAGGACCGAGTACGAGCGCCGCCGCGCGGGCCCCGCCTAGGCCACGACGGGACGGCGATGGACGGCTCCATAGCGCGCTACTACGACAAGCAGTTCGGGCTCGAAGCCGTCAAGATTCTGCCGGGACAGTACTATTCCGCGCGGCGCGACATCGCGATCGTAACAGTGCTCGGCTCGTGCGTCTCGGCGTGCCTGTGGGACCCGGGCACGCTCACCGGCGGCATGAACCACTTCATGCTGCCCGGGTCCGTCCGGGGAAGGGGCGCGAACGGACCGGATTCCGTGGATTCGGCGCGCATCGGGATCTACGCGATGGAGCTGTTGATCAATCAGCTGCTCAAGCTGGGCGCCCAGCGCGACCGGCTCGTGGCAAAAGTGTTCGGCGGCGCCTGCGTACTCGAAGGCATGGACATGCTGAACGTCGGCAGTCTGAACGGGGCGTTCGTGCTCGACTTCCTGCGCGAGGAAGGGATCCCGCTGCTGGCGACGGACCTGTACGACGATTGCGCGCGCAAGGTGTATTTCTTCCCGCGGACCGGCAAGGTGCTGGTACGGCGGCTCGCCACCCTGCGCAACGACACCATCGAACGCCGGGAGCGCGATTACCTGGCGCTGCTGTCGCAGTCCAAGGGCGCATCCGAGATCGAGATTTTTGCGCAGCGCAGATGAGACGCATCAAGGTACTGGTCGTAGACGACTCGGCGGTGATGCGCGGCATCATCAGCAAGGTCGTGAACGCGCAGCCGGACATGACGGTGGTCGGGCTGGCGAACGATCCGCTCGTTGCGCTGGAGCGGTTGCGAATCGCCGAACCGGACGTCATCACTCTCGACGTCGAGATGCCGCGCATGAACGGGCTGGAATTCCTCGCTTGCCTGATGCGGGATCGGCCGATTCCGGTCGTGATGGTTTCATCGCTGACCGCGCGCGGGGCGGACGTCACGCTGCGCGCGCTCGAGCTGGGCGCGGTGGACTTCATCGCCAAGCCCCAGCGCTCGGACGACGAGGCGCTGGCGAGCTACGCAGAGGAGGTCGCCGAAAAACTGCGCACGGCGGCGGCGGCGCGCGTTACGCGGTCGCACGCGAGGCCGGGTGCAACGCGCCCTGCCGCGGCGGGTCCGATGAATGCCGACAAGGTCGTCGTGATCGGCGCGTCGACGGGGGGCGTGGAAGCGCTGCGCGAAGTGCTGGCGCAACTGCCGGCAAACATGCCGCCGCTGCTGGTGGCGCAACACATGCCCCCGGGGTTCACCCGCAGTTTCGCCCAGCGCCTGGACACGCTTTGCGAAATCAGCGTCGGGGAGGGGGAGGACGGCGAGCCGCTGCGCACCGGGCGCGCCTATATCGCGCCCGGCGGGCGTCACATGCTCGTCGCGGCCAAGGCCGGCAGGCCGGTCGTGCGTCTTTCCGACGCCCCTCCGGTGAACCGCCACCGTCCGTCCGTCGACACGCTGTTTCGCTCGGCTGCGGCGGTCGCCGGCGCGCGCTGCATCGGCGTGATGCTGTCCGGCATGGGGAGCGACGGCGCCGAGGCGATGCTCGAGCTGCGGCGGCTCGGCGCCTACAACATCGCGCAGGACGAGGCGAGCTGCGTGGTGTTTGGCATGCCGAAGCAGGCAATCTCGGTGCGCGCGGTGCACGAAGTCCTGCCGGCGGGCGAGATTTGCCGGCGGCTCGTCGAGCTATGCAGACCGGGGTAAGGAGCCGGGGTCGCCCTTCGCGGGCGTGGTGAGGTGTTCGAGCCGGTAGCCGCGCTGGTATACGGAGCTCAGCCGCCATCCGCTCTCGGGATACAGGCCAAGCTTGGCGCGCAGCTGGCTCATGTGCGTGTCGAGGGTGCGCGTACCGACCTTGGAACCGGCGCCCCAGACGATATCGAGCAGGTAGGAGCGTGACAGCAGCCGGCCGGGATTGCGCAGCAGAAGGACGGCGAGGTCGAACTCCTTCTGTGTCAGAACAAGCGCGACGCCGTGCCTGCGCAAGATGCGGCCGGGCACGTCGACGCTGAAGGGCGCGATGTCGATGGGACCGCGGTCTTCAAAGCTGCGGCCGCGCACGCGGCGCAGGAGCGCCTCCACTCGCGCCAGGAACTCCATTTTGCGCAGCGGCTTGACCAGATAGTCGTCCGCGCCGCACTTGAGTGCGTGGACCATGTCCTCCTCCCGGCTGCGGGCGGTGGTGAACAACACCGGCAGGTACTCGCGCTCCGATTTCCGGATTGCCTTGAGAACCTCCTCGCCGCTCAGGTCCGGTACCTGCCAGTCGAGGACCGCCAGGTCGAACGTGTCGAGCAAAAGCGTCTCCAGGATGTCCTGGCCGCGACTGAAGAGCTGGCATATGTAGCCCGCTCCTTTTATCCAATGCTCCAGCAGCGCGCCCTGCGACGGATCGTCTTCAAGTACCGCTATCCGCGCTGCGCCGTTGGCGGCGTCTCTATTCGCGACCGTGCTCATCTCCTCTCAGTATATGTCCCGCGAACCGCGCAGGAGCGCGAGAGACGATTGAAAATGTTGCGTATTCATCACACCGCCCTATATCAAACAGTCCAATCGAAAATCCTGACGCTATGCGTCAGGATTGCTGCGCCGCGCATCGCACGCACAATGGCTTGCAGATCCATTTCATGCCCTGGCAATCCGCGCGACGCGATTCGGTTCAATTGACGCAGAGCATCGGGTCAATGAACCGTCAGTCGGACGTCAGACCGTCTTGCAGACAAATCAGCCACTGCCGGAAGGCTTCGAGCTCGAAGGCTTCCGAATCGAGCGCGTGCTGGCGCGCGGGGGCTTTTCGTTCGTCTACCTGGCGCATAGCGACGTGCACGGGCAAGTCGCGCTCAAGGAGTACCTGCCCGCTTGGCTGGCGCTGCGCACGGGCCTCGACCCTTGGCCGACCGTGGACGACGGCAATTCATCCGCGTTCCGGCACGGATTGAGATGCTTCTTCGAGGAAGGCAGGGCGCTTGCGGACTTGCGTCATCCGAACGTCGTGCGAGTGCTCGATTTCTTCCGGGCAAACGGCACCGCGTACCTGGTGATGCACTACGAGCGCGGCCGGTCATTGCAGGAGCAGATCGCGGCTTGCCGGGGAAGCACCAGCGAAGACTGGATCCGCAAGACGTTCGGGAGCCTCCTCACGGGCCTGCGCGAGGTGCACGCGACCATGAGGCTGCATCTCGACATCAAGCCCGGTAACATCTTCATCCGAGACGACGGCGTGCCCCTGCTGGTCGATTTCGGCGCCGCGCGCAACGCGCTGTCGAGCGACAGCGCGGCGCTGGACCATATCTTCACGCCCGGGTTCGCCGCGCCCGAGCAGGACGGAACGCCCGAGGCGCTCGGCCCGTGGACCGATATCTATTCCGTCGGCGCGAGCATGTACGCGTGCATCGCCGCGACGCCTCCGCCGCGGGCTTCGGAGCGCAGCCAGACAGACGACCTGACGGCGGCCCTGCGCGAGTGTGCGGAAGAATATTCCCCCGGGCTACTGGACATCGTAGCGTGGTGCCTGCGGCTCGATCCCGAGGAACGCCCGCCGAGCGTCCTCGCCCTGCAGAAGGCGCTCAGGGGAGAAGTCGCGCCCTGCGCGACTGCGGCCTGAATCATGCGCTTCTCCATAGTCCAGGAAAGCCGCACAGGGAAGCGGCGCCACAACCAGGACCGCGTAGGTCACTGGAAGGCGCCAGAGGCCGTGCTGATGGCGGTGGCCGACGGCATGGGCGGACATGCCGGCGGGGAGCTCGCGGCGCAGGTCGCGATCGACTTTCTTTCGGGCGCCTTTCGCACCGCGGCGAGGCCGCGCATCCTGGAGCCCGGCCTGTTTCTCAGCCGGACGCTGCAGGGGGCCCATGTGGCGATCGTGCAGGAGGGCAGGAAAGTCGGGCTCGGGGAGTCGCCGCGCACCACCCTGGTAGCGTGCATCGTGCAGGCGGGGACTGCGTACTGGTCGTTCGTGGGCGACTCGCGCCTGTACGTGATCCGCGACGGCCGCATTCTGACGCGCACCAGGGACCACACGAAGATCCAGCAGCTGATCGATGCGGGCCGCATGCGCGAGGAAGCGGCCCCGGCGCACCGTGAACGCAACAAGCTGCTACGCTGCCTCGGCGGCCCGGTCGCATGCGCGTGCGAGCCGGTCGCGAGCGCACCGCTTGCCGGCGGCGACCTGGTACTTCTCTGCAGCGACGGCCTGTGGGGACCGCTCACGCCGCGGCAGCTCACTCTGGCCTTGCTCGGCAAGGATCCCGTGCGCGCCCTACCCGACGTGACCGCGCTCGCGGAAGCGCATGGCGGCTCCGACTGCGACAACATCTCTGCGGTGCTGATGCAATGGCAGGAGAACGCCGCGCCCGGCTTGCGCGCGGAACGTCGCTGACCGCCCGCGCCGGGCCGCGAGGCGCTAGGAATGCTTGAGGACCGCCCGAATCGTGTCGGTCAGGATCTTCTTGCTGTACGGCTTGGTGATGTAGCCATCGGCGCCCAACGCGAGCCCGCGCAACACCTCGTCCGGGCTGGCCAGCGCCGTGAGCATCACGACCGGCAACAGGGCAAGCTTCGGATGTCGCCGAATGCTTCCGAGCACGTCGAAGCCGTTGCCATCGGGCAGCATGACGTCGAGCAGGACGACGTCCTGACGCGCGCCCGCGCGCACCTCGTGGACCAGCTGCTTGCAATTGCTCGCCAGGCGCACGTGATATCCGGCCATGTTGACGCGCAGATTGGCGAGCGCCGCCTGGTCCGGGTCGTCTTCCACGATCAGCACCGTGATCTCTTCCGCCCTCTTGTCGAGCGGCGGGCGGTTCTGGAGACGGTCCGGCGACAGAAAGGCGCCCTTGCGGTTGAGCGCCGCCGCGGCCGCATTTGCCTGAGTCTGCGCGCGTCGCTTGTCCGCCTTGCTCATGCCCGCCGTGCGCGCTCGCCCGGATTGAAGAAGGTTGCTGAAATCCAGGTCGTGGGTGGGATCAGCGGTCACCGAGCTGACGTATCCGGCCTCTTCCAGTTCGCTTAGCCAGTCGCCCAGAAGGGCGTCCGGAAACTGGCGTAGACGTCCCCGTATGACGTCCGAATGCGTCTCTCCTTCGATCACCCCGAGAATGCGCCGGTAGTCGGACGGAACCGCTACGTCATTTCCGACCAACGCCGCGTCACCCGACGGCGTGCGCTGATAGATAAGGTCCTGCAGCCTCGTCGACACGTTTCGCCCCGTTCGATTGCCTTCGGATAGTAGGGCATCGGAGTCCGCGGGCGTCAACACGCGAAGCGGAAATCGATCACACAAGGCTCGATTTTTCCGCGTCAATGGCATGTAAGCGCCGCGCCGCCTTTTTCGAGACTGTCATGCGCTGTTCAAATGTTGTCGGCGCTGCGCACGCGCGTCCATGCCAGGGGTACTGTTCTTTCGCGACCGGCACCAATCGAGAAGTGGTCGTTGAGGGTTGAATGCCGGCGGGCCAGAAACCTGGAATGAGTTTACACACGGAAAGAGAGGCTTCGTATGACTTACTCAAATCAAGCGATGGCGCTGGCGATCGTGATCGCAACGATGGGCTGCGTGCCCAATGGTGAAAAGACCGTGCTCGGCAGGATGGCGCCGAGCCAACCGCTCGTCGTCGCGGCGGCGGAATCCGCGACTGCGGCCGTGGACTACAGGGACATGGAAGCTAAGATCCAGACCAGCGAATCCGATGGGCGGGTCTTCGAGTACTACTGAGATCCACCCCGGGGCCCTTGCAGTTCCTCGCGCTCGTCTGACACCTCATGACGTTCCGCTGGCCGCGTGTCGGCAGAATCGGGACCTGAAGAGGGGGATTGCATGATTCATCGGCACGAGTCGCCGGCGCACGGGTCGGCATGGGAAGAGCGAGGCGCCGCTCAGGCGAGCGAGTTCCTCACTTTCCGCGTCGGGAAGGAGCACTACGGCGTGGAGATCCTGAAGGTGCAGGAGATCCGGCGCTGGGAGCCGACCACGCCGATCGCGGATTCGCCCGATTTCGTCAAGGGAGTGATCAATCTCCGCGGGACGATCGTGCCGATCATCGACATGCGCATGAAGCTCAATTCAGGCGACGCCGCATACGGCGAGCTCACCGCGGTGATCGTGCTGAACGTCGCCGGGCGGATCGTCGGCATGGTCGTGGACGCGGTCTCCGAAGTGGTCGTGCTGGGCGCGAACGAGATCCGGCCGCTGCCCGAGGTTTCCCTGTTCCGCACGCATTGCATCCTGGGTATCGGCGTGCGCGAGCAGCTCATGCTGATTCTGCTGGACATCGAGAAGCTCCTGACGGGCCCGGAAATTGCGCTCGTCGAGGGCGTCGTTCATTGAGCGGCCGGAACGACATGCTTCCCGACAAAATCTTACGGGCCGTCAAAGGCGAGGGAACGATGAGAACCTGCAAGCACTTGCTGAAAGCATTGTCCATTGCGCTATGTGTGGCCGCGGCGGCGCCGGGCACCGCGCTGTCCGAAGACGGCGTCACCTCGACGGAGATCCGCATCGGGATGGCGAACGCGCAGAGCGGCCCCGCCGCGGGCCTGGGCAACGGCGTCAAGGCCGGCGCGGAAGCCTATCTCGCGAAAGTCAATGCGAGCGGCGGCGTCAACGGCCGCAGGATCACGCTCGTTTCCAAGGACGACGGCTACGAGCCGGCGCGCACGGCGGCCGCCACGCAGGCGCTCATCTCGGACGACAAGGTGTTCGCGCTGTTCGGCTACGTCGGCACGCCGACCTCCAGCGCCGCCGTTCCGATCGCATCGAAGGCGCATGTACCGTACCTCTTCCCGTTCACGGGCGCCGAGTTCCTGCGCAACCCCGTCAACAAGTGGGTGTTCAACGTGCGCGCCTCGTACTTCGACGAGACGGACGCGATGGTGGATCACCTCATCAAGGACGTGGGCGTCAAGAGGATCGCCATGTTCATGCAGGACGACGCCTTCGGCGAAGCCGTCAAGGGCGGAGTCGCCCGCGCGCTGTTCAAGCGGAACATGAGCATCTACGCCGAGACGCGCTTCAAGCGCAACACGCTCGAGGTCGACTCCGGGATCGATGCGATGAAGAAGGCGCAGCCCGACGCGATTGTGTTCGCCGGCACCTACTCGCAGCTCGCGGCGATCGTGAAGAAGGCGAAGGCGGCGGGCCTGAAGGCGCGCTTCCTGACCGTATCCTTCATCGGCACGGAGAACTTCATCGATGCGGCAGGCTCCGACGGCGACGGCGTTTACATCACGCAGGTCATGCCTTCGCCGCAGGACTCGTCGCTGCCCCTGGTGAAGAACTACCTGGCCGATATGAAGGGCGAGCGGGTGGGCTACGCATCCCTGGAGGGCTACCTCGGCGCGATGGTGCTCGTGGAGGCGCTCAAGAAGGCGGGCCAGAATCCCACGCGCGCCGGCCTCGTGGCCGCGCTCGAGGACCTGAACTTCGACGCGGGAGGCGTGAACATCGCCTTCTCGTCGACCAGCCATCAGGGTTCGAACACCGTCTTCCTCACCCGTGTCCAGGGCGGGAAGGCGCTGACCGAATCCAAGATGCAATAGCCGAACTCCGGACCCTCGGGAGCACCCCATGAAATTCGATAGCCTGTACAAGACGCTGATCGTCCCGACCCTGTCGGTGCTGCTCGTTGCCGCGGTCATCGGCGTCAGCGTGAGCGTTTCGGCGGTAACGCGACAGGTGGAGCGGCGCGAACGCCAGCATGCGGACGACATCGGACGGTTGCTCGCAGGGGTCGCCGTTCCGTATGTCACGAACTTCGACCTGACCGCGCTGGGCAACCTCGTCAAGCAGCTCGGCTCGGACAAGGAGCTCGCCTTCGCGGAGATCGTCGATCCGAAGGGCAAGTCGTTCACCTCGGATGTCATGACTGCTCCCAAGTCGCTGGACGGCTTGATGCGTGTCGAGCAGAAGATCGTCGACTCGAGCGGAGCCGACATCGGCACGGTGCGGCTCGCGTACCGGCGTGACGCGATCGTCGCGCTGCGCAACGCCGCCGCCTGGCAGGTCGGTCTTGCCCTGGGCGCGGTCGCGATACTCGTCGCGCTCGTCATGATGTTCGTCGCCCGCAAGGTCGTGCGTCAGCTCGGAGGCGAGCCGGCCTACGCGTCGGCGGTCGTCGCCCAGGTGGCGTCCGGCGACCTCACGGTCAAGATCCGCACGCGCGGCGACGATCGCTCCAGCCTGCTGTACGCGATGAGGAGCATGGTCGCCAGCCTGACGAGCATGGTGGGCGAAATCAAGCAGGCTACCGAGACGATCGATACCGCGGCCAAGGAGATTGCCCAGGGCCACGCCAACCTTTCCAATCGGACGGAGATCCAGGCCGCCAACCTCGAGGAGACGGCGAGCTCGATGGAACAGCTCACCTCCACCGTGAAGCAGAACGCCGACAACGCGCGTCAGGCGGACAAGGTGGTCGCGAGCGCCTCCGAAGTCGCGACCAAGGGCGGCGCCATGGTGCGCCAGGTCGTGGACACGATGAACGGCATCTCCGAGTCCTCCAAGAAGATCGCCGACATCATCGGCGTGATGGACGGCATCGCGTTCCAGACGAACATCCTGGCGCTGAACGCAGCGGTGGAAGCCGCGCGCGCCGGCGAGCAGGGTCGCGGCTTCGCGGTGGTGGCGAGCGAGGTCAGGAATCTCGCGCAGAAGAGCGCCGCCGCGGCCAAGGAGATCAAGGCGCTCATCGAGGACTCGGTGCACAAGGTCGGCACGGGAGCGAAGCTCGTCGGCGAAGCCGGCCGGACGATGGACGACATCGTGAGCTCGGTGAACCGCGTCACGCAGATCATGTCCGAGATCACCGCCGCGTCGCAGGAGCAGAGCTCGGGCATCGAGCAGGTCAACTCCACCGTGGCGCAGATGGATCAGATCACCCAGCAGAACGCCGCGATGGTCGAGCAGGCGGCCGCCGCCGCCGGCAGCATGGAGCAGCAGGCGCGCAAGCTGGTGGAAACGGTCGCGCAGTTCACGCTCGACGACGGCGCGGGCGCGCTGCGGGAGCCGATGGCGCCGGCCATCGCCGAAGCGCCTTCGGTCGCTGCCGCGCTCGAGAAGCCCAAGGCCGGAGCGACCAGAACGCGATACCTGAAGGTCGACGTCCCGCTACAGACCGAGCCGGTGACCGTTCACTGAACGTCGGCGGGTGCCGCGGGGCCCGGACGAAGTCCTGCGCGCCTGCGTCGAGCGCGCCAGGAACGGCTGAATAGGGTCGGACCCCAATTTGTCGACGGAGCGCCGATCGATTGATTTGCGTCAATCACATTGCCGGCAGTTGGCCTATCCTCGCCCGCGAGGAGGCCAGCCATGCGTATCGATCCAATCGACAGCAGAGGCATCCTGGCGACCGCGGCGTTTCTCATGCTCGCCCTGTTCATTCAGCCGTCTCAGGCGCAGACGCACAAGGACGAGCATCCTGGCGGCACGGCCCATAGGCTCGAACTCGATCACGGCAAGAAGTGGGCGACGGATGAGCCCTTGCGCAAGGGGATGGGCGAAATTCGCAATCTGATCGCCGCTAGCGAGCCTGGCTTCCGCAAGGGCAAACTCGCGCAGGAAGATTACGCAGCGCTCGGCACGAAGATCGAAGAGCAAGTCGCCTACATTGTGGCGAACTGCAAACTCGAGCCCAGGGCGGACGAGAATCTGCACGTGGTCCTCGCCGGCATCATCTCGGGCGCGGACGCCATGCAGGGCAAGGACAGAAAGGTCACCGCGGCCGCCGGCGCGCGCAAGGTCATCGCGGGCCTGAACAGCTACGGCAGGTACTTCGATCACCCCGGCTGGAAGAGACTCTGACGAACCTGTGTCCGCTGCGGAAAGCGGAAGGATGTCTGGTGGGTGGTACTGGGATCGAACCAGTGGCCCCTGCCGTGTGAAGGCAGTGCTCTACCGCTGAGCTAACCACCCTGAATGGGAGCGCGAATTTTAAGCGCCCCGGGAGGGGCGGGCAAGTCAGCCGAACTTGGCGAGCAGTGCCGCGGCGTGCTGGACGCGCTCTTCGACGCCCGCCTTGGCGCCGGCGCCCTTTTCCGGGGCGGCCTGGATGGCGCAGGCGAGCACGCTGAAGAACGCCTTGTCGAGCGCGCGGCGTGCGGCCGAGAGCTGCTGCGTGACCTGCTCGCATTCGGCGTTGTGCTCGATCATGGACTGGATGCCGCGCAGCTGTCCCTCGATGCGCTTCAGGCGCAGCACGAGGTCCTTCTTGTGGCGTTCGTCGCGGATGCTGGACATGCGGCTTTTATACTCTACCGGGTATCGTTTGGCAAGCGTCCGTGGGGCTTGCAATAGTATACCCCCTAGGGTATCATGCCGCGGTCACTAACCCAAGGAGACTTGCCATGACCGTCGAAAACGCCCTGCGCGCCATTGCGGGATTGTTCGTACTGCTGTCGCTCGGGCTCGGAGTCGAAGGGAGTCCGATTTTCGTAAACGCCAATTTCCTCTGGTTCACCGCCTTCGTCGGCGCCAATCTGTTCCAGAGCGGTTTCACCGGGACCTGCCCAATGATGTGGTTCCTGCGCAAGCTGGGGCTGAAGCAGGCGCACGCCTAAGGGGCCGCGTATGGCAAGCGAAACGCTCGAGTACCTGCAGGTCGCCTGCCCGGAGTGCCTGACGCCGAACCGCGTGCCCGCGGGGCGCCTCGCCGAGGCGCCCAAGTGCGGAAAGTGCGGTGCGGCGCTCCTGGACGCTCACCCGGTGGTGCTCACCGAGGAGAAATTCGACGCCTTCATCGCGCGCACCGAGATGCCGGTGCTGGTGGACTTCTGGGCGCCGTGGTGCGGCCCCTGCCGCGCGATGGCGCCGGCCTTCGAGAAGGCCGCGGCCGACATGCGCGAGCGGCTGCGCTTCGCCAAGCTGAACACCGACGAGGCGCAAACCGTCGCCGCGCGCGCGAACATCCGCGCGATCCCGACCATGGTGCTGTACCGCGCCGGCAAGGAGCTGGCGCGCGTCTCGGGTGCCATGGACGCGGGCAGCCTCAAGCGCTGGCTCGGGCAGCACCTGTGATGAAGCGCGCCGCCTGGTTCCTCGCGCTCTCGCTCGCGACTTCAGCGGCCGCCGCGGCCGATCTCAAGACCGCGCCGGTGGAGCTGCGCGAGATGGACGTCGACTACACCGCCGAGGCCGTGGTCGAGGCCGTGCGCCAGTCGACCGTGTCGGCGCAGATCGCCGGCCGCATCGTCGACCTGCGCTTCGACGTGGGAGACTACGTGAAGAAGGGCGAGGTGATCGCGCGCATCGACGAGCGCGCCGTCTCGCAGGCGGAAGCCGCGAGCGTCGCGCAGGTGCGCGAGGCGCAGGCGACGCTCGCCAACGCGCGCGCGCAGTACGAGCGCAACAAACAATTGCTCGCGCAGAAGTTCATCAGCCAGGCGGCGCTCGACCAGGCCGAGGCGAACTACAGGTCGGCGCAGGCGCGCGTTTCGGCGCTGCTCGCCGGCGCAGGCCAGGCCGCCACCGAGCGCAGCTTCGCCACCATCATCGCGCCCTACAGCGGCGTGGTGTCGGCGCGCCATGTCGAGCTCGGCGAGATGGCGACGCCGGGCAAGCCGCTTTTCACCGGCTTCGACCCCTCGACCCTGCGCGTGGTGGCCAACGTGCCGCAGACGGAGGTAGCCGCGATCCAAGCCGGATCGAAGGCGCGCGTCGAGGTGCCCTCGGTCGGCAAGTGGATCGACGTGAAGAACATCGTCGTCGTGCCCTCGGCCGATCCGCGCACGCATACCTCGCGCATCCGCCTCGAGCTGCCCGAGGATGTGCGCGGCGTGTACCCGGGCGTCTACGCGCGGGCGCACTTCGTGGTCGGCCGTGCGTTGAAGCTCCTCGTGCCGCGCGCCGCCATTGTGAGGCGCAGCGAGGTGACCGCGGTTTACGTCGTCGACGACAAGGGCGCGCCGCACCTGCGCCAGGTGCGCCTGGGCGAGGCCGCCGACGAGAATTACGTCGAGGTCCTGGCGGGCGTCGAACCCGGCGAGCGCGTCGCGCTCGATCCGGTCAAGGCCGGCATGGCGAGCGCGGGGCGCTGAGCGATGGGGATCTCGGGGCGGATCGCCGAGTATTTCCAGGACTCGCAGCTCACGCCGCTCCTCGCGCTGGTCGCGTTCCTGCTCGGTTTGTTCGCAGTGGTGGTGACGCCGCGCGAGGAGGAGCCGCAGATCAACGTCACCATGGCGAACGTCTTCGTGCCGTTCCCGGGCGCGTCCGCGAAGGATGTCGAGGCCCTGGTGTCGACGCCCGCCGAGCAGGTGCTGTCACAGATGAACGGCGTCGATCACGTGTACTCGGTGTCGCGCCCCGGCATGGCGGTGCTCACCGTGCAGTTCAAGGTCGGCGTGCCGCACGTCGACGCGCTGGTGCGCCTGTACAACACCGTCAACTCCAACCGCGACTGGCTTTCGCCGAACCTGGGCACGCTCGAGCCGATCGTGAAGCCCAAGGGCATCGACGACGTGCCGGTGGTGGCGGTGACGCTGTCCGCGACGAACCCGCGGCAGGGCGCCTACGAGCTCGAGCGTGTGGCGCACGCCGCGGAGGTCGAGCTCAAGCGCGTGCCGGGCACGCGCGAAGTGCAGACGCTCGGCGGGCCGGGGCGCGCGGTGCGCGTGCTGCTCGACGCTGACCGCATGAACGCCTTCGGCGTCTCCGCGCTCGACGTGAGGAACGCGCTGCAGCTCGCCAACGTCTCGCTGCCCGCGGGCGCGCTGGTGCGCGAAAACCGCGAGATCGCGGTCGAGACGGGCAACTACCTGCAATCGGCCGCGGACGTGAAGAGCCTCGTGGTGGGCGCCTTCGAGCAGCGCCCGGTGTACGTGTCGGACGTCGCTACGGTCATCGACGGCCCGCCGCAGCCCTCGCACTACGTCTGGATCGGCACCGCGAAGGGAGAAGCGCCCGCGGTCACCATCCAGGTTACCAAGAAGCCGGGCGAGAACGCGGTCGAGGTCGCCGAGCGCGTCATGCAGCGCGTGCACGAGCTGCGCGGCACGGTGATCCCGGACGACGTGCGCGTCACCGAGACGCGCAACTACGGCGCCACCGCCAACGAAAAGGCCCTGAAGCTCATCGAGAAGCTGATCTTCGCCACGGTCTCGGTGGTGGTGCTGGTGCTCGCCGCGCTCGGCCGGCGCGAGGCGCTGATCGTCGGCATGGCGGTGCTGCTCACGCTGGCGACGACGCTGTTCGCTTCCTGGGCCTGGGGCTTCACGCTCAACCGAGTATCGCTGTTCGCGCTCATCTTCTCGATCGGGATCCTGGTCGACGACGCGATCGTGGTGGTCGAGAACATACACCGCCACCGCGCGCATGCGCCCGAGACGCCGCTCGCGCTGCTCATCCCGCTGGCGGTGGACGAGGTCGGCGGGCCGACCATCCTCGCCACCTTCACCGTCATCGCAGCGCTGCTGCCGATGGCCTTCGTCACCGGCCTCATGGGCCCGTACATGAGCCCGATCCCGATCAACGCCAGCATGGGCATGCTGATCTCGCTCGCGATCGCGTTCAGCGTCACGCCCTGGCTCGCGCTCAAGCTGCTCGGCAAGACGCATCACGCCGAAGCGAAGAGCGAGCGGCTCGAGCGTCTGTTCAACCGCGTGCTCGGGCCTTTCGTCGGCTCGGCGAAGAACCGCCGCAGGCTGTGGCTCGTGGTGCTCGGGCTGATCGTTGCGTCGCTCTCGCTCGCCGCCTTCAAGCTGGTGATCCTCAAGATGCTGCCGTTCGACAACAAGTCGGAGTTCCAGGTGGTGGTCGACATGCCGGCCGGGACGCCCGTCGAGATCACCGCCGCGGCGCTGCACGACATGGGCGCCGAGATCGCCAAACTGCCCGAGGTGACCGATTACGAGGCCTACGCCGGGCTCGCCTCGCCGATCAACTTCAACGGCCTGGTGCGCCAGTACTACCTGAGAAACCTCTCGGAGCAGGGCGACCTCCAGGTGAACCTTAAGCCGAAGGGCGAGCGCGAGCGGCAAAGCCACCAGATCGCGCAGGCCGTGCGCCCGGCGCTGGAGAAGATCGCTGCGCACTGGAATGCGCGCGTCAAGGTGGTCGAGGTGCCGCCCGGCCCGCCGGTGCTCTCGCCGATCGTGGCCGAGGTGTACGGGCCGGACGAGGCGGGTCGCATCCGCACCGCCGAGCGCGTGCGCGCGGCTTTCGCGGCCACCCCCGACATCGTCGGCATCGACGACTCTGTCGAGGACAGCGCGCCGCGCATCGTGCTGAAAGTGGACCAGGCGAAGGCGGCGCTCCTCGGCGTGAGCCAGCGCGAGGTGGTCGAGACGATGCGCATGGGGCTCTCGGGCACCGACGTGACGCCGCTTCACGACCAGCAGTCGAAGTACGAGGTGCCGGTCATGATCGAGCTGCCGCCCGAGCGCGGCGGGCGGCTGGACGAGTTCCTCAAGCTCGTGATCCGTACGCCGACGGGCAATCTGGTGCCGCTCTCGGAAGTGGTGAACGTGGTCAAGAACGAGCGCGACCGCCCGATCTACCACAAGGACCTGCTGCCGGTGGTGTACGTGATTGGCGACGAGGCGGGCCGGGTCGACAGCCCGTTGTACGGCATGTTCGCGATCCGCAGCAAGATCGCCGGCAAGCCGCTGCCCGACGGGGGCGTGCTCGGCGAGTACTTCATCCGCCAGCCTTCCGACCCGTACCGGCAGTTCGCGATCAAGTGGGACGGCGAATGGCAGGTGACCTACGAGACCTTCCGCGACATGGGCATCGCCTACGCGGTCGGGCTGATCCTGATCTACCTGCTGGTGGTGGCGCAGTTCCGCTCGTACCTGACGCCGCTCATCATCATGGCCCCCATCCCGCTCACGGTGATCGGCGTGATGCCCGGGCACGCGCTGCTCGGGGCGAACTTCACCGCCACCTCGATGATCGGCATGATCGCGCTCGCGGGCATCATCGTGAGGAACTCGATCCTGCTCGTCGACTTCGTCAACATGAAGCTCGAGGAGGGCGTGCCGTTCCGCGACGCGGTGCTGCACTCGGCGGCGGCGCGCGCGAAGCCTATCGTGCTCACCGGCCTGGCGGCGATGATCGGCGCCACCTTCATCCTCGACGACCCGATCTTCCAGGGGCTGGCCATCTCGCTCATCTTCGGCATCCTGGTCTCGACGGTGCTCACGCTGGTCGTGATCCCGGTGCTCTACTACGCCGCCTACCGTCGCCGCTACGAAAAATAGGGACAAATCCTATTTTCCGCATATCGAAATATGGGAAAAATAGGATCTGTCCCTATTTATGATCTTCAGGCAACTTTTCGACCCGCAGTCCTCGACCTACACTTACCTGCTCGCCGATGCGGTTACGCGCGAGGCGGTGCTGATCGACCCAGTGTTCGAGCACGCGCAGCGCGACGCCGCGCTCATCAGCGAGCTCGGGCTCACGCTCGGCTGGACGCTCGAGACACACGTGCACGGCGATCACGTCACCGGTGCCTGGCTGCTGCGCCACCGTCTCGGCAGCCGCATCGCCATCGGCAGGGCGAGCGGCGCGCAAGGCGCCGACAACTACCTTGAGCCCGGCGAGCGCATCGCCTTCGGCGGCCGGCACCTGCGGGCGCGCGCCACGCCCGGGCACACGAGCGGCTGCCTCAGCTACGTGCTCGACGACCGCTCGATGGCGTTCACCGGCGACGCGCTGCTGATCCGCGGCTGCGGACGCACCGACTTCCAGCGGGGCAGCGCGCGCACGCTGTTCCGCTCGGTGCGCGAGCAGCTGTTCTCGCTGCCGGAGGAGTGCCTGGTCTTTCCGGCGCACGACTACCGCGGGCTGACCGCATCGAGCGTCGGCGAGGAGAAGCGCTTCAATCCGCGCCTCGGCGGCAACGCGGCGGAGGGCGACTTCGCAGGCTACATGGAAAACCTCGGGCTGGCGCATCCCAAGCAGATGGACGTCGCCGTGCCGGCCAACCTGCAATGCGGCCGGCCGGCCGACGACACGGCCCTCGGCCGGGAGCCGCAATGGGCGCCGCTCACCTACACCTTCGCCGGCATCTGGGAGCTGCCGCCGCAGTGGCTCGAGGAGCACCTGCGCGAGGTGCAGATCGTCGACGTGCGCGAGCCGGACGAGTTCGCCGGCGCGCTGGGTCACATACCCGGCGCGCGGCTGGTGCCCCTGGGCCGGCTCGCCGAGGGCATCGAGGCGCTCGCGAAGGATCAGCCCGTGGTGACGGTGTGCCGTTCGGGCACGCGCTCGGCGCAGGCGGGCGTGCTGCTGCGCAAGGCCGGCTACGACCGGGTCGCGAACCTCGCCGGCGGGATGCTTCGCTGGAGATCGCAGCGCTACGTGGTCGAGGGCGCGGCCGACTAGCCCATGAACTTGGGCAGCAGCAGCGAGATCGCCGGGACGGCGACCAGCAGCGCGAGGCGGAAGAAATCGGCCACGATGAACGGCATCACGCCGCGGAACACGGTGCGCGTGGGCACGTCAGGGAGCAGCGTGCGCAGCACGAACACGTTCATGCCGACCGGCGGCGTGATCAGGCTGATCTCGGTCACGACCACTACGATGATCCCGAACCACACCAGGTCGTAGCCGAGGTGCTGCACGAGGGGGTAGAACACCGGCACGGTGAGCAGGATCATCGAGATGCTCTCCAGCACGCAGCCGAGCGCGATGTAGATCACGCAGATCGCGGCGATCACC
>DATGDH010000099.1:0-1739 GCA_035310985.1 Burkholderiales bacterium
CCCGAGCACGGCGGCCTGCAGCGCTGGCTGCGCGACCTGAATCGCCTGTATCGCGCCGAGCCGGCGCTGCACCAGGTCGACTTCGGCCAGGAGGGCTTCGAGTGGATCGAGGTGAGCGACGCGCCCTCGAGCGTGCTCGCCTTCCTGCGCAAGCCGCGAGGCGGCGGCGCGCCGCTGCTCGTCGCCTGCAACTTCACGCCGCTGCCGCGCAAGAACTACCGGCTCGGCGTGCCCTCGGGCGGCAGATGGCGCGAGCTGCTCAATAGCGACGCGCGCGAATACGGCGGCTCGGGCTGGGGCAACCTGGGCGGCGTGGCGGCTGTGCCCGTCGCCACGCACAGCCACGCGCACTCGATCGGCGTCACGCTGCCGCCGCTCGCGGCGCTCTACCTCAAGTGCGAGGGCGCATGATCCTCGCGGCCGATGTCGGCGGCACCAAGTCGCTGCTCGCCTTGCTCGAGCAAGGCACGCCCGCGTTCGAGTTGCGGCTCGCATCGGGCGAGTTCCCCGACTTCGAGTCGCTGCTCGCGCGCTTCCTGGACGGCGCGCGCGCAGCGCTCGGCGGCGCGCCGCGCATCGAGTCCGCCTGCCTGGGCGTCGCCGGGCCGGTGCGCGGCGAGCTCGTGCGCGTGACCAACCTCCCTTGGACGATCGACGCCGCGCGCCTGCGCAGCCGCTTCACCATCGGCCGCCTCGAGCTCCTGAACGACTTCGCCGCGGCCGCCTGGGGCGTCGGCGCGCTCGCACCGCAGGACCTGGTCACGCTGCAGCCCGGCGGGCCGCTTCACGGCGCGCCGCGCGTGGTGCTCGGCGCGGGCACCGGCTTCGGCGTCGCCTACGTGGTGAGCGGCGTGCCGGTGGCGGGCGAAGGCGGCCACGGCGGCTTCGCGCCGGCGGGCGTCGAGCAGGAGGCGCTGTGGCGCTTCCTGCACGACAGGCTCGGCCGCGTGCAGGTCGAGGACGTGGTCTCGGGGCCGGGGCTCGCGCGCATTCACGAGTTCATGACCGGCGAGCGCGTCGCGCCGGAGGACGCCGCGCCGCCCGCGCTCGATCTGTTCGTCGCCTGCTTCGGCGCGGCGGCGGGCGACCATGCGCTGAACGTCATGGCGCGCGGGGGGGTGTACGTCTGCGGCGGCATCGCGACGCGGATCCTGCCGCGCCTCGCCGCGGGCGGCTTCCTCGCGGCGTTCAACGACAAGGGCGGCTTCGCCGCGCACATGCGCCAGATGCCGGTGCACGTCGTGACCAGCGAGCGCGTCGGGCTGATCGGCGCCGCAGCGGCGGCGGCGCGCGCGGCATAATCCGGCCGTGAGCGTTCCGATCAACGCCGTCTGGCCGGGCAAGCCCTACCCGCGCGGCGCGAGCTGGGACGGCGAAGGCGTCAACTTCGCCCTGTTCTCCGAGCACGCCGAGAAGGTCGAGCTGTGCATCTTCGACGCCGAGGGGCGCCGCGAGCTGCAGAGGATCGAGCTACGCGAGCGCACCGACGACGTCTGGCACTGCTACCTGCCCGAGGCGCGCCCGGGCCTGGTGTACGGCTACCGCGTGCACGGCCCCTACCGGCCCGAGGAGGGCTTGCGCTTCAACCCGAACAAGCTGCTCGCCGATCCCTACGCGCGCGACTTCCTCGGCAGCCTGCGCTGGGCGGACGAGCTCTACGGCCACACCGTGGGCGACCCGCGCGAGGACCTGTCCTTCGATGCGCGCGACAGCGCCGCCTTCATGCCCAAGTGCCGCGT
>DATGDH010000100.1:0-5512 GCA_035310985.1 Burkholderiales bacterium
CCATTACTACGAGTGCTCGTTTCACCATAACCGTGGCAAGAGCGTGTGCGAAAACGGCTATCGCGCGCACATGCAGGCCGTCGACGAGGCGGTATTGGGGGCGATCCAGAAGACCGCGCTCACACCCGATGCGGTGGACTACGTGCTCGATCGAGCGATGGAGCGCATCGCGGAGCGCCAGCAGGCGAGTAAAGACAGTCCTCGGCAACTCGACGAGGCCATCTCTGCCGAGCAGCGCAAGCTCAATAACTTCCTTGCGCTTGTTGCCGAGGGCAAGGCGCCGCAGTCCGTGGTCGAGCGAATCCGGGAGTTGGAGCACCGAATCGGAGCGCTCAAATCCGAGCGCCAGAGCAGTCTGATACCAGTACCGGGAACCCGGGACGTCAATGCACTCAGGAAAGCGCTACGTGGCCGCCTGAGCGATTTGCGGCAGCTCATGTATGGAGACGTGCCCAAGGCGCGCCAGGTGCTCAAAAACCTCTTGGTGCGTCCCGTGAAGTTCGTTCCGGAGACCGACGGCACGCGCCGGTATTGGCGCCTGCGCGGCGAGACCACGATCGGGCCGCTGCTCGACCCAATTTACCTCGGCGTGGCGTCCCCACGGGGATTCGAACCCCGGTTACCGCCGTGAAAGGGCGATGTCCTAGGCCTCTAGACGATGGGGACCTGATGCGGGAATCAAGTCGGGCCGGTGGTGGAGGTAACCGGGATCGAACCGGTGACCTCTTGCATGCCATGCAAGCGCTCTCCCAGCTGAGCTATACCCCCACGCAAGGGCGCGTATTGTAGCGATTGAGGCCGGAACCGTAAAGCAAATCCAGGGCTTGGCGCGTCATTGCGCGCAGGGCCCGACGCGCTTCGCGGCGAGAGTCTGGGTCAGGACGATGCGCTCCCCGCCGATCTGGGTCGAGCTGTGGATTTCCCCGCGCAGAGCGCTGCTGGTGTAGTGCACCAGCCCGTCGCCGCGCATGCCGGATTGCGGGCAATCGAAGGTCCAGGCGTAGTCGCCCTCGCCCGAGGGCTGCGAGGCGACGACGCAGTCGGCGCGCGGGCGCACGCGCTGCGCGATGACCCCGGGGTCCGTGGCCTGCGCCGCGCTCACGCACTGCGTTGCGAGGGCCGCGGGCGCACCGGGAACGCCGGTCTGGCCGAGGGAAATCTGCCACTCTCCGGCGAGGATCGGCTGCGCGCGCGCGGGCGCGGCCGCGGCGAGGACGACGAGCGCGACGAGTGCGGTGCGGGCGGCGTTCATGCGCGCTCCTTTCAGTCGGTGTCCAGGTGGTGCGCGAGGCGCGCGAGCACGGTCTCGCGCCCGAGCAGCTCGAGCACCGCGTCGATCGACGGCGTCTGCAACCGCCCGGTGACCACGAGCCGCAGCGGCATCGCGAGCTGCGGCATCTTGAGGCCGCTCGAGGCGAGCACCTGCTTCACCGCGCCCGAGATGGACGCCTTGTCCCAGCGCGGGAGCTCGGCGAGGCGCGCCTTCAGCGTGCGCAGCGCCGGGAGCACCGTTTCGGTGAGCTGCTCTTCGAGCTGGTCGGTGTGCGGATGCGGCTCGGCGTAGAAGAGCGTCGCCGCCTCGGCGAGGTGCAGCACGCTGGTGGCGCGGTCCTTCAAGAGCGCCACGACGGGCTCGAGCGGCGGCCCCGCCTCGAGGGTCACGCCGAGGCGCCTCAGCTCGGGCGCGACCAGCGCCGCGAGGCGGGCGTCGCCCGCGCTCTTGATGTAGTGCTGGTTTAGCCACGCGAGCTTCGCCGGGTCGAATTGCGCGGCCGAGCGCGACACGTGCGCGAGGTCGAACCACTCGGTGAGCTCGCGCACGCCGAACACCTCGTCGTCGCCGTGCGACCAGCCCAGGCGCGCGAGGTAGTTGACGAGCGTCTCGGGCAGGAAGCCCTCGTCGCGGTACTGCGTGACGCTCACCGCGCCGTGGCGCTTGGAGAGGCGCTCGCCGTCGGCGCCGAGGATCATCGGCACGTGCGCGAACTCGGGCAGCGCCGCGCCCTGCTTCAACAACGCGCGGAAGATGTGGATCTGGCGCGGCGTGTTGTTGACGTGGTCGTCGCCGCGGATGACGTGCGTGATCGCCATGTCGAGGTCGTCGACCACCACGCCGAAGTTGTAGGTCGGCACGCCGTCGGCGCGCAGGATGACCAGGTCGTCCAGCTCGGCGTTCGGAAACGAGATCGGGCCCTTCACCAGGTCGCGCCAGCCCACTTCGCCGTCCTCCGGCGTGCGAAAGCGCACCACCGGCGGCCGGTCCCTGGGCGGCACGAGGCCGGCGGCCTTGGCGCGCTCCGGCCGCCAGCGCCCGTCGTAGCGCGGTTTCTCGCCTCGCTGGCGCTGGGCTTCGCGCATGGAATCCAGTTCTTCTTTCGTGGCCCAGCAGCGATACGCGTGTCCTTCTGCGATCAGGCGCTCGGCGGCCTCCTTGTAGCGCGGCAGGCGCTGCATCTGGAAGTACGGCCCCTCGTCCCAGTCCAGGCCGAGCCAGCGCATGCTCTCGAGGATGGCGTCGGTGGAAGCCTCGGTCGAACGCTCGAGGTCGGTGTCCTCGATGCGCAGCACGAAGGTGCCGCCGTGGTGGCGCGCATAGGCCCAGGAAAAGAGCGCCGTGCGCGCGCCGCCGATGTGCAGGTAGCCGGTGGGGCTCGGGGCGAAGCGCGTGCGCACGGTCATGGCGCCGCGGATTCTAACCTGCGCGGTCAGTTCGGCTAGAATGCCCGCTCCTGGAGGAGGAGACCATGAAAACGACAAACAGAATCGCCGTTGCGCTCGCCGGCGGGCTGGCGCTGCTCGCCGCGCACGCGGTCCACGCGCAGACCACGCTCACGATGTCGTCCTGGGTGCCGCCCAGCCACCCGCTCACCAGCGTCTTCCTGGTGGGCTGGGCGAAGGAGGCCGAAAAGGTGACCGGCGGCCGCGTGAAGTTCCAGATGCTGCCCAAGGCGCCGGTCGCGCCGCCGGGAACGTTCGACGCGGTGCACGAGGACTTGGTCGACCTGTCGTACGTGACCGCGAGCTACACGCCGGCGCGCTTCGTTCTCACGCGGATGGGCGAGCTACCGGGCGGCGGTCCGAACGCGACGATCAACTCGCTCGCCTACTCCAAGGTCCACTGGGAATACTTCCAGAAGGCGGGCGAATACAAGGGCGTGCACCTGCTCGGCGTGTTCAGCCACGGCCCGGGACAGATCTTCAACAGCAAGCGGCCGATCAACGGCGTGAACGACTTGAACGGCCTGAAGATCCGCACCGGAGGGGGCGTCGCCGACGACATGGGCAAGGCCTTCGGGGCGTCGCTGCTCTTCAAGCCCGCGCCGCAGTCCTACGAGCTGCTCAAGGAGGGCGTCGCCGACGGCGTCTTCTTCCCGCTCGAGTCGCCGCACTCGTTCCACCTCGAGAAGCTGATCCACTACGCCACCATCTTCCCGCACGGCTTCTACTACTCGACGTTCGGCTTCTTCATGAACGAGGACAAGTGGAACAGGCTGCCGCAGCAGGACAAGGATGCCCTCGACAAGATCTCCGGCGACTACGTCGCGCGCGCGGCCGGCAAGATGTGGGACGACGCCGACGCCGCGGGCCTCGCGGCGATCAAGGAGGCGGGCGTCCAGATCACCTACGCGAGCCCGGCATTCGAGAAGGCGATGCTCGAGAAGGCGCAGCCGATCATCCAGGACTGGATCAAGGCGGCCGACGCGAAGGGCGTCGACGGCAAGAAGGCGCTCGACGCGTTCCACGCCGAGGTCAGGCGCCTCGAACAAACGATGAAAAAGTGACGCCACGCTTCGCGCGCGTCGCGCGCCGCGTCGAAGCCGTGCTCGGCCTCGTCGCCGGCGCGGTGCTCTTCGCGATGATGATCCTCACGTTCGCCGACGTGATGGGGCGCTATCTGTTCAACCACTCGGTGCCCGGCGGCTTCGAGATCACCGAGATCCTGATGGCGATGCTGATCTTCGCGGGGCTGCCGCTGGTCTCGCGCCGCGAGGAGCACGTGAGCGTCGACCTGCTGGATCACCTTATGCCGATGGCGATGCGGCGCGCGGTGCGCGTGATCATGCAGCTCGCCGGCGGCGCGCTGCTCCTCGGCCTCGCGTACCTGATGTGGCACAAGGCGCAGAAGGTCGCCGCCTACGGCGACACCACCACGGTGCTGCAGATCCGCTACGCGCCCTACGTCTACGCGATCGTCGTCTTCCTCGTGATCGCGGGGGTCGTGCACCTCGTAAACGTCTTCGCGCCCGACGCGGCGCGCAAGGACGAGATCGTCTGACGCGCCGCGCCCCGCGATGACCCAGGCCCTGATTGCGTTCGCGGTGATGCTTGCGCTCACCTTCATGCGCATGCCGATCGCCTTCGCGATGGGCGTGGTGGGCCTCGCCGGCACCGCGCTCATGAAAGGCTGGTCGCCGGCGCTCGCGATGGCGACCGAGGTCACCTACGAGACCGGTTTCAACTACCTGTTCTCGGTCGTGCCGCTGTTCATCCTCATGGGCACGTTCGTCTCGCGCGCCGGCATGGCCGAGGAGCTGTACGCCGCCTGCTACGCCTTCATCGGCCACCGGCGCGGCGGCCTGGCGATGGCCACCATTGGCGCCTGCGGCGGCTTCGGCGCGATCTGCGGCTCGAGCCTCGCCACCGCGGCCACGATGTCGCAGGTGGCGATGCCTTCGATGCGCAAGTTCGGCTACAGCCCGGCGCTCGGCGCCGGATCGATCGCGGCGGGCGGCACGCTCGGCATCCTGATCCCGCCTTCGACCGTGATGGTGATCTACGGCATCCTCACCAACACGAGCATCGGCAAGCTGTTCGCCGCGGGCGTCCTGCCCGGGCTGGTCGGCATCGCGTTCTACATGGCGGCGGTGCAGTGGACCACCTGGCGCGACCCCAAGGCCGGCCCGCCGGGCGAGCGCGTGCCCTGGAAGGAGCGCCTCGCCACGCTGCGCGGCATCGGCCCGTTCCTCGGCATGGCGGCGCTGCTCGCGCTGCTGGTGCGCCTCGACGTGCTGCTCGCGAACGACGCGATGGTGGTCGGCGCACTCGGCACGATCGGCCTCGCCTTCATCTACCGCGGGGTGATCAGCGTGGTCGCGCTGTTCACGCTGGTGATGGGCGGCATCTACGGCGGGGTGTTCACCCCGACCGAGGCGGCCGGCGTGGGCGCGGCCGGCGCGTTCGCCTTCGCGCTCGCCCGGCGCAAGCTGACGTGGAAGGTGCTCTACAACGTGCTGATGGAGTCCGGACGCACCACCTCGATGCTGTTCGTCATCCTGATCGGGGCGATGATCTTCGCCAACTACATCAACTACACGACGATGCCCGAAGACCTGAGGACCTTCGTGCACCAGTTCGAGATCCGTCCGATCGTGGTGATCGCCGCGATCTGCGTGATCTACATCGCGCTCGGCTGCGTGCTGGAGAGCATCTCGATGATCCTGCTCACCGTGCCGGTGTTCTACCCCCTCGTGCAGCACCTCGGCTACGACCTGGTGTGGTTCGGGATCATCGT
>DATGDH010000101.1:0-3206 GCA_035310985.1 Burkholderiales bacterium
GAAGTCCACCGACCCGGCCAAGGTGGCCGCGGCGATGGAGGGGCTGAAGTTCAAGGGCTTCAACGGCGAAGTCGAGATGCGCAAGACCGACCATCAGCTGCAGATGCCGCTGTACATCTCGGTGTGGGAGAAGGCCAACGCCAAGGCGCCGTACAGCGTCGAGAACACCGGCTACAACTTCCAGCGCGTCAAGGCCTACGATGCGTTCGTGTCGAGCACGCCGACTTCGTGCCAGATGAAGCGGCCCTGAGCCTGTGAACCGGCGCACGGCCCGACGCGTCGGGCCGTGCGTCATCTTCGGGACCCGCGCGCGAGTCGACGGTGGAAGAACTCCTGGTCAACCTGCTCAACGGCATCAGCTCGGGGCTGCTGCTGTTCATGCTCAGCTCGGGGCTGACGCTGATCTTCAGCATGATGGGCGTGCTCAATTTCGCCCACGCCAGCTTCTACATGCTGGGCGCGTATTTCGCGTATCAGGTCAGCCTCTACATAGGCTTCTATCCGGCGCTGGTCATAGCGCCGCTGCTCGTCGGCGTCATCGGCATGGCGGTCGAGCGCTACGGCCTGCGCAAGGTGCACCGCTACGGCCACGTCGCCGAGCTGCTGTTCACCTTCGGACTTGCTTATCTCGTCGACGAGGCCGTGCACCTGGTGTGGGGGCGCGCAGCGGTCGAATACCGCATCCCGGCCTCGCTCGACGGGCCGCTGTTCCATGTGTTCACCTCCGAGTACCCGACCTATCGCGTGTTCATGATGCTGGTGTCGGTCGCGATGCTGGTTTCGATCTGGCTGGCGCTCACGCGCACGCGCATCGGCCTGGTGATCCAGGCGGCGCTCACCCACCCGCAGACGGTCGAGGCGCTGGGCCATAACGTTCCGCGCGTGTTCATGCTGGTGTTCGGCGGCGGCGCCGCGCTCGCCGGCCTCGCCGGGGTCATCGGCGGCAACGCGTTCGTCACCGAGCCCGGCATGGCGGCGGCCGTCGGCCCGATCATCTTCGTGGTGGTGGTGGTCGGCGGCATGGGATCGCTCGCCGGCGCCTTCGTCGCCTCGCTGCTGATCGGCTGCCTGCAGACCTTCTCCGTCGGCCTGGACTGGAAGATCCCTTGGCTTGGCATCACGGTGGCGCAGGCCGGGCCAGTGCTACCGTACCTGCTGATGGTGCTGGTCCTCATCTTCCGGCCGCGCGGCCTGCTCGGGACGCGCGAGGGCTGACGTGGCGAGCCCGGGCCACCAGTCGGTCAACCTGGGGCGCTGGCTGCTGTGGGGCGGCACAGCGCTGCTGTTCGCGGTCGCGCCGCTCGTGTTCAGGCACGGCTTCGCGCTCACGATGCTGACGCAGATGGGCACGTTCATCATCTTCGCGCTCTCGTACAACATGCTGCTCGGCCAGGGCGGCATGCTGTCCTTCGGCCACGCGGTGTACTCGGGCCTGGGCGCGTATTTCACCGTGCATGCGTTGAACATGATCGGCAGGGGCGCGCTCGTCTTCCCGGTGACCCTGCTGCCGCTCGTCGGCGGACTGGCGGGCCTCGCGTTCGGCGTCTTGTTCGGGTACGTGACCACCAGGAAGGCCGGCACCACCTTCGCCATGATCTCGCTCGGCATCGGCGAGCTGGTGCACGCCTGCGTGCTGATGTTCCCCGGCTTTTTCGGCGGCGAGAACGGCATTTCGACCAACCGGATGGTCGGCAAGCCCTTCCTCGGCATCACCTTCGGCCCGGCGATCCAGGTCTACTATCTGGTTGCCTTCTGGTGCTTCTTGAGCATGATCGCGATGTTCGCGCTGACGCAGACGCCGCTCGGCCGCATGGCCAACGCGGTGCGCGATAACCCGGAGCGCGCCGAATTCGTCGGTTACGACACGCAGAAAGTGCGCTTTCTGCAGCTCGTGCTGGCGGCCTTCTTCGCCGGCGTCTCCGGCGCGCTGTCGTGCATCAACTTCGAGATCGTGACCGACGAGAACGTGTCCGCGCTGCGCTCCGGCGGCGTGCTGCTCGCGACCTTCATCGGCGGCACGGGGTATTTCTTCGGCCCCATCGTCGGTTCGGTGGTGTTCATATTCTTCGTCGTGGCGCTGTCCGGGTTCACGCAGGCCTGGCTGCTTTATCTGGGCCTGTTCTTCCTCGCCATGGTGCTGTTCGCGCCGGGCGGCATCGCTTCGCTGCTCATGATGCAGCTGCCGGTGATCCGCGCGCGGCGTTTCGGCGAACTGGTGCCGCCCTACCTGCTCGCGCTCGCCGCCGGCATGGTCGCCGTCGCCGGCCTAGTGGGCGTGGTCGAGATGGTGTACCGCATCACCGACCAGAGCCTGGAGACGCAGATGTCGCTGTTCGGCATCGGCTTCGACGCCCGTTCGCCGCGCCCCTGGGCAGCGTTCGCGCTGCTGCTCGCCGCCGGGGTAGCGGCGCTCGGCTTCGCCGCGCGGCGCGTTGCCGAGCGCTGGGGCGCGATCCAGAACCAGATGCAGGAAGGTCAGCGATGAGCGCCGCCGCGATCGAGCTGCGCGAGCTGCGCAAGAGCTTCGGCAGGACTCCAATCATCAACGGCGTATCGCTCGAGATCGGCCGCGGTGAGCGCCACTCGATCATCGGCCCGAACGGCGCGGGGAAGTCCACGCTGTTCAACCTCATGTCCGGCCGCTTTGCGCCGAGCTCCGGCAGCGTGCTGCTCGAGGGGGAAGACGTCACCGGCCTGAAGCCGTTCCAGATCAACCGCAAGGGCCTTTCGCGCAGCTTCCAGGTCACCAACATCTTCCACAACCTGTCGGTGTACGAGAACATCCGCTGCGGCGTGCTGTGGGGCGCGGGCTACCGATACTCCTTCTGGCACCGGGTGGGGGGCTTGCGCGAGGTGCGCCGGCGCGCGGAGGAGGTGATGGACCGCATCGGTCTCGCCGCGCGTCGCGGCCTGCCCGCGGGCACGCTGTCCTACGCCGAGCAGCGGGCGCTCGAGATCGGAATCACGATCGCGGGCGGCGCGAACGTGATCCTGCTCGACGAGCCGACCGCTGGCATGAGCCGCACCGAGACTGCGCACGCGGTCGGGCTGATCCGCCAGGTGACCGAGGGCAAGACGCTCGTGATGGTCGAGCACGATATGGGCGTCGTGTTCGACCTCGCCGACCGCATCAGCGTGCTGGTTTACGGCGAGGTGATCGCGAGCGGCGCGCCGGCGGACATTCGCGCCAACGCGGCGGTGCAGGA
>DATGDH010000102.1:0-21447 GCA_035310985.1 Burkholderiales bacterium
ATCGCCTCGCGCTTGCTGCGGCCTTCCCGCTGCAGGTTGTTCGCGAACTCGACGATCAGGATGCCGTGCTTGGAAATCAGGCCGATCAGCGTGACCAGCCCCACCTCGGTATAGATGTTGAGCGTCGCGCCGCCGACGCCGAGGTTGATGAACAGCAGCGCTCCCGAGATCGCCATCGGCACCGACACCAGGATGATGACGGGATCGCGGAAGCTCTCGAACAACGCTGCGAGCGTCAGGTAGATGATAACGAGCGCGAAGAAGAAGGTCACCACCAGCGCGCTCGACTCCTGCACGAACTGCCGCAGCTGCCCGGAATAATCCACCGAATAGCCTTCCGGCAGCGTCTTGGCGGCGAGCTCGCGCAGGTAGGTGAGCGCCTCGCCCTGTGACACCCCCGGGAACTGCACGCCGGCGATCGTGGCCGAGTTCTGCTGCTGGAAGTGGTTCAGCGCCTGCGGCACGACCTTGGTCTCGATGTGCGCGATCGTCGACAGCGGGATCATGTCGCCGTTGGCGGCGCGCAGGTAGTAGTTGCCGAGCTGGCTGGCGTTCAGGCGGTCGACCTGCCGCACCTGCGGGATCACCTTGTAGGAGCGGTCGTACAGGCTGAAGTAGTTGACGTAGCCGCCGCCGACCATCGCCGAGAGCGCGCCGCCGACGTCGCGCATCGACAGGCCGAGCTGCGCGGCAAGCTCGCGGTCGATCACCACCGTGGATTGCGGTTGGTCGACCTTGAGGTCGCTGTCGATGAAGATGAAGCGGCCGCTCTTCTGCGCCTCCTGCAGGAACGCGCGCGAGACCTCGTTCAGCCGCTCGAAGGGCTCGGTGGTTTGGATCACGAATTCGACCGGCAGGCCGCGCGCCCCCGGTAGCGGCGGCGGCTGGAACAGCACGGTCTGCAGGCCGGTGATGCGGTTCACCTCCTGCTGCACGGCCGGCTGCAGCTGCGCGGCGGTCATGGTGCGCTGGTCCCAGGGCTTGAGCACCATGCCGGCGATCGTGCGTCCGGGCACGTCGAGCTGGAACACGTGGTCGGTCTCGGGATGGGAGGCGAAGGTCTGGTAGATCTGCCGCGTGTAGAGGCTGCGCTGCTGCAGCGTGGCGTCGGGCGCGCCGGTCGACGAGGCGATGAGCACGCCCTGGTCCTCCTGCGGGGCGAGCTCGGACTTCGCGCCGGCGTACAGGAAATAGATGCTGCCGAGCACGATGAGCGCGAACACCGCGGTCACCGGCACGTAGTCGAGCGCGCGGTGCAGCAGCCGCTCGTAGCGCTTGTGCAGCGATTCGAAGGCGCGGTCGAGCCACAGCACCAGGTGCGCCTCCCAGCCGCGCCCCGCGGGATCGTGCGGCTTGAGCATGCGCGAGCACATCATGGGCGAGAGCGTCAGTGCCACCACCGCGGAGATGGTGACCGCGCCGACCAGGCTGAAGGCGAACTCGGTGAACAGCGCGCCGGTGAGGCCGCCGAGGAAGCCGATCGGCACATACACCGCAACCAGCACCACCATCATGGCGATGATCGGGTTGGCGAGCTCGCGCGCGGCGACGATCGCGGCCTCCATGGGACGCATGCCCTGCTCGAGGTGGCGGTTGACGTTCTCGACCACGATGATCGCGTCGTCGACCACCAGGCCGATCGCCAGCACCAGGGCGAGCAGGGTGAGCAGGTTGATGCTGAAGCCGAGAATCAGCATCACCGTGAAAGTGCTCACCAGCGAGAGCGGGATGGCGATGGTCGGGATGATCACCGAGCGCAGCGAGCCGAGGAACGCGAACACCACGAGGGTGACGATGACGAGCGCCTCGACGATCGTCTTCACCACTTCGTCGATCGAGCTGTTCACGAACTTGGTCGAGTCGTAGACGATGCGGCCGTCCAGCCCCTGCGGCAGCTGCGCCTGGATCGCCGGGAAGACATCGCGCACGCGCTTGATCACCTCGAGCAAGTTCGCCGCCGGGGCCACCTGGATGCCGACGTACACCGCCTGCTTGCCGTCGAAGCCGACCGCCGTCTCGTAGTCTTCCGAGCCGAGCGTGACGTTGGCGACGTCCTCGAGCCGCACAATGGCGCCGTCCTTCTGCTTGACGATCAGGCGCTTGAACTCGTCCACGGAGTGCAGGCTGGTCGAGGCGGTAAGGTTGACCTGCACCATCTGCCCCTTGGTGCTGCCGACCGTCGACAGGAAGTTGTTGGCCGCCAGCGCCTGCTGAACGTCGGCCGCAGTCAGGCTGTAGGCCGCGAGCTTGTCCGGCTCGAGCCAGGCGCGCAGCGCGAACAGCTTCTGGCCTAGGATCTCGGCGGTCTGCACGCCTTCCACCGCCTGCAGCCGCGGCTGCACCACGCGCACGAGGTAGTCGGTGATCTTGTTGGCCGGCAGCACCTGGCTCGAGAAGCCGATGTACATCGCGTCGATCGTCTGGCCGATCTGCACCGACAGGGTGGGCTGCTGCGCGCCCTGCGGCAGCTGGTTCAGCACCGCGTTCACCTTGGTGTTGATCTCGGTGAGCGCCTTGTCCGAGTCATAGTTGAGCCGCAGGTTGGCGGTGATCGTGCTCACGCTCTGGCGGCTGGTCGAGGTCATGTAGTCGATGCCGTTCGCCTGGGCGATCGAGTTCTCGAGCGGCGCCGTGATGAAGCCCGCCACCAGCGCCGGGTCGGCGCCGGTGTACACCGTGGTCACGGTCACCACCGCGTTCTGCGTGCGCGGGAACTGCAGCACCGGCAAGAGCGTTACCGAGCGCAGGCCGAGCACCAGCAGCAGCAGGCTCACCACCGTGGCGAGCACCGGCCGGCGGACGAAGATGTCGGTGAATTTCATCGCCGTGCGCTCACTCGTCTTTCGGCCTGGGCGCCGCCTGGTCCGAAGGCTGCACGGAGTTGTTGACGATGACGGGGGTCCCGTTGCGCAGCTTGAGCTGGCCGGCGGTGACCACCGTGTCGCCTTCCTTGACGCCCGAGAGCACCGCGATCTGGTCGCCGCGCTTCGGGCCGACGGTGACGAAGCGCTGGTTCGCCACCTGCCGCGGCTTGCCGTCCGGCCCCTTGCCCTGCTCCTCGACCACGAACACGGTGTCGCCATACGGGTTGAAGGTGATCGCGGTCTGCGGCAGGGTCAGGTGGCGCTGCGCGGCCGCGAGGCGGATCTCGACTTTCGCGTACATGCCCGGCAGCAGCTTGCGCCCGGGATTGGACAGCGAGGCGCGCACCAGCACGTTGCGCGTCGCCGGATCCACCTTGGCGTCTACCGCCTCGACGCTCCCCTCGAACTGCTCGCCGGGCAGCGCGTCGCTGGTGAGCACCACTTTCTGCCCGGGGGCGACTTGACCGGCCTGGTTTTGCGGCACGCTGAAGTCCGCCAGGATCGGGTCGAGCGCCTGCAGGGTGACGAGCTTCGTGCCGGCGGCGACGTATTGCCCGAGGTCGACGACGCGCACGCCGAGGCGTCCGTCGAAGGGAGCGCGCACGAGCTTCTTGTCGACGAGCGCCTGCTGCTCCGCAACGCGCGCCCGGGCGACGCGCAGGTTGGCGGCGTCGGTGTCGACTGCGGCCTGGCTGATGAAGTTCGCCTTGAGCTGCCGCAGGTCGCGCTGGTAGATCGTCTCAGCGAGCTGCTCCGTGGCCTTGAGCGACTCGAGCAGCGACAAGTCCGAAGCGTTGTCGAGCTGCACCAGCGGCGCGCCGGCCTTGACCTCCTGGCCGGAGCCGAAGTGGATGGCGGAAATGACGCCGACGACCTGCGGCGCGAGGTCGGCGCCGTGCACCGCGCGCAGCGTGCCGACCGCGCTTACCGTGGATTGCCACTCCATGTAGCCCGCCCGGGCCGTCGACACGGTCTGCACCGGCACGCCCTGCGACGAGAGGAACTTCGTCGTCATGCGCGCGACGAAGGCCTTCCAGCCGAAGATCGCGCCGAACAGTGCTCCGGCGAGCACCAGCATCAGCACCATGCGCTTGGTCATCGATTGCAGCTCCTGGGGTCAGCACGCTTGTAACTTCGGCGCCGCGCGGCTGTCAATGGCCTGCTGCGAGCCTTGCTAGACTGCCGGCGTGCAAATATCCCTGTCGGTAACTTTGGCGATGCTCGCTGCCGCGTTGCTGCATGCGGGCTGGAACGCGTTGCTCAAGTCGAGCCCGGACAAGGCGCTCGAGAACGTCGCACTTGCCGCGAGCCGCGGCACGCTCGCGCTCGCGATCGTACCCTGGCTGCCGCTGCCCGCGCCGGCTGCCTGGCCGTGGATCGCGGCCTCGGTCGCGGTGCATGTGGCGTACTTCTGGGCGCTCGCCGGCGCGTACCGCTGGGGCGACCTGTCCTTCGCCTACCCGATCATGCGCGGCGGCGCGCCCGCGTTGGTGGCGCTCGCGGGCGCGGCGGTCTTCGGCGAGCTGCTGCCCGCCGGACAGGCCGCCGCCGTGGCGCTCATCTGCACCGGCATCCTCGGCTTCGCGACGGTGGCGCGCGGCGAGCCGGCCGCCGTGCGGCGCGCGCTGGCCTTCGCGCTCGGCAACGCGGCGGTGATCGCCACGTACACACTGATCGACGCGCGCGGCGTGCGCCTCTCGGGAGCGCCGGTCAGCTACGCGATGTGGTTCTTCGTCGCCAACAGCGTGGTGCAGCTGGCGTTCGGGCTGACGAAACGGGCGCGCGAAGTGCCGCCTTACCTCGCGCGCCACTGGGCGCGCGCCGCGCTCGGCGGCGCCTGCACGCTCGGCTCCTACGGCATCGCGCTGTGGGCGATGGCGCAGGCGCCGGTCGCGCTGATCGCCGCGCTGCGCGAGGTCTCGGTGATCTTCGCCGCCTTGATCGGCGCGCTGTTCCTCGGCGAGCGCTTCACGCGGCGCCGCATGCTGGCGACCGGCACGGTGCTCGCCGGACTGGTGCTGCTGCGGCTCTAGCGCTAGCCCTTGGCCGGCTCGAGCGCATCGTTTACGACGCGCACGTGATCGCCGGGCTGCCAGGGAGGTTGCACGCTGCTCGAGACGGTGCGCAGCGCGCCGCTTTCCATGCGCACCGCGACCTCCCAGTGCTTGGTCGCGCGCACTTGCTTCTCGACCTGGTGGCCGGCGACAGCGCCGCCCGCCGCGCCGAGCACGGTCATCACGTCCTTGCCGCGGCCGTTGCCCATCTGGTGGCCGAGCACGCCGCCCAGCACGCCGCCGGCGACCGCACCCAGGCCGGTGCCCTGGCCCTTCACCTCGACCTCACGCACCGATTCGACGGTGCCGCAGTCCGCGCAAGGCGCTTTCACCGCCGCGACCTGCACGTGTGTCTCGTTGTGAGGCGTCACTTTGGCAATCCGCTTGGGCGCAGGCCGCAGTGCCGGCGGTGGCGGCGGCTCCTGCGCCTGAGCGGCCTCGGGCTGCGACGGCGCGGACGCAGCCGTTGCTTCCTCGGGATTGGGCGCGCCATGCGTGCCGGGCAGCAACCCGGTGAATGCGGCGACGCCGGCGGCCGACAGCACGATCACGGCGACCGCGGCGGTGGCGACCAGCGGATGAAGCTTACGGCCCGATGGGGTATTCATGTTCCTGACCTCCTTGGCGTGTCGAGACGGCAACGCGCAGGTTAGCGCGCGCGCGGCGCGCGCGCCGCGAATAATTGTTTCGATATGTTTCCGCGGGCGAAGTGCCCGTGAATTGCGTCACGCCCCGGGGCGCATGTGCGGGAACAGGATCACGTCGCGGATCGACGGGCTGTCGGTGAGCAGCATGACCAGCCGGTCGATGCCGATGCCGGCGCCGGAGGTGGGCGGCAGGCCGTACTCCAGCGCGCGGATGTAGTCGGCGTCGTAGTACATCGCCTCCTGGTCGCCGGCATCCTTCTTGCGCGACTGCTCGAGGAAACGCTCCGCCTGGTCCTCGGGATCGTTCAGCTCGGAAAAGCCGTTGGCGATCTCCTTGGCGTCGATGAACAGCTCGAAGCGCTCGGTGATCTCCGGATCGGAGTCCTTGCGGCGCGCGAGCGGCGACACCTCGGCCGGGAACTCCGTGACGAAGGTCGGCTCGACGAGGTTCTTTTCGGCGAGCGTCTCGAACAGCACGAGCTGCAGCGAGCCCCAGCCCTGGTCGTCGCCGAACTCCACGCCCAGCGCGCGCAGGCGCGCGGCGAGGAAGCCGCGGTCGCGCAGCTGCGCGTCGCTCCACGGGTCCGGCGCGTACTTGCGTATCGCCTGGGGGATGCTGAGCTGCGCGAAGGGTTTGCCGAAATCGATATTGCGTCCCTGGTACTCGAGCAGCGTCGTGCCGAGGGAAGCCTGCGCCGCCTCGCGCAGCAGCTCCTGCACCAGCGACATCATGTAGCGGTAGTCGGTGAACGCGCAGTACATCTCCATCATGGAGAATTCCGGATTGTGGCGCGTCGAGATGCCCTCGTTGCGGAAGCTGCGGTTGATCTCGAACACCTTCTCCATGCCGCCCACCACCAGGCGCTTCAGGTACAGCTCCGGCGCGATGCGCAGGTACAGGTCCATGTCGAGCGCGTTGTGGTGCGTGTGGAACGGGCGCGCCGCGGCGCCGCCGGGGATCGGCTGCAGCATCGGCGTCTCGACCTCCAGGTAGCCCTGGCGCGACATGTACTCGCGCAGCGCGCGGATCGCACGCGAGCGCACTTGGAACACCCAGCGCGCGCGCTCGTTCACCAGCAGGTCGAGATAGCGCTGCCGGTAGCGCTGCTCCTGATCGGTGAGCCCGTGGAACTTCTCCGGCAGCGGCCGGAGCGACTTGGCGAGCAGGCGCAGGTCGTTGACGCGCAGGGTGAGCTCGCCGGTGCGCGTCTTGAACAGCACGCCGCGCGCGCCGAGGATGTCGCCGATGTCGAAGTGCTTGTAGGCCGCGTGCCTGTCCTTGCCGCTGTGGTCGTCGGAGACGTAGATCTGGATGCGATTGCTGCCGTCCTGCAGCACGCCGAAGCTCGCCTTGCCCATGACGCGCTTGAGCATCAGCCGGCCCGCGATCGACGCCTCGGGCGGGTTCTTCTCCAGCTCCTCGGCCGACAGCGCGCCGTAGCGCGCGGCGAGCTGCGCGCTCGCGTCCCCGACCGAGAAGTCGTTCGGGAACGCCGGCCCGCCCTCGCGCAGCTTGGCGAGCTTGGCGCGCCGCTCGGCGACGATCTGGTTTTCGTCCTGCGCGGGCTGCGGCTCGGGCTTCTTGGGCTCCTGCATGCTCATTCTCCTTTACAACCCCTGCTTGAGGCTCGCGGTGATGAACACGTCCAGGTCACCGTCTAGCACCGCCTGCGTGTTGCCGACCTCGACGCCCGTGCGCAGGTCCTTGATGCGCGACTGGTCGAGCACGTAGGAGCGGATCTGGCGCCCCCAAGCGATTTCGGTCTTGGATTCCTCGAGCTTGTCGCGCTCGACCTGGCGATTGCGCAGCTCGAGCTCGTAGAGCCTCGACTTGAGCATCGCCATCGCCTCGGCGCGGTTCCTGTGCTGCGAGCGGTCGTTCTGGCACTGCACGACGATACCGGACGGAATATGCGTGATCCGCACAGCGGAGTCGGTCCGGTTCACGTGCTGGCCGCCCGCACCCGAGGCGCGGTAGGTGTCGATGCGCAGGTCGGCCGGGTTGATGCCGATCTCGATCGTCTCATCGACCTCGGGATAGACGAACGCGCTCGCGAAGGAGGTGTGGCGCCGTGCGTTCGAGTCGAACGGCGACTTGCGCACGAGGCGGTGGGTCCCGGTCTCGGTGCGGAGGTGGCCGTAGGCATAGTCGCCGTTGACCTTGAGCGTCGCGCTCTTGATGCCCGCGACCTCGCCCTCGGACCGCTCGAGGATCTCGACCCTGAAGCCCTTGCGCTCGCAGTACTTGACGTACATCCGCTCGAGTATCTGCGCCCAGTCCTGCGCCTCGGTACCGCCGGCGCCCGCCTGGATGTCGACGAAGCAGTTGTTCGGGTCGAGCGGGTTGGAGAACATGCGCCGGAACTCGAGTCCGGCGACGTCCTTCTCCAGGCCCGCGGCCTCGCGCCCGATCTCCTCCAGCGTAGCGTCGTCCCTGTCGGCGGCGGCGAGCTCGAACAGCTCGCGCGCGTCGCCGAGCGCCGAGCCGACGCGCTCCAGCGTGCGCACCACGCCGTCCAGCAGCTTCTTTTCCCTGCCGAGCTCCTGGGCGCGCTGCGGCTTGTCCCAGAGCTTCGGGTCCTCGAGCTCGCGGTCGAGCTCTAGCAGGCGCTTCTTCTTCGCGTCGAAGTCAAAGATACCTCCGCAGCTCGCCGACCCGGCCTTGCAGGTCCACGAGGGAGGAGGCGATCTGATTGCTGCGTTCGGCTTCCATGGCGCGCCGCCAAAGCGCGGATTATACAGGCGGCGGCAGCACCATCTGCGTTTGCGTGACGAGCGCCACCAGCTTGCCCGACTCCGCGGTGAGCCTCGTCTGCCACACCATCGTGGTCCGGCCGCGATGCACCGGGGTGCACTCGGCGCGCACGCGCGTGTTGACCGGCGCCGCCGCGAGGAAGTTGGTCTTCGACTCGATCGTCGTGGTGCGCGCGCCCGCCGGGAGGTTGACGAACGTGCCGACCGCGCCCAGCGTGTCGGCGAAGGCCATGACGGCGCCGCCGTGCAGCACGCCGCCGATGGTGCACAGCTCGGGGCGCACCGTGAGCTCGGCGACGACGCGCTCGGGGCCCACCTCGGTGAAGCGCAAGCCCATCAGCTCGGGGAACAGGCCCTTCCAGCGCTCCTGGATATCCGATGCGGCGCTCATCTGACCTCCGTGCCTGTGTAATCCTCGGCGATGCGGTCCTCGAAGAAGCTGGTGGGGTTGGGCGCCGCCATGAAGCGGCGGTACACCTCTGGCCAGACCTTCGCGTACTGGAACACGCGGCCGTTCGCCATTTCGACCTCGAGCGTCTGGGTCTTCTCCTCGTAGCCCACCGAGCGGATCTTGGAGGAATTGACGCGCTTCCTCTCCATCTCAGCCTCCTTCCACCCTCACCTTGTCGCCGGCGCGCACGGCGGCGAGCACGCGCGCGTCGCCCACTACTTTGCCCAGCAGATTGCAGCGCGCGACGAGCTTCGGCTTGCCGTCGGTGGAGATCGGCGTCGGACCGTAGGGCAAGGCGAGCGCCGAGCCCTCTACCCAGAAGCACACGGTCCCCGGCTCGACGATCTGGCGCGCTTCGGGCTCGAGATTCGCGTTTACGGGGGCCTCGAAATACAGCTCCTCGCCCCAGGTTTGGGCGCGCGATTCGAAGGGAAGCGCCTCGAGCAGCGCCTCGACGGTCGGCGTGTCGTCGAGCGCGACCTCGAAGCTCGTCTTGCCGGCGGTGATGCGCAGCCTGTGCATGGCGGGATTTGCCTCAGGTCTCGATGTGCTCGACGTTCAGCTGCACGCTCTTCAGGCCGTTGAACTCGTTCACGGCCAGACGGTAGGCGGCGCGCACGCGCGCGCCGAGCGGGGCGCCGTGCGGCTGCGCGCCGCGCTCGAGCGCATTGAAGCGGATCGCCTCGAACTTCCTACCGTCCTTCGCGAGGCGCAGCTTCAGGTGCCGCTCGCCCACGACGCGCTGGCTTTCCACGGCGAATGTATCGCAGAACATCGGCTGCGGAAAGCCTTGGCCCCAGATCTGCTCGTCGATGAGCTGCGCGACGCCGAGCGTCGCGTACTCGGGCGCGAGCTCGCCATCGGTCTCGAGCACCGGCGCGAGCGCTTCGGGCGGAATCATCTCGCCCGCTGCACGCTCGAAGGCGGCGGCGAAACGCTCGAAGTCGCGCTCGCGCAGCGTGAGCCCCGCGGCCTGCGCGTGGCCGCCGAAGCGCAGGATCAGGCCGGGCTCGCGCTTGGCGACCAGGTCCAGGCAATCGCGCAGGTGCAGCCCGGGAATCGAGCGCCCCGAACCGCGCAGCAGGCCGCCGTCGGCCCTGGCGCAGCACACCACCGGGCGGTGCAGCCGCTCGCGCAGGCGCGCGGCGAGGATGCCGACCACGCCCTGGTGCCAGCCCGGCTGGAACAGCGCTACGGCCGGGCCGCACGGCTCGGCGAGGCGCTCGGTGGACTTCAGCGCCGCGTCGAGCATCTCGCCCTCGATGCGGCGGCGCTCGCGGTTCAGCTGGTCGAGCTGCTGCGCGATGTTGGCTGCGCGCGCCTCGTCGTCGGTCACCAGGCATTCCACGCCCAGGCTCATGTCCGCGAGGCGTCCCGCGGCGTTCAGGCGGGGGCCGGCGACGAATCCCAGGTCGAACGCGCTCGCCTGCGCGGGCGCGCGCCCCGCGATGCGCAGCAGCGCGGCGAGCCCCGGCTCGCCGCGGCCGCTGCGCAGCCTCTTCAGCCCCTGCGCCACCAGGATGCGGTTGTTGGCGTCCAGCGGCACCACGTCGGCCACCGTGCCGAGCGCGACGAGGTCGGCGAGCGCGCCGAGGTTCGGCTCGCCGCCCGCTCTGAAGGCGCCGCGCCGGCGCAGCTCGGCGCGCAGCGCGAGCGCAACGTAGAACATCACGCCGACGCCGGCGAGCGCCTTGGACGGGAACGTGCAGCCGGGCTGGTTCGGGTTGACGATGCACTCGGCCGCCGGCAGCTGCGGCCCGGGCAGGTGATGGTCGGTGATCAGCGTCGCGATGCCGAGAGAGCGCGCGCGCGCCACGCCCTCGACGCTCGCGATGCCGTTGTCGACGGTGACGAGCAGCTCGGGCCTGCGCTGCGCGGCCAGCTCGACCAGCTCGGGCGAGAGCCCGTAGCCGAGCGCGAAGCGGTCCGGAACCAGGTAGTCGACCTCGGCGCCGAACGCGCGCAGCGCGCGCACCCCCACGGCGCAGGCGGTGGCACCGTCGGCGTCGTAGTCGGCGACGATCAGGATCCTGCGCCGCGCGGCGATCGCGTCGGCGAGCAGCGCCGCGGCGGCTTCCGCGTTGCCGAGCAGCGACGGCGGCGCGAGGCGTGCGCTGTCGTAGGCGAGCTCCTCGGGCGAGCGGATGCGGCGCGCGGCGTACACGCGCGCGAGCACCGGGTGCAGGCCGGCGCGCTCGAGCGCGTGCCGATCGGCCTCGGCGTAGGTGCGCACCGCGAACTTCAAGCGTAGCTCCCGAGCGCGCGCGCGCGGCGCCAGAAGCGGCGCAGGTCGCCGCGGACCGTCTCGAACGAGAGCGCCTGCGCGCCGTCCGGAACGCGCAGCGTCACCATGCCGAGGCGCGCGTCGCGCAGGGCTTCGAGCAGCGGCGCGAACCAGCGCGACTCGAGTTCGAGCAGCCCCTCGCGGAAAACCTCCGCCTCGCCGAGCGCGCAGGCCGCGCGCAGCGCGTCCAGCACGAGCAGGTGCCTGCCGGTCTCTGGCACGCGCGCGAGCCATTCGTCGGCCGAGCGCGGCAGCGGCCGGTAGCGCATGCCGGCGAGCCGCGCCAGCCCGAGCGCGACCGGCTCCTCCGCGGTGACCGACTGCCAGGGGCCGCGCGCCGCCGCGGGCAGCGCGCCGGCGCCCCATAGCCAGAGGCTGTTGACCGCGGGCGCGCCGCACTCCGCGCGCGCGCGGTTCACCGGATGATCGTGCAGCAGCATCTGCAGCTCGTTCAGCAGCGCGTGCCAGCGGCGCGTATCCGGGCCCGCGGCGAGCTGGGCGTCCAGGTCGGAGTCGGCCACCGCGAGCGGCGACTCGGCGGCGACGGCGATGTCGGCCTCGAGCCGCGCGCACCAGCGCTCGGGGCGCAGCGGGTACAGGGCGAGCGCGCCGGCGAAATGGCGGCCGAGCGTCTCGCACAGCGCCTCGGCCTCCTCGCGCGCGATCGCGAAGGCGGCGCTCGGCACGAGCGCCATCGCGTCGCCGTGCAGGCGCAGGTGCACCGGGTCCGCGCGCATCCACGACGCCGTGCCGGGCGCGCCGTCCGGGGCGCCGTCGGCGAGCACGGTGAGCGCTCCCGCCGCGAGCGGCGCGCCCTCGCCGAGGAAGGCCTCGGCCAGCCAGCGCTCCGGCGACAGCGCCTGCGACCAGTCCGGGCGCCCGCGCGCGAGCAGCATCTCGAGCGCCGGCAGGCGCAGCCCGCCGAGCGCCTCGCGCAGCGATTCGCGCGCGGGCAGCAGCCCCGGTACGAGCAGCTCGAGGTGCATCAGCCGGCCGCGAGCTCGACGACCCGCGCGCGCCCTTGCAGCAGGTGGCGCGCGAGGATCTTGTACTGGTCGAGGTCGAAGCGCGGCCGCGCGCCGCCCTCGAGTATTTCCGCGATCTCGGCTTCCGAAGCCGCGGTGCCGAGGTAGCACCAGTTGTGCACCACGTGCACGTCGGTCGCCTCGCGGCTGCGGTCGTCCTCGACCACGCCGACCGGCCCGCGCCAGGGCCAGGACACTGTTTTCAGACGGCCGAGCGCAACGGACAGGCGCGCGTCGTGCATGGCCGCGCTTTCGCGGCCGGCGCAGACGCCCGCGCAGCGCCCGATCTGGTGGCGAAAGCACGCTCCGCGCCGCCTTTGCGCCCGCTCCAGGCCGAGCGCCTGCAGGCACAGGCCGTGCTCGTCGGCGAGGCCGCGCAGCGCGGCGAGCGCGGCGCGCTTGGAGCGGAACACGCCGTAGACGTGGGGCACCGCCTCGGCGTCGATCTCGTCCGCCTGCGCGAGGCGCAGCGACGCGCCGTCGCGCACGAAGCCGCACAGATCGCTCGCGCGCCGCAGGCGGCGGTTGTAGACCGGGGTCAGCTCCTTCACCAGCTTCGCCTCGCGCAGCAGTGCGCCGAGCTCGCCCGCCGTGCGCTGCCAGTCGACGCGGCGCACCTCGCGCGCGAGCTGCATCTCGCGCGCCGAGCGCAGATCGTCGGCGAAGTGCGCGAGCACGCGCGTGCGCATGGCGATGCTCTTGCCGACGTACAGCGGCGCGTCGCTCTCGCCGTAGAACAGGTACACGCCAGGCGCGTCGGGGATCGCGTCGATCGCCGCGCGCTCGATGTGCGGCGGCAGCGACGGCTGCTTCGCCACCTGCCGCGCCGCGAGGGCGAGCGCATCGGCGCCGTGCTCGGCCGCCGCGACGCGCAGGAACTGCCACACCGCGTCCGCGTCGCCGAGCGCGCGGTGCCGCGCGCGGCAGGCGAGCCCGTGTCGGGCGATCAGGCTGTCCAGGTTGTGGCGCGCGTGCCCGGGGTACAGGCGCCGCGACAGCTTCACGGTGCACAGCGTGCGCGCGCTGTAGCGGATGCCGCTGCGCTCGAATTCCTGGCGCAGGAAGCCGTAGTCGAAGCGCGCGTTGTGCGCGACCACGACGCGCCCGGCGAGCCGCTCGTGCAGGTCGGGGGCGAGCATCGCGAAGGTCGGCGCGTTCGCCACCATGTCGTTGCTGATGCCGGTGAGAGCCTGAATGGCGGGCGGGATGGGGGTCTCGGGATTGACGAGCGTGGACCACTCGCCGCTCACCTCGCCGCCCTCGACCTCGATCACCGCGATCTCGGTGATGCGGTCCCAGCTCGCGTTCGCGCCGGTGGTCTCCAGATCGACGATGGCGAGCGGCGCGTCGAGCAGCGGCATGGTGGATATCCGTCCAGTCCGCAGGATATCAGACGAGCTGCGCGAGCTGCCACGCCGCGAAGCCGAGTATGGAAACGCCGGATACCACGTTTATTGCGCGCAGCGGCCGCGGCCCGAGGCGGCCGTGCAGGCGTCCCGCTGCAGCCGCCAGGACCAGCCACCACGACGCCGAGCCGAGGAATACGCCGAGCGTCACCAGCGCCGCCGCGGTGTAGCTCGCACCCTGCACGAGGCCGAGGCCGGCGAAGATCGCGGCGAAGGCGAGGATGGTCGGCGGGTTGGCGAGCGTCAGGCCGAGCGTGGACAGAAACGCAGCCGCGAGCGGCGTCTTTTTAACCGGAACATTGACTGAGACGGTCGGTGCCGCGGCCAGGGCGCGCACACCTAGATAGGCGAGGAAGGCCGCGCCGGCGAGGCCGAGCCAGAGCCTGTGCGCTTGCAGCAGCCCCGATACCGCGGTCAGGCCGTAGGCGGCGAGCGCGCCGTAGATCGTGTCGCCGAGCGCGATGCCCAATCCGGTGACCAGTCCGGCGAGCGCGCCCGAGGCGACGGTGCGGCGAAAGCACAGCAGCCACATCGGGCCCACGGTGGCGGCCAGCACGAAGCCGAACGCCAGGCCCTTGAGAAACAGCACCGTCATCGCATCGGCACGAAGCCCGGCTGGGCGTGCACGCGCCGCAGCCAGGCGCGGATCGCGGGGTAGGGCGCGAGCTCGATGCCGCCGTCCTCGGCGCAGTGCGTGTAGGCGAAGAGCGCGATGTCCGCGATCGAATAGGCGCCGCCGACGAAATACGGCTCGCGCGCGAGGTGGCCTTCCATCACGCCGAGCGCCTGGTGGCCGCGCTCGCGCAGCCGCGGCAGCTCGGCGCGGCGCGGCGAGGCGACCGGCGTGTGCCGCACGATCGAGCGCGCCACCGCTACGTAGGGCTCGTGGCTGTACTGCTCGAAGAACATCCACTGCAGCGCGCGCGCACGCTCCAGACGCCCGGCGGGCCCGAGCTCGGTGTCCTCGGCGAGGTACCACAGGATCGCGTTCGACTCGGACAGGAAGCTCCCGTCCTCGAGCTCGAGCAGCGGCACCTTGCCGTTCGCGTTCTTCGCCAGGAACTCGGGCGTGCGCGTGTCGCGCACCTCGACCCAGCGGTAGGCGATGCCGAGCTGCTCGAGGGCGAGCTGCGGCTTGTAGCAGTTGCCCGAATCCGGCATGCCGTAGAGCGTGTACATATCTCGCGCCTCAGCCGCTGTTGCGCAGCCCGGCGGCCACGCCGTTGATCGTCAGGTGGATGGCGCGCTTTGTGCGCTCGTCGGTGTCGCCCGCGCGGTAGCGCCTGAGCAGCTCGACCTGCAGGTGGTTGAGCGGGTCGAGGTAAGGGAAGCGATTGCGGATCGAGCGCGCGAGCGTCGGGTTGTCGGCGAGCAGCTCGTCGCGTCCGGTGATCGCCGCGAGCGCGCGCCGCGTGCGGTGCCATTCGGCGGAGATGTCGCCGAACACGCGCTTGCGCAGCGCCTCGTCCGGCACCAGTTCCGCGTAGCGCGAGGCGATCGCGAGATCCGTCTTCGCGAGCACCATGTCCAGGTTGGACAGCACGCTGCGGAAGAACGGCCAGTGCGCGTGCATCGCGCGCAGCTCCTCCAGCCGTGCGCCCGGCTGCGCCAGCCACTGCTCGACCGCGGCGCCGAAGCCGTACCAGCCGGGCAGCATCAGGCGGCACTGCGTCCAGCTGAACACCCAGGGAATGGCGCGCAGGTCCTCCAGGCGCGCCGAGTGTCGGCGCGCGGCGGGCCGGCTGCCGATGTTCAGGTCGGCGATCTCGGCGATCGGCGTGGAGGCGCGGAAGTACTCGAGGAAGCGCGGCGTGTCCTTCACCAGCGCGCAGTAGGCGCGGAAGGCGATCGCGGCGAGCTGCTCCATCACTTTCGCGTAGCGCTCGCGCTCGGCGTCGTTGCCCGTGCGCGCGCCGAGGCTCGCCTCGAGGGTCGCCGCGGCAAGCGTCTCGAGGTTGCGCCGTCCGCTTTCCGGGTCGGCGTACTTGCTGGCGATTACCTCGCCCTGCTCGGTCAGGCGCAGCGCGCCGTCCACGCTGCCCGGCGGCTGCGCGAGAATCGCCTCGTAGCTCGGCCCGCCGCCGCGCCCGACCGTTCCGCCGCGGCCGTGGAACAGCCGCAGCCGCACGCCATGCGCGCTGCACACGCGCACCAGCCCGGTCGCGGCCTCGTACAGCGACCAGTTCGAGGCGAGATAGCCGCCGTCCTTGTTGCTGTCGGAGTAGCCGAGCATCACTTCCTGCTCGCCGCCGCGCGCGTCGACCCAGGCGCGGTACAGGGGGAGCTTGAGCGCGCGCTCGATGATCGCGCCGCTCTTCTCCAGGTCGGCGATCGACTCGAACAGCGGCACGATGTCCATGTCGAGCTCGGGGCGTATGCCCGGGCGCAGCAAGCCCGCCTCGCGCAGGAGCACGCCGACCTCGAGCAGGTCGGAGATCGACTCGCAATGCGAGATTACGTAGCGCGGCACCGCGCGCGCACCGAAGCGCTTGTGGCCCTCGGCCGCGGCGGCGAGCATCGCCAGCTCGCGCCCGACTCGCTGCGAATATTCCAGGTGCGGCGAGCGCAGCGGCCGCGGCCCCGCGAGCTCGCGCGCGAGCAGCAGCACGCGCTGCTCCTCGTCGAGCGCGGCGTAGTGCGCCTCGACCCCGGCGCGCACGAGAAGCTCGGCGACCACCGCTTCGTGCTCGTCGGAGCTCTGCCGGAGGTCGATCGGCGCGAGGTGGAAGCCGAACACGCTCAGCTGCCGGCGCAGGCGCGCGAGGCGCCCGTCGGCCAGGCGCGCGGCGCCCTGCTCGGCGAGCGCCTGCGCGATCGCGTCGAGGTCGGCCGCCAGCTCCTCGGGCGAGGCGTAGAGCGGGCGCCGGACGGCCGGCGCCGGCACGGGACGGAAGCCGGCGAGCGCCTCGGCGCTCGCCGCGAGGCGCGCGTAGATTCCGGTGAGCGCGCGCCGGTACGGCTCGTCGCGCCGGAAGGGCGAGTCGTCGCCCGAGCCTTCGGCGAGGGCCGCGAGCGCCGCCGGCAGCTGCTTGATGCGCGTCGAGATTGACAGCTCCTTGCCCAGCCGGTTCACCTCCTCGAGGTAGTGGGCGAGCGCGAGCTGCGCCTGCTGCGCGAGCGCGAGCGCGAGCGTGCGCGCATTCACGTTCGGATTGCCGTCGCGGTCGCCGCCGATCCAGGTGCCGACGGTGAGGAAAGGCGCGAGCCAGGGCGTCGCCGCGAGGCCGAAGCGCTCCTTCAGCCCCGCTTCCAGCTCCTCGTACAAGCGCGGCAGCTCGGCGAGGAAGGTCATGCGGAAGTACGCCAGGCCGTTGTTGATCTCGTCGCTCACCTCCAGGCGGGTGAGGCGCAGGATCGAGGTGAGCCACAGGCGCAGCACCTCGCGCCTGAGCTGCGCGTCGCGCGCCGCGTCCTGCGGCAGCGCGAGCAGGCGCGCGATCTCGCGCTCGCAGTCGAGGATGCTCTGGCGCTGCACCTCGGTCGGGTGCGCGGTCAGCACCGGGCTCACGCGCGCCCGCGCGAACCAGGCGACGAGCTCCTCGCCGCCGAGGCCTTCCGCGCGCAGCCGGTCGAGCGCGCAGGCAAGGCTGCCCGGGCGCGGCGGCGAGCCGGCCTCTGCATGCGCCTGGCGCCGGCGGTTCTGCTGGGTATCCTCGGCGATGTTCAGCAGGTGCGAAAAGAAGCTGAACGCGCGCACCACGTGCAGCGTCTGCTCGATGTTGAGCGCGTTCAGCTGCGCTTCGAGCGTGGCCTTCGCCTCGGGCGCGCCGGACTCGGCGCGCCTGAACGCGACCGCGGTCTGCCGGATGCGCTCGATGCGCTCGAGCATCTCTTCCCCGACCTGCTCGCGGATGGCCTCGCCCAGCAGCCGGCCGAGCAGCCGCCGGTCCTCGCGCAGCAGCTCTTCCTTGGCCTCGTCGGCGAATTCGGCGGTCGCTTCCATGGCTTGGAATTCTACGCGGCGGCGGACACGATCCAGCCCTCGCAGGCGGGCACGTGCCGCGGCAGGCCGAAGTTCGGCCGCGCGGCGCTCCAGGCGGCCTGCACCGCACACAGCAGCGCGTCCAGGCAATCGCCAGAGGCGTCCTGGAAAAGGCGTTTTCTCAGTGTAGGTGACGCTATCGATACCCTGATTCGCAGAGGATGCCGTCCGCGCTCGAGCGCGGCGAGGATGCGGCGCCGCGCCGCCAGGCGCTCCGGGGTCTGCTTGGCGCGCGCGTCGTTCTTGTAGGAGGCGCGCGTGACGGCGCGCGCGAGCAGGCCGGGGTAGGCCTCGAGCGCGACGCGGCCGCGGTCGCCGCGCGCGAGCCCCGGCACCCGCAGCCCGGCCGCGGCCAGCCGCGGAGCGCCCTCGTGGAACATGAGCGCGACCGGCGGGTTGACGAGCTTCATCGGGCTGGAGGAGCCGGCCGGGTGGTCGGTCGCCCGGTGCGCGTACTTGCGCCCCGGGGGGCGCGCGGCGCGGTAGGCATCGAGCGCCCGGCGCAGCTCGGCGCGCGTCAGTCGCGCGCAGTACGCGACTAGCGCCGGCCAGCGCGCCGGCCAGCCGAGGTCGCGCACCAGCTCGGCGGGCAGGCCGAAGGGGAAGTCGAAGCCGCCGACCCAGGGCCCGGGGCGCGCGAGCAGGGCCTCGAAGGCATTGAAATCAACGAGCGGCTCGAGCGCCACAAGGTGCAGCGCGCCGCCGGCGAGCTCGGCGTGCGCGACCACGATGGGCTTCGCCCGGCGCGGCGCCGAGGTGAAATCGACGCCGAGGATGCGCATCGCCGCGGCGTCAGTCGTGCGTGAGCGGCTTCTTCGTGAACAGGTAGTCCTTCAGCTCCTTGTCGAAGCTCGGATCCTTGCGCCGGATCCATTCGAGCACCATCGCCGCGTGCTCCTTTTCCTCGTCGCGGTTGTGCGCGAGGATCGCCTTGAGCACCTTGTCCTTGCAGGCGTCTACCCGCTGGTTGTACCAGTCGACCGCTTCCAGCTCCTCCATGAGCGAGGTGATCGCGCGGTGCATGTCGCGCGTCTCGTCCGACAGCTCCTCGACCGGTTCGTGGAAACCCTCGTTCGCCATTTGCTTCCTCCGTTGCGTTCAGTTGGCCGCCTGGCGCAGCGCCTCGGCCGACAGATTGTACGTGCGGCCGAGCCCGGCGACGAAGCGCGCATCGCGCGGCGCGATGCGCCAGAACGCGAAATCTGCCAGCTCGAAAGTGACCGCGGACTGGGGGAAGCGCTCGAGCCACGTGCGCTTCAGGCGCTCGAACTCGGCGCCTTCGCCCGGCTGCTGCACGGCCGTGCCGCGCAGCGTGACGCGCGCGAGCGTCTGCGGGTCGGCGCGCGCGTCGTCGGGCTCGGCGATGACGAGCGACACGTGCGGGTCCTGCAGCATGTCCTGGGTGTGCCAGGCGAGGCGGCTGACGCGCAGCACGAGGGCGCCGAAGTCCGCTTCGGCGAGGTACGAAACCATGGAGACGTTCGGCGCGCCCTGGCGCAGCGTGCCGAGCGCCGCCACGCGCTGGCCGCGCAGGAGACTTGCAAGCTGCGCCGTCTCGCCGGAATCCATTGCGGCGATTGTAGTATTCTCGCGGCACCGTGCGTTACGAATTGCTGATCGGCCTGCGCTACACACGCGCCAAGCGCCGCAACCACTTCATCAGCTTCATCTCCCTCATCTCCATGGCGGGCATCGCGCTCGGCGTCTGGGCGCTGATCGTCGTGCTCTCGGTGATGAACGGCTTCCAGCAGGAGCTGCGCTCGCGCATCCTCGGCGTGGTGTCGCACGTGCAGATCTTCGGCACCGACGGGCGCCTGTCCGACTGGCGTCAGGTGCAAAGCGAGGCGATGAAGAACCCGCACGTGATCGGCGCCGCGCCGTTCGTCAGCGCGCAGGCGCTGCTCACCTACGGCGAGGCGGTGCGCGGCACCGTGGTGCGCGGGATCGTCCCGGAGGACGAGGAGCGGGTAGCGGCGTTCGGCACGCACATGCGCGCCGGCAGCCTCACCGCGCTGAAACCCGGAAGCTTCGGCATCGTGCTCGGGGCGGACCTGGCGCGCGCTCTCGGCGTGTTCCTGGGCGACAAGGTGGCGCTGATCGCGCCGCAGGGGCTGGTCACGCCCGCCGGCCTGATCCCGCGCCTCAAGCAGTTCACCGTGGTGGGCATCTTCAACATCGGCTTTTCCGAGGCCGACGCGGGGCTCGCGCTCATCGACCTGCAGGACGCGCAGAGGCTCTACCAGATGGGCAGCACCGTCACGGGGATTCGCCTGAAGCTCGACGACCTGTTCGCCGCGCGCTCGGTGGCGCGCGAGGAGATGACGCGCCTCGGCCCGGGGCTGTACGCGAGCGACTGGACCGGCAGCCACGCCAACTTCTTCCGCGCGGTCGAGATCGAGAAGCGCGTGATGTTCCTGATCCTTACGCTGATCGTTGCAGTGGCCGCGTTCAACGTCGTTTCGGCGCTGGTGATGCTGGTCACCGACAAGCAGGCCGACATCGCGATCCTGCGCACGCTCGGCGCCTCGCCGCGCTCGATCATGCAGGTATTCATGGTGCAGGGCGCGATCATCGGCTTGATCGGCACGCTGACCGGCGTGGTGACCGGGGTGATCTCGGCGCTGAACGTCGAGACCGTCGTGCCCTGGATTGAGCGCACCTTCAGCGTGCAGTTCCTGTCCAAGGACGTGTACCTGATCCCGGAGCTGCCCTCGCAGGTGCACTCGAGCGACGTCGTCACCATCGCGCTCGTGTCGCTGGTGCTGTCGTTCATCGCGACGCTCTATCCGAGCTGGCGTGCCTCGCGCGTCAACCCTGCCGAGGCGCTGCGCTATGAGTGAGGCGGTGCTCGCCTGCGCGGGCCTGAAGAAGACCTACTTCGGGCCCTCGCCGGTCAGCGTGCTGGAAGGCGTCGACCTCGAGGTGCGGCCGGCCGAGCGCATGGTCATCGTCGGGCGCTCGGGTTCCGGGAAATCGACGCTGCTGCACCTGCTGGGCGGGCTCGACCTGCCGAGCGCGGGCACGGTGACGGTGCAGGGCCGTGCGTTCAGCGCCATGGGCGAAGCCGAGCGCGGCCGCGTGCGCAATGCGACGCTCGGCTTCGTGTACCAGTTCCACCATCTGCTGCCCGAGTTCTCGGCGGTCGAGAACGTTGCCATGCCGCTCGTCATCCGCCGCATGCCGACCGAGGAGGCGCACCGGCGCGCCGCGAAGGTGCTGGAGGAGGTGGGCCTCGGCGCGCGCCTCGCGCACCGGCCGGGCGAGCTCTCGGGCGGCGAGCGCCAACGCTGCGCGTTCGCGCGCGCGTTGGTCACCGAGCCCGCCTGCGTGCTCGCCGACGAGCCGACCGGAAACCTCGACTCGCAGACTGCCGACGAGGTGTTCGAGGCGATGGTGCGCCTTTCGCAGACGCACGGTACCGCCTTCGTCATCGTCACCCACGACCAGGCGATCGCCGCGCGCGCCGAGCGCATCCTCGAGCTGCGCGGAGGGGTGCTGCACCCCGTCGCGCGCGCCTCGAGCTAGCGCGCGCGCTTGAATGCCGGCCGTTCAGCGCAGCGGCGGCACCAGGCCGCCGCGCGCGGGTACTGCTCGAGGCCGAGTCCGAGACTGGCGCCAAAGGCGAGCACGCTTCCGGCGGCGACGTCGGCCAGCGAGAATCCCCCGAACAGATAGTCGCGCTCCTGCAGCTGCGCTTCGAGCGCGCGCAGCTGCCGCCCGAGCTGCGACAGGCAGTACTCGGCAGCCGCCTTGCTGCGGTCCTGCGGCCGGTACGACACCGGCGTGTCCATGCCGTGGTACAGGTACTGCATCATGTAGGCGAGGAGCTCGCAACTCGCCCACACCGTCCAGCAAAGCGCATCGGCATGCGCCTGGCCGCCGGCCGCAGGCCATAGCTTCTTCGCGACGCCGTACTTTTCGCCCAGGTGCAGCAGGATCGCGGCCGATTCGAAGAAACGCTGGCCGTCGTCGACCAGCGC
>DATGDH010000103.1:0-1502 GCA_035310985.1 Burkholderiales bacterium
CGTGGTGCGCGAGGTGCCGATGACGCTCGAGCACTACGCCGGCATGACCGAGCGCGAGATCGCGAAGATCGTCGAGGAGGCGAAGTCGCGCTGGCAGGTGATGGACTGCACCGTCATCCATCGCTTCGGCGAGCTCAAGCCGACAGACCAGATCGTGCTTGTCGTCGTGGCGAGCGCGCATCGCGGCGACGCCTTCGCGGCCTGCGAGTTCGTCATGGACTACCTGAAGACGCGCGCGCCGTTCTGGAAGAAGGAGCAAACGTCGGAGGGCGCGCGCTGGGTCGAGGCGCGCGCGAGCGACGACGAAGCTGCCGAGCGCTGGCAGCCTCAGATTGCGCACCCGAAAAAGCTCGGGTAGAGTTCGACGCACGGGAGATGGCATTCCTCCCTCGAAAAACCGCCGCAAGGCTGATGATGCCTACGTGAGACGCCGGAGACAGGCGGCACCGTAGGCATTTTTTTGTGCCTGCCTCCGACGTATACGCGCAAGCGGAACAAAAATGTCGGAGGTTTTCAAATGACGTTTCTCGGTTGGCTGTCGGTTGGCGCGGGCGCGGCAGTAGGCGCCTGGCTGCGCTGGTGGCTCGGCGTCGTCCTCAACCCGGTTTTCCCGACCGTGCCGCTCGGAACCTTCGCCGCCAACATGATCGGCGGCTACCTGATGGGCTTTGCGCTCGGCGCATTCACGAGCTACCAGGCACTCTCGCCCGAGGTGCGCCTGTTCGTCACCACAGGCTTTCTCGGCGGCCTGACAACGTTTTCGACTTTCTCGGCCGAAGCCACCACTTTGCTCGCGCGTCAGCAGCTCGGCTGGGGCGCATTGATGATCGCGGGCCACGTGGCGGGATCGATCGCCCTGACCTTCGCGGGCATCGCCACGGCGCGCCTCGTCTTTCGCGTATAGTGGCCGACGGAGGCCGACATGCAGGGCGTATCGCTACGCGTCTACATGCACGAGAACCGGCGCCATCGCGGGGTGCTGCTCTACGAATGGCTGCTCGAGCAGGCGAAAACGATGGGCATTCACGGCGGCTCGGCCTTCCGAGCGATTGCGGGCTACGGGCGCCATGGAGTGCTGCACGAGCAGCACTTCTTCGAGCTTGCGGGCGACGTGCCCGTCGTGGTCGAGTTCATTGTGGCCGCGGACGAGGCGCAGCGACTGCTCGAGCTCCTGCAGCGCGAGCGCGTACACGCGTTCTATACGAAGACGGAAATCGACTTCGGTACGCTGAACGGCGTCCGCTGACGTCCCGGACTATCGATAGCGGACGCGCTCGATCTGTTCCTGCACCCGCTGCGGCTAAAGGCGACGCTCAGGTCGTGATCTGCTGCGCGCCCGGCGGCGCTCGTAGAAGGCGTAGCCGCCGACTGCGAGGCCGGCGAGCGCCGCGATGCCGAGCGTCGCGAGCAGCTGCTGTGGAATGTGCACCAGCATGCGCCTGCTCCTTCGTGGCACGAGCGCAGCCTGCCACGCGGCGCTTAAGGACCTCTTAAATCTGCCG
>DATGDH010000104.1:0-19311 GCA_035310985.1 Burkholderiales bacterium
CCGCCCCTGCGCGTCGCCTGGCCGATTCATCTACTCGTCGAAGCGCTGGTGCTGATGCTGCTCGTAGTCGCGGTCTCGGTCGTTGCGGTGCGGCGCGCGACTCGTCCCCTTGCCCTGCTTGCGAGCGCGGCCGACGAGCTCGGCGCGAACATCCACCGCGCGCCGCTGCGCGAGGACGGTCCCGACGAGGTGCGCCGCGCGGCGCGCGCGTTCAACAGCATGCAGGCGCGGCTGAAGGACTACATCGAGGACCGCGGCCGCATCCTGGCGGCGATCGCGCACGACCTGAAGACGCCGCTCGCCTTGCTGCGGCTGCGTACCGAGGCGCTGTCGGGCAATGCCGAGCTGAAGGCGAGGTTCGAGGGCGACCTGCAGCGGATGGAGCGCCTCGTCGCCGAGACGCTCGACTTCGTGCGCACGCTCGACAGCCCGGAAGCGGCGCAGCCGGTCGACATGCAGGCGCTGCTCGAAACCCTCAAGGCCGACAGCACGGCGCTCGGCTGGCAGGTGGAGATAACAGGCAGCGCGAAACCCTATCCGGGGCGGGTACAGGCGCTGCAGCGCTGCATCACCAATCTCATCGAGAACGCGGTGCGCTACGGCAAGCGCGCGCACGTCGCGCTCGAGGACGCGGACGACGCGCTGCGCATCCGCGTCCGCGACGAGGGGCCCGGAATTCCGGAGGGCGAACTGGAGCGTGTATTCGAGCCGTTCTACCGGCTCGAAGCCTCGCGCAGCCGCGCGACAGGTGGCACCGGGCTCGGTCTCGCCATCGCGCGCACCATCGCACGCGCGCACGGCGGCAACGTGACGTTGCGCAATGCCGAAGGTGGCGGGCTGGAGGCGCTGCTCACCCTGCCGAGACCCCTCAGGCCGGCGTGAGCGCGGTGTCGAGCGCGACCGAGTTGCCTTCCACCGTCCTGCGCCTGATGGCGGCGCGCGCTGCGCGCAGCGTCGGACAGGGTGCGCTGGTCGCGGCGTTTGCGCTCTACCTGCACGCGCTCGGCTGGCCGGCTCCCGCGATCGGCGCCACGCTCTCGGCGGCGCTGCTGGTGGGCGCCGCGCTCACGATGACCGTCGGACCTCTGAGCGACCGCCTCGGCCGGCGCCGCTTCCTGCTCGCCTACGAGTTGCTGCAGGCCGCGGCGGCGCTCGCCGCCCTGCTCACCGCCTGGCCGCCGGCCCTCGTGCTCGCAGCGATCGCCGGCGGCTTCGGCCGCGGCGCGAACGGCAGCGCAGGGCCATTCGGCCCGCTCGAGCAGGCGTGGCTGGCGCAGGCACTGCCGGCGCAAAGGCGCGGCGCGGTGTTCAGTGCCAACGCGGCGATCGGCTTCGGCGGCATGGCGCTCGGTGCGCTGCTCGCGGGCGGTGTGCAGTTCCTCATCGGGCCGCTCGGCGAGCTGCTTGCCTACCGTCCGCTGTTCCTGCTTTCGCTCGCGGGATCGGTCGCGGCGTTCGCGCTCATCGCGCCCCTGCGCGAGCCGGAGCGCCAGAGCTCGGTCGCACGCGCGGCCGCAGCTTCCGAGCGCCGCAGCGAGAACCGCATGCTCGTGCGCCTCGTCGCCGCCAACACTCTCAACGGCCTGGGCATCGGCATGATCGCGCCGCTCATCGCCTACTGGTTCGCGCTGCGCTTCCAGCACGGACCCGGATCGATCGGACCGGCGCTCGCGGCGAGCTTCGTGCTCGGCGCGCTCGGCTCGGTCGTCGCGGGGCGGCTGGTGCGCCGCTATGGGCTGATCGGCCCCGTGGTGATCATGCGCGGCGTCGGCCTCGCCTTCCTGGTCGCGGTGCCCCTCATGCCGTCGTTTGCGGTCGCGGCGGCGCTGTATGCCCTGCGGGCGGGGTTCAACCAGGGCACCGCCGGCGTGCGGCAGGCCCTTGTCGTCGGGCTCACGCGCGACCGGCGTGGGCTCGCGGCGAGCCTGCAGAACGTCTCGATCCAGATTCCGCGCGCGGTCGGGCCGCTGGTCGCGGGCCTCATGCTGCACGCGGGCATGCTGCGCGCGCCGTTTTTCGTGGCGGCGGTCATGCAGGCGAGCTATCTGGTGCTCTACGCGCGGTTCTTCCGCGGCTACGCGGCGGGCGGGGTCGAGTGACCGGGCCGCTACCGCGAGTCCTCAAGCCGGTTGCAGGGCCGATTTCAGCTCGGCGAGCTCGGGCTCGGCGAGCGTTTCCTTCGCCAGCAGCATCTGCGCGCCGCGCTCGAGGATGTCGCGCTGGCCCTGGATGATGACGACCGCCCGGTCGAAGGCGTTCTTGACGATGTCGCGCACCGCGATGTCGATCTCGCGGGCCGTTTCCTCGCTGTACTCGCGCTGCTGCGCGACTGGAACGCCGAGGAAGTTCGGCCGCTCCTCGTCGAAGGACACGTAGCCCAGCTTCTCGACCATGCCGTAGCGCAGCGCCATGCTGCGCGCGATCCCGGTGACCTTCGCGAGGTCGTCGGCGGCGCCGGTCGAGAGATGGCCGAACACGACGTGCTCCGCGGCGCGACCGCCGAGCAGCACGATCATCTTGTTCTCCAGCTCCTCGCGCGTCATGAGGAAGCGGTCCTCGGTCGGGCGCTGGATGGTGTACCCGAGCGCCCCGATGCCGCGCGGGATGATCGAGATCTTGTGCACCGGATCCGCGCCCGGCACCGACATCGCGACCAGCGCGTGACCCATCTCGTGGTAGGCGACCGTGCGCCGCTCGGCTTCGTTCAGCACGCGGCTCCTCTTCTCCAGGCCGGCGACGATGCGTTCGACCGCCTGGGTGAAGTCGTCCAGCGTCACCGAGTCGGCGCTGCGGCGCGTCGCGAGCAGCGCCGCCTCGTTCACTAGGTTGGCGAGGTCGGCGCCCGAGAAACCGGGCGTCAGCGCCGCGATCTGCTCGAGCTCCACGCCGAGAGCGAGCCGGATCTTCTTCACGTGCACCGCGAGGATCTGGAGGCGCCCCTTCTTGTCGGGCCGGTCGACCAGCACCTGGCGGTCGAAGCGCCCCGCACGCAACAATGCCGGATCGAGGATTTCGGGACGGTTGGTCGCCGCGAGCAGCACCAGCCCCGTGCTCGGGTCGAAGCCGTCGAGCTCGGAAAGCAGCTGGTTGAGCGTCTGCTCCTTCTCGTCGTGCCCGCCCATCAGGCCCGTGCCGCGCGCGCGGCCCAGCGCGTCGAGCTCGTCGATGAAGATGATTGCCGGCGCCCGCTGGCGGGCCTGCTCGAACAAATCCCGCACGCGCGCCGCGCCCACGCCGACGAACATCTCGACGAACTCGGAGCCGGAGATGGAGAAGAACGGCACGCCGGCCTCGCCGGCGACCGCGCGCGCGAGCAACGTCTTGCCGGTGCCCGGCGGGCCGACCAGCAGCACCCCCTTGGGCACGTGCGCGCCGAGGCGTCCGTAACGGCCCGGATCTTTCAGGAACTCGACCACTTCCTGCAGCTCGGCTTTCGCCTCGTCGACCCCGGCGACGTCGCCGAAGGTGACGCCGGTCTGCTTCTCTACGTAGACCTTGGCCCGGCTCTTGCCGATGCTCATGAAGCCGCCCATGCCCTGCTGGCCGGCGAAGCGCCGCACGAGAAAGAACCAGACGCCGAAGAACACCAGCGCCGGCACCACCCAGGACAGCAGATCCCGCAGGAACGTGCTCTCGTAGACACGCGTGAACTTGACGTTGTACTTGGACAGCCGGTCCGCGAGCTGGGGCTGGACGATGTTCGCTACCACGGTGCTCTTGCCGGCCTGAGGCGTCTTCAGCTTGCCGGTGACGGTCTGGTCGGAGACGATGACCTCCGAGATGCGCCCTTCGCTCAGCAGCTGCTCGAACTGGCTGTAGGGCACCACCTCGACCGTCTGCACCTGGTGCCACCACTGCTGCACCATCATGATGGCGAAGAAGGCGAAGATCAGATAGGCGATGTTGACGAGGGTGCGCTTGTCCATCGTTTTCTTGGCTCTGGATGTCATTTTGGGGTGAACACGCGGCTTCGCAAGACCCGAATCCGGTTTCTGACGCTTGAATCGGCGCGCAAAGGCCCCATCTCTGCCCCAGGAATTCGATAAGGATCAAGGCGATGCGCTTCGACAAGTTCACCACCAAGTTGCAGGAAGCCCTGGCGGAAGCCCAGAGCATGGCGGTCGGCCAGGACCATCAGTACATCGAGCCGCAGCACCTGCTGCTCGCGCTTCTCGGGCAGGAAGACGGCGGCGCTTCGGCGCTGCTCGCCAAGGCGGGCGGCAACGTCAACGCCCTTAAGCAGGCCCTGGCGCAGGCGGTCGACCGGCTGCCCAAGGTCGAGGGAACGCCCGGCGAGGTGCACATCTCGCGCGAGCTGACCACGCTGCTCAATGTCGCCGACAAGGAAGCGCAGAAGCGCGGCGACCAGTTCATCGCCTCGGAGATGTCTTTGCTGGCCGCAGTCGCCGACAAGGGCGAGACCGGCAGGCTGCTCAAGCAGGCAGGGGTCGCCAAAGGCGCGCTCGACAAGGCGATCGAGCAGGTGCGCGGCGGCGCCAGCGTGACCGGCCAGGCCGACGAATCTCAGCGCCAAGCGCTCGCCAAGTACACACTCGATCTCACCGAGCGCGCGCGCCAGGGCAAGCTCGACCCGGTGATCGGGCGCGACGACGAGATCCGGCGCGCGATCCAGATCCTGCAGCGGCGCACGAAGAACAACCCGGTGCTGATTGGCGAGCCGGGCGTGGGCAAGACCGCGATCGTCGAAGGGCTTGCGCAGCGCATCGTCAACGGCGAAGTGCCCGAGACGCTGAAGAACAAGCGCGTGCTGGTGCTCGACATGGCCTCGCTGCTGGCGGGCGCCAAGTACCGCGGCGAGTTCGAGGAGCGGCTCAAGTCGGTGCTGAAGGAATTGGCGCAGGACGAAGGCAGCACCATCGTGTTCATCGACGAGCTGCACACCATGGTCGGTGCCGGGAAAGCCGAGGGCGCGATCGATGCCGGCAACATGCTCAAGCCCGCGCTCGCGCGCGGCGAATTGCACTGCATAGGCGCCACCACGCTCGACGAATACCGCAAGTACGTCGAGAAGGACGCCGCGCTCGAGCGCCGCTTCCAGAAAGTGCTCGTGGGCGAGCCCAGCGTCGAGGCCACCATCGCCATCCTGCGCGGGCTGCAGGAGAAATACGAGCTGCACCATGGCGTCGAGATCACCGACCCGGCGATCGTCGCCGCCGCGGAGCTGTCGCAGCGCTACATCACCGACCGCTTCCTGCCCGACAAGGCGATCGACCTGATCGACGAGGCGGCGGCGCGCATCAAGATGGAGATCGACTCGAAGCCCGAGTCGATGGACCGGCTCGATCGGCGCCTCATTCAGCTTCGCATCGAGCGCGAAGCGGTGAAGAAGGAGAAGGACGAGGCCTCGCAAAAGCGTTTTGCGCTGATCGAGAGCGAGATCGGCCGGCTGGAGAAGGAATACTCCGACCTGGAGGAAGTCTGGAAGGCGGAGAAGGCGCAGGTTCAGGGCAGCCAGCACATCAAGGAAGAGATCGAGAAGCTGCGCCACCAGATGACCGAGCTGCAGAGGAAGGGCCAGTACGACAAGCTCGCCGAGCTGCAATACGGCAAGCTGCCGCAGCTCGAGGCGCAGCTGAAGAAAGCCGAGAAGGGCGAGCAGGGCGCGAAGACGAAGCTCGTCCGCACGCAGGTCGGCGCGGAGGAGATCGCCGAGGTGGTGTCGCGCGCCACCGGCATCCCGGTGTCGAAAATGATGCAGGGCGAGCGCGACAAGCTGCTCAAAATGGAAGACAAGCTGCACGAGCGCGTGGTCGGCCAAGACGAGGCGGTGCGCCTCGTCTCAGACGCGATCCGCCGCTCGCGCTCCGGGCTGTCCGATCCCAACCGGCCTTACGGGTCGTTCCTGTTCCTCGGACCGACGGGCGTCGGCAAGACCGAGCTCTGCAAGGCGCTCGCCGCGTTCCTGTTCGATTCGGAAGAGCACCTGATCCGCGTCGACATGTCCGAGTACATGGAAAAGCATTCGGTCGCACGTCTGATCGGCGCGCCGCCGGGATATGTCGGCTACGAGGAGGGTGGCGCGCTCACCGAGGCGGTGCGCAGGAAGCCCTACTCGGTGATCCTGTTCGATGAGATCGAGAAGGCGCACCCGGACGTGTTCAACGTGCTCCTGCAGGTGCTCGACGACGGTCGCCTCACCGACGGCCAAGGGCGTACCGTGGACTTCAAGAACACGGTGATCGTCATGACCTCGAACCTCGGCTCGCACATGATTCAGCAGATGGCGGGCAGCGACTACGGCGTGGTCAAGCTCGCGGTGATGGGCGAAGTGAAGACGCATTTCCGGCCTGAGTTCATCAATCGCATCGACGAAGTGGTGGTGTTCCACGGGCTGGCCGAGGCGCAGATTGCCGCGATCGCCAAGATCCAGCTCGGCGTGCTCAGGCAGCGGCTGGCGAAGATGGACTACGCGCTCGACGTGTCGGAGGCCGCGATCGCCGAGCTGGCGAAGGTCGGATTCGACCCGGTGTACGGAGCGCGGCCGCTCAAGCGCGCCATCCAGTCGGAGATCGAAAATCCTCTTTCGAAGGCGATCCTCGAAGGGCGCTTCGCGCCGAAGGACACCATCGTGGTCGATTACCGCGGCAGCAAGATGATCTTCGACAAGGCGCCGGCGCGCGCCGCCGCCTGAGAGGCGCGCTCGGCGCTCGCCTTGCGCAGCAGCTCGCTCCAGAGCTCGCTCGTGTCGTCGCGGAAGATCGCCTGCTCGTCGGCCGGCAGCACGTACCAGTCCTTGCGCAGCAGCTCGCTTTCGAGCTGGCGCGGCGCCCAGCCGGAAAAGCCCATGTACAGGCGATAGCGCTCGCCGGGCTCGCGCAGCAGCGCCTCGATGTTGTCCCGGTGCATGGTGAGATAGACGTGCTCGAGCACGTGGTAGGCAGGTGCCGCCGGCTCCTCGGCGGCATGGAAGATCGCGACGATCGCCTGCAGCAGTACCGGGCCGCCGAAGTAAATCGGATCGCGGTAGTTCCCGGCAGGCAGATCGGGCGGCAGCACGTCACTCGCCTTGAAAGGCGTCGGCCGGTTCAGGATCACGCCGATGGTCCCCGCGTCAGGAGTGCGCGTGGCGAGCACGACCGTGTGGCTGAAGTTCGGATCGAGGAGCGTGGGCTTGGCAACGAGGAAAACGGCGTTGGCCTGTGCCAAGTCCGGCGCCTGCGCCCGCGCACCATGAGGTACGGCGAGCGCCGCGACGCAAAGCATCAGGACAATACGGCGGGGTGGCATGCGGCCATTATCCGACCCTCGGCTACTCGCGTGCCGCGCGAGACGTAGGGGAATCGGCGAATCGGCGCTGATGTTGCATAGCAGCATCCTGTCTTCACAAGAGCTTACACACGAAGACTTGAGGATCCGCTAGAAAGGTCTGGTCCGGTGGCCTGGCCGCCGGTCGGGGAAGAGCAAGCTTATGACCAGCGCCTCAAAGTCAGCGGTCGCGCCGGGAGTCCTGGCGGCAGCACACGCGCAGCCTTCGCTCGCCGAAGCGGTTTTTCACGAGCGCGTGTCCGGCGCGCGCGACGAGATCCCGCCCACCGCCTTTCTGATCGTCGTCGGCGCGCTCAGCCTCGGCTGGGTGCTGCGCAACAGCATCCCGGTAAACGAGCTGTACACCTGGGTGAGCCTGCAGACGGCATTCGCCGCGGCCTGCTTCTGGCTCGCACACGCGTACCGCAGCGACAAGAATCGCGCCGCGCGCGCGCGCATCTGGGCATGGCGCATCAACGGCATGGTGGTCGCCGGCGGCCTGCTGTGGGCCTGGGTGCCCGTGTGGCTTGCGACCATGGAGCACCCGCTGCTGCAGCTCGTAGCGGGCGCGATCCTGGTCGGCGTTCCGCTGCTCGGCGTGACGACCAACCGGTACTTCGCGGCGGGGCAGGCCGGGCTGGTCGTCGTCTTCCTGGGCAGCTTCATCGCCTATCTCGCATTCGTCTCCGAGGCCCAGCTGCGACTCGAGCTTGCGGTCGGCTGCCTCATCTACGCGGTCGTGATGGTCTGGATGGGGGTGCGGGCGCAGCTCGCGTCCACATCGCTGTTGACCGTGCAGCTGCAGCGCGAGGGGCTCATCGACCAGCTGCAGCGCGCGAAGGAGCAGTCCGAATCGGCGAACCGGGCGAAGTCCGAGTTCATCGCCAACATGAGCCACGAGTTGCGCACTCCGCTGACAGTAGTACTGGGAATGGCGCAGTTGCTAAGGCTCTCCGAACTGGATGCGGAGCAGCGCGAGGGCGTCGACCTGATCGAGCGCTCCGGCCAGGCGCTGCTCTCGCTGATCAACCACATTCTCGACCTGTCGCGCATCGACGCGGGGCGCCTCGAGCTGGCGCACACCGACTTCGACATCCGCAAGACCGTCGACGGCGTGCGGCGGCATTTTGCGGAGGATGCGGCGAGCAAGAACCTCGAGCTGAGCGTGCGCGTGGCCGAGGACGTTCCTCAGTGGGTGCGGGGAGATGAACTGCGCCTGCGCCAGGTGCTGCTCAACCTGTGCGACAACGCAGTCAAGTTCACGCTCGCGGGCAGCGTGTCGCTGTCGGTAGACGTCGCGAGCAAGGACGGCCCAGCGGGCCACGTGATACTCGGCTTCGCGATCTCCGACACCGGCGTCGGCATGGACAAGAGCGCGGTCACGCACGCGTTCGAGCCGTTCTTCCAGGCGCACACGTCCGCCGCGCGCCGCTTCGGTGGAACCGGCCTGGGGCTCGCGATATCGCGCCGGCTCGTGCGGCTGATGGGGGGCAGCATCTCGCTCAAGAGCGAGCTCGGCCGTGGCTCGACGTTCAGGTTCACGGCGGCACTCATGCCGGTCGCGACGCAGCCGCGCTCTCAGAGCGCCGCGAGCCGCGAGCGCTTCCCGGTGCGGGTGCTGCTGGTCGAGGACGACCCCGTCAACTCGCTGGTCGCGGCCTCGCTTCTGCGCACGCTGGCCCCCCAGGTGGACGTCGCCGACGGCGGCGAGGAGGCGGTGCGCGCGGTCCAGTCGCATTCTTACGACGTGATCCTGATGGACTGCGTGATGCGCGGCGTGGACGGCTACGAGGCAGTGCGCCGCATCCGCGCGCTCGAGCACGCCGGCACGGTACGCCGCAGCCACATCGTGGCGCTTACCGCGAGCGCGCTGCCCGAGGATCGCGAGCGCGCCCTGCAGAGCGGCATGGACGCCTACGTCAGCAAGCCCTACACGCTCGAGGACCTGAAGGAAGCGCTGCTCGGCGCGCCCGCCGCGACCTAGTTGGCGAACGCGGCGATGCCCGTCTGAGCGCGCCCGAGGATGAGCGCGTGCACGTCGTGCGTGCCCTCGTAGGTATTGACCACCTCGAGGTTCACCAGATGGCGCGCGACGCCGAACTCGTCCGAAATGCCGTTGCCGCCCATCATGTCGCGCGCTAGGCGCGCGACGTCGAGCGACTTGCCGCAGGAGTTGCGCTTCAGGATCGAAGTGATCTCGGGCGCCGCGCCGCCCTCGTCCTTCATGCGCCCGAGGCGCAGGCAGCCCTGCAGCCCGAGCGTGATCTCGGTCTGCATGTCGACGAGCTTCTTCTGGATCAGCTGGTTGGCGGCCAGCGGCCGCCCGAACTGCTTGCGGTCGAGCACGTACTGCCGGGCTCGATGCCAGCAGTCCTCCGCGGCGCCGAGCGCGCCCCAGGCGATGCCGTAGCGCGCGGAATTCAGGCAGGTGAACGGGCCCTTCAGCCCGCGCACCTCGGGAAAGGCGTTTTCCTCCGGGCAGAACACGCCGTCCATGACGATCTCGCCGGTGATCGACGCGCGCAGACCGACCTTGCCGTGAATCGCCGGAGCGCTCAAGCCCTTGAATTGCTTTTCCAGAACAAAGCCTCTGATGGCTCCTTCATCGTCTTTCGCCCACACGACGAACACGTCGGCAATCGGTGAGTTGGAGATCCACATCTTCGAGCCGCTGAGGCTGTAGCCGCCCGCGACCTTCTTCGCACGCGTCTGCATTGAGCCCGGGTCGGAGCCGTGGTTCGGCTCGGTCAGTCCGAAGCAGCCGATCCATGCGCCCTGCGCCAGCTTCGGCAGGAACTTCTGCCTCTGCGCCTCGGTGCCGAATTCGTAGATCGGCAGCATGACGAGCGAGGACTGCACGCTCATCATCGAGCGGTAGCCCGAGTCGACGCGCTCGACCTCGCGCGCGATGAGGCCGTAGCTGACGTAGTTCAATTCCGGCCCGCCGTACTGCGCCGGAATCGTGGGCCCGAGCAGCCCCACTTCGCCCATCTCGCGGAAGATCGAGGGGTCGGTCTTCTCGTGCCGGAAGGCCTCGAGCACGCGCGGCGCGAGCTTGCCCTGGCAGTAGGCGTTCGCAGCATCGCGCACCATGCGCTCGTCGGCGGTGAGCTGGTCGTTCAGCAGCAGCGGGTCATCCCAGACGAACACCGCCTTCGATTTCGGTTTGTCGGGCGCATTCATCGATCTCTCCTCAGTTCACTCTTTCGAGGATCACCGCGAGCCCCTGGCCCACACCGATGCACAGCGACACCGCCGCGTAGCGGCCGCCGCTTTGCTCGAGCTCGCGCGCCACGGTGAGCGCAAGGCGCGCACCGGAGCAGCCGAGCGGGTGGCCGATGGCGATCGCGCCGCCGTTCGGATTGACGCGCGGATCCTTGAAGTCGACCTGCATCAGCTTGAGGCACCCCAGCACCTGGCTCGCGAAAGCCTCGTTTATCTCGATGATATCCATGTCCTTGAGCTTCAGGCCGGCGCGCTCGAGCGCGAGCGGAATCGCGTAGGCTGGGCCCACCCCCATGATGCGCGGCTCGACGCCCGCCGAGGCGGCGGACAGGATCCTGGCCATCGGCTTCTTGCCGCGCTTGTCTCCCCAGGCCCTGCTGCCGACCAGCAGGGCCGCGGCGCCGTCGTTCACGCCGGAGGCGTTGCCGGCGGTGACCACGCCGCCCTCGAACAGCGGTTTCAAGCGCGCGAGCGACTCCATCGTCGAGTCGCGCCGCGGGTGCTCGTCGGCGTCCACGAGCAGGGGTGGAGCGTCTTTCTTCTTCGCGGGCAACGCGATCGGCATGATCTCGCCCTTGTAGAAGCCCTCGGCTTCCGCCTTGGCGTACTTCTGCTGCGACGCGAGCGCGAACTCGTCGGCCTGCTCGCGGGCGATGCCGAACTCCTTGGCGACGTTGTCGCCGGTCTGCGGCATCGACTGGTCGCCGTACTGCTTGGCGAAGCGCGGATTCGGGAAGCGGGACCCGATGGTGGTGTCGTACATCTTCACGTCGCGGCTGTAGGGGGACTCGGACTTCGCCATCACGTAGGGCGCGCGCGTCATGCTCTCGACGCCGCCCGCCACGTACAGCTCGCCTTCGCCGCAGGTCACCGCGCGCGCCGCGTCGGTCACCGCTTGCAAGCCGCTCGCGCACAGGCGGTTCACGGTGACGCCGGGGGTGGCGGCAGGCAGGCCCGCGAGCAGCGCGGCAAAGCGCGCCACGTTGCGGCAGTCCTCGCCCGCCTGCGTCACGCAGCCGAGCACGACGTCGGAAATCTCCTTGGGGTCGACCTTGTTGCGCGCGACGACCTCGCGGATGACCTCGCCGGCGAGATCGTCCGGCCGCAGCGGCGCAAGCTTGCCGGCGTGGCGGCCGATGGGAGAGCGCAGTCCGTCGTAGATGTAGGCGTCGAGCATGGAATCACTCCGGTGTGAGCAGGGAAATGCCGAGCTTGGCGCGGCGCGTGAGCCAGGGGCTCGGCCGGTAGCGCGGCTCCTTGTAGAAATCGTACATCGCCTCGAGCACGGCGAGCACTTTGCGCACGCCGATGGCATCGCCCATGGCGAGCGGCCCGCGGGGATAGTTCAGGCCGAGGACCACCGCGCGGTCCAGATCCAGCGGCGACGCGATGCGCTGCTGCACGATGTCGCAGCCGACGTTCACGATGTGCGCCACGACGCGCTGCGCCACGAAGCCGGCGGAGTCGCGGATTACCGATACCGGCACGCCGTCGGCGGCGAGCAGCGCATGCGCCGCGTCGCGCGCCTCGGAACGGGTGACCGGAGTGCTCATCAGGGTGCGCCGCTTGCCGAAGCCGAACAGCGGATCGACCGCGAGGGTGTGCGCGGGGTCGAGCCCGAGCTCGAGCGCGCTCGCGGTGGCATCCTTGCCGAGCGGCGCCACGAGACAGACTGCCGCCTTCGACGCGTCCGTCGCGAGACGCGCGCCGAGCTTGCCCGCGAGCTCGGTCAATTCGGGTACGCACCACACGGACTCGGGCCGCGTCGCGGGCGCCGGCGGCTCGGGTACGCGCTGCGCCGCGCCGTCCTTGTCATATACGTACCAGCCGCGCCCGGTCTTGCGCCCGTGCAGGCCTGCGGCCACGCGCGGCTCGTTCAGATAGGAAGGCTTGTACTTCGGCTCCTCGTAGTACTGCTGGTACATCGAGCGCATGACCGCGTGCGTCACGTCCAGGCCGACTAGGTCCATCAGGCCGAAGGGGCCAAGGCGGAAGCCTGCGGCATCCACCAGGATGCGGTCGATGGTGGCGAAGTCCGCGACTCCCTCGGCAAGCACGCGCAGCGCCTCGGGCACATAGGCGCGGCCGGCGTGGTTGACGATGAAGCCCGGCGTGTCGTTGCAGCGCACGGGGGTGTGCCCAAAGCGCTTGGCGAGCGCGACGAGCCCCTCGCCGACCCAGGGCTCGGTGAGCACGCCGTCGACCACCTCGACGATCTTCATGACCGGCACCGGGTTGAAGAAGTGGTAGCCCGCTACGCGCCCGGGCTTTGCGCACGCGGAAGCCATGGCGGTGACTGAGAGAGAGGAGGTATTGGACGCGAGGATGCAGCGATCGCCGACCACGCCTTCCAGCGCACGGAACAGCTCCTGCTTGGCGTTCAGCTTCTCGACGATCGCCTCGACGACCAGATGGCAGGGCGCAAACGCGGCCAGCGACTCGACGAGCTCGATGCGCGCCAGCGTCGCCTCCGCCTCGGTCTGCCGCATGCGGCCTTTTTCGACCAGCTTGGCCAGGGCCTGGGCGACGGCCTCGCGTCCCTTCCTGGCTGCGCCCGCCTGCGCGTCGTAGAGCAGCGTGCGCACGCCGCACTGGGCGAGCACCTGCGCGATGCCGCGGCCCATGGTTCCCGCTCCGGCTACGCCGGCCACCAGGTCGCTGCGGGAAGGGTCGAGCATGGGACTTCCGGAAAAGCGCCATTATAATCGTCGAGGCATCCTTGGCCGAGGCGGCCGGGGATGCCAGGAGGGAGCCCCGCAAAGCAGAACAATCAAACGCGTCGCTCGCGGCGCAAGGAGCCGGCACATGAAGTATCGCAAGATCCTTCTCGCCTACAACGGGTCCAACGAAGGCAAGCGCGCGCTCCTCGAATGCGCCGAGCTCGCCAACTTCCTCGGCGCGGAGACCCACTTGCTCGCGGTAGCTAGCATGCCTCCGAGCCTGTTCCTTACGGAGGGCTTCGTGCCCGAGGAGCTGCTCGAGGAGGAGAAGAAGCGCACCCAGACGGTGCTCGACGAGGGCATCCGCTCGCTGACGGATAAGGGGTTCAAGGCCGCGGGGCACCTCGCGGTCGGCGAGCCGGTGGAGGAGATCTGCCGCATGGCGAAGGAGCTCGCGGTCGACCTGATCGTGATCGGCCACAACCAGAAGACGTCGTTCGCCGCGCGCTGGTGGAAGGGGTCCGTCGGCGCGTCGCTGCTCGATTACGCCCCCTGCAGTATCCTGATCGCGCTGTCGCGCAGCTGAGATCGGTTTCGCGCGGACGCGTGCGGCGCGCCGCCGCCGGCTTGTAGAATGCCGGCATGCAGGCTTTCGGCACCAAGGGCAGGCTCGAAGACGAGCGCATGCTCAAAGGGCAGGGGCGCTACGTCTCAGACTGGGAGCTGCCGGGGCAGGCGCATGCTCATTTCCTGCGCGCCGACCGGGCGCACGCGCGCATCGTCTCGATCGATGCGAGCGCGGCGCTGGCGATGCACGGCGTGCTCGCGGTGCTCACCGGCGAGGACGTCGCCGCCGCGGGCGCGCAGGGTCTGCCGGCGGCCGCTCCCGTCAAGGGGCGCGATGGCGCCGAGCAGCCCAAGATTTACCGCCCCGCGCTCGCACAGGGACGCGTGCGCTACGTCGGCGAGCCGGTCGCGCTGGTAATCGCGGAGTCGCGTGCGCTCGCGCAAGACGCGTCCGAGGCGGTCGTGCTCGAGTACGAGGATCTGCCGGCGGTGGTCGACGGGCGCGCGGCGCTGCGCGCGGGCGCGCCGCGGGTGCACGACGAAGTGGCGGGCAACCTGGTGATCGATTTCGCGGGCGGCAACGAGGTGGCGACCCAGGCGGCGTTCGAGCGCGCGGCGCGCGTGGTGTCTCTGAACGCCTATCACACGCGCGTCGTCGGCAACCCGATGGAGCCGCGCGCCTGCACCGGCGCCTACGACGCCGCGCTCGACCAGTACCGCCTGTATGCCTGCACGCAGGGCGCTTCGGCTATGCGCGGCCAGATCGCGGCCGTGCTCGGCGTCGCGCCGGAAAACGTGCGCATCATCGCCGAGGAGGTCGGCGGCGGCTTCGGTGTGCGCTTCAACGCTTACCCGGAGTACTGCGCCGTGCTGATCGCGGCGAAGAAGCTCGGCCGGGCGGTGAAATGGCTCGGCACGCGCTCCGAGGTGTTCCTCGCCGACGAGCAGGCGCGCGACGTCCTGCACCGCGCCGAGATGGCGCTCGACGCTTCCGGGCGCATCCTCGGCATGCGCTTCGATTTCATCTGCAACGTCGGCGCGTATCTCGCCTTCACCGGCACATTCGTCAATACGGTGAACCTGGTGAACGTGGCGAGCGGCGTGTACGACGTGCAGGCGATTCACGTGCGCGCCCGGCTCGCGCTGACCAATACGGCGCCCACCGCCGCCTATCGCGGTGCGGGGCGGCCCGTGAGCTCGTACGCGATCGAGCGCCTGGTCGACCAGGCGGCCTGGGAGCTGAAGATGGACCCGGCAGAATTGCGCCGGCGCAACCTCGTGCCGAATGGCGCCTTCCCCTACAAGATCGCGACCGGCTTCGAGTACGACTGCGGCGATTTCGGCGGCGTGCTGGCCGACGCGCTCGAGGCTGCCGACTGGAACGGCTTCGCCTCCCGCCGCGCGGCTTCGACCGCCCGCGGGCGGCTGCGCGGGAGAGGCATCGCCACCTACATCGAGGCGACCGGGTCGGGCGGCTTTGCGCCCTACGATCAGGTACAGGTGAGCTGGGACGAGGCGGTGCGCGTCACGCTGCGCGCGACCTCGCACAACCACGGCCAGGGGCACGAGACCGCGTTCGCCCAGATCGTCTCGGGAGTGCTCGGTGTGCCGATGGAAACGATCCGGCTGCGCACCGCCGATCCCGACATGAACCTGACCGGCAATCCCACCGGCGGATCGCGCTCGCTGCATGGCGTCGGCAGCGTGATGCTGCTTGCCTCGCAGGAGGTGGTGAAGAAGGGCCTGGCGCTCGCTGCCGACGACCTGGAAGTCGCCCAGGCCGACGTCGAGTTCGCCGAGGGGCGCTACCGCGTGAAGGGAACCGATCGCGAGATCGCGATCACTGAGCTGGCGAAGAGGCATCGCGGGGCGCTCGACGTGGACCTGAAGGACAAGAAGGTCGGGTCCACGTTTCCCAACGGCTGCCACATCGCCGAGGTGGAGGTCGAGCCGGAGACCGGCGTGATCGAGGTCGTGTCGTACGTCGCCTGCGACGATGCCGGCAACATCATCAACCACCAGCTGGTCGAGGGACAGATGCAGGGCGGCATCACGCAGGGCGCCGGCCACATCCTCGGCGAGCGGGCGATCTACGACGAGTCCGGCCAGCTGCTGACCGGCAGCTTCATGGACTACCCCATGCCGCGCGCGCTGCTGGTCGACGGCCTGCGCGTGCTGCACCATCCGGTGCCGACGAAGACCAATCCGCTCGGCGCCAAGGGGGTGGGCGAGGCCGGCGTGACGGGGTCGATGCCGTGCATCATGAATGCGATCATCGACGCGCTGCGCACTGCGGGCGTGACGCATTTCGACATGCCGGCGACGCCGCTGCGCGTGTGGCGCGCGCTTCAGGCGGCGAAGGCCGGCGATCCGCGCGCCATGGCGGTCGAGCAAAAGGGCGAAATGTGAAAGGAGGTGCGGCATGAAGGCTGCGATGAAGCCAATCACGAACCGGTTTCCTTGGGGCACGATCGAATGGCTGGCGAACGACGAGGTCGGCAACAGCCGCGAGCTGTCGCTCGCCCGGATGACGCTGCCGCCCGGCAACGCGACCGACACGCACATCCACGCCAACTGCGAGGAATCGATCTACGTGGTGCGCGGCGAGGTGGAATGCCGCATCGGCGAGGAGCGCGTGCGCCTGTCGCCGGGCGGGCAGTCGGTGGTTCCGCGCGCCGCGGTGCACGGCATCCGCAACGTGGGCGACGCGCCGGCGGAGATCATCCTGTCGTATTCCTCGGCTGCGCGCGCGTTCGAGCTCGCCTGAGCAGCGGCCGCCTGATCGACGCGCTGCGCGACCCCGCGCGCTTTCCGCATCCGGTCGAGCGCGTCGAGGTCATCGAGACGCACATTTCCTGGGTGCTGCTCGCGGGCGAGTATGCCTACAAGATCAAGAAGCCGGTGGCTCTGGGGTTTCTCGATTTCAGCACGCTGCAACTGCGCCGCTTGTATTGCGAGGAGGAACTGCGGCTGAACCGGCGCACCGCGCCGCGCCTCTATCTCGAGGTGGTCCCGATCACCGGCAGCGAAGCGGCGCCACTGCTCGGCGGGCGGGGCGAGGCGATCGAATACGCGGTGAAGATGCGTCGCTTCCCGCAGGAAGCGCTGCTCAGCCGCATGGCGCAGGCCGGTGCGCTCACAGCCGGGCACATCGACGCGCTGGCGCGGGCCACCGCCGCCTTGCACGCGCAGGCCGCACGCGCCGAAGCCGGGCGACCGTTCGGCACTGCCGCCGAGGTGCTGGCGCCTGCACTGCAGAACTTCGACCAGATCGAAGCCCTGATCGGGCCCGGCGAGGAGGCGTCCGAGCTCGAGCGCCTGCGCGCCTGGACGCGCGCCGAGCACGAACGGCTGCGGGAGACCTTCGCTGAGCGAAAGGCGGGCGGCTTCGTGCGCGAGTGCCACGGCGACCTGCACCTTGGCAACGTCGCCCTGATCGACGGTCAGCCGACGCCCTTCGACGGTATAGAGTTCAGCGAGACGCTCAGGTGGACAGACGTCATGAGCGACGTGGCGTTCATGGTCATGGACCTGACGGACCGACGGCTGCCGCGACTCGCCTGCCGGTTCCTGAACGCCTACCTGGAGGAGACCGGCGATTACGGGGGGCTCGCGGTGCTGCGCTTCTACCTCGTGTATCGCGCGCTGGTGCGCGCTAAGGTGGCCTGCATTCGCGTGCACCAGCAGGGAGTGCCGGCGGAGGAATTGCGCCGCGGCGAGCGCGAGCACCTCGAATACCTGCGCCTGGCGCGCTCGCTCGCGAGCGAGTCGCGCCGCGCGCTGGTGCTGATGCACGGCCTTTCGGGGTCGGGCAAGACCACTGTCGCGCAATATCTGGTCGAGGCGCTGGGGGCGCTGCGCGTGCGCTCGGATGTCGAGCGCAAGCGCCTGGTCGGGCTCGAAGCGCAGGCGCGCAGCGGCTCGGCGCTCGGCGCGGGGCTCTACGCGGCCGATCTCACGGCGCGCACCTACGCGCGCCTCGCGGAACTCGCGCACGCGATCGTCCAGGCGGGCTATCCGGCCGTGGTCGACGCGACGTTCCTGTCGCGGGGGCAGCGCGAGGCGTTCGCCGCGCTCGCGCGCGAGCTCGGCGTGCCGTATGCGATCGCCGACTGCCAGGCGCCGGAGCCCGTGCTGCGCGAGAGGGTTGCGGCGCGCGAGCGGGCGGCGCGCGACGCCTCGGAGGCGGGCGTCGCGGTGCTCGAGCACCAGCTCGCGAGCCGCGAGGCGCTGACGGACGAGGAGCTCAGCGTGCGTGTTGTGTTCGACGCGCGCGGCGAGCCGGATACAGCGGCCGTCTCGCTCGCCGCGCAGCTCGGCCTGGCGCGGCTCTGAGTAGCGATGAGGCACTTCGACGTATTCAACGGCGACGCGGACGGCATCTGCGCGCTGCACCAGCTGCGCCTGGCCGAGCCGGTGCAGTCGGAGCTGGTGACCGGGGTGAAGCGCGACATCGCACTGCTCGAGCGCGTGAAGGCTTCGCCGGGCGACCGCGTCACGGTCCTTGACGTCTCGCTCGAGCGCAACCGCAGTGCGCTCCTGCGCCTGCTCGCGCAAGGCGCGCGGGTGCGCTATTTCGACCACCACGCCGCCGGCGCACTGCCCATGCATCCGGCGCTGGAAGCGTTCATCGAGGAGGCGGGGGGCGTGTGCACCAGCATGCTGGTCGACCGCTACCTGGACGGCCGCTTCCGCGCCTGGGCGGTGGTCGCCGCCTTCGGCGATCAGCTCGCGCAATCGGCGCTCGGCCTCGCAGCCGGCTTGTCGCTCGACGCGGGCCGCGTGCAGGCGCTGCGCTCGCTCGGCGAGAGCCTGAACTACAACGCCTACGGCGAGACCGAGGCGGACCTGCTGGTTCGGCCGGCCGAGCTGTACCGGGTGGTCAGTCAGTACGCAGATCCGTTCGAGCTGATCGCGAATGAAGCACTGGTCGGGCACCTCGCCGAGCAGCGCGCGGCCGACATGCGGCGCGCGCTAGAACTCTCACCGTACCGCAGCGCCGGCGGCTTCGACGCCTACCTGCTGCCCGACGAGGCCTGGAGCCGGCGCGTGAGCGGAAGCTTCGCGAATCAGCTTGCGCGCAACGACCCGTCGCGCGCGCACGCCGTGCTCACGCCGGGCTCACGCGGCGGGTTCGCGGTCAGCTTGCGCGCGCCGAGCGCTGGTGGCGCTTCGGCGGCCGACGTCTGCCGGCGCTTTCCGACCGGCGGCGGGAGGCGCGAGGCGGGCGGAATCGATCGCCTCGCGCCCGGCGAGCTCGAAACCCTGTTCGCGGTACTCGCGGAGAGCTACCCGCCGCGCGGCTAGAGCCCGAGCGCCACAAGCGGCACGGGATCGTTTGCGCCGTCGACGGTACAGCTCGCCACGGACGCGCGCGTGTTGCCGGTGGAGAAGTTGCCGTCGTCGGTCTTGCTGTCCAGATCCTGCGCGATCTGGCAAGGCACCGTGGCAACTTCGATGAGGTTGCGCGTGGACGTCGGAAAGCTCGTCGCCAGCGCGCTCGCCGAGCGGGCGATCACGCGCATCGTCACGATGCCCTTGGTGCTCGAGAACGAGATCGGCGCGTTCGACTTGATCAGTCCGGCGCGGAACA
>DATGDH010000105.1:0-11035 GCA_035310985.1 Burkholderiales bacterium
TTGCCGCGACGCCCCCCCACTGGGCATGACCTCGGGAGACTTCTTTCGAAGGCGCAGTCATTGAGCCTCAGCCACCTCATCCGGTTCCGCGCTCGCGAGGTTTCGGAGATTCGTAAGGCCTCTTTGTACTATGCTCGACAGGTCTTTGAGTATCCTGCGCTCGCGGAGGCTCTTCGGGGTTATCCAAAGAAGCCTAGGTTTCAGGTCCTATTGGCGGCAGCTGAGAGTCTTATCTCGGCGATACGCGAGGTTTGTTTAGCCGGAGGGTGAGATCAATCGGGCACAGCATGCCATTGGGTGTACCGTGGTGGCGCGCTCGTTCGGCCGTCAGGTCATTTTCTTGCGAAGGTCCAAACGGTTCGCGACAGCCGATACCACCGTGGCCGCCTTGTGATCTTGAGGCAATCTCGTAGACATAGCGCGACGTTAGCGTAGATTACTTCTGGGGCGAGGACACGGCCTATTGATTCGCCACATATGTGGCCAAAAGGGGCCGCCTTTCTGGTGGGCCATCCCAAACCTGTCATGAGCCAGGCGGCGCCCGCAAAACTATCTGACCTGTGGGCGACTCAAAGGTCTATGGGTCACGGTCGAGGGAGTGTTCAGCTTGGCACGGAGGCTATTCAATTGCCTGCCGTTTCATAAGTGGAATCCTCGCCTTGCGGAGCGGACATGAATCCTCGTTCCTGTCCACGTTGCGGCAGCCCCCTAATGCGAGTGCATCGCCGCTCGGTGGACCGCATGCTCAGTGTCATCTGGAAAGTGGAGCGTTACCGGTGCTACAACTTCCAATGCCAATGGGAAGGCAATCTGCGCCCAAAGGAGGTTGAGCAATAAGAGCGCCGTTGCAGACGTCATGGAAGCTCGTAAGCTGATATTTGCGGAGGTGCCCTGTCTTCGCGCAGTGGCCCCCGAGTAGCGAATCCGTTTCATTGGCTTGCTCGGCCTTTCCGAGCTGTAGATGTCGATGACGATGAGGGGGGAATCTATGAACAAGGTTGCAGTCCTCGCAGTCGCCGCAGCGTTCGCCGGGTACTGGCTGTACGCGGCAGCCCAGACTGGCATTGACGTGCGTCCGCCGGTCACGCCGATTGGCACGTCTTCCTCCGACGGTGTTTCCTTTGCGTGGTTCTATGACGCGAGCACTCGCAACGTCTACGTTTGCCGGGCAGGCAGGGGCGTTGAAGGAACGATGGACTGCAAAGCGAGAAGCGCGTTGCCGTAACGCGGGCGCATCCCGGAATCAGCGGCGCCCGCGACCAACGATTTCGCGGGCTCAAATGGCGGACGCTACCGTGGTGGCGCGATCTTATCGGTAGTGTCCGCTGCATGCGACTCCTGAACTGGAGTTGTTTGCAGCGTTCCTGTTTCCTGGAGTTCCCTGTTTAGGGCATGAAGCGTGGCTCCTATCGCGTCGAGGCGGTTCACCATTCGATCGAATCGACCAGTGGCGCCAACCTGGAGCGACTCGTGAGTCTGGGCAGCTCGGAGCTTTCTCGTTTCCTGAAGTTCCTTATTTGTCAGGTCAAGCTTCGCTCCGATCCCGTCGATCAGCGTTGTAATACGATCGAGCCGTGCCTTCGCCGCCATCGGAAGCGGGTCTTGAACCCAAGTGGCCTGCAGCGCTCTTGTGTCCTGCAGTACCTTGTTGACCGCATCTAGCTTCGCTGCTAATTCCACGGCGGTAGCGCCTATAGAATCGAGGCGGTTCATTGTTCGCTTGAGTCGCATCGTTGCGACAAAGGCGGCAAACGGTATCAAGAGCCACGCTGCCGCGACGACGATCACAATGGCGATGATTACTAGATGCGCTGGACCGCGTAAACCAGCGGGAAGGTGCTGAAGGTACTGCTCTATCACCGAAATCGGATCGCTCTGCATGGTCGCTCCCAATTCGGGCGGCATTCGCCGCTAAGGTGCTGAGTTAGCCTCAGCAAATGCTGGTGAGTCAACGGCCACGTCCATTCGAAACCTTTCCTGCTGACTTGCATACGGGTGATCCGTTCGACGGATCGCCCTGACGTCCGCCGTCCGGGACGCCGACTGGAACAGACAGGAGCCTGGCGGTTTGCGGCCGCCCCCCCTGTGAGAAATGGTGGCGAATCAGGGACTCGAACCCCGGACACACGGATTATGATTCCGCTGCTCTAACCAGCTGAGCTAATTCGCCTTCGGAAAGGGCGCGAATTTTCTCCCCCAGCCGCCATCTGGTCAAGCTCGGCGCTGCACTCTCCGCGCGGACCGTTGTGGCGCACAAAGAACGTTTGGCTCGCGTTTGCCATCTTCTTCGGGAACACGTGTCTGATCGCGCGGTGACGCACAAAAATACGTTAAACCAACGAGTTAGATTCTCAATACGGAAGGGGAGTCGGCACCACGAAAATCGGCAGATGGGAGCAGGCGCGGCGCGCGTCGGCGGATGCGTCGTGTACCCTGACGCCGAGCCCCTGGCGTTTGGTGTCGTGCGCTACGTCGTAGGCGATCGCTTCCCGCTCGGCGGACTTGACGGTGCGGACACGCCGCGCGCGTGTGCGCTGTCGGACGCGTTCGGCGCGGTGGGCCTCAAGGCGCCGGTGCTGGATGACATCCGCTCCGGGATCTGGCTCCTGCCGTGGGGCAGTTTGACCTTCAACCCGATTGCGCCAGTCAAACCTCTCGGCCGCACGCTCAAGAAGGACCGGGTCTACATCCGAACCCACCCCGGGACCGTCTGAGGAGGTGGCGGGCTACAATCCTGGCGTGAACTTCGACGTCGTCGTGGTCGGTGCCGGGCTGGTCGGCACTTGCTTTGCGCGCGCTGCACGCGGCTTGTCGCTGGCGCTCGTCGGGCATGCGCCTGCAAGCGCGGCAGCTGCGCCGGCCGAAATTTTCGATTCGCGCGTGTATGCGCTCACGCCGGCGAACGTCGCGTTGCTGCGCGCCCTAAAGGTCTGGCAGGCGATGCCGGCGGAGCGTCTCACGCCCGTGTACGCCATGCGCGTGTACGGCGACGACGGTGTCTCCGAGCTCGAATTCGAGGCCTATGAGGCGGGCGCGCCGGAGCTCGCCTGGATCGTCGAGGACGCGCCGCTGCAGGCTGCGCTGTGGCGCGGGCTCGAGGCGCGCGATGAACTCGAAATCCTCGCCGGCAGCGAGTGCGAGCGTCTCGATCCGGCCGACGGGCACGTCGACGTGGCGCTACGCGGCGGGCGCAGCTTGCGCGCGCGGCTCGTCGTCGGCGCGGACGGGGCGCACTCTTTCGTGCGCGCGCAGGCGGGCATCGCGGCCCGCGAGCAGCCCTACGGGCAGACCGCCGTGGTGGCAAACTTCGCCTGCGAGCGCCCTCACCGCAATGTCGCGTACCAGTGGTTCCAGGGCGGCCCGGTGCTCGCGCTGCTGCCGCTGCCTGGCAGCCATGTATCGATGGTGTGGTCGCTGCCCGAAGCGCAGGCCGCGCGCGTGCTCGCGCTCGCGCCGGCCGGGCTCGCGCGCGAGGTGGAGATCGCCTCACGGCGCGCGCTCGGGGAGTTGACGCTAGTCGGTGAGCCGCGCGGCTTCGCGCTGCGACGGGTGTCGGCGCGCCGCATGGTCGGGACGCGCGTTGCCCTGGTGGGCGATGCGGCGCACGTGGTGCATCCGCTCGCAGGACAGGGCGCGAACCTGGGATTCCAGGATGCCGCCGAGCTCGCGCGGGTACTTTCCGCGCGCGAACCGGTGCGCGACCCGGGCGACCCGCGCCTGCTGCGGCGCTACGAGCGCGCGCGCGCCGAGCCGGTGCTCGCGATGGATCTCACGGTCCACGGCCTGTACCGATTGTTCCAGGCGCGCACCGGCGCGGTGGTGCAGTTGCGCAACGCCGGATTGAACTTGACCAACCGTCTGGCGGTCCTAAAGAACATTCTCATGCGCCAGGCGATGGGCTGAGGCGCGCTCCGGAGAACCATGGCTTCTGTTCGACTGTTTGTCACGCTGCTCGCTTGTCTGGCCGCGCTGCCGGCGTTTGCCGACGAGGCGCAGATCCGCAAGGTCATCGAGGCGAAGCTGGGCGACGCGCGCGTCGAAAGCGTGCAGCCTAGCCCGGTGAAAGGCCTGTTCGAGGTACGCCTGCGCACGCACGAAGGACCGCAGATCGTCTACACCGACGCCCAGGCCAACAACATCATCGTTGGCAGCATCTACGACACCAAGACCAATCGCAACCTGACCGAAGAGCAGATGAACAAGCTGCTCGCGATCAAGTTCGACGCGCTGCCGTTGCAGGACGCGGTGAAGATCACGCGCGGTAGCGGCCGCAGGTTGCTGGCGATGTTCGCCGATCCGCATTGTCCGGCGTGCGAGAAATTCGAGCGGGAGCTGGCGCGCGTGGACGACATCACCATCTACGTGTTCATGTACCCGGTGATCCATCCGGAGCTGACCGATCAATCGCGCGCGATCTGGTGTTCTCCGGACCGGGCCAAGGCCTGGATCGATCTGGCGCTGCACGGTAGGGAGCCCGTCGCGCAGGCGAGCTGCAGCACGCCGATCGAACGCAATCTCGCGCTCGGCGCTCAGCTCGGGGTCAACGCCACGCCGACGCTGTTCTTTACCAACGGCGAGCGCGTGCGCGGCGGCCTGACTACCGCGGCGCTCGAGAAGACGCTGGACGACGCGGCGCGCGAGACCAAGGCGAAATAGGCGGCGACTCGCTCAGGGCCGCGGCAGCGGCTCGCCGCGGGGCCACAGCAGCCACATCCTCGCCGGCTGGCGCATGCGGCCGGCGAGCGCGCCGGCCTCGGCGCCGCTGCCCCAGAAGAAATCCGCGCGCACTGCGCCGCGTATCGCGCCACCGGTGTCCTGCGCGGCGACCAGGCGCTCGAGCGGATCGGTAGACAGCGGGTTGGTGGTCGCGAGCCAGACCGGTGCTCCGAGCGGAATGTAGTGCCGATCGACAGCGATGCTGTAGCCGGCGCTTAGCGGTGCGCCGAGCGCGCCGACTGGACTGCCGTCAGGCGGCAGTTCGCGAAAGAACACGTAGCTCGCGTTCTGATCGAGGGTGCGCTGCAGCTCGTCCGGATGCTGCTGCGCCCACTGCTTGATGCCCTGCATCGATGCCTGCTCCAGCGCCAGCTCGCCGTTGGCCACTAGGTAGCGGCCGATCGAGCTATACGGATGGCCGTTCTGGTCGGCGTACCCGACGCGCAGCCGAGTTCCGTCGTCGAACTGGAGCTGGCCGGACCCCTGGATCTGCAGGAAGAACAGCTCCACGGGGTCGGCCGCCCACGCGATCACCGGCGCGGACAGGTCTGCCCCACGTGCGTCTATTTCGGCCCGCGTGTAATAGGGCACCAACTTGCGGCCCTGCAGGCGTCCACGCAGGCGCATCCCGGCCAGCTGGGGGTACGCGCTCGCCAGATCGACATCGACCAGGTCGGCCGGCACGCCGAGAATCGGGTAGGCATAGGCGGCCGTCTGCGTGCGGCTCGCGGCGATGACCGGTTCGTAGTAGCCGGTCACCAGGCCGGTGTCGGATCCTTCGGGCGAGATGATGGCGTAGGCGGTGAAGCTCGCGGCGAAGAACTTCCGCGCGGCGTCTTCGTCGCCGGCCGGCAGCGCGGTTGCAGCGCTGCATACCCGCGCCATGGCTGCGGTCGCCTGCAGTTTGGGGCAGCCGGCGACGAAAGCCGCCAGCGACGGCGCGAGCGCGGCACTGCGCCAGCCGGGCAGCTCGTCCAACGGCGTCTCGACATAGCGCGCCGGGCCGGGCGGTGCGGGAGGGCAGCGACACACGAGCTGCCCGCATCCGGCAACCGCTAGAATGACGAGCAGCGCGATGAGGGCGCGCGGTCCAATGTGGGTCATCTTTCTCGAAATGGGTGTTGCGCTGATGCTGGGGCTACTGATGGTGTGGTGGACCTGGCCCAAGAAGCGCCCGCGCGACGACGATACCAAGGACCCTCCGGGCTGATCCGGCGGCGCGTCAGTGCAGCACGCGCGGAACCGAAAGGGTGAATTCCGGAATCGGCGCCTCGAAGCGGGTGCCGTCCTCCGCAACCATCTGGTAGCTGCCGCGCATGGTGCCCACCGGTGTCGCGATCGCCGCCCCGCTCGTGTACTCGTGCTGCTCTCCCGGCGCCAGTACCGGCTGCGCGCCGACCACGCCTAGCCCGCGCACCTCCTGCACCAGCCCCTGCGCGTCGGTGATGATCCAGTGCCTGCTGATGAGCTGCGCGGTGACGGTACCGACGTTGCGGATGGTGATGGTGTAGGCGAAGGCGTAGCGTCCCGCGGTCTCGTCGGATTGCTCCGGCAGATATTGCGTCTTCGCGGACACCGTGACGTCGTAGCGCTTCTCCTGAGCCATGCGCGCATTGTAAACTCGTCGCGCCATGACGTTTCGCATCGCCCCCAGCATTCTTTCGGCGGACTTTGCCCGCCTCGGCGACGAAGTGCGGGCGGTCGCGCAGGCCGGCGCCGATCTCATTCATTTCGACGTCATGGACAACCACTACGTGCCGAATCTGACGGTCGGGCCGTTGGTGTGCGCGGCGCTGCGCCCGCACGTGTCGCTGCCGATCGACGTGCACCTCATGGTCAAGCCGGTCGATCGCATCGTTCCAGATTTCGCCAAGGCGGGCGCCAACCTGATCAGCTTTCACCCCGAGGCGAGCGAGCACGTGGACCGCACGATCGGCCTGATCCGAGAGCACGGCTGCAAGGCGGGGCTGGTGTTCAATCCGGCGACGCCGGTCGAATGGCTCGACTACACGCTGGAGAAGCTCGACCTGGTGCTCATCATGTCGGTCAACCCGGGTTTCGGCGGCCAGAGCTTCATTCCCACGGTGCTGCCGAAGATCGCCGAGGTGCGCCGGCGCATCGACCGGCTCGGGCGCGAGATCTGGCTCGAAGTCGACGGCGGCGTTAAGGGCGACAACATCGCCGAGATCGCGGCCGCGGGCGCCGACACTTTCGTCGCCGGCTCGGCGATCTTCGGGTCGAAGGACTACGCGGCGACGATACGCGACATGCGCGCACGCCTCGCGGCGGTGCGGCGCGCGGCGTGATTCGCGCCGCGCTGCTCGACCTCGACGGCACCCTGCTCGATACCGCGCCGGACCTGGCGCAGGCCGTCAATCGGATGCTCGCAGAGTTCGGCCTGCGCGAGCTGCCCGGGTCGCAGGTGCGCGACTTCATCGGCCAGGGGATTGCGGCGTTGGTCCGGCGCTGCGTGGAGGCGGCGACCGGGAGCGCGCCGGACGAGGCCCTGTTCGATTCGGCGCTGACGCGCTTCGTCGCGCACTACGAGAGCATCAACGGCAGTGCGTCGATCCCGTTCCCCGGGGTGGTCGAAGGCCTGCAGGCGATGCGCTCGGGCGGGCTGCGCCTGGCCTGCGTGACGAACAAGGCCGCGCGCTTTACCGGGCCGCTGCTCGCGGCGAGCGGGCTCGCCGGATACTTCGACACCGTGGTCACCGGCGACCAGGCCGGCAGCCGCAAGCCGGCTCCCGGCCCGTTCCTGCTCGCCTGCGAGCGACTCGGCGTGCTGCCCGCGGAGGCGGTCGCGATCGGCGATTCGGCCAACGACGCACTGGGCGCACGCGCCGCCGGATGCCGCGTGCTGCTCGTGCCCTACGGTTACCGCGAGGGGCAGGATGTGCGCAGCATAGAATGTGATGGTATAGTCGTTTCGCTTTTCCACGCTGCAGACGAATTGCTCAATCGGTCGTGAACCACCGCTCCAACGGAACCTGGTCGAACCTCTGGCGTAGCTGGCGCCCCCGGCGCCGCTAGATCCTTACGCGTCCCCGCGCGGCACGGGCGGCGCGGGATACCCCAGCCGCAAGTTTCAGTTCCGTAGGCATCAGGTGGAGAATTTTATGACCGAGCTCGATTTCACCAAGCTCGCTTCGCAGGGTTACACGCGCGTCCCGGTGGTCGCCGAGGCGCGCGCCGACCTGTACACGCCGCTCGCGGTCTACGCCAAGCTCGCGAACGGCCCGTTTACCTATCTGCTCGAGTCGGTGGTCGGTGGCGAGCGCTTCGGGCGCTATTCCTTCATCGGCCTCGCGTGCGCGGAGCGCATCGAGGCGCGCGGCGCTGTCGTGCGCCGCCTGCTGCGCGACGCGCGCGGCGCGGACGTGTGCCTCGAGCACCTCGAGGACGCCGACCCGTTCCAGTACGTGCGCGACTATCTGAAGCGCAATCGCGTGGCCCCTGTTCCGGCGGCGCTGCGCTTCGGCGGGGGGCTCGTCGGCTACTTCGGCTACGAGACGGTGAAGCATATCGAGCCGACCGCGCTCGCCGGCGGCAAGCCCGACGCGCTGGGAACGCCCGACATGCTGCTCCTGGTGTCGGACGAGCTGGCGGTGGTCGACAACGTGCTCGGCAAGCTCTACCTCGTCGTCTACGCCGATCCGCGCCAGCCCGATGCTCACAAGGCCGCGCGCGAGCGCCTCGAGCGGTTGCGTGCGCGGCTCGCGGCACCGCTGCCCGAAAGCCTGGTGCTCGCGCTCGCGGCCGAGCCCCCCGCGACCGAGGCTGCCCTAGTCGAGCGCTCGTTCAGCGAGCAGGGATTCCTCGAGGCGGTGCGCCGCGCCAAGGAGTACGTCTACGCCGGCGACTGCATGCAGGTGCAGATCTCGCAACGCACCACGCGCCGCTTCGACGCGCCGCCGCTTACGCTGTATCGCGCGTTGCGCGGCCTCAATCCGTCGCCTTACATGTACTTCTTCGACTTCGAGGATCATCACGTCGTCGGTGCGTCGCCCGAGATCCTCGTGCGTCTCGCGGGAAGCGACGTGACGGTGCGCCCGATCGCGGGCACCCGGCCGCGCGGCGCAACTCCGGAGGAGGACGCGAGGATCGCCGAGGAACTGCTTGCCGACCCGAAGGAGCGCGCCGAGCACGTGATGCTCATCGACCTCGGCCGCAACGACGCTGGGCGGGTGGCGGAGATCGGCAGCGTGCGCGTCACCGAGAAGATGGTGGTCGAGCGCTACTCGCACGTGATGCATATCGTGTCGAACGTCGAGGCGAAGATCGCTCCGGGACTGGACGCGATCGACGTGTTCAAGGCGAGCTTTCCCGCCGGGACGGTGACGGGCGCGCCCAAGGTGCGCGCCATGCAGATCATCGACGAGCTCGAGCCGGTGAAGCGCGGCGTGTACAGCGGGGCGGTCGGCTACCTGGGATTCAACGGCGACATGGACGTGGCGATCGCGATCCGCACCGCGGTGCTCAAGGACGGCCTGCTGCACGTGCAGGCCGCCGCGGGCATCGTGGCGGACTCCGACCCGCGGTCAGAATGGCAGGAGACGCTGCACAAGACGCGCGCCATCCTGCGGGCGGCCGAGATGGCCGCCGCCGAGCATGCCTCCGGCGCGGGCGCGGCGCGCCATGCGCGTGCGGCGGCCTGAGGAGCGCGCCATGGTATTGGTGATCGACAATTACGACTCGTTCACGTACAACCTGGTGCAGTATCTCGGCGAGCTCGGCGAGCAGGTCAGGGTCGTGCGCAACGACGAGGTTTCGATCGACGAGGTCGAGGCGCTCGCGCCAGCCCGCGTCGTCATTTCGCCCGGACCGTGCACGCCGAGCGAGGCGGGCATTTCGCTCGGCCTGATCGACCGGCTCGCCGGGCGGGTCCCGATCCTCGGCGTATGCCTCGGCCACCAAGCGATCGGCCAGGCATTCGGCGGCAAGGTCGTTCGGGCAAGGCAGGTGATGCACGGCAAGGTGTCGCGCATCCGGCACGATGGGCACGGCGTCTTCGCGGGCGTGCCGAACGACTTCATCGCCACGCGCTATCACTCGCTGGTGGTCGAGCGCGCATCGCTGCCGGAGTGCCTGGAGGTGAGCGCCGAATCCGACGATGGCGAGATCATGGGGTTGCGCCACCGCAGCCTGCCGGTCGAGGGCGTGCAGTTCCATCCGGAGGCGCTGCTCACCGAGCACGGCCACAAGATGCTGGAAAATTTCCTGAAGGGGAGGAGCCAATGAAGCAAATCACGATCGCCGAGGCGATCCAGCGCACCGTCGAGCACCGCGAGGTGTTTCACGACGAGATGCTTCATGTCATGCGGCAGATCATGCGCGGCGAGCTGACGCCGGCGCAGATCGCCGGGTTCATCATCGGGCTGCGCGTGAAGAAGGAAACGATCGGCGAGATCGCAGCCGCCGCGCAGGTGATGCGCGAGTTCGCCACGCGCGTCGAGGTCGCCGACGACCGGCACCTGGTCGACATCGTCGGCACCGGAGGGGATGCTGCGCGCACCTTCAACGTGTCGACCGCGTCGGCATTCGTCGCGGCCGCCGCCGGCGTCAAGATCGCCAAGCACGGCAATCGCGCGGTGTCCTCTTCCTCGGGCAGCGCCGACGTGCTCGAGGCGCTCGGTGCGAACATCATGCTCGATTCGAAGCAAGTCGCCGCCTGCATCGACAAGACCGGGCTGGGTTTCATGTTCGCTCCGTCGCATCACACGGCGATGAAATACGCCGCGCCGGTGAGGAAGGAACTCGGCGTGCGCACCATCTTCAACATCCTGGGGCCGCTCACCAATCCCGCGGGCGCACCGAACCAGGTGCTCGGCGTGTTCCATCCCGACCTGGTCGGCATCCAGGTGCGCGTGCTGCAGCGGCTGGGGAGCCACCACGTGATGACGGTGTACGGACTGGACGGCCTGGATGAAATCTCGATTTCCGGAGAGACCCTGGTCGGTGAGCTGGTCAAGGGCGAGGTGCGCGAGTACACGGTGCATCCCTCGCAATTCGGGCTCGAGCTCTACGACCGGCGCGCGATCCAGGTCAACACGGTCGACGAATCGAAGCAAATGGTGCTCGCCGTGCTAGACAACCAGCCCGGCCCGGCGCTGAACATCGTGCTGCTGAACGCCGGCGCCGCGATCTACGTCTCGGGCGCGGCGAAGACGCTGGAGAGCGGCATCGAGCACGCGCGCAAGACGATTTCGAGCGGCGCGGCGAAGGCGAAGCTGGAAGAGTTCGTCGGCTATACGCAGCGCTTGAAGGCGAAGGGCTGAGCGTGGCGGACATCCTGCAGCGCATCCTCGAAACGAAGCGG
>DATGDH010000106.1:0-4346 GCA_035310985.1 Burkholderiales bacterium
AGCATGCCGACATACGCCGCGACCATCAGCGGCAGCAGCAGAAGCAGCCAGAGCAGCTCGGGCCAGAGGAAGCGCATCGCACTCGTCGGGCTACTTTAGCTACTCTATACTGATCACGGCATGAAAAGGGCGGCGCTCTACGGCAGCGCGAGCCGGCCGCGGAAAACAGCCGCGCCGACGGCCCCGCCCGGCCCGCCGCGCTCAAAGCCGCCACGCGCCGCTCGCCTCGCCGGCTTCGCCCGCCGGCACGACAAGGCGCTCGTCTTCGTCGCCGGCCTCGCGCTCGCCGGCCTCGCCTTCCTCGCGCGCGAAGCGCTGCGGCCGCCGGCCCCTCCGGCGCTCGATCAGGAAGCGGTCGATTCGGCGGTGCTGCGCACGCTCAAGACGCACAGCCTGCCGGCCAAGGCCGCCGAGGCGGCCGAGTCGGTGCGCGAGTCCGTGGTGCGCGTGCAGAGCTTGCCCGATGGCGCCGTAAACGCCGGGCACAAGAACGTCGAGGTCGGCTCCGGGGTGGTGATCGTCGACGATGGAACCATCCTCACCGCCCTGCACGTCGTCCGCGGCGCGGATCGCATCGTGGTCACGTTCTACGACGGCAGCGAGTCCGAGGCGGCGCTCCTCGCCGCGCGGCCCGACCACGACCTCGCGGTGATCCGGGCGAAGAAGATCCCAGACGACCTGCCGCCGGCGACGCTCGGCTCGAGCGCGCGGTTGCGCCCGGGCGACGGCGTGGTCGCGGTCGGGTTTCCCTTCGGCCTTGGCCCCTCGGTGTCTGCGGGCGTGGTCTCCGGGCTCGACCGCGAGTTCCGCTCCCAGGACGGCCGCGCGCTGCTCAAGGGGTTGATCCAGTTCGACGCCGCGGTCAATCCGGGAAGCTCCGGCGGGCCGCTGGTGACGTTCGACGGCGAGGTGGTCGGGGTGGTGAGCGCGATCCTCAACCCCGCATCGCGAACCTTCCTCGGCATCGGCTTCGCCACCACGATGGAGGACGCCGGCAGCGCGGTCGGGATGCCGCCGTTCTGATCTTCGAGGCGATCGACAACAGAGGAGCCGCCCCATGCACGACAGGACCCTGCAGGCCAGCGAGAGCGCGGCGCTCATGGAGCGCGTGCTGTTCGAGGTGAAGCGCGTCGTCGTCGGCCAGGACCATTTCCTCGAGCGCGTGCTGGTCGCGATCCTCGCGCAGGGGCACTTGCTGGTCGAAGGCGTTCCGGGCCTCGCGAAGACGCTCACGGTCAACACCTTCGCGCGCGCCGTGAGCGGCTCGTTCCGGCGCGTGCAGTTCACGCCCGACCTGCTGCCCGCCGATCTCGTCGGCACGCGCATCTACAACCAGAAGACTGGCGAGTTCGGCACCGCGCTCGGCCCGGTGTTTACCAATCTGCTGCTCGCCGACGAGATCAACCGCGCGCCGGCGAAAGTGCAGAGCGCGCTGCTCGAGGTGATGCAGGAGCGCCAGGTGACGATCGCGGGCGTCACGCACAAGGTGCCCGAGCCCTTCCTCGTGATGGCGACGCAGAACCCGATCGAGACCGAAGGCACCTACCCGCTGCCCGAGGCGCAGGTCGACCGCTTCATGATGAAGGTGCTGGTCGGCTACCCGAGCGAGGAACAGGAGTACGTGATCGTCGAGCGCATGACCGGCGAGCCGCCGGTCGTCGCCGAGGTCGCGACCACCGCGCAGCTCGCCGCATTGCAGCGCGAGTGCCGCCGCAACTACGTCGACCCGGGGCTCATGCAGTTCGCCGTGCGCCTCTCCGCCGCGACGCGCCATCCCGCGCGCTACGGGCTTGGCGAGATTGCGCGCTACATCGCCTTCGGGGCGAGCCCGCGCGCCACCATCCACCTCGTCGAAGGCGCCCGGGCGCTGTCGTTCCTGCGGGGGCGCGACTACGTGCTGCCCGAGGACCTCGTCGATCTCGCTCCCGACGTGCTGCGCCACCGCCTCGTGCTCACCTACGAGGCGTTCTCCGAGGGCGAGACGCCCGACGCCCTGATCCGCCGCGTCATGCAGGCGGTGCCGGCGCCGGCCAGGCCGCTTGCCGATCATGTCGCGCTCGCCGACGGCTGACCGCGATCCGGAACGGTTGCTGCAGCGCCTCGAGTGGACGGTGCTGCGGCGGCTCGACGGCCTGCTGCAGGGCGACTACCGCACGCTGCTGCGCGGGCACGGCCTCGATCTCGCCGACCTGCGCGAGTACCAGGTGAACGACGACGTGCGCCACATCGACTGGAACGCCACCGCCCGCCTGCAGACGCCCTACGTGCGCGTGTTCCACGAGGACCGCCAGATCGACGTCTGGTTCCTGCTCGACCTGAGCGCGTCGGTCGAGTTCGGCTCCCGGGGCGTGCGCAAGAGCGCGCTCGCGGCCGAGCTCACCGCGGTGCTCGCGCGCCTGCTGACGCGCAACGGGAACCGCGTCGGGGCGATCCTGTACCGCGACGGCGTCGACGAGGTGGTGCCGGCGCGCGCCGGTCGCCGCCACGTGCTGCATCTGCTCGCGCGCCTCGCGCGCACCGAGGCTCGCGCGGGGCGCGAGACCGCGCTCGCCGAGCTCCTCGAGGCCGCGCATCGGCTGCTGCGGCGCCGCTCGGCGGTGTTCATCGTGTCGGACTTCATCGGCCGCCCGGGGTGGGACAAGCCGCTCGGGCTGCTCGCGCGGCGGCACGAGACGGTCGCCGTGCGGCTGCTCGACCCGCTCGAGGCCGAGCTGCCCGACCTCGGGCTCGTGGTGATGCAGGACGCGGAGACCGGCGAGCAGCTCTTCGTCGACACCCACGACGCGGGCTTCCGCCGGCGCTTCGAGCAGGCGGCCGCGGCGCACGAGCAGGCGCTGCGCGAGGCCCTTGCCGCCGCCGGCGTCGACTGCCTCGAGCTCGCTACCGACGAGCGCCTCGACGAGGCGCTACTGGGCTTCGCGCGGCTCAGGAGCCGCGGGGGGCGCGCCGCCGCATGACGGCGCTCGCCGCATTCCGCTCGCTCGAGTTCCAGTGGCCCTCGATGCTGTGGCTGCTCGCGGCGCTGCCGCTCCTCGCCGCGCTGTATGCGCGGCGCAGGGCGGGCGCGGCGCGCGCCGCGGCGCTCGAGCCGGCCGGACCGGCGGCGGGCGCGCTTCGCCGCCGGCTCCCCGCGGTCCTCATGTTCGCGGCGCTCGGCGTCCTGCTGCTCGCGGTCGCGCGCCCGCAGGCGAAGCTGGTGCTGCCGTCGAGCGCGCGCACCATCGTGATCGCGATCGACATCTCGGGCAGCATGCGCGCGACCGACGTCAAGCCGACGCGCCTCAAGGCGGCGCAGGAGGCGGCGAAGGCCTTCGTCGCGAACCAGCCGGCGTCGGCGCGCGTCGGCGTGGTCGCGGTCGCCGGCACCGCCGCGGTGGCCCAGGCGCCGACGCGCAGCCGCACGGACGTCGACCAGGCGATCGACCGGCTGCAGGCGCAGCGCGGCTCGGCGCTCGGCACCGGGATCGTGATCGCGCTCGCCACGCTCCTTCCCGACGCCGGCATCGACGTGCAGGCGGCGACGGAGGGCCGCATTCCGCCGCCCTCGGGCGTCGAGCCGCCGATGGGCGCGGCGCGCACCGACGGCGCGATCGTGCTCTTCTCCGACGGTGCGAACAACGTCGGCCCGGATCTCGAGCAGGTCGCGGCGCTCGCCGCCGAGCACGGCGTGCCGGTCTACGGCGTGGGCGTCGGCACGACCGACGGCGCAGTCGTGCGCGCCGAGGGCTGGGCGATGCGCGTGCGGCTGGAAGAAGCGCCGCTCAAGCAGCTCGCCGAGCTCACGGGGGGCGAGTACTTCCGCTCCGGCGACGCGGCGCGCCGGCAGCGCATCTTCGACACCCTGGGCGCACGCCTGACGTTCGGGCGGCCCCGGACCACCGAGCTGAGCGCGCCGCTCGCCGCGCTCGGCGCGGCGCTCGCCATGATCGCCGCGCTGCTCTCGTTGCGCTGGTTCGACCGCATCCTCTGAGCGACGCGGCGCCGGCGGGAACGCGCGCCTCGCCTGCTGCATCCAATGCGGCACGTAAAGCGTCGGAGACAGAAGCCGGGAAGGCAGCCGGAAATTCAACCCTTGCGTAAAACTTAAAGGAATTCACATGCTCGATCTCGATCAGCTCAGAAAAGATCCTCTGTTCGCCGCCGGACGCCGCGCGTTCGTCGGCGCCTCCGGAACCCTGCTGTCCGCCGCGGCGGTCGCGCTGCTCGCGGGGCGCGACGCGATGGCCGCCGGCAAGAAGATGTCGAGGGCCGTCGAGGGCGACCTGCGCATCCTGAACACCGCGCTTGGCGCCGAGCACCAGGCGGTCGCTGCCTACCAGGTGGGCGCGGAGAGCGGCCTGCTGCAG
>DATGDH010000107.1:0-36537 GCA_035310985.1 Burkholderiales bacterium
ATGAAGCTCGTCATCCTGGATCGCGACGGCACCATCAATCACGACAGCGACCAGTACATCAAGTCGCCCGCCGAGTGGAAACCGATCAAGGGCAGCATCGAGGCAATCGCGCGCCTGACGCAGGCGGGCTACCGCGTGGTCGTGGCGACGAACCAGTCCGGCATCGCGCGCGGGCTGTTCGACATGGCGACGCTGAACGCCATTCACGACGCCTTGCACCGCGCGGTGGCGCAGGCCGGCGGACGCATCGACGCCATCTTTTTCTGCCCGCACGCGGCCGACTCCGACTGCGAGTGCCGCAAGCCGCGGCCCGGCATGCTGCTCGAGATCGGCAGGCGCTTCAACGTGCCGCTCGCCGACGTGTACATGGTGGGCGATGCGCCGCGCGACGTGCAGGCGGCGGCGGCTGCGGGGGCGCGGCCGGTGCTGGTGCTCACCGGCAAGGGCAAGAAGACGCGCGAAGCGGGCGGCCTGCCCGCAGGGACCCAGGTGTTCGCGGACCTGGCGGCCTTCGTCGAGCACCTCGCACCATGACTCAGCTGCGCTCGGGCCTGTTCGCGCTCGCGCTCGTCGTCGTCACGCCGCTCTACGCGCTGCTTGCGCTGCTTACGTTTCCGCTGCCGCGCCTTGCGCGCTACCGCGTCATTTCCGGGTGGTCGAGGCTCATCGTATGGCTTGCGCGCGTGCTGTGCGGAATCCGCTGGCGCGTGGAAGGCGGCGAGCGGCTGCCCGCCAGGCCCGCGGTGATCCTTGCCAAGCACCAGTCGGCCTGGGAAACGATGGCCTTCCAGGTGATCTTTCCGCCGCAGGCGTACCTGCTCAAGCGCGAGCTGCTGTGGCTGCCCTTCTTCGGCTGGGGCCTCGCGCTCATGAGCCCGATCGCGATCGACCGCGCGCGCGGCACCGCCGCGCTGCGCCAGCTGGTGCGCCGCGGCAAGGAGCGCCTCGCGCAGGGCTTCTGGGTGGTGGTGTTCCCGGAGGGCACGCGCGTGGCGCCGGGCGAACGGCGCAAGTACCAGCTCGGCGGCGCGCTGCTCGCCGAGCACAGCGGCGCGCCGGTGGTGCCGGTCGCGCACAACGCGGGCCTCTTATGGCCGCGCAATGCCTTCGTCAAGAGGCCAGGCATGGTCACGGTGCGCATCGGCCCGGTCATCGACAGCACCGGCCGCGATGCCGCCTCCATCAACGCGCTCGCCGAACAATGGATCGAAGAGCAGCAGAAAACGCTCTGCCCGGCCAGCTGAGCCTGTTCGGGGACACCGTTCCCGAAGACGGCCGGCTGCTGCGCCTGGGTGAGCGCGTGGTCAGCTATCGCTTCGTGCGCACCGAGCGGCGCACGATCGGCATCGCGGTGGACGCCTCGGGCCTTTCGGTCAGCGCGCCGCACAATGCGCCCTGGCACGAGATCGAGGCGTTCGTGCGCGAGAAGCGGCGCTGGATCCTCGCCCGTCTGGAAGAGTGGGCCGGCGTTCCGCGCCCGAGCGTGATCCGCGGCGCGAGCGGCGAGACCCTCCCGCTGTTCGGCGATTCGCACATGCTCGACGTGCTCGCGGGCCGCGGCGGCGTCGCGCGCGACGGTACGCGCATCGTCGTCTCCGCCACGTCGCCGCGGCGCGCGCTCGCGCTGCTGGTCGCATGGCTCAAGCGGCAGGCGCTCACCGCGCTCGTGCCGCGTACGGCGCACTACGCGGCGCGCCTCGGTCTCCCCGCGCCACCGGTCGCGCTATCGCGCGCACGCACGCAGTGGGGCGTATGCACGGAGCGCGGCGCGATCCGCCTGAACTGGAGACTCGTGCACCTCGAGCCGGCGCTCGCCGACTACGTCGTGGCGCACGAGGTCGCGCATCTGGTCGAGCTGAACCATTCGAAACGCTTCTGGAACCTGCTCGAGAGGCTGTATCCTGATTGGCGCGGCGCGCGCGAGCGGCTTGAGCTCGCCGGCGCCGCGCTTCCGCATTTCTGGGGACTGCGATGAGAATGCTGCACACCATGCTGCGGGTCGGCGACCTCGAGCGCTCTGTCCGCTTCTATACCGACGTGCTCGGCATGAAGCTGCTGCGCACCACCGACCGCCCCGAGCAGAAATACTCGCTCGCCTTCGTCGGCTACGACAGCGAGGACCGCAGCGCGGTGCTCGAGCTGACCTACAACTACGGCGTCGGGCGCTACGATCTCGGCACGGCCTACGGGCACGTCGCGATCGAGGTCGACGACATCGTCAGGACCTGCGACGCGGTGCGCAACATGGGCGGCAAGGTGACGCGCGAGCCGGGCCCGGTGAAGGGCGGCACCACCGTGATCGCCTTCGTCGAGGACCCGGACGGCTACAAGATCGAGTTCATCGAGAGAAGGAAGGTCGCCTAGCGCGCTACGCGCTGCGCGATGCGCACGTAGTCCGACGGCGCGAGGTTCTCGGGGCGCAGCCCCGGGTCGATTCCCAGGGCCGCGAAGTCTGCGGCCGTGAGCGGCAGCGCGTTGCGCAGCGTCTTCCTGCGCGCCGAGAAAGCTGCGGCGACCACGTTGGCAAATATTGTTTCGTCCATGTTCGGACGCTCGGCTAGCGGCACGAGCCGCACCAACGCCGACTCCACCTTTGGTGGCGGGCGAAATGCGCCCGCAGGCACGCGGAACAGCTTGTGCATGCGAAAGCGCGTCTGCAGCATGACCGACAGCCGTCCGTAGGCGGCGGTCGAGGGCGCGGCGACCATGCGCTCGACGACTTCGAGCTGGAGCATGAAGTGCATGTCGCGCACGCGATCCGCGTAGCCGGCGAGATGAAACAGCAGCGGCGTGGAGATGTTGTAGGGAAGATTGCCTACCAGCCGCGCGCCCGCCGGGCACACCGAGTAATCGAAGCGCAGCGCGTCCGCGCAGTGCACCGTGAGCCGCTCGGGCGGGAACTGCTCTTGCAGCCGTGCTGCCAGGTCGCGGTCGATCTCGATCGCCTCGAGCCGCGGAACCTTGTCGAGCAGCAGCCGGGTGAGCGCCCCCTCACCCGGCCCGATCTCGACGATCGGATCCGTGCGCTGCGGGCCGATCGCCTCGACGATGCGCTCGAGGACGCGCCGGTCGTGCAGGAAATGCTGCCCGAAGCGCTTACGCGGCCTGTGCGAGCCGGATCGCAAGCTGAACCGCCTCGATGAGGCTCCCGGGGTCCGCGCGGCCGGTCCCGGCCAGCTCGAGCGCGGTGCCGTGGTCGACCGAGGTGCGCACATAGGGCAGGCCAAGCGTAACGTTTACTCCGCGCCCGAAGCTCGCGTACTTGAGCACCGGCAAGCCCTGGTCGTGGTACATCGCGAGCACGCAGTCCGCGCCGCTTAGCCGTTCGGGCACGAACAGCGTGTCGGCGGGAATCGGTCCGTCGGCCGCGATGCCTTCTCCGCGCGCGGCCGCGATCGCGGGCGCGATCGTTTCGATCTCTTCGCGGCCGAGGTGACCGCTCTCGCCGGCGTGCGGATTGAGGCCGGCAACGAGGATGCGCGGCCGCGCGATGCCGAAGCGCGCGCGCAGGTCGCGGTCGATGACGCGCAGCGTCGCGACGAGGCCCTCGCGCGTGATGGCGCGCGGCACCTCGGCGAGCGGCAGGTGCGTACTGGCGAGCGCCACGCGCAGCCCGCCGCCGACCAGCATCATCACCGGGTGCACGCCGCCGGCACGCTCGGCCAGGTACTCGGTATGACCCGTGAAGGCGATGCCCGCGTCGTTTATCGCCGCCTTGTGCACCGGGGCGGTCACCATGGCGCCGAACTCGCCTTTCATGCAGCCCTCGGCCGCGCGATCGAGCAGCGCGAGCACGTAGCGGGCATTCGCGGGATCGAGCCTTCCGGGGCTCGCGGGCGCGGCAAGCGGGACGTGCTCGACCGCCACAGCGCCGGGACGCAGGCCGCGCTCGGCGAGCAGCGTCTCGTCACCGATCAGCACCACGCGCGCCGCGAGGCTCTCGCGCGCAAGCCGGGCGCAGAGCTCCGGCCCGATGCCGGCGGGCTCCCCGGTGGTAAGCGCGATGACTGGCGGCCGCGAGCCCAAGACGCGCCTAGCGGTCGTCCAAGTGCAACTCGACGTAGGTCTGATCGCGCAGCTGGCGCAGCCACTCCTGGTAGGCCTCGTCGGACTTGCGCTCGCGCAGCGCCTGCCTCGCCATCATGCGGCGGCGATCGGCACTCATACCCGCGGTGCGGCGCTCGAGCACCTGGATGAGGTGCCAGCCGAACGGCGATTTGACCGGCTCGCTGATCTCTCCGGGCTTGAGCGCATCCATGGCGCGCTCGAAATCGGGCACCGTATCGCCGGGGTACACCCAGCCCAGGTCGCCGCCGCGCGCCGCGCTGCCGTCCTGCGAATACAAGCGCGCCATCTCGGCGAAGTTCGCGCCGCCGTGCACGATCCGCTCGCGCAAGTCCTCCAAGCGACGCTTTGCGTCGGCTTCGGAAACCGCTTCGTTGGTCTTGATCAGGATCTGCCGCACGTGCGTCTGCTCGACCGGCGGCCCGTCGGCTCCGCCGGCCTCGCGCGTGCCGAGCAGCTTGAGCAGGTGAAAACCCGCCGGGCTGCGCAGCACCGCGCTCACGTCGCCGGGCTTCATGGTCTTGAGCGCATCGGCGAACAGCTCGGGCAGCCGGTTTGCACTGCGCCAGCCGAGCGCGCCGCCTTGCAGCGCGTCCGGGCCGTCGGAGTAGGTGGCAGCGAGCTTCGGGAAGTCGCCGCCCGCGAGCGCCTCGGCGCGCGCCTTCTCAGCGCGCGCCTGCGCCGTCGCGATCTGCTCCGGGCTCGCCTGGTCGGGCAGCCGGATCAGGATGTGGGCCACGTTGTATTCCTCCTTCGCCCCGGCAACGTTCTCCTTCTGCTGCTCGAGGTACAGGTCGATCTCGCTGTCGCTCACCTGGATCTTGTCGTCGACTTCGCGCTCGCGCAGGCGGGTGAGGATGATCTGGTCGCGCACGTCGCGGCGGAACTTGTCGAAATCCACGCCGTCGCGCTCGAGCGTACGGCGAAACTCGCCGACCGTCATGTGGTTGCTCTCGGCGATGCGCTCGATCGCCTTGTCGAGCTGCGTGTCGTCGACCCGGATGCCTGACTCGCGCGCGAGCTGAAGCTGCGCCTTGACGAGGATCAGCCGCTCCAGGACCTGCCGCTCGAGGGCCGCGTGATCCGGCAGCGGCGTGCCCTGCCTGCGCAGCTGCCGCTCGGCCGCGTCCACCTGATCGGCGAGCTCCGAGGCGGTGATCACCTCCTTGTTCACCACGGCCACGATGCGGTCGACGGGGACCGGACCCTGCGCGAGTGCGCCGTGCGGCAGCAGGGTGGCGAATGCGAGGGCGGCGATCAGCTTGCGCGTAAGCATTTTCTAGTACACCTGTTGGAAGGGCAGTTGCGGGCTCGGGCCGGGCGACACCAGCGTTCTGTCGGCAGGATTGGTCACGACGTAGCCGGGAACGCTGCGCTTGAGCACGTTGGTCGTTTCGTCGCTGCCGATGCTGCTCAAGCCGTTCAGCTCGAGCTGAAAGAAGATGCCGGTGGAAGTGATCTGTGCCGCCGCCTGCAGGCGCTGCACGACGGCGCGCGCCGCCCAACAGCCCGCGTTGTACTCGAGTCCCGCCAGGCCTTCCAGCAGCCTGGAGTCGAGGTAAGAGTAGTTGTACCGCCCGACGGCATACCAACCCGCTTTGACCGGCCATTGCCCGGAAAGATCCAGCTGCCTGATCGGGTTGGCGGGATCCCGGTTGAAGCGGTAGCTTACATTGACCAGCTTGGCGATCGCCGGCGAGAAGCGCAGCGACAAGCCGTAGCGCTGGATTGTGCTTTCCTGGGTGCTGTACTGCGCGCTCGCGTCGAAGGTCCAATCGTGCGCCACGCGACCGCCGAGCGAGGCGAGCAAATCGGACTTGCCCGCGCCGATCGGCGGCGTGGTCGGGGTGAGCCCAACGCGCTCGTCGCTGAAGTAGAGGCGCTGGCCCACAGTGGCGCGCAGCGCCTCGTCGCCGCTCGATGTCAGCACGCGCGAGGTGAGCGCGAGCGTCAGCTCGTTCGCGTCCCCGAAGCGGTCGCCGCCGACGAAGCGGTTCTCGGTGAAGATCTGCGCATAGTTGAAATCCGCGAGCGCGGTGTCGAACACCGGAATCTCGTCCTGGTTGCGGTAGGGCACCCAAACGTAGTACAGGCGCGGTTCGAGCGTCTGGGTGAGCGCCTGTCCGAACCAGTTCACCGGGCGGTCGAAGACAAGACCGCTATCCAGGCTCAGCCAGGGTATCGACAGCGTCTGCCGGTTGGGCTGGGGCGGCGCGTTGCGTGCAAGGTCGTAGCTGACGTAGCGCAGGCCGAGTCTTGGCGTCAGGAACCAGCCAGGCGCAAGAAAGGGCACCGCCATCACCGGTGCGAGCGTGGCGCGCGATCCCTCCACCAGCGTGGGGTGCGAGAACTCCACGTATTCGGCCGGCACGCTCAAATCCGCGAGCCCCCACAGGTCGTTGCGGCCGGTCGAGAGATTGAGCTGCGGCGTTCTGTCGTACGGAGGCACCAGGGGGGCAAGCGGATCCTGTAGCGTCTGGAAGCGCTGTACGCGCGCCTGGAGCGAGTAGCCCGTCCCCGCCATGGAGCCGTTGTACTGGAGGTAGCCGTCGCGCGGCAGCGTGCGGGCAGATGTCTGCTGGATCTTGGACGAGAGGTCGACGAAATAGCGGTCGTCCGACACCTTCGTCATGTCGAGCCAGGCGAAGAGGTTGGGCGTGATGTGCTGTTCGTGATGCAGCGAGTAGCCCTCGCGGGTAATTCCCAGCACCTGATCGTTCGGCAGCACCTCGTAGCGCAGCTCGCCCGTATAACTGCGGCCCAGGTAGCGATAGTCGGTCTTCACCTGCACCCCGCGGCGCGTCATCAGCACGGGCGTGATCGTCGCATCCTGCTCGGGCGCGAGGTTCAGGTAGAACGGCGCCTCGAACTGAAAGCCGCGCTGCGAGTTCTGGCCATAGGACGGAGTCAGGAAGCCGGTCTTGCGGCTGTTTTCCAGCGGAAACGATGCGTACGGCAGATACCCTATGGTCGTATCGAGGAAGTGCAGCGTCGCGTTCTTGGCGCGACCCTCGCGCTTGTCGTAGTCGAGATCGAGCTCGCCGACGTCGAGCCGCCAGTCCTCCTTGCCGGGCGAGCAAGTGGTGTAGGTGGCATTGCGCATGCGCAGGTGGTCCAGGCCGGTGAAGTCCAGCTGCGAGGCGGTCCCGCGGGCGCTCTGCGTCAGGTTGATCTCATAGGTCGGCCGCTCGAAAGTGCCAGACTGGTTCAGCACGTCGTACACCAGGCGCGGGCCGAAGAATCGGTCCGGCCCCATCTCCATCCTCACCCCGCCTTCCGCATCCACGCGTCCGAATTCCTGGTTGTACTTGAGGTAATCGCTGAAAATGCTGGTGTCGTCGGTGCGCATCTCGACCTTGCCGCGCGCCGTGATCTCCAGATCGGTGACGCCCTCGATGCGTTCGGCGTCGATCGTGGTCGCTCCCTTGCCGCCTGGATCAGCCGCGGCGCCCAGGCAGTTGCAGAACATTGCGACCAGCGTCGCGAAGCGGGCGGCTCGAATGGCCTGCTTCCGCGCGTTGCGGAGCTGCATAGGCGGAAGGCCAAAGGACGATTCTTTGAGTGGTAAAATCTCACAATTCCGCAGAATGCGCAACGCGCCAACAGGTCGCATGGATTCACGCCTCGAGGCGCTCAGGCGCTGGCTCGCAGCGCAGCTCGGGCATTCTGACTTCAGCCTAGCGCCCGCGTCCGAAGACGCGAGCTTCCGGCGCTACTTTCGTGCCCGCCTGCCCGACGGGCGCAGCTACGTGGTCATGGACGCGCCGCCGGAGAAGGAGGATTGCCGGCCGTTCGTACACGTCGCGCGGCTGCTGCGCGCAGCGGGCCTAAACGCTCCCGAAGTGCACGCGCAGGACGAGGCGCAGGGCTTCCTGCTGCTCACCGATCTCGGCACGCGCAGCTATTTGCAGGCGCTCGACGAACGCAGCGCCGCGCCGCTCATGCGCGACGCGACCGAAGCCCTGGTGCGCTGGCAGCTCGCGACGCGCGCCGGCATGCTGCCGCCGTACGACGAGGCGCTGCTCAGGCGCGAGATGGAGCTCTTCCCCGAGTGGTACCTCGGCCGCCATCTCGGGCTGCGCCTTTCGCAGGCCCAGCGTGCCGAACTGGACGCTGCGTTGTACCGGCTCGCGGCGAGCGCCCTGGCACAGCCGGCGGTATTCGTGCACCGCGACTACATGCCGCGCAACCTGATGGTATGCGAGCCCAACCCCGGCGTGCTCGATTTCCAGGACGCGGTGCTCGGGCCGATAAGCTACGACATCGTCTCGCTGCTGCGCGACGCGTTCATCAGCTGGGACGAAGAGCGCGTGCTCGACTGGTGCGTGCGCTACTGGGAAGCCGCGCGGCGCGCCGCGCTTCCGGTCGATGCCGATTTCGCCGCCTTCTGGCGCAGCTTCGAATGGATGGGGCTGCAGCGCCATCTCAAGGTGCTCGGCATCTTTGCGCGGCTGAACTACCGCGACGGCAAGGAGAAGTACCTCGAGGACACGCCGCGCTTCGTCGGCTATGCGCGCGCGGTGGCGCGGCGCTACGCCGAGCTCGCTCCGCTCGCGCGGCTCTTCGAGCGCATCGAGGCGCAGGCCGCGTGAACGCAATGCTCCTCGCGGCCGGGCGCGGAGAGCGGCTGCGTCCCCTCACCGACGCGCTGCCCAAGGCGCTCGTCGAAGTCTGCGGCAAGCCGCTCGCGGTGCGGCACCTGGAGCGCCTGGCGGCCGCTGGGTACCGGGAGGTGGTGATAAACGTCTCGCATCTGGCCGAAAGGGTCGTCGCGCGCCTGGGCGACGGCTCGGCCTTCGGGCTGGCGATCCGCTACTCGCGCGAGGAGGTCCCGCTCGAGACCGCGGGCGGTCTGGCGCGCGCCCGCGCGCTGCTCGGCGACACGCCGTTCCTGCTCGTGAACGCGGACGTATTCTGCGACTACGATTTCGCGCGGCTGCGCGACCGCACGCTCGGGGCGGCACTCGCGCACCTGGTGCTGGTGCCGAATCCCCCGCACCACGCCGCGGGCGACTTTTCGCTCGCCGACGGTCGGGTCGGCAACGGCGGCGCGCCGCGCTACACTTATGCGGGCATCGCGGTCGTATCGCCGGCGCTCGTCGCCGACGTCGCAGCCGGAGCGCGAGCTCCGCTCGCGCCACTGCTGCGCGCGGCCGCAGACCGCGGGCGATTGAGCGGCGAGCTGTACCACGGGCTGTGGACCGACGTCGGCACCGCCGAGCGGCTCGCCGAGCTCGAGACGAGGATGGTTGCGAACGATGCAGCTCGACGCTGAAGCGGTGGAGCGGGCACTGGCCTGCGATGCGGGCTGGCTGCGCACGCTGCGGCGCGAGTGGCTGTCCGTGGTCGAAGCGGCGGTATGGGGCGGCGTGCACTCGGGCCGGCTCGGCGCGCTGCCGCGCTTGCGCAAGCGCATCCTGGAGCTCGGCGAGAGGCTGAATGCGCTCGCCGCGCCGCCCGCGTGGATCGCGCATCCGCGCGAGCGCGTGAAGAGCGCGCTCGCCGCCGCGCTCGCCGTGCGCGAGCTGCGCGCGCAGTGCGCGCAGGGCGTCGCCGAGCTGGAGGCCGGCGAGCCGCGCGATGCGCTGGAAACGGCGCTCGCCACGCTCTCTGCGCACATCGACGAGCGGCTGGACGAATACGCGGCGCGCTGGGCGGGCATGCTGGACGCCCAGCTCGCGCCGCAGGCAGAGGAGTGAACCGCACATGCAGCTGAGCGACCTCTCCCTCGAGCGCGGCATCTACGCCGAGCGGCGGCGCCGCCTCGCCCAGGCGATGGGCAGCGGCATCGCGGTGGTTCCGACCGCGCCCGAGCGAATCCGCAACCGCGACACGCACTTCCCGTATCGCTTCGACAGCTACTTCTATCATCTCACCGGGTTCACCGAGCCCGAGGCCGCGCTGGTGCTCGTCGCCGGACAGGAGCCGCGCGCGCTGCTGTTTTGCCGCGAGCGCAACGCCGAGCGCGAGACCTGGGACGGCTTTCGCTACGGCCCGCAGGCCGCGCGCGAGCATTTCGGCTTCGACGAAGCGCATCCGATCGGCGAGCTGGACGAGACGCTCGCGCAGTTGCTGGAGAACCAGCCCGCGCTGCACTACCCGCTCGGCGCCGACGCGGACTGGGACGCGCGCGCCGTACGCTGGCTGAACGCGGTGCGCGCCAAGTCGCGCGCGGGAGTGAGCGCGCCCGAGCGCGTGCACGACGTGCGCACTCTGCTCGACGAGATGCGCCTGGTGAAGGACGCGCGCGAGCTCTCGCTCATGCGTCGCGCCGCGTCGATCTCCGCCGCCGCGCACCGCCGCGCGATGCGCAGCGCGCGCGCCGGACGGTTCGAGTACCAGGTCGAGGCCGAACTGCTGCACGAGTTCCGCTACGGGGGAGCGCAGTTTCCCGCGTACTGGCCGATCGTCGCCTCGGGCGCCAACGCCTGCATTCTGCACTACGTGTCGAACGACGCGCAGCTGCGCGACGGCGACCTGCTGCTCATCGACGCGGGCTGCGAGCTCGCGGGCTACGCCTCGGACATCACGCGTACGTTTCCGGTCAGCGGGCGCTTCAGCGGCGCGCAACGCGACGTCTATCAACTGGTGCTCGCCGCGCAGAGCGCGGCGCTGCAGGAAATTCGCCCGGGCAAGGCCTGGAACGAGCCGCACGACGCCGCGGTCAAGGTGCTCGCGCAAGGCATGCTGGACCTCAAGCTGCTCGCGGGCAGCTTGGAGGAGGTGCTGCAGAAGGAGACCTACAAGCGCTTCTACATGCACCGCACCGGCCACTGGTTGGGGCTCGACGTGCACGACGCGGGCGAGTACAAGCGCGAGGGACGCTGGCGGTCGCTCGAGCCCGGCATGACGCTTACCGTCGAGCCCGGCCTGTACATCCGCGCCGCGGACGATGTGCCCGCGCCGTTGCGCGACATCGGCGTGCGCATCGAGGACGACGCGGTCGTCACCGCGACCGGCCACGAGGTCCTGACGCACGAGGCGCCCAAGCACATCGACGACGTCGAGGCGCTGATGCGCGATGCCCGCCGCGCCGCTTGACATCCTGATCTCGGGCGGCGGCCCCGTCGGCTGCACGCTCGCGCTCGCCCTGCGCGGCTCGGCGCACCGCGTGGCGCTCGTCGAGCGCGCGCCGGTGGAGGAACGCGCGCGCGCCTTGGCGCGGCGCCCGATTGCGCTGTCCTACGCAAGCCGCCTCATCCTGGAGCGCGTCGGCGCCTGGGCGCTGCTCGCGCCGACACCGATCGAGACGATCCATGTCTCGCAGGCAGGTGGCTTCGGCCGCGTGCGCATGGATGCGGCCGAAGCGGGCGTGCCGGCGCTCGGCTACGTGGTCGAGTACGGGCCGCTCGGCGAGGCGCTGCGCAACCGGCTGGAGGCGAGCGGGATCGAGGTGCTGGGCGGCGGAGAGCACCCTTCCGCGCGCTGCATCGCGCACGCGGAGGGCCACGCCGAGGACGTGAACGAGAAGCGCTACAACCAGGACGCCGTCGTCGGCCTGCTCGAGACCTCGCCCGCCGCCGGCAACGCGGCGTTCGAGCGCTTCACCTCCGAAGGGCCGCTCGCGCTGCTGCCGCTCGCCGGCCGCTACGCCTTCGTCTGGGCAGCACGCCCCGCGCGCGCCCGTGCCCTCGCGCAAGCGCCCGAGGGCGAATTCCTGCGCGAGCTTGCGGGCACGATCGGCGCGCGCGCCGGACGCCCGGTGGCGGTACGCGGGCGCGCGGTGCATCCGCTCGCGCTGCGCGTGCGCGCCTCGCGCATCGGGCCGCGCGAGGTCTTCGTGGGCAACGCGGCTCAGACCCTGCATCCGGTAGCGGGCCAGGGCCTGAATCTCGGCCTGCGCGACGCGTGGCAGCTCGCCGCTATCTGGCGCGAGGCGGAAGATCCGGGCGCGCCCGCAGCGCTCGAGCGCTTCGCCGCGAGGCGCAGGCTGGACGCCGGCGCGACGATCCGCCTCACCGACCTGCTCGCGAGCGCGTTTCTCGGCGCGAATCCGATTGTCGGCGCCGCGCGCGGCCTCGCGCTGAGCGCGCTCGACGTGCTACCGCCGGCGCGCCGCTTCTTTGCGCGCCGCATGATCTACGGCTCCTCGGCACTTCCTTGAGCCGCGTCTTTTTTTTCCACCGGAAAACCGGATAGAATTCGCTTCCCCTTCGCACACTGGCTAACCGCCTGTAGGGCATGAATATCGGCGCGTACGTCTTGCGCAACGCGTTGCTCGTCGCTCCGATGGCGGGCGTGACCGACCGGCCGTTTCGCCAGCTCGCGCGGCGCTTCGGCGCCGGGCTCGCGGTGTCCGAAATGGTCGGCTCGCGGCCCGAGCTGCGCGACTCGCGCAAGACCCGCCTGCGGCTCGACCACGTCGGCGAGCCGGGACCGATCTCGGTGCAGATCGCGGGCGCCGATCCCGCGCTGATGGCCGACGCTGCGCGCTTCAACGTCGACCGGGGCGCGCACATCATTGACATCAACATGGGCTGCCCGGCGAAGAAGGTCTGCAACGTTTATGCCGGTTCGGCGCTGCTTGGCGACGAGACGCTCGTCGCGCGCATCCTCGAGGCGGTCGTCGCCGCGGTGCCGGTGCCGGTCACGCTGAAGATACGCACCGGCCCGCATCGCGCCGCGCGCAATGCCGTGCGCATCGGGCGCGTCGCCCAGGCGGCCGGCGTGCAGCTGCTGGCGATCCACGGGCGCACGCGGGCTTGCGGCTTCGGCGGCCAGGCGGAATACGACACCATCGCCGAGGTCAAAGCGGCGCTCGCCATCCCGGTGATCGCCAACGGCGACATCCGCACGCCCGAAGACGCGCGCCGGGTGCTCGCGCGCACCGCGGCCGACGGCGTGATGATCGGACGCGCGGCGCAGGGCCGGCCCTGGCTGTTCCGCGAGATCGAGCATTACCTCGCCACCGGCGAACGGCTCGCGCCGCCGGGATTCGACGAGATCGGCGCCGTGCTGCGCGAGCACCTCGAGGGGCTGTACGCCCTGTACGGCGAGGAGCACGGTGTACGCGTGGCGCGCAAGCACATCGGCTGGACGACGCGCGAGCTGCCGGGCGGCGAAGCGTTCCGGCGGCACGCCAACGGCATCGAATCGGCGCGCGCGCAACTCGCCGCGGTCGAAGGCTATTTCGCGTGGCTCGCCGCCGCGCCACAGACGACGGAGGCACTGGCCGCATGAGCCGCACCAACGAGCTCGCCGAGGCCGTGAAGCGCTCGCTCGAGCGGTACTACAGGGACATGGACGGCGAGACGCCGACCGCCATCTACGAGATGGTGCTCAAGAACGTCGAGAAGCCGATGATTGAAACCGTTCTTGGTTTCGCCGAGGGCAATCAGAGCCTCGCGGCGTCGATGCTGGGGATCAATCGCAATACGCTGCGCAAGAAGATGCAGCAGCTGCGCATCAAGGGCTGAGCGCGCCGGGCGCCGCCCGCGCTAGAGGCATGCACAAGGTCAACAGGGCGCTGATCAGCGTCTCGGACAAGTCCGGCGTCGTCGATCTCGCGCGCGCCCTCGCCGCGCTCGGCGTGTCGCTGCTGTCCACCGGCGGCACGGCAAAGCTGCTCGAGAAGGAAGGCGTCAAGGCGACCGAAGTGTCGGCCTATACCGGCTTTCCCGAAATGCTCGACGGCCGCGTGAAGACGCTGCATCCCAAGGTGCACGGCGGGCTGCTCGCGCGGCGCGACGTCGCGGCGCACATGGCCGCGATCCGGGACGCCGGCATCGCGCCGATCGACCTGGTGGTCGTCAATCTGTACCCGTTCCAGGCGACCGTGGCGGATCCGGACTGCCGTCTCGAGGATGCGATCGAGAATATCGACATCGGCGGGCCGACGATGCTGCGTGCGGCCGCCAAGAACTATGGCGGCGTAGCGGTGGTCGTCGACCCGCAGGATTACGCGCGCGTGCTCGAGGACATCCGCGCCACGGGCGGGGTGTCCGAGGCCCTGCGCCTCGAGCTCGCGAAGAAAGTCTTCGCGCATACCGCGGCCTACGACGGCGCCATCGCCAATTACCTTTTCTCGCTCGACGCGAGCGGCAAGCGCCGCGAGTACCCCGACGTGCTCAACCTCCAGCTGCGCAAGCTGCAGGACCTGCGCTACGGCGAGAATCCGCACCAGTCGGCGGCTTTCTATCGCGACGAGCGGCCGGCAGAGGGCGGCATCGCCAGCTACCGCCAGCTGCAGGGCAAGGAGCTGTCGTACAACAACATCGCCGACGCGGACGCGGCCTGGGAGTGCGTCAAGAGCTTCGGCGAGCCCGCCTGCGTCATCGTCAAGCACGCCAATCCCTGCGGCGTCGCGCTCGGAGCGAACTTGCTCGCGGCCTACCAGAAGGCCTTCAAGACAGATCAGGTTTCGGCTTACGGCGGCATTCTCGCATTCAACCGCGCGCTCGACCGCACGACCGCAGAGGCCGTCGGCCAGCAGTTCGCGGAAGTGATCATCGCGCCGCGCGTCGAGCCCGACGCGCGCGAGTTCCTCTCCGGCAGGCAGAACCTGCGCGTGCTCGAGGTGCCGCTCGCGCGCGGCGGCCAGGCGCACGACTACAAGCGCGTCGGCGGCGGATTGCTCGTGCAGGGGAGCGACGCGCGCGAAATCGAGCGCGCGGCGCTCAAGGTTGTCACGCGCAAGGCACCCAGCGAAGCGCAGTTCGCCGACCTGCTGTTCGCCTGGCGGGTGGCGAAGTTCGTGAAATCGAACGCCATCGTGTTCTGCGCCGGTGGCATGACGCTCGGCGTCGGCGCCGGGCAGATGAGCCGCGTGGACAGCGCCCGCATCGCCTCGATCAAGGCGCAAAACGCGGGCCTCGCGCTCACCGGATCGGTCGTCGCCTCGGACGCCTTCTTCCCGTTCCGCGACGGGCTCGACGTGGTGGTGGACGCGGGCGCGATCGCAGTCATCCAGCCCGGGGGCAGCGTGCGCGACGACGAAGTGATCGCAGCGGCCGACGAGCGCGGCGTGGCCATGGTGCTCACCGGGGTGCGGCACTTCCGGCACTGAGATGAAGCTGCTCGTCATCGGCGCGGGCGGCCGCGAGCACGCCCTGGCCTGGAAGCTCGCGCAGGGCCCGCGCGTGCAGCGGGTCTACGTAGCCCCGGGCAACGGCGGCACGGCGACCGAGCCCGGCCTGAAGAACGTTCCATTGAGCTCGATTCCCGAGCTGGTGGATTTCGCCAGGCGCGAGCGCGTCCATTTGACCGTGGTAGGCCCCGAGGCGCTGCTCGCCGAGGGTGTGGTGGACGCTTTCCGCGCCGCCGGACTCAAGATCTTCGGGCCGACGCGCGCCGCGGCGCAGCTCGAGGCATCCAAGGACTTCGCCAAGCGCTTCATGCTGCGGAACCGCATCCCGACCGCGCGCCACGAGACTTTCGACGATGCGCGCGCCGCCAAGGCCTACGTTGAGAAGCACGGCGCGCCGCTCGTCGTGAAGGCCGACGGGCTCGCCGCCGGCAAGGGCGTCGTCGTGGCCGCGACAACGGCCGAGGCGCACGCTGCGATCGACATGATGCTGCTCGAGCGTCGCATGGGCGATGCCGGGGGACGCGTGGTGCTGGAGGACTTCCTCGAAGGCGAGGAGGCGAGCTTCATCGTCATGGTGGACGGCGCGCACGCCGTCCCGCTCGCCACCAGCCAGGACCACAAGCGGCTCCAGGACGGCGACCGCGGACCGAATACCGGCGGCATGGGGGCCTACTCGCCCGCCCCGATCGTGACCCCGAGAGTGCACGCGCGCGTCATGCGCGAGATCATCATGCCGGCGGTGCAGGGCATGGCCCACGACGGCGTGCCCTACGTGGGCTTCCTGTACGCCGGCCTGATGATCGACCGGGACGGCAATCCGAAGACGCTGGAATTCAATTGCCGCCTGGGCGATCCGGAGACGCAGCCGATCATGCTGCGGCTCAAGTCCGACCTGCTCGAGCTCGTCGAGCGCGCCATCGAAGGGCGCCTCGAGAACGCCGAAGTCGAATGGGACCGCAGGCCGGCGCTCGGTGTGGTACTCGCCGCGCGCGGCTATCCGGAGGAGCCGCGCAAGGGCGACGCGATCGAAGGCCTGCCCAAGCCGACCCCCGAGTGCCGCGTGTTCCACGCAGGAACTCGGCTCGAGAACGGCCGCGTGCTCACCAACGGCGGGCGCGTGCTGTGCGTGACGGCGCTCGGCGACTCGCTGCGCATCGCTCGCAGCCGCGCCTACGAAGCGGCCGAGACGATCCGCTTCGACGGGATGCAGTACCGGCGGGACATCGGCGAGCGCGCGATGAAGAAGGTCTAGCGTGGACGCGAACGCGGTCGCGCAGTATTTCGTCGGCCTGCAGCAGCGCATCGTCGCCGGACTCGAGGCGCTGGACGGCGGCAGCTTCCGCACCGACCCCTGGCAGAGGCAGGATGCGGACGGCGCGCCCGGCGGCGGCGTCACGCGGGTGATCGAGGAAGGCGCCCTGTTCGAGCGGGGCGGCGTCAACTACTCGCGCGTGCTCGGCCGCGGCCTGCCGCCCTCGGCGAGCGCCGCGCGCCCCGAGCTCGCCGGCCGCGGCTACGAGGCGATGGGCGTTTCGCTCGTGCTGCATCCGCGCAACCCGTATTGCCCGACTGCGCACATGAACGTACGCTTTTTCGCGGCCACCAGGGAGGGCGAGCCGGCGGTGTGGTGGTTCGGCGGCGGAATGGACCTGACCCCGTACTACGGCTTCGAGGACGACGCGCGCCATTTTCATGCGACCTGCCGCCGCGCGCTCGAGCCCTTTGGAGCCGACTACTACCCGCGCTTCAAGGAGTGGTGCGACCGCTATTTTTTCATCCGCCACCGCACCGAGCCGCGCGGCATCGGTGGCGTGTTCTTCGACGACTTCGCCGAGCGCGATTTCGAGTTTGCGTTCGCCCTGGCACGCTCGGTCGGCGACCACTTCCTCACCGCGTATGCCCCTATCCTCGAGCGCCGGCGCGCTCTCGCCTACGGCGAGCGCGAGCGCGAGTTCCAGGCCTACCGGCGCGGTCGTTATGTCGAGTTCAACCTGGTCTACGACCGCGGCACGCTGTTCGGGCTGCAGTCGGGCGGACGCACCGAGTCGATCCTGATGTCGCTACCGCCGCGCGTGGCCTGGCGCTACGACTGGCGGCCGGTGCCCGGCAGCGCCGAGGAAAGGCTCTACACGGAATTCCTGCGGCCCAGGGACTGGGCCTAGCGCGATCTCACGCGCGCGACATCTCCGCGGCGCGCCGGAAATGCCGCTGCGCCTCGGCCGTGCGCCCGGCGCGTTCCGCGAGGCGGGCGAGCTCCAGGTGCGCGGCGCGCGTCTCCTCGAAAGCGAGGCTCGCTTCCAGGTAGCTCTGCGCCTTGCCCCACAACTCGGCCGCGGCGCAAAGCCGGCCGAGCGCCTCGAGCAACTGCGCATCCTCGGGGCGCTCGTTCAGCCAGCTCTCGGCGCGCTCGATGCGCTTGCGCGCTTCGAGCGCGCGCTCGCCGGCATTGAGCGCGGGCAATTCGCCGTAGGCCGACACCAGCGGCGCGCTCCATTCGAGCGCGAGGCTTCTCTCGATGATCTCGCGCGCCAGCGCCGCGGCGCCGAGCGCCGCCGCGTGGCGCGCCGCGGCGACCGCCACGCGCGGGTTCGTCTGGTCGCGCGACGGCACCTCGCGCCAGCTCCTCTCCAGCGCAGCCCTGTCGCCGCTCGCGCGCGCGAGCAGTGCGAGGTAGGCCTGCACCTTGTACTCCTCGGCCATGGCCGGCGCGATCGCGTCCCGCTTCTCCAGCTGCGAGGCGATGCGCAGCACTTCCTGCCAATTGCCGAGACCGCGCTCGGCGCGCAGCAGCATGCGCTGCGAGGCGATGGTGCGCGGCCCGGAATCGTGCAAGTCCTTCAGCGCCCTGCCCGCGGCGTCGAAATCGCGCTCCTCGAGCGCCAGCTCGGCCCGCGTGACCAGCTGCGCGACCTGCGGGCCGTCGCCGGCCGCCGACGCGCGCTCGAGCCACTGGTCGCGCTCGGCGAAGTTGCGCAGCTGGTGCGCGGCGCGCGCCGCGATGAGCGCCGCCAGGCCGGGCGATGCGCCTGCCTGGTGGGCGGCGCCCGCCTCCTTCTCGGCGCGCGCGTAGCGACCCTCGTAGTACGCCTGCATCGCGGCCGCCAGCGCCGACTGCGCGCGCGAACGCTGGCGCCGCTCGCGCCAGCCGCGCACGTGTCCGGGAAGCGCGAGCGCGTGGTGCACGATGCGCGCCAGCAGGTAGAGCAGCGCGACCCCGGCCACGGCGAGGATCAGGAACAGCAGGAGCGACAGCTCGAGGCGGTATGGCGGGTAGACGAACAGCACGTAGCTGTCGTGCATGCGCCCGAAGATCACGAGCGCGACCGCCGCCGCGAAAGCCGCCAGCAGCCAGAACAGGGTTCTCATTTCCGGAAGCTGCGCACCGCGTCCAGGCTCTGCGCAATCGACGGCATCTCCGCCGCCAGCGGCGCCGCGCGCAGCTGCTCGATCTGCGCCAACGCCCCGGCGACGCGCTTGGAGCCGGGGTCGAAGTAGCGCTTGATCCAGTCGCGCGCCGCGCGCAGGTCCGCTCGGTATCCCGCCGTATCCTGCGCGAGCAGGGATATGCGCGCGTCGAGCAGACGCAGCCGCAGGTTCTCGCGCAGGAAATAGGCCTGCGTCGGCGGCAGCAGCGGCGGCTCGGGGGTGTCGATGCGACGCAGCACCACCAGACCGCGCAGCTCCTTCCACAGGTCCGCGCCCAGCCTAGCCAGCGCGCCCTGCTCCTGCGCAGGCGCGCTCGTACGCGCGCCCGCGGGTGAAGCGCGCTCATCCGCGGCGAGCGGCAGACCGTCGACCGCGCCCACGAGCGCGTCGAGCTTCGCGCTCAAGCCGGGGATATCGGGCGTCTGTACGGACTTCAGCCGCTCGATGTCGCTCGCCAGCGCGCGCCGGATCGGCGCGAACTGCGGCCGATCGGCTCGCGCCAGCCGCGCGTCCGCGAGCTGCAGCGCGAGCAGCGCCGCGCGCACGTTGCCCGCGAGCCGCAGCTGTTGCGAGGCGATGTCGAGTATCTGCTCGATCTCGGCAAGCTGCCATTCGTCGCGATTGCGCGCGAGGTCCTGATACATCGCGTCCAGCGCGCGCTGCTTCTCGCGCGCGTCGTTCAGCCGCGCGTCCAGCTGCGCAAGACTGGCCTGCAAATCGCGCACCGCATTCTGCGCCTGCTGCGCGAGCGCGCTCGCCGCGCCGCTCTCGCGCTCCATGTCGCGCAACCGGCGCGCGACTTGCTCCTGCGTCTCGGCGACGCGCTGGCGCGCGTCGTACCAGACGAGGGCCGACAGGACGGCCGCGAGCAGGAGCGTCAACAGCGCGAGCCTGGACGACGCGCCACGCGGCGCCTGCCTGTTCGCCGGCGCGTTCACGCTCTGCTTCTCGCCGCTCTCGTCCATGTCGCACTCTTTTACTTCGGTGAGCCGAAGTATGCAACTAACGCCTCGAGCAGCTCGGCGTCTCCCGGCCCGGCGACAATCACCGAGCGCACCCCCAGCCGCCGCGCCGCTTCGGCCACTCTGTCGTGCGGCACGAAGAGCGGCGTCGTGCGCAACCACTGCTGTCCCAGCTTGCCGAGCATCTCGAACAGGTTCGCCAGCCCCTCGCTCGAGGAGACCGTCACCGCGTGTACGCCGCCGCGCGCCCAGGCCGCGAGCAGTGGAGCGCTGTCCGCGCGCGGGCGCACCCGCCGATAGCACTCGGCGTACTCGACCTGCGCCCCGCGCGCGGCGAGCGTGTCGCCAAGCAGCTCGCGGCCGCCTTCGCCGCGAAAGATGACCACGCGCTTGCCCTCCATCTGCGCCAGCTCCGGCACGGCGAGCAGCGCTTCGCTGTCCGCGTGCGCGGCGGGTGCCAGCACTTCCTGCAGGCCCTGGCGCTCGAGCTCGCGCCGGCTGCCGCGGCCCACCGCCGCGACGCGCAGCTGCAGCGGCCAGCCGCGCTCGCCGCGCCGCGCGCGCACCAGGTTTAGCGCCTTGTGCACTGCGTTCGGGCTGATGAAGATCGCGAGATCGTAGGTCTCGAGCCGGTCGATTACGACGAGGATCGGCCGCAGGTCGGCGAGATCCTCGATCTCGATCGCCGGAAACACGAGCGGCTCGCCGCCGGCCGATGCGATCAGCCGCGCGAGCCCCTGCGCCTGCCCGCGCGGACGGGTCACGACGATGCCGCGCCCGGCGAGCGCGCTGCCGGTCACCGGGGCGCCGCCAGCTGCGCCAGGATTTCCGACGCTCCCTGCTCGCGCAGCGCCTGAGCCGTCTGGTCGCCGACCCGCTCGGGCTCGGCGGCGTCGCCCGTACGGTCCGCCCGCGCGATGCGTCTGCCGTCCGGCGAGGCGAGCAGCGCGCGCAGGCGCAGGCGCGTTCCCTGCAATTCGGCGTAGGCGCCAAGCGGCACCGCGCAATTGCCGCCAAGGGCGCGGTTCACTGCGCGCTCGGCGCGCACGCAGACCTCGCTCGCGGCGTCGCCGAGCGGCGCAAGCAGCTCGCACAACGCGCGGTCGGCGCTGCGGCATTCGATGCCGAGCGCGCCCTGCCCGGCGGCCGGCAAGCTCTGCGCGGGCTCGAACAGCATGCGGATGCGCGCGGCGAGTCCGAGGCGGCGCAGGCCGGCGGCCGCCAACACCACGGCGTCGTACTCCCCGCGGTCGAGCTTGGCGAGCCGGGTGTCGAGATTGCCGCGCAGCGTGCGGATCATCAGGCCCGGCCGACGCTCGGCGATCTGCGCCGCCCGCCTCAGGCTTGCGGTGCCGACGACCGCGCCGTCGGGCAGCTCGTCGAGCGTCGCAAAGCGATTGGAGACGAAGGCGTCGCGCGGGTCCTCGCGCGCCGTGATCGCCGCGAGCACGAAGCCCTCCGGCAGCTCGACCGGCACGTCCTTCATCGAGTGCACCGCCAGGTCGGCTCGACCGTCGACCATCGCCGCCTCGAGCTCCTTGACGAACAAGCCCTTGCCGCCCGCGCTGTCGAGGCGTACTTCGAGCAGTTCGTCACCGCGCGTCGACAAGGGAAGCAGTCCGATCTCGAGCCGCGGATATAATGCGTGCAGCCGCTGTTTGACGTGCTCCGCCTGCCACATGGCGAGGCGGCTGCGGCGGGTCGCGACAACCACGCGCTCAACGTTGCGCGTTGCGGGGAGATTCATTCTGTGCGAATAGTCGTTTTGATTCTAGCATGCACGCTGTCGGCGACTGCCTTCGCGCAGCGCATTCCCGAGGCCCGCGACCTTGCGCGCGAGGCGCGAGACGCGCGTCGCGCAGGCGGCCCCCTCGTCGTTCTGTATACACAGCCCGACTGCGTGTACTGCGAACGCGCCAAGCGCGACTACCTGGAGCCGCTGCTCGCCGAACGCGCCGCGGCGCCCAGGATCGTCGAAGTCGACGTCACCAGCCACGCGCGACTAACGGATTTCTCGGGACGAGGCGTTTCGCAGGCGGACTTTGCACGTGCCCAGCAGGTGCACGTCCTGCCGACGCTGGGCTTCTACGGTCCGGGCGGAGAGCGACTGGCGCAGCCGCTCGTGGGTTTGACGGTGCCGGACTTCTATCTCGCGTACGTGGACGCGCGCCTGGACGACGCCCGCAAGCGGCTCGCGTCCGGAATCACTTCTCTGCCGCGAGTTCCCGCAGCATCGGCCACTGGCGGCGGCTGACCAGCAGCTTCTCCTCGGTCCCCTCCAGCAGCACCAGCCAGCGCACCTCGTCGTCGCCCGGCGCCCGCTCGAAGCCGCGTATCGCGGACTTGGCGACCAGGCAATTGCGATGGATGCGCACGAAGCGCTCGGCGAACTCGCGCTCGAGCGCTACCAGGGAATCCTCCACCAGGTGCTCGCGCTCGCGCGTGCGCAGCGTGACGTACTTGAGCTCGGCTTTCAGGTACACGATGTCGCGCACCGGCACGAGCAGGATGCGGTTGCGCTCGGACACCGCGAGGTACTCGCGCGCTCGGCCGTCGGATTCGCGCACCTGGTCGGCGGCGCGCGCGAGCTTCTCCGCGTCGGGCGCGCCGGCGGCGCTCGCCTTGCGCAGCGCCGCCGCCAGCCGCTCGGCGCGCACCGGCTTGAGCAGGTAGTCGAGCGCATTGAGCTCGAAGGCCTCGACGGCATGGCGGTCGTGCGCGGTCACGAAGATCACCGCCGGCGGTTGCTCGAGGCGGGCGAGGTGGCGCGCGAGCTCGAGCCCGCCCATGCCGGGCATCTGGATGTCGAGCAGCAGCACCTCGGCGCCGCTCGCCGGCACGCGCTCGACCGCTTCCAGGCCGTTACGCGCCTCGCCGACCACCGCGGTGGGAATCTGCGGCGCGATGTCGCCGAGCAGCTCGCGCAGGCGCTCGCGCGCCGGCGTTTCGTCGTCGACGATGAATACCCGCAGCTCGCTCATGCTCGCCCCGGCGCGCGCAGGCGATACGGAATCTCGATCTCCACCCGGTAGCGACCGTCGCGCTCGGCCGCCTCCAGCCGCGCCTCGGCGTCGAAGAACAGCTGCAGCCGCTCGCGGATGTTGGCGAGCGCCATGCGGTTGCCGGCGCGGTGCTGGTGCTCCGGATGGTAGGGGTTCTCGATGCGCGCCAGCACGCGGTCGCCGCGCCGCTCGACGTGCACCACCACTTCGCCCGCCCCGGTGCCGGGCTCGACGCCGTGGTACACGGCGTTCTCGAGCAGCGGCTGCAGCACGAGCGGCGGCAGCAGCGCGTCGGTGGGCGCGGTATCGAGCTCCCAGACGATGCGCAGGCGCTCGCCCAGCCGCAGCTGCTCGATGCTCGCATAGCGCTCCAGCAGCGCGATCTCGTCGGCCAGGCGCACGAACTGACGGCCGTCCGACATCAGAGTACGGAACAGGTCCGAGAGGTCCTCGAGCGCCCGCTCGGCGCGCTTGGGATCGCGCCGGATGAGCGCCAGCACCGCGTTCAGGCTGTTGAACAGGAAGTGCGGCCGGATGCGTGCCTGCAGCGCCTGCAGGCGCGCCTCGGAAAGCGCCGGCGAGTACGCCTTCGCCAGCAGGCGGAAATAGCCGATCAGCAGGCCGACGATCAGGGCCGCGAGCACGAGGATCCGCGCCAGGCCGGGCGCGGGCGGCGCCGCGTTGCGCAGCCACAGCAGTTCCGTCGCCCCCGCCAGGACGAGGACCACCGCGAGCACCGTGGCGCAGCCGGTCGGGTACGCCATGCGCGCGAGCAGCGGCGAGGCCGCGTACAGCAGCACCAGGCTGGCGAGCAGCAGCGGCTCGAGAAATGCCGCGGTCTGCACGAAGCGGTCGAGCATTTGCGCCCAGCCGCCGGCGGCGTACAGCACCGCCGCGAGCGCGATCAGGTTTACCGCGATGAGAATGCGCGCGATGACGCCGAGGTTGCGGAAGTCGGGAAGAACGTCCGGATATTCGTTTTGCTTTATACTTGCCATCGCTGCGCAGCCGTACGCGCGCGCCACGCCACGACGCCGCGTCATCCGAGTATGCCCCATGGCCCCTCCCGCTTCCAAGCGGCCGCCTAGAGTCCGCCGCAAGGCCTGGTCCGGGCGCTTTGCCGAGCCGGTCGACGAGCTGGTCAAGCGCTTCACCGCCTCGGTGTCCTTCGACCGGCGGCTCGCGCCCTTCGACATAGACGGCTCGCTCGCGCACGCGCGCATGCTCGCCGCGTGCGGGATCATTTCGAGCGCCGATCTGCGCTCGATCGAGCGCGGCCTCGCCCGCATACGGCGCGAGATCGAGGCGGGCAGCTTCAAGTGGTCGCTCGACGCCGAGGACGTGCACCTGAACATCGAGCGGCGCCTGATCGCGCTCGTCGGCGACGCCGGCAAGCGGCTGCACACCGCGCGCTCGCGCAACGACCAGGTCGCGACCGACGTGCGCCTGTGGCTGCGCGCGCAGATCGACGAGCTCTCGGAGCGGCTGCGCGAGCTGCTCGCCGCGCTCGTCGGACAGGCGGAGCGCCATGCCGCCCTGGTGATGCCGGGCTTCACGCATATGCAGGTCGCCCAGCCGGTGACCTTCGGCCACTACATGCTCGCGTACTTCGAGATGTTCGAGCGCGATCGCGCGCGCCTGGTCGACTGCAGGAAGCGCGTGAACCGGCTGCCGCTCGGCGCCGCCGCGCTCGCCGGCACGAGCTTTCCGATCGATCGTGCGCGCGTCGCGCGCGAGCTCGGATTCGAAGGCCTGTGCGAGAACTCCCTGGACGCGGTGTCTGACCGGGACTTCGCGATCGAATTCGCCGCCTGCGCGTCGCTCACCATGGTGCATCTATCGCGGCTCGCCGAGGAGCTGGTGCTGTGGGCGAGCCCGCGCTTCGGCTTCGTGCGCCTGCCGGATCGCTTCTGCACCGGCTCGTCGATCATGCCGCAGAAGAAGAACCCAGACGTCCCGGAGCTGGTGCGCGGCAAAAGCGGGCGCGTGTTCGGACACCTGGTCGCGCTGCTCGCGCTGATGAAGGCGCAGCCGCTCGCCTACAACAAGGACAACCAGGAGGACAAGGAGCCGCTGTTCGACACGGTGGACACACTCAAGGATTCGCTCGCGGCGTTCGCCGGGCTGGTCGCGGGCCTGGAGCCGGTCCCCGCGGCGCTGCGCGCCGCGGCGCTGGAAGGGTTCTCGACCGCGACCGACATGGCCGATTATCTCGCGCGCAAAGGCGTGCCGTTTCGCGACGCGCACGAGGCGGTGGCGCGCGCGGTGCGCGAGGCGGAGGCGACCGGCTGCGACCTCTCGGGACTGCCGCTCAAGGTGCTGCGCCGCTTCAGTCCGGCGATCGACGAGGACGTCTACCGGCACCTCACGCCGGAAGGGTCGGTGGCCGGACGCGACCATCCCGGCGGCACGGCCCCCAGGCAGGTCAGGGCCGCCGCGGCGCGCGCGCGCAGACGCCTCGGCGCGAACCCTAAGGCATGAGCGAGCGCGAGATCCCGCAGGCGATCGGCAAGTACCCGGTCATCAGCAGGATCGGCGAGGGGGCAACGAGCGAGGTCTACCTCTGCCGCGACTCGTTCAACGAGCGCGACGTGGCCATCAAGGTGGTGTTCCCGGAGGTGTTCCAGGACCCGGACCGGGGCAGGCTCTACACCAAGCTGTTCATCACCGAAGCATCGCTCGCCGGCAAGCTGCAGCATCCGCACATCTGCCAGATCTACGACGCCGTCGCCGACGAGCGGTTGCACTACATCGTCATGGAGTACGTCGACGGCGGCACGCTGGAGAAATTCTGCGATCCGCAGAATCTCCTACCGGTCGAGCGCATCGTGGAAATCGTGTTCAAGTGCTCGCGCGCGCTCGATTTCGCCCACAAGATGGGCATCACGCACCGCGACATCAAGCCGGCCAACATCCTGCACAGCGGCGAGACCGACGTGAAGATCTCCGATTTCGGCGCGGCGCAGATCGCCTCGGGCGAGACGACTCAGGTATCGGCGGTGGGTTCGCCGGCCTACATGTCGCCACAGCAGGTGAAGGAGCACCCGCTCAATCACCAGACCGATATCTACTCGCTCGGCGTCGTCATGTACCACCTGCTCACCGGGCGGCTGCCGTTCTACGCGACCAACAACTTCAGTCTCATCTACCAGATCACCAACGTGGAGGCGGCGCCGCCCTCGAGCTACAGGCCCGAAATTCCGCTCGCGGTCGACCGCATCGTGGCGCGCGCCATGGCGAAGGAGCTCGAGCAGCGCTACGCGAAGTGGGAGGACTTCTCCGCGGACCTCGCCGAGGTATTCAAGGCCGGCCACACCGGCAGCCAGGCTCCGTTCGCCGACTCGGATCGCTTCGAGACGCTCAGGAAGCTTCCGTTCTTCGAGCACTTCACCGATGCCGAGTTGTGGGAAGTGGCCCGCATCTCCACCTGGCGCAGGGCGGGGAACGGCGAGCAGCTGATGAAGGAAGGCGAGCCGGGAACGTTCTTCTGCATCCTCGCGGAGGGGCAGGTGAAGGTGACCAAGCGGGGAAAGCTCCTGAACCTGCTGCGCACCGGCGAGTGCTTCGGCGAGATGGCCTACCTTTCCAAGACCGCGCACCTGCGCGGCGCCGACGTGACCGTCATGTCGCCCGCCAAGATCATCTCGATCCCGACGCGCAGCCTGGCGCAGGCCTCCGAGGGCTGCCGGCACAAGTTCGACAGCGTCTTCCTGGAGATCCTGGTGGACCGCCTGGCGATGGCCAACGTCCGGCTCTCGGGCGTCTGAGCGCGGCCCGGTGGACCGGGCCACGCGCGCGACGCTGCAGTCTGCGGCCGAGCGCGCGCTCGGGCACCGCGCCGGCATGGATTCGGTGGAGGCCGTTACGGGCGGCTGCATCCATACGTGCTATCGCCTCACTTCGGGCGCGACACAGCTCTTCGTGAAATTGAATGCGGCGCGCTACGCCGACGCGTTCGCCGCCGAGGCAGGTGGGCTTGAGGCGCTGCGCGCCGCCGGCGTGCGCGCGCCCGAGCCACTTGCCCATGGAGCGTCCGGTGAACGCGCCTTCCTTGCGCTGGAATGGCTGGAGCTGCGCGACCGGGGAGACTTCGCAGCGCTGGGTCGCGCGCTCGCCGCGCAGCATCGCGACACCGGCCTGCGCTTCGGCTGGCGGCACGACAACTACATCGGCGCCACCCCGCAGGACAACGCCGAACTATCCGACTGGATCGAATTCTGGCGCGCGCGGCGCCTCGCGCCCCAACTCGCGCTCGCCGAAGCGCACGGCCATGGCGCGGCGCTGCGTAACGATCTCACCCTGTTGATGGAGAGACTGCCTGCGCTTTTCGGCAACTACGTGCCGCTGGCGTCGCTCTTGCACGGCGACCTGTGGCGCGGCAATGCCGGATTCCTGGCGGACGGCAGCCCGGTCGTCTTCGACCCCGCCGTGTATCGCGGCGACCGCGAGGCAGATCTCGCGATGACCGAGCTATTTGGCGGCTTCCCGCCCGATTTCTATGCGGCCTACCGAGAAGCCTGGCCGCTCGACCCGGGATACGCGACGAGGAAGCACCTCTACAACCTGTATCACCTGCTCAACCACCTCAACCTCTTCGGCGGCGGCTACCTCGAGCAGGTGCGCGCGACGCTAGGCCTGCTGCTGCGCGCTCTGTAGCAGCTTCTGCAGTTCCCCGGACTGGTACATCTCGCGCACGATGTCGCTGCCGCCGACGAACTCGCCGTTCACGTACAGCTGTGGAATCGTCGGCCAGTTGGCGAATTCCTTGATGCCCTGGCGGATCTCCGGGTTCTCGAGCACGTTTACGCTGAAGAAATCGCGCACCCCGCTCGCGTTCAGCACCTGCACCGCGAGCGCGGAAAAGCCGCATTGCGGAAATTGCGGCGTGCCCTTCATGTAGAGCACGACCGGATGCTTGCTGACCTGTTCCTTGATGAGTTGCTGCACGTCCATGGCGTCCTCTTCGCGAAATAGTTGAGCGATTTGCTCAGGATTTTAACGTGCCGCCTGTCACTCGCGCAATGCCCGCCAGGTCCGGCCAGCTCGCGATTTCCTCCAGCCCGCCTGCGGCGAGCAAGGCGCGCACCGCCGCATCCTGGCCCTGGCCGTGCTCGAGCAGCAGCCAGCCGCCCGCCTCGAGATGCGCCGCGGCGCCCGCCGCGACCGCGCGCAGCGCGTCCAGCCCGTCGGCGCCCGCCACCAGGGCGCTCCTCGGCTCGAAGCGCAGGTCGCCCTGCGCGAGGTGCGGGTCACCCTCCGCCACGTACGGCGGGTTGGAGACGACGAGTGCAAAGCGCTCGCCGCGCACCGGCTCGAACCAGCGTCCGTGGCGCAGCTCTATATCCAGCCCGAGCCGCGCGGCGTTGCGCAGCGCCGTCTGCATGGCGGACAGGTCGGCCTCGACCGCGATCACCCGGGTGTGCGGCCGGTGCCGCTTGATCGCCAGGGCGAGCGCGCCGCTGCCGGCGCCCAGATCGAGCACGCGCGCCGCGGCCTGCGGCGCCAAGCGCGCGAGTGCCAGCTCGACCAGCAGCTCGGTCTCCGGGCGCGGGATCAGCACCGTGCGGTTGACGGCGAGACTCAGACCATAGAACTCGCGCTTGCCGAGCATGTACGCGACCGGCTCGCCCGCACGCCTGCGCGCCGTCCAGTCCAGAAAGCGCGCCTCGGCCCCCGCCTCGAGCTCCCGTTCGGGGTGCGCGAGCACGCTCGCCTGCGAGAAACCGGTCGCCTCCGCGAGCAGCAGGCGCGCCTCGCGCGGCTCCAGGCCGCAACCGGCGAGCGCCTGCTCGATCTTCACGCCGGTTCTTCGGCGAGCGCCGCCAGCTGCTCGGCCTGGTGCTCGGCGCTCAGGGCCGCGACCAGGTCGTCCAGCTCTCCGTCCATGATGCGGTCGATCTTGTGCAGCGTGAGGTTGATGCGGTGATCGGTCACCCGGCCCTGCGGGAAATTGTAGGTGCGGATTCGCTCCGAGCGGTCGCCCGAGCCGATCAGCGATTTGCGCGCCGACGCGGTCTTCGCCTGCTGCTCGCGCATCTGCTTGTCCTTGATGCGCGCGGCCAGCACCGAGAGCGCCTTCTCGCGGTTCTTGTGCTGCGAGCGCGAATCCTGGCACTCGACCACGATCCCGGTCGGCAGGTGCGTGACGCGGATCGCGGACTCGGTCTTGTTGACGTGCTGCCCGCCCGCGCCCGATGCGCGGTAGGTGTCGATGCGCAGCTCCGCCTGGTTGAGCACGACGTCGTTGATCGCGTCGGCCTCGGGCAGCACGGCCACCGTGCACGCCGAGGTGTGGATGCGGCCCTGCGCCTCGGTCTCGGGCACGCGCTGCACGCGGTGACCGCCCGACTCGAACTTGAGCCTCGAATAGACGCCCTGGCCGATGATGCGCGCGATTACTTCCTTGTAGCCGCCGAGCTCCGAGGGGCTCTCGGACATGATCTCCACCTGCCAGCCCTGGCGCTCGGCGTAGCGCGCGTACATGCGGAACAGGTCACCCGCGAACAGCGCGGACTCGTCGCCGCCGGTGCCCGCCCGGATCTCGAGGAAGGTATTGCGCTCGTCGTTCGGATCGCGCGGCAGGAGGACCTTCTGCAGCTCGGCCTCGAGCTTCTCCATGGCGGCGCGCGCCTCGCGCAGTTCCTCGTCGGCGAAGCTGCGCAGCGCCGGGTCGCCGGCCATGTCGCGCGCGGCCGCGGCGTCGCGCTCGCTCCGGCGGAAGCGCTCGTAGAGCTCGACCAGCCCGCCCAGCTCGGCGTGCTCGCGCGAGAGCCTCTTGAATTGCTCCATGTCGCGCGTCGCAGTCTCGGTCGCCAGCAGGCGGTTGAGCTCCTCCAGGCGCGCGGCCAGGCTGTCGAGCTTGGCGCGGAGAGACTCTTTCACTAGCGCTTGACGCGGAACAGGCGTGCGACGGTCTCGGCGAGCTGGCGGCGCTCCTCGTCCCCGGCCTCGTTCAGCGCCTGCGTCGGCGCGTGCATCAGTTTGTTGGCGAGCCCCTGCGAAAGCGCTTCCAGCACCTGCTTCGGGTCGTCGCCGCGCTGCAACAGCCTGAGCGCGCGCTCGAGCTCGTGGCGGCGCGCTTCCTCGGCCTGCTCGCGCAGGGCGCGGATGAGCGGCACGCTCTCGCGCACCTGCATCCAATGCATGAACTGGCCGACCTGGGTCTCGATGATCGCCTCGGCCTGCTCGACGGCCGAGCGCCGCGCGTCGAGATTGGCCGAGACGATCTCGCCGAGATCGTCCACCGTGTACAGGAACACGTCGTCCAGCTCGCCGACCTCGCGCTCGATGTCGCGCGGCACCGCGAGATCGACCATGAACATCGGCCGGCGCCGGCGCGCACGCAGCGCACGCTCGATCAGGCCCTTGCCGAGGATCGGCAGCGACGAGGCGGTGCAGGACACGACGATGTCGAAATCGTGCAGGTACTCGCCGAGCACACGCAGCTCGATCGCCTGCGCATTGAAGCGGTGCGCGAGCGCTCCGGCGCGCTCGAGGGTGCGGTTGGCGACCGCGATGCGCGCCGGACCCTGCGCGGCGAAATGCGTCGCGCACAGCTCGATCATCTCTCCGGCGCCGATGAACAGCACCTTCTGCTCGTGCAGCGAAGGGAAGATGCGCGCCGCGAGCTTGACCGCGGCGGCGGCCATCGACACGCTATTGGCGCCCAGTTGGGTGGTGCTGCGCACCTCCTTGGCGACCGCGAAGGAGCGCTGGAACAGCTTGTGCAGCACGGTGCCGAGCGTGCCCGCGGCCTGCGCCTCGCGCACGGCGTCCTTCATCTGGCCGAGGATCTGCGGCTCGCCGAGCACCATCGAGTCCAGGCCCGAGGCGACGCGGAAGGCATGGCGCACCGCCTGCTCGCTCGGCAGCGTATACAGGTAGGGCGTGATATCGCTCGGCTTGAGGGCATGGTACTTCGCCAGCCAGTCGGCCGCCGCGGCGGGCTGCGCGGCCGCGAGGTACAGCTCGGTGCGGTTGCAGGTCGACAGGATCGCGGCTTCGGAGGCGAAGGCGCGCGTGACCTGGGCGAGCGCCTCGCGCATGCGCTCGACGTGGAACACCACGCGCTCGCGGACATCGAGCGGCGCGGTCTGGTGGTTCAGGCCTAGGGCGTACAGCGTCATGGCGACCGGAATGCGCTAAGTGTCGAGATTATAAGGCGTAGCCGGGGCGCCGCCGCTTGCGCTGGATCAAGCCGCGCTCAGCGGTAGGTGTGCAGCCCGGGGTCCAGGTGCGGCAGGGCGTTGAAGGAATCGAGCACGATGCGGCCCCCGCCGAAGGTGAACTCGGTGAGCGAAGCGTTGCGCACGCGCCAGTTTAGCTCGAGCGCCGCCCGCTCCGGTGCGCCGAGCGCGCTCTGTACCGCCAGGCCGATCACGCCCCCGGAGGTAAAGACCGCCACGCGCCGGCCGCGTCCTTCGGCCTCGAGGATCCCGCGCAGCGCAGCGCGCACGCGGGTGTTGAAGCCCGCCCAGGGCTCGACGCCCTCGACCGCCGGCGCGCCGGCCAGCCAGGCCGCGACCAGGCGCTCGAACATCTTCTGGAAGTGGCGGTTGCGCTCCGGCGTGTCGCGCAGGCGCTCGAAGGTTTCGGCGAGCGCACGAAACTCCTCGTCGCGCGCGGCGAGCGCCGGCGCGAGCCGGCCGAGCATGCCGGCCGAGTCGTACTCGTTCAGCGCATCGTCCACGCGCAGCTCGGGCCAGAGGCCGCCCTGCGCCGCGCAGCTCTCGCCCGCGATCTGCGCCGTGCGGCGCTGGCGCTCGAGTGTCCCGCTCCAGACCTCGTCGAACACCGCGCCGCGCGCCGCCCAGAAGCGCCCTAGCGCGCGCGCCTGCTCCTCGCCGGTCGCCGAGAGCCGGTCGCTGTGCGTTTCGAAAGTTCGCGCCTGACCGTGGCGCACGAGAACGAGGTAGCCCATGACGAGCCGGCAAGCCTACTACCGATCGGATCGCGGGTGACAGCGGACATGGACCGCTCTGCGTTCCCCGTGCTAGAAGCGGCAAATGGAGAGAACGAACTCATGAGTTCGCCGAAGCTGAAGCTGCTGAGCGGGGGCGCGGCCCACGGCCTGGTCGAAGCGCTCGCCGTGCAATTCAGAGCCGATACGGATGCGGAAATCGCGGGCAGCTTCGGCCCGGTCGGCGGCATGAAGGACAGGCTGCTGGCGGGCGAGCCGGCCGACCTGGTCATCCTCACTAAGGCCCTTATCGAAGAGCTCGCGGCCGCGGGACACGTGCTGCCCGACACTCGCGCCGACCTCGGGCGCGTGCGCACCGGCGTGGCGGTCAAGGAGGGCGACCCGGTCCCTGACGTGTCCAGCGCGCAGGGCCTGCGGGCAGCGCTCAGCACCGCGCGCGAAATCTATTTTCCCGATCCGCTGCGCGCCACGGCCGGCATTCACTTCGCCAAGGTGCTCGATCGACTCGGCCTGCGCGAGGCGCTCGCGGCTCGCCTGCGCCCGCACGCGAGCGGCGCCGCAGCCATGCGCGCGATGTCGCTCGCGGCCGGTGGCGGCCTGCTCGGTTGCACGCAGATCACCGAGATCGTCATCACGCCGGGCGTGACGCTCGCGGGGGCCCTGCCCAGCGAGTTCGAGCTGGCGACGGTCTATACGGCCGCGGTGTGCGCGCAAGCCGAGTCTGCCGAGCTTGCACGCCGGCTCGTCGCGCTGCTCGGCGGCGAGCTGACGCGGGCCTTGCGCGCGCGGCTTGGCTTCGAGTTCTAGGAGGTTCGTCTCGCGCGCGGGGTGAGCCGCGTTGCGAATCCGCCGGTGTCAGGCGAGAATGCCCCGCTTCAAAAGGAGGAGGGATAAAACAATGTACAAGCGCATCTTCGCGACGCTCGCGCTCGCATCGCTGCTCGGGGCCGCTGGCGTCCAGGCGGCGCCCAAGGACATCCGCTGGGGTACCGGTCCCGTCGGCTCGGCGGGAGGCAAGGCGCTCGTCGTGCTGGCCGATGTTCTGAACAAGGCGCTGCCGCAGTACCGCATCACCGTGCTGCCGACGCCCGGCGCCGTGGCGACGGTGAAGGGCTATGCCACCGGCGACTTCGACGGCTACTACGGCTCGGACGTGGCGCTGAAGGAGTTCAAGGCCGACGACGGTCGCTTCAAGGGCTTCAGGCAGAACGTCAAGCACCAGCCGATCCAGTCGTTCTGGTGCTACACGCTGGACGTCGGCCTCGCCATCAAGGCGACCGACCGCGACAAGATCAAGAAATGGGAAGACCTGACCGGCAAGCCGGTGTACACCGGACCGCTGCCCTTCGATACGCGCAAGCATCTTGAGAATGCGATGGCCGCGGTCGGCGTGCACCACATCTACCAGCAGGTCGACCTGGAGACCGCCGGCTCGCAGCTCAACTCCGGCGCGATCAAGGCCATCAGCATCTACGCCGCAGGCGGAGAGACCCCCGCGCCGTGGATCGCCGAGGCTTCGCTCGCGGTCGACTGGGCGGCGCTCAATCCGAGCCCGGACGAGGTCGCCAAGTTGAAGGCCGCCGGCTTCAAGATCGAGCAGGTCCCCGCGGCCAACTTCCACAAGCAGAACATCTACGTCGACAAGGTTACGCTGCTGCCCTTCTACTGGGGCTTCGACCTCGGTCCGGTCCTGTCGGAGGACGAGATGTACAAGATGCTTCTCGTCATCGAGCAGCACGCCGACGAGCTCGCTAAGAGTGACCCGAGCTTCAGGCAGATCAGCGGCGGCCGCATGGCGGCCTTCCAGAAGGAGGCGCTCGAATCGACGTGGAATCTCGTGCCGATCCATCCCGGCCTCGCCAAATACATGAAGGCGCGCGGCGTATGGGACAGCAAGTGGGATTCCAACGTCGCCAAGTGGTAAGCGACGGCACGGAACGCCTGGCGCAATGACTGCCAGCGCGCGGCAGCGACGGCCGGAGTTCGCGCTCGACGCCCTGTATTACCTGGCGGCGATCGCGTACCTCGGGTACATGCTCGTCTACTACTGGACGAGCTCGGGCGGGCCCACGCTGCTCGCCATGACGATGATCCCGGTCACGTTTGCGCTCTTCACCCTGCAGTCGCTGCGCCAGGACGATCTCTATCCCAGTCTGCCGCGGCTCGCGAACTACGCAATCGCCGCGGCGTATTGCGGCTTCTCGCTGTACTGCGCGTGGTACATGAGGACGAACTACGTCGCGCTCGGCGAGGAGCGCGCAGGAATGTGGAACGCCGCCGACATCACGGTGGGCGGCGTGATGACGCTGCTCATCATGGAGTACTCGCGCAAGCGGCACATGCCGCTCTTCGTCCTGAACATCGTCTTCATCCTGTACGCCGTCTACGGCTACATGGTGCCCGGCATGTTCTACCACGCGGGCCTCACCTGGCACCGCGTCATCACCGCGAGCAGCGTCGAGATGGCTACCGGCATCTTCTCGCGCCTGCCGCAAATCGCGCTCACCGTGATCGGCTCGTTCCTGCTGGTGCTCTCCCTGCTGCAGGGCTACGGCTGCATCGACTCGCTGCTGCGCGCGACCAAGCGCGTCGCCATCCGCTCGCCGCACGCCATTCCGCAGTCGGCGGTGGTCGGCTCGATGGCGATCGGCACGGTGAGCGGCAGCGGCGCGGCGAACTCGATCACGGTCGGCTCGGCCACCATTCCCGCGATGATCAACGCGGGCCTGCCGCCGGCGACCGCGGCAGCGATCGAGACCGCGTCCTCGCTCGGCGGCCAGCTCATGCCCCCGGTGATGGGCATCGCCGCATTCCTGATGGCCGAATTCCTCGGCGTCGATTACTTCGACGTCGTCGCGCGCGGCTGGGTGCCGGCGTTCATCTACTACATCACGGTCGCGATTTCGGTCTATCTGCTGGCGGTGCAACACCGCGCGCATCTGGTTCCCGATCTGCGCGCCGAGCCGCTCGCGTGGCGCGACAAAGTCAACCTGGGCGCCTTCGTCGTCGTGGTCGGCGGCCTGGTCACGCTCATGGCGGCGATCTTCCTCGCGCCGATGTTCGCCGCGCTCTACATGTTCTACGCCGTCGGCGCCGCGCTGCTCGTCATCCATGTGGTGCCGCTGCTGCGGCCGGGCCGCTGGTCGATAGACGAATTCGTCAAGCCGCTGCGCCGCTTCCTCGACTCCTACGTCGACATGATCACCGACATCGCGCTGCTGCTCGCGACGCTGTCGATCATGACCGGCGCGCTGGTGATCACTGGCGTGCCGACCAAGCTCGGCAGTCTGCTGATGGATGCCGCAGGCGTGAACATGGTCGCCATGGTCGTGATGGCGTTCATCTTCGGCGCCATTCTGGGGCTCGGCCTGCCGCCGGCGCCGACCTACATCCTGGTCGCGATCGTGATCGCGCCGCCATTCATCAAGCTCGGCGTCAATCCCTGGGTGGTGCACTTCTACGCATTCTTTCTCGCGGTGTTCGGTGAGCTGACGCCGCCCACCTCGGTCACCGCGGCGATCACCTCGAAGATCGCCAATGCCTCGTTCTACACGACGCTGTTCCGCGCGCTGCAGATCTGCGTGTCCCTCTTCACGCTGATGGCCGCAGTCTTCGTCCATCCCGAGCTCGTGATCAAGCCGGGCCTCGACCAGCTCGGCGCCGCGCTGCTCGTCGCGATCTCGACCATCGGCATCACCTTCAGCCTGCAGGCCCGCTTCGCCGATTCGCGCGCGACCGACGTGGCGATCCGCATCGTCCTGGCGGCATTTGCGCTGGTCGTGCTGTTCGATCGCGTGTACAGCGTCGCGACGCTCGCTTGCGTGCCGATCGTGCTGGCGATCGCCTACTGGCTCGTACGGCGCCGCAAGTTGCCGCCCGCCATGGCCACCGGGTCGCCGGCGCTCGAACGTACTTGATCACTTTGAGGAGGAGACGTTATGCATCCAAGCAAGAAGATACTGGTCGGTGCCGCCATCCTGGCGGGCTCCGCGCTCGTCGCGAGCGGCGCCCTCGCGGGTAACTTGGCCGGCGCGCAGCCCACGAAAGAGCACTACGGCGTGATCTTCCACATCGACGCCGGCGACGAAGCCACGATCAAGAAGACCCTTACCAACGTGGAGAACCTGCTGCATGACCCGCGCTTCAAGGGCCGCAAGCTGGAGGTCGAGCTGATCGCCAACAGCAAGGGCTTCGGCGTGTACGTGAAGGGCAACGGCTTCGAGAAGCGGCTGCGCGAGCTGCAGCACGACGGCGTGCTGCTCGCCCAGTGCTCCAATACCCTGCGCGAGCAGCACGTCGACCGCAACGATCTCTACCCGTTCATCAGTATCGTGCCGTCGGGCATGGGAGAGATCGCGATCCGCGAGGCCGCGGGCTGGGCCTACATCCACCCGTCCTCGCCAGAGAGCCAGCTCTAACCCGGCTATAACGAGCGCAAATTGGTGGCCGAGGGCGGAATCGAGCTACCGGCGCAGGGATTTTTGGGGCGCGACGAACGAGTCGGACAATTCCTTGGCTGTCCGGCACGTAGCGCCGACATGTCGCAATGAGAGCGCGCCTGTCGCTCTTGTTGCTCGGAATAGTGCTGCTGTTCGCTCTCTATTTCGGTCCGCTGATGTCGGCGTTGGGAGGGCTGCTCTCCTACGGGCAGGCCAGACGCGCCGTTCAGGGCTACCCGGCACACCTGCGCGAAGAGCTCCGCGGCAAAGGGGCTCGCTACGTGCCTTATGCAGAGATCCCCTTGTGTGCGAGACAGGGGATCGCGTCGGTAGAAGACAAGAGGTTCTTCACGAACACGGGGATCGATTTAATCGCGATCGTCCGGGTCATCGGCATGACTGTCGTGAACGACCACACCGACCACGGGGGCAGCACGATCACTCAGCAACTTGCGCGAATCATAGTCAACGAACCCCGCAACGAGCCGAGCGCGCTCGCAGAGGTGCTCGGCATGATGAAGATCCTGCGCTACACGCTGATCGTGAACTTCGAGTTCACGAAGCCGGAGATCATGGAGCTGTATTTCAACAGCGTCTATTTCGGCAAGCGCGCGCAGGGCATTGCCCAGGCCGCCAAGGCCTACTTCTACAGGGACCTCGAACAACTCAGCCTGGGGCAATGCCTGTACCTAACCGG
>DATGDH010000108.1:0-54191 GCA_035310985.1 Burkholderiales bacterium
GCAGCGAAGCGCGATCCGGACGCGGACGCCTCAGTGGATCGCGCCGTGCACCTGCTCGAGCAGGGGCGCGGCGTCCTCGCCGAGCGCCTGGTCGAGCATCGGGTACATCATGCTCTCCTCCTTGATGTTGTGCTGCTCGAGGAGGGCGAGCAGCGTCTCGGAGGTCTCCAGGTAGCGCGCCGCATCGCGCGCCTCGGTCGCCGCGCGCATCTGCGCGAACATGCCGCGCATCTGGCCGTGCTCCATGCGCATGGTCGCCGTCGGCCCCCCTTCGTTCATGCCGGTGCGCTCCTCGAAGGCGGGGAACAGCAGCTCCTCCTCGACCGCGATGTGGCGCTCCAGTTCGGCGAGCACGCCCGCGGCCTCGCGCCGCAGGCCGTCCCAGTCGGCGGCCTGCGCCTTTTCCCCGGCGCGCGCGAAGCCGGCGTCGCATTCGCGGTGGTGCCTGATCATAAACTCGCTGATGAGATCCATGGTGACTCCTCTCGTATGAATGGCGCTAGGCGCGCTTGAGCAGCGCAAGCTTGTCGCGCACGCCCGCCCAGCGGCTCGACTCGGGCAGGGGATCGACCTTGCGCGTGATCGCCGGCCAGTCCTGCGCCAACTCGGCGTTCAGCGCCACGTATTGCTGCAGGCCGGACGGGACGTCGCTGTCGGCGTAGATCGCCTCCACCGGGCATTCGGGAACGCACACGCCGCAATCGATGCACTCGTCGGGATGGATGACGAGGAAGTTGGCGCCTTCGTGGAACGCGTCCACGGGGCACACCTCGACGCAATCGGTGTGCTTGCAGTTGATGCAGGCTTCGGTGACGACGTAGGTCATGGCTTGCCTCCTTCGTTCGCTGCGCGCTCAGGCCGTGGCCTGCAGCGCGAATTTCACCGGTTTGGCGGTGACGGGGCAGTCGCCGCCGGTGCGGCACGGTTCGACGCGCATCGTCGCCAGCGCCTTCGTGGACCAGCGGCGCACCGTCGAGGTCTCGCCCGGCTCCTGCTGCGCTGCCGTCGGCGGGATGGGCTTGCCCTCGGCGCGCAGCTTCTCGACGCGGCGCAAGCCGAGAAGCGACGCGCCATAAGCGCCATTCAACTGCCCTAGACCGTTGGGGGCCACGTTGAACTTCCCCTTTAGGCTCGATTCGAGCGCATTGATCATCGCCGCATTGCGCGTCATGCCGCCGGTGAGCATGTAGCCGGGCTCGATCCCGACCCGGCGCATGAGCTGAATCGCCCGGCCGCCGAGCGCGACCATCGCGCCCATCACGATGTCTTCGGCCGGTATGCCGTTCGACAGATGGTTGATCACCTCCGATTCGGCAAACACCGCGCAGACGCTGCTGATCTGCACCGGCTTGGTCGCGCGCAGCGCGTAGGGACCCAGGTCGTCGGTGGTCAGCCCGAGGTAGCGGGCGGTCTTTTCGAGAAACGCGCCGGTGCCGGCCGCGCACTTGTCGTTCAGGCGAAAGGCCTTCACCCGCCCGTCGGCGTCGATCTTGATCGCCTTGATGTCCTGCCCGCCGATGTCGAGGATGGTGCGCGTATCGGGAAACAGATGGACCGCGGCGCGGGCGTGCGCGGTGAGCTCGGTGACCTGGGTATTGCGAAACGGAACGGTGTATCGGCCATAGCCGGTCGCCGCGACGTAGGTGATCGCCGAGCGCTCGAGACCGCTACTTTTCAGCAGCTCCTCGAAAGCGGCCTCCGCGGCCTGCGCCAGCTTGAAGCCGGTACGGCGCACCGCGCTGCCGACGACTTCGCGCCGGTCGTTGAGCACGATCGCCTTGGTATAGGTCGAGCCGATGTCGATGCCTGCGACGTAGAGCATGTTCCCCTCCTAGGCGGCAATGGCCGCCGGCCGTGCCTGGACGCCGAATGCGCGGTCGTGCGAGAACAGCGCAGCGCCGAGCGCACCGCAAAAATGCGCATCCGGACTGACGTTGATCTTCGCTTCCACCGCCTCCTCGAGCAGCTTCACGATGGCCACGTTGCGGCTCACCCCGCCCGTGAACGTCACCTCGGACTCGATACCGACGCGTCGCGCGAGCGAGACGCAGCGGCTGGTGATCGCCTGGTGCACGCCCATCAGCACGTCCTCCGGCAGCATGCCCTTGGCGAGATGACTGATGATCTCCGACTCGGCGAACACCGTGCAGGTCGTGGTGATGCGCACCGGATTCTGTGACTTGAGCGCGAGCGACCCCAGCTCCGCGAGCGGCATCTCGAGCGCGTAGGAAGCCGCCCCGAGAAAGCGCCCGGTGCCCGCGGCGCATTTGTCGTTCATCGTGAAGTCGCCGACCTGGCCGTCGGGTTTGACGCGTATCGCCTTGGTGTCCTGGCCTCCGATGTCGATGACGGTGCGCGTACCCGGAAACAGCGCCGTCGCACCGCGTGCATGGCAGCTGATTTCGGTGACCTGCTCCTGGCCGAATTTCACGTTGTAGCGGCCGTAACCCGTGCCGACGACGTACAGGACCTGGTCCTCGGCGATATCGGCGTTCGCTAGCGCCGCCTTGAACGCGTCCTGCGCAATGGTCACCATGCTGGTTTCCATGTCGAGCAGCGCGCGCCCGACGATGGTCTTGTTCTGGTCGATGATCACCGCCTTGGTCTGGGTGGATCCGACGTCAACTCCGGCGACGTATTTCATGCGGGGCTCCCGCCGGCGGCTGCGACGGCCTTGGCGGCGAGCGGCGCGGCGCCGCCGCGCTGATGCAGTGTCTCGAAGAACGCATCGACGCGATTCTTGATCTGCGCGTCCGACCAGTAGCGCGGATCGATGAGATCGGACTCGATGTAAAGGCTCGGCACCTTCAGCCGCTTGTTGAGGTAATCGCGCGTATCGGCCATGCCGGACGAAACGAAGCGGCAGCTCTTGATGCCGTGAAACACGATGCCATCGACGTCGTAATCCCTAATCTGCTGGGCGAGGCGTTCGTGCGCGAAGAACTGATTGGAGAGGCCACGCTGCGCGGCGAGCGCAGTGACCTCGGCAAGGCTCTCGAGCGGCCGCGAGGTGTCGTAGACCAGTTCTCCCGCATCCATCCCGCCCGAGGCGAATGTCAGGTAATCGGAGTATGCGAACACGCCGCCCCAGGTCTCGAAAAGCTCTACGAGGCGGCGCATCGAAACGTAGCAGGGCGTGCCGGAGAACAGCAACCGGAAGCGCTCCTCGGCGACGCGGCCTTCGCCGCGGGCCACCTTGTCCTTGAGCTGCTCTTCGAGCCGGCGCATGAACTCCACGCCCTCGGGCGTCCCGCGGTACACGTTCATGATGCCGATGTAGGTGAGCCCGTCCAGCATTGCGTTGAATGGCGCAGGACACACGCGATTGAGCGTCATGACGTTGTTCCAGTGGAACATCATCCTGTTGACGCGTTCCTCGACCTCCGCCAGGCGATCCATGTCGAAGCGCCTGCCGGTGATCTTTTCGCACTTCTGGATCAGGTCGCGGAATTGGGCCTCGATCCAGCGCGAGTCCGCCGCGTGCTGTGCATCGCCCGGCCGCGCTTTCCAGTTCCCCCCGCGCTGCCCGGGAAGGTCGAGCACGAAAGCGGGCGTCTTTAGCATTCGCTCCCAGATTTCGGCCCACTTGATGAACGTGCTGCACATGTTCGAGGCGATGGCGATATCGGCCTTGGGAATGAGCCCTGCCGGATGCCGCTGTTCCTTGAGGATCAGGCCGACGTCCGCCTTCACGTAGGAGCAGACGTCCGGCGACATGCCGTAGTCCTCGGAAAGGCGCAGGTACTCCTCGGACGCCTTGCGCACGCCCGTCTGCAGCGAATTGATCTCCGGAAACACGAGTTGGAAATCGAAGCTGCGCAGGATTTCGATCGCGTTGCCCATCACGAAGACATTGGCGACGTGCTGCCCACGCTCGCGCGCCTCGGCGAGTCCCGTGTACCAATCCTTCATCAGGCGCTGCCCCTCTGCGCGCGCATCGAAGGGCGCCGCGGCGAGCGGGCGTGTCTGGGCGGCTTGCAGGATATCGGTGGACATGGCGGGTTTCCTCCTAAGCGAGGGCGAACAACAGGGATTCGGCGAAGGTCTCGAGCTGCATGCCCATCTGCTCGAACGAGGTCATTTTTTCCTCGAATTCGAGCACTAGGTAGGCGATCCGTTCCTGATCGAGGTGCTTGGACCACGCGACTTGCTCGTCGAGTCCGGGTTCGCAGAACTTCGCCGCGGTGAGGATGGCGCCATCGGCCTTGCTCGCGCGGAGCATCTCCATCAGGTAGCCTTCCTTGGTCTTACGCGCGTCGTGCTGCACCGGGCTCGCCGCCGAGCGCTCGACGAAACTCTCGGCAAGGGCCCAGATCGGGTCGCCGGATTCCGGAACATCGTCGGTGATCCAGCGCAGTCCGATCAGCAGGTCGTCATCCACCACATAGCAGTTGTCATCTATGGTTTCCAGCATCTCGAGGGGCGGCTGCTCGCAAAAGCCGCCGACGAACACGACCCGCGGCTTGTCCTTGGCACGCAGATTGCGTTGGCGCACGGCATCCAGGGCGCGCGCGAGCAGGGCGTTGTGCTCCTCGCAGGGCATGCGGGTGCGCGCGCGCGTCAGCAGGTAGGACTCGGTGCAGCTTAGCTTCCACGGTTCGTCGCGACGCAAGGCGTAGAGCTCGCGCAGGAGCCTCCGGTTGCGGTTGTAAGTCCGGATGCTGGTACGCAAGGCCTCGTCGCCGACGCTGTGTCCAGTCCTTTTCTCCAACTCGCCGCGCAGGCGCTGGTACTCGGCGGCAATGTACCGGACGGCACCGGGCGTATTCACGTTCTGCGGCAGATACAGGATCTGCGCCAGCTGCTCCGGGAAGTTGCGCGTCCAGATTCCTGCGAGGTGCTTTGCCGCGTCGCAGATCGGATGCGTGATGAACCCGGTCAGGCCCTGCAGCGAGCCGTTCAGGCCGAGCTCCGCCGTCGAGCGGCAGATCGAGCAGACGAACGAGCCCATGCGCGCGTCGGCGTGCTTCAGCTCCAGCCGGTTGCCCCCGCCGAGCACGTTGATGGGGAGCAGGCCGGCGGCGTGCGCGATCTCCTCGGGGAAGTACACCGGGAAGTGCCCCAGCGTGCCGCTGAAGCCTTCGGGCAGGCTGTCCTTGTCCGGCAGCGGCGCCTGGCGCGCGGCATTGCAGCGCTCGAGCACGTTCTCGAGCTCGGTTTCGTGGTCGTAGGGGATATGGGCCGTCACGGTTGTCCTCCTTCTCCGCCTAATTAGGTATTACGGTACCAGTTTACGCAATTGTGCGCGAACTGCGACGGGCCGATTTGATGCGGATCAAATAGCTGACGAATTTAGTCGGATAATGCGCGCATGGCGCGCGTGCTCTATTTCAGCGATGTCCACGTCGAGATCCGGGACAAGTCCGGCCCCGGCGGCTGGACGGACCTCATGCCGCTCGATCTCGGGCCGGACCTGCGCGATTTCGCCGGCAAGGCGGATCTGCTCGTGCTCGCCGGCGACATCGGCAGGATGCGCTCGCGGCGCGACGTCTCGACGCTGCGCTACGCCGGGCAGGCGGCGCAACTGCTCGGCTGCCCGGCGGTCGTCGTGCCAGGCAACCACGAGTACTACCGCGGCTCGTTCGACGAGGAGCGCGCGGCGCTGCTCGCGGCGGGGCAGGACGGCGTGACGGTGCTCGACCGCGGCGAGGCGCACTACGCGCTCGCGGGCCGCGCGCTGCGCGTGCTCGGCGCGACGCTATGGACCGACTACGCGGCGAACGGCGATCCGGCGCAGGCCATGCGCCTCGCGCAGGAGAAGATCGTAGACCATCACCTGATCACGCGCCGCGGCGGCGCGCCATTCCTGCCGCAGGACGCGCTCGAAGAGCACCGCCTGTCGCGCGCGTGGCTCGCGGCGCGGCTCGCCGAGCCGCACGATGGCCCGACCCTGGTGGTTACGCACCACGTGCCGCATTCCGCCGCGGCCCACCCCGGCTTCGGCGTCACGCCGCTGTCGCCGGCGTTTCACAGCGACTGCGACGAGCTGATCGACGCGGCGGCGCGCGCGCGGGTGCTCGCCTGGATCTTCGGTCACCACCACTGGAGTCACGAGCTCGAGTTGCGCGGCGTGCGCCTGGTGTCCGCGCAGCCGGGCTACCCGGGCGAGGCGACCGGTTGGCGCGGCCCGGGCCTGCTCTCCGCGTGAGCTACGCCTAGAGTCCGAGGTAGGCCTTGCGGATCTCGGGCATCGCCGCGAGCTTGTCGGGATCGCCCTCGGTGAACAGGCGCCCCTCGGCGATCACGTAGGCGTAGTCCGAGAGCGCGAAGGCGAGGTGCACGTTCTGTTCGACCAGCAGGATCGACAGGCCCTCGTCCCTCAGGAGCTTGAGCGTGGAGAAGATCTGGTGCACGACGAGCGGCGCGAGCCCGAGCGAGAGCTCGTCGATGATCAGCAGCGCAGGGTCGGACATCAGCCCGCGCGCGATCGCGAGCATCTGCTGCTCGCCGCCGGAGAAGGTGCCCGCGCGCTGGTCGCGGCGCTCCTTGAGGCGCGGGAAGAGCTCGTAGACGCGCTCGAGGCGGCTCGCGTAGCTGCGCTCGCCGTGCTTGGCGTAGGCGCCCATCTCGAGGTTCTCCTCGACCGACATGGCGGCGAACAGCTGCCGCCCCTCGGGCACCAGCGCCAGGCCGCGCGCCGCCTTGCGGTGCGGCGGCAGGCGCGTGACGTCCTCGCCGCGGAAGGCCACCTTGCCGGCCCAGGGACGGATGCTGCCGGCCACCGCGCGCAGCGCGGTGGTCTTGCCCACGCCGTTCGCGCCGACGATGGTGGTGAGCTTGCCTGGCGCCGCGGCGAGCGACACGCCCCACAGCACCTGCACCTCGCCGTAGCCGGCTTCGAGCGCTTCGACCTTGAGGACGGGTTCGCTCATCGCTCAGCCCACCTTGACGGCGAGCCCGGGGTCGCCGAGGTAGGCCTCGATCACCAGCGGATCGGCGGCCACCTCGGCCGGCAGGCCCTCGGCGAGCTTGGCTCCGAGGTTCAGCACTACGATGCGGTCCGACAGGCTCATGATCGCCTGCATGAGGTGCTCGATCATCAGGATCGACACGCCGCTCGCGCGGATCTCGCGCAGCGTGCCGATCATGCGCTCGACCTCGGTCGGGTTGAGGCCCGCGAGCACCTCGTCTAGCAGCAGCAGCGTCGGTTGCGCGGCGAGCGCGCGCGCGAGCTCCAGGCGCTTCTTGCCGGCGATCGTGAGCTGCGAGGCGAGCGCGTCCAGCCGGTCCCCGAGCCCCACCTGCTCGGCCGCCCGGCGGGCGGCCTCGCGCGCGCGCGCGAGCGGCAGGTTCTCGCGCCCGAAGCAGGCGCCGACGACGCAGTTCTCCAGCACCGTCATGGTCATGAACGGCTGCACGATCTGGTTGGTGCGCGCGAGTCCCTGGCGCGCGACGCGGAACGGCGGCAGCCCGGTGACATCGGCGCCGCGGAAGCGCACGCGGCCCTCGTCCGGGGGAAACACGCCGTTGATCAGGTTGAACACGGTCGACTTGCCCGCGCCGTTCGGGCCGATCAGGCCGAGGATCGCGCCTTCGCGCACCTCGAAGCTGAGCTCCTGCACCGCGCGCAGGCCGCCGAAGCGCTTGCTCAGGTTCTCGACTTCGAGCAAGGCGCTCATTCTAGGAAGCTCCGCAGCCGCGGCCACAGCCGGTACAGCAGGCCCATCAGGCCGCCGGGCGCGAACAGCACGATCGTGAGCAGCAGCACCCCGGCGACCACCAACTGGAAATGCGAGAACGTCTCGGAGGTGAGGAGCCAGCCGCGCAGCTCCTCGTACAGGAACGCGCCGAGCGCGGGACCGGCGACCGTGCCCTGGCCGCCGAGCATCGCGACCACGATGGTCTCGGTCGACAGGTTCAGGTCGAATGCGTCCGGCGGCTGGATGTAGGCGCTTTTGAAGAAGTACAGTCCCCCCGCGATGGCCGGCAGGAACGCCGACAGGCTGTACACGATCGCCTTGTAGCGCGGCGCAGGGACGCCGAGCATCGTCGCCGCGTCCTCGTTCTGCCCGATCGCGAGCAGCCCCAGGCCGAACTTGGAGCGCTTCACCGCGTAGCTCAGGTAGAGCGAGGCGCCCATCAGGGCGACCAGAAGGTAGTAGATGACCCATAGCGCCTGCGCCGGGCCGCCGAGCGGCTTGAACAGCTCGGGCGACAGGTAGATGCCGGTCGATCCGCCCCAGGGGCCGAAGTTCGCCACGAAGGCCATGACGGCCTCGTTCACGCCGATGGTGGAAAGCGCGAAGTACACGCCGCGCAGGCGCAGGATGCCGAGCCCGAAGACGAGCGCCAGGGCGCTCACCGCGATTGCGCCCGCGACGAGCGCGGCCGGGAGCGCCCAGGCGTGGGCGCTCATCAGCCAGACGCTGAAGTAGCCGCCCAGGCCAAAGAACACGATGCTGCCGAAGTTCACGTAGCCCGCGTAGCCGAGGATCATGTTGATGTTGCTCGCGAGCGTGATGTACACCGCGGCGAGCAGCAGGCTCTCGCGCAGCTCGATGTTGTTGCCGACGCGCGGCGCGAAGGCGAACACGACGATCACCGCCGCGATGATCCAGAAGAAGGGGCGCCGCAGGATGGACATGGCGCGTCAGGCGGAGCGCCGCCGCCGCAGGAGCGTCGGCAGGCCGCCGGGGACGGAGATCAGCACGAGGACGAACAGCACGAACTCGATCACCAGCGTCCAGCTCACCGGAATGAACGGCGTGGTGAGGCCCTCGAGCAGCCCGAGCGCGAGGCCGGCCAGGAGCGCGCCGGTCGGGTTGCCCAGCCCGCCGAGCACCGTAACGACGAAGCTCTTGAGCTGGTAGGCCTCGCCAGAGAGCACGGTGAACGGAAACATGGTCGCGATCAGCATGCCGGCGACGCTCGCGAGCGCAACGCCGAGCCCGAAGGCGAGCGCCAGCACGCGCGAGGTCGGGATGCCGACCAGGCCGGCGGCTTCGCGGTTGCCGGACACCGCGCGCACCGCCTTGCCGAGGCGCGTGCGGTAGAGGAAGAGGTAGAGCGCGAGCGCGATCACGCCGGTCAGCGCGGCGGCCATGAGGTGCGTGCCGGGGAAGGTGTAGCGCCCCAGGCTGAAGCCCGGCAGAGAGACCGGGACGTTGAACAAGTCCGTTCCCCATGCCGCGGTGCCCAGACCCACGAGCACCAGGTTGACCGAGAACGTGGCCAGCAGGCTCATGAGCGGCGGCTGGCCTATCACGCGGTGCACCGCGATCCAGTAGAGCGCGACGCCGACCAGGAAGCCGCCGACCAGCACGATCGGCAGCGTCGCGTAGGCCGGCACGCCGGCCGCGCCGGCGAGCAGGTACACGCCGAACATGCCGGCCACGATCATCGCGCCGTGCGTGAGATTCACGACGTCCATCACGCCCCAGATGAGCGTGATGCCCATCGACGCGAGCCCGTAGACCGCGCCGATGAGCAGCCCGTCGAGGACCGATGCCAGAAGGCCGAGCATGCGGGGACCTTACATGAAAAGGGGGCCGCAGGCGGCCCCCTTGTTCCGGCGCGACCCCCTTACGGCAGCGGGTAGACGACTGCGGCGGTGCGCGCGGCGTCCGGCCAGACCATTTCCTTCACCAGCTGGCCGTTTTTCGTCTGCCACTGCGCGAGCACCATCTGGTGCGCGAGCTGCAGGCCGTGGTGCCCCGCATCGGTCGCAAACTTGTTGCGCCCGAAGAAGGTCGTGGTGTCGATCTTGTTCAGCTCGGCCGCCACCTTCTCGGGATCGATCGAGCCCGCCTGCTGCATCGCGTGCTGCAGCAGCAGGCCCACCACGTAGCCGGAGGCCGCGTGGTAGTCGGGGGCGTCCTTGAACTCCTTGCGGTACATTTCGGTGAACTTCTCCACCGTGGGTCCGAACACCGGCTTGTACTTGACCTGCGGCTCCCATTGCGAGGGCACCGTGATGCCGTTCGCGGCGTCGCCCAGCGTCTTGAACTTCTCGCTGTCCGGCGCCACCAGGATCGACACCCACTTCAGCCCTGCCTTCTGGTCGTGCAGCTGGCGCGCGAGCGTGGCGCCGTCCGGATAGTGGCCGCCGCCGAGGAAGGTGTCCGCGCCGGAGGAGATGACCTTGTTGATGACCGCGGTGAAGTCCGTCGTCGCGGGCGGATAGGACTCGTCCAGCACCACGGAGAAGCCGGCCTGCTTGGCCTGGTCGCGCGCAGCCGCCACCACCGCCTTCGAGAACGGGTCGTCGGAGTACACGAACGCCACCTTGGCGTGCGGGTTGTGCTCCTTCAGTTCGGCGATCGCACCCGACAGGTACTGGTCCGCCGGCGTGATGCACTGGAACAGGTACTTGTTGCCGAGCTCGTAGGTCTTGCCCTCGGCGCCGCCGCCGATCAGCATGATCTTGCCGTACTGCTCGGAGATCACCGCCGCCGTCGCGACCAGGCCCGAGGAGTACGGGCTGAACAGGAACTGCGACTTGTCCTGCAGGATGAGCCGCGTGTAGAGCTGCTGCACGCGCCCGCCCTGCGACTGATCGTCGTACTCGACGAAGCGCACCTTGTAGCGCTTGCCGCCGACCTTGATGCCGCCGGCCGCGTTCACCTCGTCGCGCCACAGCTCGGATCCCTTGAGCTGGCTGACCGAATCGGTGTTCAAGGGGCCGGTCCTCGAGACCGTCATGCCGATGGTGATCGTGTCGGCGGCGAACGCCGGCACCGCGGCGAATGCGCCGATTGCACCGATTGCCGCAATGAGCCGAATACTCTTCATACCTCCTCCTTGGAAGATTCCTTGGAATTCGCTGCGGGACAAGCTGACGGACCCTGTGCCGGGACTTCTCGTGCGCAGCCGAAGGCGGGAGTCTGCCCAATCGCGCGGCACGGCGCTTGACGCGAAGCTTGCGCCGCGAGCGGGTCAGGGGCGATCGCGCTCCTGTAGCAGCCCCGCGCCGCGCAGGATGGGCGCGATGTCCGCGAAGCCGCCGACGCGGAATGCCCGCATGCCGACGCTGCGCGCCGCGGCGACGTTAGGTGCGAGATCGTCGAGGAACAGCACCTCGTGCGGCGCGGCGCCGAGCGCGGCCAGGGCATGCTCGTAGGCTGCGGGCTCGGGCTTCATCAGGCCCGTGCGGTGCGAGGCGAAGCAATCGTGGAACAGCGCCGGCAGCTGCGGCAGCCGCGCCCAGTGCAGCGCGTTGGTGTTGCTCAGGCAGGCCACGCGATGGCGCCGGCGCAGGGCGCGCACGAGCGCCTCGGCGCCGTCGAAGAAGCCCGTGACCCAGCCGGTGAACGACTCGACGAACTCCTCGGCGGAGAGCGCCAGATCCCACTCGGCGAGGAACTCGCGCGCGAACTCGCGCGGCTCGCTGCGGCCGCGCTCGAAGCGGTCGACCGCCGGCGAGGCGAGCCAGCGCTCCATCACCTCGTCCTCGCCGAGCTGCGGCAGCAGTGCGCGCAGCACCTCTCGTCCTCTGCTCTCGACGAGAACGCCTCCCAGATCGAAGAGAATCACCTCGTCCAGCATGGCGCTTCTATGCTTTAACGCCCGTAGTGCTCCGCCCGCTCGAGCGCCTCGTGCGCCCCGGCGTCGTCGCCGCGCGCGCGGCGCGCCTCGGCGATCAGGCGCCAGTTCTCGGCGCGCAGCACGTCGTCCGCCCCGGCCCAGGAATTGGAGCGCGCGGCGAGGCTTTCGGCCTGCGCGTAGTCGCCCTGCTGCAGGCGCACGCCCGCTAGCTGCTGCCACAGGCGCGGGTCGCGCGGATCGATGCGCAGCGCGCGCTCGAGGCTCGCTTCGGCGCTCGCCAGGCGGCCCGCGTCGGCGTCGGCGTGCGCGCTTTGCATGAGGCTCGCGACCGCGGCGTTTTCCGGCTGCTGCTGCGGCGGCGCAGGCTGCTCGGGCGCCACTGCGGCGCAGCCGGCGATCAGCGCGGCGAGAAGAAGCAGAAGGGCTCTCACGGGCTGCGGACTGGCTCCGGTCGCACGAGGGGCCTCATTCTACTTCTCCGGTCGCTGATGCCAAGGTCAGCGTCGCCGGCGCGCGACAGAAAAACTCTGCGCGCGCGGCCGTTATTCGCGAATTTGCCTTTCCGGACAGGCGCCCGCGCGGGGTGGTATGGAACTCGCATCAGGCAATGTGTGTGCAACTGGACCCGAGGAGGGCATCATGATCCGATCTATGGCGATCGCTTGCGCTACGCTGCTGGCGCTCGGACTTTTCGGTTGCGACCAGAGAGACGTACCCGGACAGGCGGCCGCGGATGGCGCGAGTTCCAGCGGCGCGACGAAGCCTGCGCCGCCGCCCATGGCCGCGCTGCCGCCGGCCAAGGTCGCGGCCGGCGCGCCAGCCGCAGTGCGGGCTGCGCCGAAGCCGCTCGGTGTGGCGGCCAATCCGCCCGCGCAGTACGCGCTAGACGACGAGGAAGTGCTCTGGCGGGTCATGACTGCGCTGGGCGCCTTGCCCGGCGCGCCTGCCGAGTCGTTGGCCGTCACGGTCTCCAGCGGCGTGGTGACGCTCGGCGGCGAGGTGCGCAACCCCGAACGGCGCGGGCAAATCGTGCAGCTCGTCTCGCGCGTGAAGGGCGTACAGTCGGTCGTGGACAAGCTGCGCGTCGCCGAAAGCTAGGCGGCGCGTACCCGGTGCGCGCGCCATGACGGAAGCAGCCTGGTACATGGACGATCAATCCTACGTCCTGCAGGCGCTGTTTGATTTCCTCGAGCACCACGCGGTGTCGTACTGCGTGATGGGAGACACGCGCCCGTACCCGACGCGCGTCGCGAGCGAGGTTGAAATCGTCGTCTCGCGCGATGCCTACGCCGAGTCGCCGCGGCTGCTCGCCTGGTTCTGCAGGACCTACGACCTGCGTCTGGTGCAGATGACTGGCCACGAGCAGGCTGCGCGCCGCTTCGTGCTCGTATGGCTGGGCGAGGCGGGCAGGCCGCGCGCGCTCGCGCTCGAGCTGCGCGGCGATTTCCGGTGCGCGGGACGGCGCATGCTCGGCGCCGAGCGGATCCTCGAGCTGCGCGAGCGGCCGATCGACGACGACGGGCACGAAAAGGGCTTCTACGTCGCAGCGCCTCACATCCAGTTCATCTACTGCGCGGTCAAGCGGATCGACAGCCTCGACCTCGGCCCGCAGGACGGCGAGTACCTCTCGTGGTCGTGGCGCTGCGATCCCTTCCGCGCGCAGCGCGAGCTGGAGCGTTTCTGGCGCAGGGCCGAGGACGTCGCGCTCATCGGCCGGGCGGCCGAAAGCGGAGAATGGACAGGCGTGCAGGGCGCGCTGCGCCGCCTCCGCAGGACACTACGCCGAGCGGCGCCCCTCGCGTGGACCGGAGCCCTGGTCGAGCTGCGGCGCGGGCTCGTCAGCGTGCTCGCGCCTTCCGGGCTGGCGGTCGCTTTTCTCGGCCCGAACGGGACGGGCAAGAGTCGCGTCGTCGAGCGGGTGCTCGCCGACCTTGCGCCCGTGTTCCGGCGCACGGGATACCTCCCGCTGCGCCTTCACCCGCCGCGCGGGCTCTACTTGAGCGCGCTCGACTGCGCGGCGGGCTACGCGCTGCGCATCTGGCCGGAACGGATCCGCTCCGGATTGGTGGCGATCGATCGCTACCTGCACGACATGCTTGTCGACCCGCAGCGCTATCGCTACGGCGGGCATCCCGCAGCGCTGCGCTGGGCTGCGAAGCTGATCCCAGCCCCGGACCTGTGGATCGTGCTCGATGCGCCCGCGGAGGTGCTGCAGCAAGGCGAGCCGGATGTCTCGGGCGAGGAGCCCGAGCGCCAGCGCATCGCCTACCTTCGCCTGGCGGGCCGCCTGTCTAACGCGGTCGTGGTCGACGCGCGCGGCGACAGCGCGAGTGTGGCTGCGGAAGCAGAAGGCGAGATCCTGCGCCACCTGGAGCAGCGCCTGGAAGACCGCTGCGCGGAGCTGCGCTTGCGCGACAATCCGCGCGCGGCGCGCCTGCTTCTGTTTTTCTCTCGGCACCGGGTCCCAGTGCTGAGCGGGCTATGCCGCGCGGTTTTCAACAGCGACATCGACTGCGCGGTCCGTTTTCCAGTGTACATGCCGCACCCTTATGGCATCGTGATGCACGCCGGCACGGTGCTCGGGCGCCATGTCACTGTGATGCAGCAGGCGACCCTGGGCAGCAAGGCGATCGGCGAGGATGTTGCGCCGGTGATCGAGGACGACGTTGTCATCGGCGCCGGCGCCAAGGTGCTGGGCGCCGTGCGCATCGGGCGGGGCGCGATCATCGGCGCGAACGCGGTGGTCACGCGCGACGTGCCACCGTACTGCACCGTCGTTGGCGCCAATCGCATCGTGCACGGCAGTGTGGTTGACGTGGCGCGCGCCAAGGAAGCGGCGCTCGGGCCGTCCTTGTCGGGGCCCGGCAACAACGAAAATACCTACGCATCAAGCAGATGAGCCGCAGGTCGCCGCGGTCGCCGCATGCGCACGACATGCTGTCGTCGGCACGCACGCCGCCGCCCGCATCAAGCCCTTGATTCGCGTACGACTCCGACGCGCTGGCACGATTGCCGCTTGGGGGAGCGGCGGGGCGCCGCTCGTGCCCCTACGCAGCCCAGTCAATTCCGTGACCGCAAGGAGGTTTCTCATGCAACGGATCATCAACCAATTCCTGGCATTGCTCCTGATCAGCGCCTTCGCCGCGCTTGCCGTGACCGCATTGGCGGCGCCCCTGAGCGCGGGCAAGGCCGGCGCGCAGCAGCAACAGCAGACAGTCGACAAGGCCTTCTGCAAGAAGTATCCGAGCGATCCGCGCTGCAAGGACGTGAAGTAGCGCGGCCGCGCCGCATCAACTGTCGCCTCCTCGCTCCTCCTCCCCTCTCCCGAAGTGAGGCGACTGCTTGACCCGCTGGACTCCGGTCCAGCGGGGTTTTTCCCAGTGCTCGCCCGCCTCATAGCCCGAACAGGCGCTCGAACCAGCCCTTGACCCGCGTGGTGACGGCGGTGCCCGCGCAAGGCGCGCGCGCCTGCGGCGCCGAGCCGGCGGCGAACGGCAGCTCGACCGCTCCGGCGCAGTTCGCGTCGGCGCGCAGCCCCGTCTGCGGGTCGATCCAGGTCTGCTCGATGCCCGCCGGCACGGGCAGCACCAGCGGCTGCGGCTCGAGCGCGGCCATCGTTTCGCCCCACACCGGCAGCGCGGCGCTCGCCCCAAGCAGGCGCGCGGCGCGGTTGTCGTCGTAGCCCACCCACACCACGCCGACGCGGTCGCCGGTGAAGCCGGCGAACCAGGCGTCGCGCTGGTCGTTGGTGGTGCCGGTCTTGCCCGCCGCGCCGATCTCGGGCGGCAGCCAGTCGGCGAGCGATTTCGCGGTGCCGTCGCGCACGACGTCCTGGAGCGCGGCCACCAGCAGGTAGACCGGCGCCGCCTGGAAGGCCTGCTCGACCGCGAGCGGATAGCGCTTGAGCGGCCTGCCGTCCTGCGTGGTGACGTCGCGGATCGCGTGCAGCGGCACGCGGAAGCCGCCGCTCGCGATCGTCTGGTACATCTGCGCCAGCTCGAACGGGCTCAGGTCGGCCGCGCCGAGCAGCGTCGAGGCGTAGGGCGGCAGCTCGTGCTCGATGCCGAGCTTGTGCGCGGTGGCGATCACCTTGTCTATGCCGAGCTCGGTGCCGAGGCGCGCGGAGGCGACGTTGTACGAGTTCGCGAGCGCGGTGCGCAGCGCGACCGCGCCGTGAAAGCGCCGGTCGTAGTTCACCGGTCGCCAGGGCTCGGCGCCTTGCGACTTCCAGGTGAACGGGCTGTCGTCGAGCAGCGTGGCGAGCGTATAGCGCGACGGCTGCTCGAGCGCGGCGAGGTAGATGGCGGGCTTGAGCAGCGAGCCCACCTGGCGCGCCGCGTCGAGCGCGCGGTTGAAGCCCTGATAGCGCGCGTCGCGTCCGCCGACGAGAGCCTGCACCTCGCCGGTCTGCGAGTCGGCGACCACCACCGCGCCCTCGAGCCCGGCCGCGCCGAAGCGCCGCTCGCGGTCGAAGGCGTCCAGGCGGTCGGCGAGCGCGCGCTCGGCCGCCCCCTGCACGCGCGGGTCGAGCGTGCTGAAGATGCGCAGGCCCTCGGAGCGCAGGTCGGCCTCGTCGTAGTCGCGCAGCAGCTGCCGGTGCACGAGGTCCACGAAGGCGGGGTAGGGCGAGGTGCCCATCGCGCGCTGCGGGTTCAGGCCGAGGTCGGTCGCGCGCGCGACCTGGTACTGCTCGTCGGTGAGCGCGTGCTGCTCGCGCGCCTCGCGCAGTACCAGGTTGCGCCGTTCGAGCGCGCGCTTCGGGTGCCGGAACGGATCGTAGTAGCCCGGCCCCTTCACCAGCGCGACCAGCAGCGCGCTCTCGGCCGGCGTGAGGTCTTCGATCGGCTTGCCGAAATAGAACTGCGCGGCGAGCCCCACGCCGTGGATCGCGCGGTCGCGGTCCTGGCCGAGGTAGATCTCGTTCAGGTACGTCTCGAGGATCTCGTTCTTCGAGTAGTGCAGCTCGAGCAGCACCGCCATCGCGAGCTCGGTGAGCTTGCGCCCGAGCGTGCGCTCGGGCGAGAGGAAGAAGTTCTTCACCAGCTGCTGCGTGAGCGTGCTGCCGCCCTCGATGCGGTGGCCGGTGGCCATGCTGTAGGCCGCGCGCGCCAGGCCGCGCGGATCGAAGCCCCAGTGCGTGTAGAAGCGGCGGTCCTCCACCGCGATCAGCTCCCCGATCAGCGTTTTCGGCACCTCGGCGAGGCGCACCAGCACGCGGTCTTCGTTGTTGGTCGGGTAGATGCCGCCGATCAGCAGCGGTTCCAGCCGCGCGAGCGCGAGCGGCGCGCCCTGCGCGTCGGCGAGCCCGGTGACCGCGCCGTCGCCGAAAGTGACGCGCAGTTGTTTCGCCGGCTGCGGCCCGTCCCAGAATGTGAACGGGCGCACCGAGATCTCGAGCGTGTCGCCGTTCTCCACGTACCAGCCGGATTCGCCCGCGCGCGCGGCGAGCCGGTAGCCGAGCGCGCGCAGCTCGCGCAGCACGTCCGTTTCGGGCACGCGCAGGCCGACGTGCAGCTCGAGCGGGCGCGCGTAGATCTTCGCCGGCAGCGCGAAGCGCCGGCCTTCGAATTCGTGCCGGACGCGCTGATCGAGATACAGGACGTAAATCGAGGCGCCGAGCGCGAGCGCGAGCAGCCCGAGCCGCAGCAGTCGCCGGGCTCGCCCCGGTTTCGCGCGACGTGCCATGACGCGATTTTACTTCCGTGGCGCGAACGCAATCACGTCGCCGAGCGGCGACAGAAAACTCACCTGCAGATCGGCATGCGCGCGCAAGCAGCTGTTTTCACAGCACGCCGCGCGCAGCGGGCACGGACTTCGCAAGGAGCGCCGCGTGTTCAACCCACGCAGGGAGGCAGTGATCATGCGCAAGCGAGTGATTGCCTTGGCGAGCGCCGCACTTCTCGGCTTGCTCGGCTGCGGCCAGGAGGAAAGCGGACCGCAGCAGAGCATGAAGGAGGCCGCGGACGTCGCCCAGAGCTCCGCGACTGCTCCATCCGACCAGGAGTTGCTCCTGCACGTGAAGCATGCGTTAGAGGCGCAGAAGGATCTCGATGCAAGCCAGGTCGACGTGTCGGTGTCAGGCGGGGTGGTGACCCTGTCCGGCATGGTGCGCGATCCCGACGTGCGCCAGAAGGTCGTGCTGATGGTTGCGGGCATCAACGGAGTTCAGACGGTGATCGATTACTTGGTGCTTCCGACCGGCTGAGCGGCCGCCGTCGGCGAGCAGCTACATTCACGGTCCTCGCATCGCACGACGTCTATTCAACCGACGCAAGGAGGAACTCATGAAGAGTATTCAACGGATCGCACTTTCGTCCCTGCTCGCTATCGGCTTGTTGGGTTGCGAGCAGGGCGCCGCGCCCGGACGGAGCAATCCATCCGCTCCGGGCGATTCGTCGAAGAACATGCAGCAGAACGGGAATCCAAGCACCAGCTCCGCGTTGCCGCAGTCGTCCAGCGTGCCGGCGGCGCAATCCTCGTCGCCCGCGCAGACGCTTGACGACGACCTGGTTCTCAACAAGGTGAAGACCGCGCTCGCCGATGTGCCGGGATTGCATTCCTCGCAAATCGACGTGAGCGTGTCGAGAGGCGTGGTCACGCTAAGTGGCACGGTGAGCGACGCCAACCAGCGCACGCAGGTTGTGCAGTTCGTTTCGCACGTCGAAGGCGTCCAGTCGGTGGTCGATCACCTCGAGGTCGCATGACCGGGGGCGGGCGTCTGGAATCTGCAACAGTGCGATTTCCGAAAAAACAGTCTGTTACGGCACGGCACGCAGGAGCCGCCGCGCAAGCACGACATCTTCGCGCTCGCGGACGCGTGCCCGTAGTGCACCAAGGCTTTGGTTTTCGTGCGGAAAGTCGCGCTTGGCACGAATGACGCTAGAGATCCGAGCACGGAGGCGTGTGCAGCTTCGGTACGCGCTTCCGAGACTACTTTATGAGGAGAACTCTTATGCAACGGCTTCTATCGAAGGTCCTCGCAGTCCTGATTACCGCCGCCTTTGCGGCGCTCGTGATAAGCCCGGCGGTGGCCGCTGACCAGGGAGGCACGACGGTCACCAAGGAGTACTGCAAGTCGCATCCGACCGATCCGCGGTGCAAGGACATGCAGTAAGCATTTCGCCGCACCGGCAGCCGCTCCTTCCTTCCCCCCTTCCCCTCACCTTCGGAACGGGCGGCTGCCGGCCTGCTGCGGTCCGATAAGGGCCGAAGCCCGCGTCCGCAATAGAATCGCGGGCATGCAGGCCCGCGAAACCGATGGCCTACCGTCGCCGCAGCGTCAATGGGCGATGCTGGCCATCGGGCTCGCGATCGCGATGGCGGTGCTCGACGGCGCGATCGCGAACGTCGCGCTGCCCACGATCGCGCGCGATCTGCGCGCCACGCCGGCCGATTCCGTGTGGGTGGTGAACGCCTACCAGCTGGTGATCACCATCCTGCTGCTGCCGCTCGCCTCGCTCGGCGAGATCACCGGGTACCGGCGCATCTACCGCATCGGACTGGCGGTGTTCACGCTGGCTTCGCTCGGCTGCGCGCTGTCGGCCTCTCTCGGCCTGCTGACGCTGGCGCGCGTGGTGCAGGGCGTGGGCGCGGCGGGCGTGATGAGCGTGAACGCGGCGCTGGTGCGCTACATCTACCCGCGCCGCATGCTCGGGCGGGGCATCGGCATCGTCGCGCTGGTGGTCGCGGTCTCGGCCGCCGTCGGGCCGACGGTCGCCGCCGCGATCCTGTCGGTCGCCTCCTGGCCGTGGCTGTTCGCGGTGAACGTGCCGACCGGCGTCGCCACCATGCTCGCGGCGCGCGCGCTGCCGCGCACGCCGAGGTCGGGCGGGCGCTTTGACTACTTGAGCGCGCTGCTGAATGCGCTGTTCTTCGGTCTGTTGATCCTCGCCGTCGACGGCCTGGGCCACGGCGGGCGCGCGCCCTACGTGGCGCTCGCCTTCGGCGGCGCCGCCGTGGCGGGCGTCGCGCTCGTCGTGCGCCAGCTGCCGCAGCCAGCTCCGCTGCTGCCGGTCGACCTGCTGCGCATTCGCCTGTTCGCGTTGTCGATCGCCACCTCGGTGTGCTCGTTCGCGGCGCAGATGCTTGCGTATGTCGCGATCCCGTTCTACTTCCAGGACGCGCTCGGGCGCGGCGCGGTGGCCACGGGGCTCCTGATGACCCCCTGGCCGGCGGCCTCCGCGTTCACCGCGCCGCTCGCCGGCCGGCTCGCTGACCGCTACTCGGCGGGCGCGCTCGGCGCGCTCGGGCTCGGCCTGTTCGCCGCGGGCCTCGCGCTGCTCGCGCTGCTTCCTGCCGCGCCCTCCGACGCGGACATCGTCTGGCGCATGGCGCTGTGCGGCGCGGGCTTCGGCCTGTTCCAGTCGCCGAACAACCGCGCCATCCTCAGCTCGGCGCCGCGCGAGCGCAGCGGCGGCGCGAGCGGCATGCTCGGCACCGCGCGGCTGCTCGGGCAGACGAGCGGCGCGGCGCTGGTCGCGCTCATGTTCGGCGTGTTCCACGCGCACGCGACAATCGTCGCGCTCGGCACGGCGTCCGGCATTTCGCTCGTCGCGGCCGCGGTGAGCGGCACGCGCATGGTCAGGACGCAGACGTCAGCCTGACGCGCGTCAGCGAAACCACCGGCCGCGCGATCCGCCGCGGCATGCGCTAGGCGCCGCGCAGAACGCGTCGCAGGAGCTTGCCGGAGGCATTCTTCGGCAGCTCCGCGACGAACTCGATCTCGCGCGGATACTTGTAGGGCGCGGTGACGCGCTTGACGTGCTCCTGCAGCTCGCGCACGAGCTCGGGTGTGGCGGCGCGTCCGGCCTTCAGCACCACGAAGGCCTTGACGATCTCGCCGCGCTCCGCGTCGGGCTTGCCGACTGCGGCGCTCTCCTGCACGGCGGGATGCTCGATAAGCGCGCTCTCGACCTCCATCGGCCCGATGCGGTAGCCCGCGGAGCTGATGATGTCGTCGGCACGCCCCTCGTAGAAGAGATATCCGTCCTCGTCCTCGCGCACCATGTCGCCGGTCAGCCAGTACTCCTTCCCGCCGACGCGCGCCTTGGCGGCCGCGGTGCGCTCGGGGTCGTTCCAATAGCCGAGCATCATCTGCGGATTGGGCAGCCCGATCGCGAGCTGGCCGTCGATCACCGCGGCGTCGAGGCCAGGCAGCGGCCGGCCCATCGAGCCGGGCTTGACCCGCATGAACGGATAGTTGAGCACGGTCATGAGCGTCTCGGTCTGGCCGTAGCCGTCGAGCAGCGGCACGCCGGCGAGCGTCTGCCAGCGGCGCACGATCTCGGGGTTGACGGTCTCGCCCGCAGAAACGCTGAGGCGTAGCGCCGAGAGATCGAACGCCGACAGATCCTCGTTCACCAGGCGCCGGAACTCGGTCGCCGCCGCGCAGAACACGGTGACGCGGTGCCGGGCGAGCAGCGCGAGGCGCTCACGCGGCTCGAACGGCCCGTGATAGAAGAGCACCGCCGCGCCGCAGCTCCAGGGCCCGAAGAGGATCGCGGTGCCTGCTTTGCTCCAGCCGGTGTCGGCGGTGCACCACATGAGATCGGACGGCCTGAGGTCCTGCCAGTACCGCGACGCGTAGCGCCAGGCCCACAGCGCGCGCGCCGCGTGCGTCACGCCCTTCGGCGGACCGCTCGAGCCCGATGTGTAGTAGATCGCCACCGGGTCCTCGGCCGCGATCGGTTCAGCGGGGCAGTCCTCGGAGGCACGTGCCAGCGCGTCGTCGAAGTCGAGAAACCCCGGCGCGCCGCCGACCGCGGCTTTGAACTTGACACTCGACAGCCCTTCGAATTTTCCTGCGTTTTCCCTCGTCGTGATGACTCCCGCGGCCCCCGCGTGCTCGACGCGATACCGCAGGTCACCGGCGGTCAGCATGTCGATGCACGGGATCGGGATCACGCCGACGCGCAGGCAGCCCACCATGGCGAGCTGCCACTGCGGGATGCGCGGCAGCATGACGATGCAGCGCTCGCCCTTCGCCAGCCCGGCCGCGCGCAGGACGCTGCCGACGCGCCGCGACAGCTCCGACACTCGCGCGAAGCTGTAGCGCTCCTCCTGCCCGGCGGCATCGCACCACAAGAGCGCGAGCTTGGCCGGATCCTTTGCCCAGGCGTCGACCACCTCGGCGGCGAAGTTGAAGCGTGCGGGCACATCCCAGCGGAACCGCCGGCGGATCTCCTCGTAGCTCACCATGCCGCTTCGAGCAGGCGCATCACGTCTGCACTGGACGCGATCGGCTGCGGATTGGCGCGCACCCATGCGCTGTGCATCGCGCTTTCGGCAATCTGCGGCAGCTGCTCGCGCTTCACGCCGGCCGCGCGCAGCGTCGCCGGCTGGCCCAACGCGGCGACGAGCTCTGCGACCGCGTCCGCCGCGGGCTTGCCTGGCTGCCCGAGCGCCACGGCGATCTGCTTCTGCTTGGCCGCAGTCGCCGGCAGGTTGTAGCGCATTACGTGCGGCAGCATGATGCAGCTCGTGTGGCCGTGCGGCACGCCTGCCGCCGCGCCGAGCGCGTGGCCGATGCCGTGGCTCGCGCCGTAGTTGACGCGCGCAATGGTGGAGGCGGCGAGCCACGAGGCGTGCTGGCAGCCCAGACGCGCAGCGAGGTCCGCGGGGGCGGCCTTGCTGCGCGGCAGGAACTGGGCGAACAGGCGCAGCGCGTGCAGCGCCAGGCCGTCGCAGTACGGGTGCGCGTCGACCGAGCACAGCGCCTCGACGGCGTGGTCGACGCCGCGCACGCCGGTCGACAGCCATAACCACTCGGGCGTGTACAGGGTGAGCGCCGGGTCGAGAATCACCGCGCGCGCCCCGATGTCCGGGCCCGAGAACGAGTGCTTGATGCGCGTGTGCGGATCGGTGCCGCCGCCAAGATTGGAGAATTCCGCGCCCGAAAGTGTGGTCGGCACCGCCACCTGCCGCACGGGCGAGGGCCGTTGATCCCTCAGCACGCCGGAGCGCAGGCGCTCGAGATCCTGCGGCGCGCGCGCGCCGTGCGCGAGCGCGAGCTGCAGGATCTTCACCGTGTCGATCGGCGTTCCGCCGCCGACCGTGAGGATCAGGTCGGGCGCCGCCGCGCGCACCGCGTCCGCCGCCTCGATCACGCTCGGCCAGGGCGTGTGCGCGATGCAGTTGTCGAACACGCCCGCGTAGCGTTCGCCGAGCGCCTGCTGAATCTGCGCGATGGCGGGGGTCCTGCGGGAAAGCGTCTTCGACGAGACGACGAATACGCGCCGCGCGCCGATGCGCGCCGCCTCGTCGGCCGCCGCCTCGGCCGCCGGCCGGCCGAAGACGACGCGCTCGAGAGGTAGGTAGAAGAAGCTTCCGGCCATCGCAGACTGATCTTAGCCGATCGAACCCGTGCTACGATGATTCGAGAGATTTACGCAGTGCAGCGACGCGTGTGCAGGTCGACCGGAGCGTCACCAGCGAGGGGGGACAGCCAATGACCGGATCAACGACGCACAAGGGCGCGTGGACGATCACGCTGCTGCTGTTCTTGTTCATGATGATCAACTTTGCCGACAAGGCGATCGTCGGTCTCGCCGGGGTGCCGATCATGCAGGAGCTGAACTTGACGCCCCGGCAGTTCGGGCTGGTCGGTTCGAGCTTCTTCCTGCTCTTTTCCGTGTCGGCGGTGGTAACGGGCTTCGTGGCCAACCGCGTTCAATCGAAGTGGCTGATGCTGGCGATGGGCCTGATCTGGGCCCTCGTGCAGTTCCCGATGGCGGGTGCGGTCGGCCTCGGTACCCTGCTCGCATGCCGCGTCGCACTCGGCGCCGGGGAGGGGCCGGCTTATCCAGTCGCTCTGCACGCCGTCTACAAGTGGTTTCCTGACGACAAGCGACCGGTGCCCGGGGCCGTCATCGCCCAGGGCGCGACGATCGGCGGAATCGTGAGCATCCCGGCGTTGAACTGGATCATCACCCACCACAGTTGGCACATGGCGTTCGCCGCGCTCGGCGTGACGGGCCTGATCTGGGTCGCGCTGTGGGCGCTGCTCGGACGCGAGGGCGCGATCGACGATATGCGCGCGGCGGCCGGCGCCGCCGCGGCCGAGCGCCCGATCGCCTACCGGCACCTACTGCTCAACGGAACCAATATCGCGTCATGGTGCGCCTACTTCGGCGCGTACTTCGGGCTGGCATTGGCGCTCACTTGGTTCACGCCCTACCTGGTCAGCGCGCTGGGATTCTCTCAGGAGGCCGCGGGCAAGCTCACCGCACTCGCTCTGATCGTCGCGGTCTTCGTCACTCTCGGCGGCAGCTGGCTGTCGCAACGGCTGATGCAGCGCGGCGCGAGCAGCCGCAGCGCGCGCGGCATGTTCTCGGGGGCCGCGATCTGCGCGGGAGGCGCGGCCCTTGTCTTGTTGCCGCATGTCTCGGCGGTCGCCAGCCAGGTCGCGCTCGCCACGCTCGGCGTCGCGTTGCCGTCCATCGTGTTCACGCTGTCGCCAGCGATTCTCGCCGAGATCACGCCGGCCTCGCAGCGCGGCGCGGTTCTCGCGATCAACAGCGCCGTCGGCACTTCGGCGGGGGTGATCGCACCGTACGCGATGGGCAGCATGATCCAGGGCGCGGCGTCCGCGGCGGCGGGCTACGGGGAAGGGTTCGCGATCTGCGGGATGGTGATGATCGTCGGCGGGCTGATCGGCCTTGCGTTCCTGCGACCGGAGAGCCAAAGGGCGCGCTATACCGAGCTGCGGGAGATCGTCGCGCCAAATTCGTTCTCGTGATCCGCAGCCTGCAAGACAGCTTCCGCGCGCTGCGCTCGAGCGCCGCGTTCTGGTCGCTGCGCGTGCACGAGCAGACGAGCGAGACGCTCGCAGTGCGCCAGGACACGGTCGAGCCGCCGCGCTTCGCGCGGGAGCGCGGGGCGATGCTGACCGCGGTGAGCGCGGGCGGCTGCGGCTACTGCGCGACGAGCGACCTGTCCGCCACCGGCCTGCAGGCGGCGCTCGACCGGGCGACCGCCTGGGCCGAGGCGACGCGCGCGGCAAACCTGCTCGCCTTCGACCCGGACAAGATGCCCGCGCCGCGCGGCGCGTACGACAGCCCCGCGCTCGAGGACAGCCCGGGGCGAGGCGCGCTGCTCGACCTGCTCGCGGCCGAGTGCCGGGCCGCCAAGGCCGATGCGCGCATCGTCGAGCGCTACGCGGCGCTCGAGATCGTGGACGAGCAAAGGCTCTACGTCACCAACACGGGCGGCGAGCTGCGCCAGCGCTTCCGCGCGGTGCTGCCGCAGCTGCGCGTGACCGCTGCCGAGGGCGCGGAGACGCAGACGCGCAGCCTCGAGCACGCGGAGCAGGGCGGCTTCGAGCTCGTCGCGCGCGCCGGGCTCGACGGCGCGGGCGCGCGCGTGGCGGGGGAGGCGCTGCAACTGCTCGCCGCGCCCGAGTGCCCGACGGGCCGCATGGACCTGCTGCTGATGCCCGATCAGATGATGCTGCAGATCCACGAGTCGATCGGCCATCCGCTCGAGCTCGACCGCATCCTCGGCGACGAGCGCAATTACGCCGGCACGAGCTTCGTCACGCCCGGGATGTTCGGCTCGTACCGCTACGGCTCGGAGCTGCTCAACGTCACCTTCGACCCGAGCGTCGACGGCGAGCTGGCCAGCTACGCCTTCGACGACGACGGGACGCCTGCAAAGAAGGTATTTCTGATCAAGGATGGAATCCTCGTCGCGCCGCTCGGAGGACTGCTCTCGCAGCTGCGCGCCGGGCTGCCGGGCACTGCCAACGCGCGCGCCGGCTCCTGGAACCGGCCGCCGATCGACCGCATGGCCAACCTGAACGTCGAGCCCGGCGCGAGCGCGCTCGGCGAGATGATCGGCTCGATTCGGCGCGGCGTGCTGATGCGCACCAACCGCTCGTGGTCGATCGACGACGCGCGCAACAAGTTCCAGTTCGGCTGCGAGTGGGGCGAGCTGATCGAGGACGGGCGCGTCACCGGCGTCGTCAGGAACCCGAACTATCGCGGCCTGTCGGCGAGCTTCTGGCGCAGCCTCAGGATGGTCGGCGATCGCGCCACGTTCGAAGTGCACGGCACGCTCTACTGCGGCAAGGGCGAGCCGAACCAGGCGATCCACTGCGGCCACGCGGCGCCGGCCTGCGTATTCGCCGGCGTGGACGTGTTCGGGGGCGAGGGCGCGTGAGCCGCGCCGCGGCACTAGCCTGCGACGAGCGCGAGCACGCCGAGCGCGGCGCAGATGGCGGCCGCCGTACGCTGCAGCAGGCGCATCGGCGCGCGCTCGGCGAGCCGCTCGCCGACCAGCACGGCCGGGACGTTCGCGATCATCATGCCGAGCGTCGTGCCCGCGACCACGGGCGCGAAGGTCGCGTAGCGCGCGGCGAGCAGCACGGTCGCGACCTGGGTCTTGTCGCCCATCTCGGCGAGGAAGAAGGCAATCACGGTCGTGGCGAAGACTCCCGCGCCGGGCAGCGCGCGCGCCTCGGCGTTCGGCCGATCCGGCACCAGCATCCACGCCGCCATGGCGAAGAACGATGCCGCGACGACCCAGCGCAGCACCGCGCGGCTCGCGATCTGCGGCAGCCAGTCGCCGAGCGCGCCGGCGAGCGCGTGGTTGGCGAGCGTGGCAAGGAGGATGCCGGCGACGATCGGCCACGGCCGGCGGTAGCGCGCCGCCAGCATGAACGACAGCAGCTGGGTCTTGTCGCCCATCTCCGCGAGGGCGACCAGTCCGGTCGAGACGAGAAAGCTTTGCATGAGGTTCTCCGGGCCGGTGCCGACGCATTGACCGCGCAGCACCCCGGCCCATGCGGGGCTGCGCGATCAATGGTCTCGCCATGTCCGAAGACCGCCCGCGCCATGCCTTGCGGCAAGTATGTTGACGCGGGCCCCTGGATTGCCGAGGGCGGCTACTCCCCAATGATCCGCGCATTATAGGCCGACTCGTGAAGGATCACTTTTATTCCCTGGCCGAACGCATCACCGCACGGTTGCGTGTGGATGAAGCGCTGCTCCTGAACCTCGCCGCCGAGCGCTCGGACTTCGTGCGCTTCAACCGGGGAAGAGTGCGCCAGGCTGGCAGCGTCGCGCAGACCGAGCTCACGCTGCGCCTCGTTCGCGCGCGGCGCCAGGCGGCGGCAACGATCGACATCGCGGGATCGGGGGAGGACCTCGCGCTGCTCGAGGAGACGCTCACACTGCTGCGCGATGCGCTCGACGGATTGCCCGAGGATCCGTGGCTGCTCGTGAACGAGACGCCGCGCTCGAGCGAGAGCCTGCGCCGCGGCGCGCTGCCGTCGGCCGCGGAAGTGGTCGGACAGGTCACCGGCGCCGCGCGCGGGCGCGACCTGGTAGGCATCTACGCCGCGGGCGCGATCTGCCGGGGCTTCGCCAACTCGCTCGGGCAGCGCAACTGGCACGAGGCCGACAGCTTCAACTTCGACTGGAGCCTGCACGGCGCGCAAGGGCGGGCGGTCAAGGACGCCTATGCCGGGTACGAATGGAAGACGGAAGAATTCGAAGACAGGCTCGAGCGCGCCGGCGAGCAGCTCGCGCTGCTCGATCTCCCCGAGCGCGTGATCGCGCCGGGCGAGGTCCGCGCCTACCTCGCACCGCGCGCGCTGGAGGAACTCGTCGGCATGCTGTGCTGGGGGGGCTTCTCGGCACGCGCTCGCGCGACGCGGCAGAGCCCGCTGCTGCGCATGCAGGACGGGCGCGGGCTGTCGCCGAAGGTGACGCTCATCGAGAACACCGCGGGGGGCGTCGCGCCCGGCTTCCAGGGCGAGGGCTTCGTGAGACCCGAGCGCGTGACGCTGATCGAGGCGGGCCGCCTCGGCGATCCGCTCGTCTCGCCGCGCTCGGCCAAGGAATACGGCCTGGCGACCAACGCGGCGAACGCCGGCGAGGCGCCCGAGTCGCTCGAGCTCGCGCCCGGCGGCCTCGAAGCGCGCGACGCGCTCGAGGCGCTCGGCGAAGGGCTGTACGTCTCGAACTTCTGGTACCTCAACTACTCCGACCGCGCTGCCGGGCGCATCACCGGCATGACGCGCTTCGCCACGTTCTGGGTCGAGGGCGGGTGCATTGCCGCGCCGGTCGGCGCGATGCGCTTCGACGATACGGTGTACCGCATGCTCGGCGACAAGCTGGTCGACTTGACGCGCGAGCGCGAGATGCTGCTCGATCCCTCGACCTACGGCGCGCGCTCGAGCGCGAGCGCGCGACTTCCCGGCGCGCTGCTTTCGGCGCTACGCTTCACGCTATGACGAGCGGACCGGGCTACGCGAAGCACCCCGAGCACCGCGTCACCGTGCGGCCGGCGGGCGTGCGCGTGCGGATCTTCGTACGGGGCGAACTAGTCGCCGATACACGCGACGCTTTTCTGCTCGAAGAAACCGGCTATCGGCCCGTCTATTACCTCCGGCGCAAGGACGTGAGGATGGAGCGGCTGGCGCGTTCGCAGCATCGCAGCTATTGCCCATTCAAGGGCGAAGCATCGTACTTCTCGCTCGCGGGCGGCGCCGAGAACGCCGCGTGGAGCTACGAAGACCCCTACGACGAAGTGTCCGTCATCAAGGACCTGCTGGCTTTCTACCCGCACAAGGTCGATGCGATCGAAGCGGGGTTATGATCTTCGACATGGATCCCATCTCGCTCACACGGTCACTGCTGCACTTCGAGACGGTCAATCCGCCCGGGCGCGAAGCCGACTGCGCGCGCCACGCTGGCAGGCTGCTCGAGGACTGGGGCTACCGCGTCGCGTACCAGGAGTTCGAGCCGGGGCGCACGAGCGTGATCGCCCGCGCCGGCGGATCGGAGGCGAAGCCGCCGCTGTGCCTCACCGGCCACCTGGACGTGGTGCCGCTCGGCAGCCGGGCCTGGAAGCACGACGCGTTCGCGGGCGAGACCGACGGCGACCGCCTCTACGGGCGCGGCTCTTCCGACATGAAGGCGGGCGTGGCGGCGATGCTCGTCGCGGCGCAAGCCTTCGCCGGCAAGCTCGAGGGCACGGCCGGAGTGGTGCTCGTGCTTACGGCGTCGGAAGAGAACGGCTGCGTCGGCTCGCGCCACCTCGCCCAGCTGCCGGCCCTCATGGGCCGGGCCGGCGCGATCGTGGTCGGCGAGCCGAGCGCGAACCAGCCCTACGTCGGCCACAAGGGCTCGCTCAAGTTCCACGCCGCGTTCCGCGGCGTCTCGGCGCACGGCTCGATGCCGGAGCTGGGCGAGAACGCGATCTACAAGGCGGCGCGCGCGGTCGCAGCGCTCGAGAATTTCGACTTCCACGCGCATCCGCATCCGGTGATGGGCTCGCCGACGATGAACGTCGGCACGATCGAAGGCGGCGCAGGCGTAAACCTGGTGCCGGACGCGGCGCGCATCGGCGTCGACATCCGCACCGTGCCGGGCATGGACCATGCGGCGCTGCTCGCGCGGCTGAAGGGCGCGCTCGGCGAGGCCGAGCTGGACGTGTTCTCCAACCTGCCGGCGGTGTGGACCGAGCCTCAGGACGCGTGGATGCGGCGCGTGTTCGAGCTGTGCAAGCCGATCCTCGGCGCCGCGCCCGACGTGCGCACCGCGACCTACATGACCGACGCGGCCAATCTGCGCAAGGTGTACGGCGGCGCGCCGACCGTGGTACTCGGCCCCGGCGAGCCGCAGCAGGCGCACCAGACCGACGAGTACTGCAGCATGGAGAAGATCCGCCAGGCGGTGGCGATCTACGAGGCGCTGGTCCGCGACTGGACGCGCTAGCGCGCGCGCCGAGGCCGGCTCAGGGATACAGCCCGCGCGTCGCGTGCGCCTCGAGCACGCGCGAGCAGCCGATCAGGTAGGCGGCGGTGCGCAGCGGGATGCGGCGCTCCTCGGCGAGCTCCCACACGTGGCGGAACGCATCGCCGACGATGCGCTCGAGGTTGACGTTCACGTCCTCCTCGCGCCAGAAGTAGCTGGAGAAGTCCTGCACCCATTCGAAGTAGCTCACGGTGACGCCGCCGGCGTTCGCGAGTACGTCGGGCACCACGGTGATGCCGCGCTCGAGGAGCAGCTCGTCGGCCGCGGGCGTGGTGGGGCCGTTTGCGCCCTCGACCACCATGCGGCAGGCGACGCGCCGCGCGTGCGCCTCGGTGAGCTGGCCTTCGAGCGCCGCGGGCACCAGGATGTCGCACGGCACCTGCCAGAATTCCTCGTTCGGGATCGGCGCGCAGCCCGGCGCGCCGGCAAGCCGCTGCGCCTCGGCCTGGTGGCGCCGCAGCGCCACCGGGTCGATGCCGCCGGGGGCGTGGACCGAGCCGGTCTCGTCCTGCACCGCGACCACCTTCGCGCCGCGCTCGACGAACAGGCGCGCCGCCGCCTCGCCCACGTTGCCGAAGCCCTGGATCGCGACGCGCGCGCCGGGCAGGTCGAAGCCCTGCTTCTGCGCGGTGCGCTGCGCGATCGCCACGACGCCGCGCCCGGTCGCGTCGCTGCGCCCGAGCGTGCCGCCCATCGATACCGGCTTGCCGGTGACCACCCCGAGCGCGGTGCGGCCCGTGTTCATCGAGTAGGTGTCCATGATCCAGGCCATCACCTGCTCGTTGGTGCCGACGTCCGGCGCCGGCACGTCGCGATCGGGACCGAGCAGCACCCCGACTTCGCTCGCGTAGCGCCGCGTGAGCCGCTCGAGCTCCGCGCGCGAGAGCATCTTCGGATCGACGCGCACGCCGCCCTTGGCGCCGCCGTAGGGCAGGCCGACCACCGCGTTCTTGACCGTCATCCAGGCGGCGAGCGCCTGTACTTCGGTGAGCGTTACGCCGGGGTGGTAGCGCAGCCCGCCCTTGCCGGGCCCGCGCGACAGACTGTGCTGCACCCGGTAGCCCTCGAAATGGGCGTAGCTGCCGTCGTCCATGCGGATCGGCACGTCGACGATCAGACTGCGCTTCGGCCGGCGCAGCGTCTCGACGTACGGATGCAGGGCCTTCGGCAGCAGCGGGGCGACCGTCTGTACCTGAGCGAGGTAGGTGTCCCAGGCACCCGGCTCGGCGCGCTGCGCGGGGATCGGCATGGCATGCATGGTAGCGCAGTGCTAGAATGCTTAGCATCCTAATCATTTGAATGGCAGTCAACATGACGGTCAGCTCGGAGAGCTTCGGCCTGCTGCTGCACCTGACCGCGCACGACTGGCGCAATGCGCTCGACCGGCGCCTGCGCCCGCTCGGGCTGTCGCGCGCCACCTGGCTGCTGCTCGCGATTGTGTCGCGCAGCGAGGGCCTGTCGCAGAGCGAGCTCGCCTCGCGGTTGGGCCTGGAGGGCGCGAGCGTGGTGCGCTTGGTCGACCGGCTGGAGCGCGAAGGCCTGATCGAGCGGCGCACGGGAGCCGATCGGCGCGTGAAGACGATCCACCTGCGCGACAAGGGCGCGGCGGTCGCGACCGAGATCCGCAAGGTCGCGGCGGCGCTGCGCGCCGAGGTGTTCCGCGGCGTGAGCGTGCGCGAACTCGAGGCCGCCTCGGCGGTGCTTGCCAAGCTGAAGGCCGGCCTGGAGGCCCGCCAATGAGACCGCGCGCCGTGCTGTTCGTCGCCGTCGCGCTGCTCGCGGGCGCCGTCGCGCTCGGCTACTGGTTGCTCACGCGCGGCGAGGTTTCGACCGACAACGCCTACGTGAATGCGGACGTCGCGCAGATCGCCGCGCTGGTCACGGGGCCGGTCACCAAGGTGTACGTCAAGGACAACCAGCTCGTGAAAAAGGGCGAGCGGCTGTTCGACATCGACCCGCGGCCGTTCGAAGTCGCGCTGGCGAAGGCCGAGGCGAATCTCGCGCTGGCCGAGCGAGGCGCGCGCCAGGACGGTTCCGACGTCGACGCGGCGCGCGCGGACGTGGCGCGCGAGCATGCGACGCTCGAGAACGACGAGGCGCAGCTCAAGCGCGCCGAGGACCTGGTGGCGCGCAAGTTCCTGTCGCGCCAGTCGGCCGACGACGCGCTGGCGCGCGTGCGCACCGAGCGCGCCGCGCTCGAGGCGGCGCAGGCGCGGCTCGAGCACGCCGAGGTGAAGGCGCACGGCGGCGTGGCGGACAGCCCGGACGTGCGCGCCGCGCGCGCCATGGTGGCGCAGGCGAAGCTCGACCTTTCGCATACCGCAGTCGACGCGCCCGACGACGGCTGGGTGAGCAACATGACGCTCGCCGCGGGCACCATCGTCAGCGCGGACAATCCGCTGTTCGCGCTGGTGCGCGCCCACAGCTTCTGGATCGACGCCAACTTCAAGGAGACTGAGCTGCACGGCATCCGTCCGGGCGAGAAGGTCGACATCTCGGTCGACATGTACCCTGGGCGCGCCTTTCACGGCGTGGTGCAGAGCCTGTCGCAGGGCACCGGCACGGCGTTCTCGCTGCTGCCGCCGCAGAACGCCACCGGCAACTGGGTCAAAGTGACGCAGCGCGTCCCCGTCAAGGTGGCGATCGAGGGCTACGACCCGGCCTACCCCTTGCGCATCGGCGCCACCGCAACGGTGACGGTGCACCTTGAGTAGCGCCGCCGCGGCCCCGGCGGCCGCGCCGAACCGCTTCCTCATCACCGTCGCGCTGATGTCGGCGACGGTGCTGCAGGTGCTCGACATCACGATCGTGAACGTCGCGCTGCCGCACATGGCGGGCAGCCTCGGCGCGACGCTCGACAACATCAGCTGGGTGCTGACCTCGTACCTGATCGGCGCGTCGATCATGATGCCGCTCACCGGGTATTTCACGGAGCGCATCGGGCGGCGCCGCTTCCTGCTCGGCAGCGTCGCCGGCTTCGTCGTCGCATCGGGCTTCTGCGGCATCTCGACCAATCTTCCGGAGATCGTGCTGCTGCGCTTCCTGCAGGGCCTATTCGGCGCCTCGATCGTGCCGCTCGCGCAGGCGGTGATGGCGCAGACCTACCCGGCCGAGGAGCGCGGCCGCGCGATGGCGATCTGGGGAATGGGCGTGATGGTGGCGCCGATCCTCGGGCCGACGCTCGGCGGCTGGCTCACCGAGTCCTTCAGCTGGCGCTGGACCTTCTACATCAACCTGCCGGTGGGCATCGCGTCGCTCGCGCTCTCGGCGCGCTACATCCCGGACACCCCGCGGCGCAACCGCGACATGGACTGGCTCGGCTTCGGGGCGCTCGCCGTGTCGCTCACCGCGCTGCAGCTGCTGCTCGACCGGGGCGAGCAGCTCGACTGGTTCGCCTCGGCCTTCGTGCGCGCCTGCGCGTACGTCGCCGGCGGCGGCTTCGCGTTCTTCCTGTGGCGCGCGTTCACCCAGAGAGCGCACCCGGTGCTGCGCCTGCAGGTGCTGCGCGACCGCAACCTGGCGATCGCCTGCTCGCTCATGGCGGTGGTCGGCATGGGCATGTACGGCGCGCAGCTGCTGCTGCCCGAGTTCTTCGAGAGCCTGCTGAATTTTCCGGCATTCGACGCCGGGCTGTGGATGGCGCCGCGCGGCGTGGCCATGTTCTTTGCCATGATGCTCGTCGGCCGGCTCTCCGGACGCGTGCCGCTGCGCAGCATGATCGGCAGCGGCGTCCTGTGCGCCGTCGCGGGGTCGTACCTCGCCACGCGCCTGAACGGCGACGTCACCGGCGCGTGGTTCCTGCCCGCGCTGGTGCTGCAAGGGGCGGGCATGGGACTCATCTTCGTGCCGATGTCGACGCTCGCGTTCTCCACCATCGGGCACGATCACGCGGCGGAAGCGGCCGGCATCTACAGCCTGGTGCGCTCGGTCGGCTCGGCGATCGGCATCTCGGTCGTGTCGACCTACCTCACGCGCGCGACCCAGGCGCAGTGGGAGCTGATGCGCGGCCAGGTGACGCCGTTCAACAGCGCGGCGGCGCAGTACCTGCAGGGCCTGCATCTCGCACCTTCCTCGCCGCTCGGCGTCCAGCTGCTCGCGCAGGCGGTCGGCGACCAGGCGCGCATCGCCGCCTTCGTCGACGCGCTGTGGCTGATCACCGCGAGCTTCGCCGCGATGCTGCCGCTGCTCATCTTGCTGCGCGCGCCGCGGCGCGTCGCGGTGTCGCCGGTACAATCCGTCGAGTGAAGGTCGCGATCATCCCTGTCACGCCGTTCCAGCAGAACTGCTCGCTGCTGGTCGACGAACAGACGAACAAGGCGGCGCTGGTCGATCCCGGCGGCGACGTTGAGCGCATCCTCGAGGCCCTCCGGAGTTCCGGCGCCGAGCTGGAGAGAATCCTCCTCACCCACGGCCACCTCGACCATTGCGGCGCTACCGCCGAGTTGCGGCGCATCACCGGCGTGCCGGTCGAGGGACCGCAGCGCGAGGACCGCTTCTGGATCGAGCAGCTGCCCGCCCAGTCGCAGCGCTTCGGATTGGCGCTGCTGGAGGCCTTCGAGCCCGACCGCTGGCTCGAGCAGGGCGACCGCGTGCGCTTCGGCGGCGTCACGCTCGAGGTGCGCTGGTGCCCAGGCCACACGCCGGGCCACGTGGTGTTCTTCGCGCCGGAGGAGCGGCTGGCGCTCGTCGGCGACGTGCTGTTCGCCGGCTCGATCGGGCGCACCGATTTTCCGCGCGGCGACCACGCGGCGCTGATCCGCTCGATCCGCGAAAACCTGTTCCCGCTCGGCGACGATGTCGCCTTCATCCCGGGCCACGGTCCGGTGTCGACCTTCGGCGAAGAGCGTGCGTCCAACCCCTACGTGTCGGACGCCGCGGTCGGCGCGCCGGGCATGCGCTGATACTAGCGTCGCCGGGACAGACTAATAAGAGCGGCAAGATGCCGATCGCTCTCCTTTCCGACCTGCACGGCAACCTCGAGGCGCTCGAGGCCTGCCTCAGGCACGCGCGCGGCGAGGGCGCGCTGCGCTACGCGTTCCTCGGCGACCTGGTCGGCTACGGCGCCGATCCGCAGGCGACGGTCGACATCGTGCGGCGCTACGCCGCCGAGGGCGCGATCGCGGTGAAGGGCAATCACGACGAAGCGATGGAAAAACGCGCCGGCTACATGAACGAGGCGACCAAGGATTCAATCGACTGGACGCGCAAGGCGCTCGACGGCGCGCACAAGGCCTTCCTCGCCGCGCTGCCGCTGCTCGCGCGCGAGCAGGACATGTGCTTCGTGCACGCTTCGGCGGCGTCTCCCGCGCGCTGGGACTACGTCGACGGGCCGGGCGCGGCGAAGCGCAGCGCCGAGGCGGCGCAGGCGGCGTACGTGTTCTGCGGCCACGTGCACGAACAGCTGCTCTACTTCGAGAATTCGCAGGGTAAATGGTCCGCCTTCCGGCCGACGCCAGGGCACGCCGTGCCGGTGAGCCGCCGCCGCCGCTGGCTGGCGATCGTCGGCTCGTCAGGCCAGCCGCGCGACGGCAAGGCGGCTGCCGCCTACGCGCTGTTCGACCGCGAGCGCGAGCAGCTCACCTTTTATCGGGTGCCCTACGATCATCTCGCCGCCGCGCGCAAGATCAGGCAGGCGGGGCTGCCCGAGTTCCACGCATTTCGCGTGGAACGGGGCGTCTGAGCGGCGCGGCGCAGTGGAGCGACTCGAGCCCGGCAGCGAGATCGACGGCTTCCGCCTCGGCGAATGCCTGCATTCCGGCGCGCAAGGGCTGATCTTCCGCGTCGCCGCGCCCGAGCTGGGCTTCCCGGCGGTGATGAAGGTGCCGCGCGTCGGCCCCGGCGAGCCGGCCGAAAACCTGATCAGCTTCGAGACCGAGGCGATGATCCTGCCCGCGCTCTCGGGGCCGCAGGTGCCGAGGTTCGTCGCGGCCGGAGACCTGGCAAAGACGCCGTACCTGGTGACGGAATGGATCGAAGGCGAGAGCCTCGATGCGAAGCTGAAGCGCGGGCCGCTCGCTGCGCCGGAGGCGGCGCGCATCGGCGCCGCGATCGCCGACGCGCTGCATGGATTGCACCAGCAGGACGCGATCCACCTCGACCTCAAGCCCGACAACGTGGTGCTCAAGGGAGGCGGCGAGGCCGCCCTGATCGACTTCGGGCTCGCCCACCACGCGCGCTATCCCGATCTGCTCGCCGAGGAGAAGCGCTTCGCGGCGGGGTCGGCACCCTATGTCTCGCCCGAGCAGGTGCTCGGCACGCGCTCCGACCCGCGCAGCGACATCTTCGCGCTCGGCGTGATGCTCTACGAGATGGCCACCGGGGAGCTGCCGTTCGGGGTGCCCGCCACGCTCGCGGGCCTGCGCGACAGGCTGTGGGTCGATCCGGTTCCGCCGCGCGCCCGCGTGCCGGGGCTGCCGCTTTGGCTGCAGGAGGTGATCCTGCGTTGCCTCGAGCCGCACGCGGAAGAACGCTATCAGTCCGCGGCGCACGTCGCGTTCGATCTGCGCCATCCCGAACAGATCGCGCTCACGGCGCGCGCGCGCAAGACCGGACGCGCGGGGCTGCCCGCGCAGCTCGCGCGCTGGTGGCGCGCGCGCGGCGCGCGCCGGGCGCCGCGCCTGCTGCCCAAGGCGCAGGTGGCCACGACCCCGGTCATCATGGTCGCGGTCGACACGACGCACGCGAACGATCCGCGCCAGCCGTTCCTGCAGCGCGCGACCGCGCAGGTGCTGTCGCTGTCGCGCGAGTACCGCCTGCTGTGCGTGTCGGTGATCAGCGCCGGGCCGGTGGTCGAAGGCGCGGGCGCTGCGGGAGACGCAGCGGGCGCGCACCTCGAGCACCTGGTGCGGCTGCGCCACTGGGCCGAGCCCCTGCGCCTGCCGCCCGAGCGCCAGTCGCTGCACGTGATCGAGTCGCCCAGCCCGGAGCGCGCGCTGCTCGCCTTCGCGCGCCGCAACCACGCCGACCTCATCCTGCTCGGCGCGCCGGCGCCGGGGCAGCAGGCGCTCGCCTGGTGGCGCTCGGTCGCCTCGGGCGTGACCGCGCACGCCCACTGCAGCGTCTACGTGGTGCGCGCCGGCCCGGAATGAAAAAGGCCCGCCGGAGCGGGCCTTTTTCCGAGCGCGCGGGCGCTCAGGGCAGCATGCTGTGATCGTAGGTGCGGATGTCGCGTTCCTTGGTCTCGCTCAGGAACAGCGTGCCGATCACCAGGGACATGATGGCGACCGAGACCGGATACCACAGGCCGTAGTAGATGTTGCCGGTTGCGGCCACCATCGCGGTCGCGGTCAGCGGCAGCATGCCGCCGAACCAGCCGTTGCCGATGTGGTAGGGCAGCGACATCGACGTGTAGCGGATCTGGGTCGGAAACAGCTCGACCAGGAACGCTGCGATCGGCCCGTACACCATCGTCACGTAGATCACCATGACGATGAGGATCAGCTCGGTCATGAGCCAGTTGATCTGGTTCTTGTCGGCCGCCGGGGTGTAGCCGGTGTCCTTCAGCGCTGCATCCAGCTTCTTCGCATCGTAGCCCTCGACCTTGACGGTGCCGATCGTGGTGACTACCGACTTGCCCGATTCCGCGGGCAGCGACTTGAACGACAGGCCGCGCGTGGTCAGGTAGTCGCGGGTGCGGTCGCAATCCGAGAACTTGCTCCACGGCCCGACGAACAGGTGGAACTGGCAGTCGGTCGCGGCGACACTGATCGGGGTCTTTGCCGCGTACGTCTCGAGCGCCGGGTTGACGTAGTGCGTCAGCGCTCCGAACAGCGGGAAGTAGGTGATCGCCGCGATCAGGCAGCCCGCCATGATGATCTTCAGCCGCCCGATCTTGTCCGACAGCCAGCCGAAGAACACGAAGAAGGGGGTGCCGATCACGAGCGAGATGCCGATCAGCCAGTAGGCCGTGACATAGTCGACCTTGAGCGTGATCACGAGGAAGAACAGCGCGTAGAACTGCCCCGTGTACCAGACCACGCCCTGGCCGGCGGTCGCGCCGAGCAGCGCCAGCAGCACGAACTTGTTGTTCGGGTACTTGAAGAAGCTGTCGGTTAGCGGCGACTTGGAGCCTTTGCCCTCCGACTTCATCTTCTGGAACACCGGCGACTCCTGCAGCTTGAGCCGGATATAGACCGAGAAGGCGAGCAGGATGATCGTGACCCAGAACGGGATGCGCCAGCCCCACTCGGAGAACGCCTTGGCATCCATGTTGGCGCGGCATAGCCCGATGATGATCAGCGCGAGCAGCAGCCCGAGCGTGGCGGTGGTCTGGATCCAGCTCGTGTCGTAGCCGCGCCGTCCCTGCGGCGCGTGCTCCGCGACGTAGGTCGCCGCGCCGCCGTACTCGCCCCCGAGCGCCAGACCCTGGACCAGGCGCAGCAGCACCATCAAAATCGCGGCCGCCCAGCCGATCGAGGAGTAGGTGGGGAGCAGGCCGACCAGGAAAGTCGAGCCGCCCATGAAGATGATGGTGATGAGGAAGGTGTACTTCCTGCCTACCAGGTCGCCGATCCTGCCGAACACGATCGCGCCGAAGGGCCGCACCAGGAAGCCCGCGGCGTAGGCCGCGAAGGCCGACAGCAGCGCGGCGGTTGCGTTACCCGGCGGAAAGAACAGCGCCGCGAAAAACGGCGCCAGCACGGCGTACAGGTAGAAGTCGTACCACTCGAATACGGTGCCGAGCGAAGAGGCGAATATGACTCTCTTTTCCTCGGTGCCGAAGTCCTGCCCCCCAGCGGTTCTTGCTGTTGACTCCGCCATTTTCCCCTCCCAGGTTGTAGGTCGCGGACAAAAACCTGACGCGCAGCATAGCAACATTCCTTTTCGGCCGTGCGCAAAAGCGGAAGCTCGCGCTATTGCAACGCAGCAAATAGCCGTGCCTTCGCGAAGCTGACATCGCAGCCGCTCGGCGATGCGCACATGCCCAATTTACAGTGAATCAACTTTCGCGTACCGTCAATCAGTACAGCGGGTAGGCATGTCTGTTATCAAACATGGCGCATGATCACGGCGCAACAACTTCGGGCCGCAAGGGCGCTGTTGGGCATCGATCAGCGCACGCTGGCTGTGGCCTGCGGCCTGTCGCTGCCGACGATACAGCGCATGGAGGCGAGTAACGGCGTCATACGGGGCAACGTCGAGTCGCTGATGAAGGTGATCGAGGCGCTCGAGCGGGCCGGCGTCGAGTTGATCGGCGAGGGAGCTGCTAGCACGAGCGGCGGCCGGGGCGTGCGGTTGAAGCGCGTGTCGCAAGGGTCCGGATAGGGCACTCGATGGCGCTGGCGGGGCTGTTGTGGTGTGTAGGAGCGCTGCTCGCGGTCAGCGTGGCAGCGATCCCGGCTGCGCGTCTGCGGTCCGCAAGCACGCTCGCCTACGGCGCGACGTTGTCGGTCTCTGCAGTTGCTCTGGCAATCGCCGTCGCTTGTCTGCTCGCCGGAGGCCCGCTTCTCGGCGCATTGACACTCCCCGTCGGATTGCCGTGGCTGGGCGCGCACTTCCGCGTCGACGCGCTCGCGGCGTTCTTCCTGATCGTGGTAAATCTCGGCGCGGCGGGCGCGAGCCTCTACGGCATCGGCTACGGCAGGCACGAGGAAGCGCCGGGGCGCGTGCTGCCGTTTTTTGCCGCGTTCCTGGCCGGCATGAACCTCGTCGTGCTCGCCGACGACGCGTTCACGTTCCTGTTCACCTGGGAATTCATGTCGCTCGCGTCCTGGGCGCTCGTCATGGCGCACCATCGCCGCGCCGGCAACGCGGCCGCGGGCTACCTGTACCTGCTCATGGCGAGCTTCGGCACGCTCGCGCTGCTGCTCGCCTTCGGCCTGCTCGCCGGCCCGGCGGGAGGCTACGCCTTCCAGGCCATCCGCGCGGCACCCCCGGCCGCCGGCGTTGCCGCGGCCGTGCTCGTGCTGGCGCTCATCGGCGCGGGGTCGAAGGCGGGCCTGGTGCCGCTGCACGTGTGGCTGCCGCTCGCACATCCGGCGGCGCCGAGCCACGTCTCCGCACTGATGAGCGGAGTGATGACCAAGGTGGCGGTGTACGGCGCGGTGCGCATCGTGTTCGACCTGCTCGGCGTGCCGACGTGGTGGGCTGGGGCGCTGGTTGCACTGCTGGGCGGGGTGACCGCGGTCATGGGCGTGCTGCATGCGCTCATGGAGCACGACCTCAAACGGCTGCTCGCGTACCACACCGTCGAGAACATCGGCATCATCTTCATCGGTCTCGGTCTCGCACTCGCCTTCGGCGCGAACGGCATGCGCGCGGCGGCCGCCCTGGCGCTGACGGCGGCGCTGTTCCATGTCTTCAACCACTCGGTGTTCAAGAGCCTGCTTTTCTTCGGCTCGGGGGCGGTGCTCACGGCCACCGGCGAACGCGACATGGAGCGGCTCGGCGGCCTGATCCATCGCATGCCGTTCACGGCGTTTGCGTTCCTGGTCGGCTCGGCGGCGATCTCCGCGCTGCCGCCGTTCAACGGCTTCGTGTCCGAATGGCTCACCTTCCAGGCGATCCTCGTCAGTCCGGCGCTGCCGCAATGGTTGCTCAAATTTCTCGTTCCGGCGATCGGAGCGCTGCTCGCGCTGTCGGCGGCGCTCGCCGCTGCCTGCTTCGTCAAGGCCTTCGGCGTGACCTTCCTCGGCCGTGCGCGCAGCGATGCCGCGCGCAGCGCGGTCGAGGTCGATCGCTGGTCGCTCGCTACGCTGTTCGTCCTCGCGGGCTTGTGCCTGGTCGCCGGCATCCTGCCCGGCTACTTCATCGATGCGCTTGCTCCTGTGACCCACTCCCTCGCGGGAGCGCGCATGCCGCCGCAGGGTGCGCTCGACTGGCTGACGATCGTTCCGGTCGCGCAGAGCCGCAGCTCGTACAACGGGCTGCTCCTGTTCCTGATCATCGCGTTCGCCGCGGGCCTCGGGGCCGAGGCAATCCACCGCTGGGCGTCCGGCGCGCTGCGCAGGTCCGCCGCCTGGGATTGCGGGTTTCCCGACGCCAGCCCGGCGACCCAGTACACGGCCGGGAGCTTTTCGCAGCCCATTCGCAGGGTGTTCGGATCGGTGGTGTTCCGCGCGCGCGAGGAGGTGCACATTCCGCCGCCGGGCGACCTCCGGGCCGCCGAGATGCATGTGCGCCTGCGCGACGTCCTGTGGGACGCGTTCTACGCGCCGATCACCCGCGTCGTGGGCTACGTGGCGGACCGCTTCAACAAGGTGCAGTTCCTCTCGATCCGTGCGTACCTGACGCTGGTGTTCGGCGCGCTGGTCGCGCTTCTCATGGTCCTTGCCGTTTGGCAATAGCCCTGAATCTGCTAGTGCAGTTCGCGCAGATGGTGCTGGTGCTCGCACTCGCACCGCTGTTCGCCGGCTTCGTGCGCAAGACGAAGGCGCATCTGCTGCGGCGCCAGGGCCCGCCGCTCATCCAGCCCTACCGCGAAGTGCTGCGCCTGCTGCGCAAGGATGTCGTGCTCGCGGATTCGGCCTCCTGGGTGTTCCGCGTGGCGCCTTATCTCGTGTTCGCCACGACCTGGGTCGCGGCCGCGCTCGTTCCGACGTTCGCCACCGGGCTGGTGTTCAGCTACGCGGCCGATGTGATCGCGATCGTCGCGCTGCTTGGAAGCGCGCGCTTCATGCTTGCGCTCGCGGGACTCGACGTCGGAACCAGCTTCGGCGGAATCGGCTCGAGCCGCGAGATGCTGATCGCCTCGCTCGCCGAGCCGGCCATGCTGATGGTGGTGTTCACGCTCTCGCTGCTCGCCGGTTCCACCCAGCTCTCGTCGATCGCCGAGTTCATGCAGGCCTCGGACGTAGGGCTGCGGTTTTCGCTCGCCCTCGCGCTCATCGGGCTGATCATGGTGGCGATCGCGGAGAATGCCCGCATACCGATCGACAATCCGGCTACGCACCTCGAGCTCACGATGGTGCACGAGGCGATGATCCTGGAGTATTCGGGACGCCACCTGGCGCTCATCGAGGCGGCAGCGTTCCTCAAGCTCCTGCTCTACGTCTCGGTCATCGCCTGCGTATTCTTCCCGTGGGGAATCGCGGTTTCCGGGCAGGGCCCGGTCGCGTACGTAGCGGGCGCGGGGGTGTACCTGGTCAAGCTCGCCGCCGGAGGCCTTTTGCTGGCGGTGTTCGAGACCGCGATCGCAAAGATGCGCGTGTTCCGCGTGCCGGACTTTCTCGGCGCCGCGCTGATGCTCGGCTTCCTCGCCACGCTGCTGCTTTTCGTCACGATGGCGCGCTGATGGACCGGCTTGCCCTCGACGTCGCACACCTGTTCGCCGGCGGGCTCGTTCTGGTGAGCTTCATGCTCCTCTACCAGGACCGCATGACCGGATTGGTGAACAACTTCGCGCTGCACGCGCTCGTCGTTTCGCTCGCGGTGGCCTGGCAGGCCCACATCCAGCATGCGCCGCATCTGTACATCACCGCCGCGATCGCCCTGGTCGTCAAGGCGATCATCATTCCGCTGGCCTTGAACCGCATCATCGTGCGGCTGGGAATTCATCGAACGATCGAGCCAGTGGTCGGCATCGGGCAGACGATGCTCGCGGGGATAGGGCTGGTTGCGCTGTCGATCATCGTCATGCTCCCGATCACGGCCAAGACGGGAACCCTGACGCAGCAGGACCTCGCCTTCGCGCTGTCGGTGCTGTTGCTCGGCCTGCTGATGATGATCTCGCGGCGCAATGCGGTGAGCCAGGTCATCGGCTTCATGTCGATCGAGAATGGCCTGATTCTCGCCGCAACGGGCGCCAAGGGGATGCCCCTGGTGGTGGAGATCAGCGTCGCATTTTCCATCCTGATCGCCCTCATCGTCATCGGCGTCTTCCTGTTCCGCATCCGCGAGCGCTTCGATACGGTCGATATCCACGCGCTGCACGAGTACCGGGGCGAGCAGCCGTGAGCGGCGTGGGCTCCATTTTCGTGGGCGCAGTGCTGATCATCCCCGCGGCGAGCGCGGGTCTGCTGGCTGCGCTGCCCGACAACCGGACGACCGCGCGGCTGAACGCGCTGGCGTCGTTCCTGACCCTCGTCGCGGCGAGCGCGCTGTTCGTCGAGCGGCCGCAGCCGGGGCATTACCTCATCGTGGACGATCTGAACGTGGTGTTCATCGTGCTGAGCACCTTCGTCGGCTTCACGACGAGCCTGTTCAGCGGCAGCTACATCGCCCACGAACTGGAGACCGGCCGGCTCACGCCGCTCTACTTGCGCTTCTACCACGCGATGTACCAGACGCTCATGTTCGGCATGAACCTGGCGCTGCTGTCCAACAACATCGGCCTCATGTGGGTGGCGATTGAGCTCGCGACGCTTACCACGGTGCTAATGGTCGGGATCTACCGCACGCCCGCTGCGCTCGAGGCCGCGTGGAAGTACTTTCTTCTCGGCAGCGTCGGGATAGCGCTCGCGCTGTTCGGCACCATCCTGGTGTATCTCGCGGCGCATTCGGTCGTCGGCGAAGGCCTGGACGCGATGGCCTGGAACGTGCTGGTGCGCAGAGCCCCCGAATTCGACCCGGCGCTGCTCAACCTCGCGTTCCTGTTCCTGCTGCTCGGTTACGGCACCAAGGTGGGCCTCGTTCCGCTGCACGCCTGGCTGCCTGACGCGCACGCCGAAGGTCCGACTCCCATATCGGCGGTGCTGTCCGGTCTGCTGCTGAACGTGGCGCTGTTCGCGGTGCTGCGCTTCAAGAGTGTGCTGTCGGCGAATCCCGGGGCGTTCGCGCCGGGGCCGCTGATGGTGTCGCTCGGCCTGCTGTCCGTGATCTTCGCGTCGTTCATGCTCTACCGGCGGCACGACATCAAGCGCATGTTCGGCTATTCGTCCATCGAGCACATGGGCATCGTCACTTTCGCTTTCGGCATGGGCGGTCCGCTCGCGAACTTCGCCGGACTGCTGCACATGACGCTGCACAGCCTCACAAAGTCCGCGATCTTCTTCTGCGTCGGGCATATTGCGCAGGCGAAAGGCACGCAGCACATGCCCGACATCCGCGGGCTCACCGTCTCGCACCCGGTGCTCGGCTGGGGACTGGTGCTGGGCGTCGCCGCGATCGCGGGACTTCCTCCGATGGGCATCTTCATGACCGAGTTCCTCATCGTCACGACGACCTTCGCGCGTCACCCGCTGCTGGCGGTCGCGCTCGGGCTCGGCCTGCTCACCGGATTCGGCGCGCTGCTGCTGCGCCTGAATGGGCTCGCCTTCGGCGATCCGCACGGCAGCAGCGCGCGGCCAAAGGCTTCGTTCGTGCCGGTATTGGCACACTTCGGACTCGTGCTCGCTGCGGGAATCTGGTTGCCCCCGGCGCTCACCGAGTGGTTTCAGCACGTGGCGAGGCTCCTGAGGTAGGCCGATATGGTGGCGCCGAACTGGACGCGTTCAGAGCTGAGCCGCGAGCACTGGGGGCACGCTGCTCTGCGCCTGCAGCGGGGAGAGCTGGCGCTGCTCGGGCTGTGGGCGGAGCGGCGCTGCGCGTACATGGCGGTGATGGAGCACGACACGAAATCATTCGCCGTGCTGAGCGTCGCGTGCGAGGAGGGTTGTTTTCCTTCGGTGGCCCGAGTGCACCCGCCGGCCATGCGGCCGGAGCGGACAATCCGCGACCTGGTCGGCGTCGAGCCCGAGGGTCTGCCCGACGCGCGGCCGTGGCTGCGCCACGCAGGCGCCTACGGCTTCCTGCCGGCGACGGGCGAGAGCCTGCACCAGATCCCGGTGGGTCCGGTGCATGCAGGAGTCATCGAGCCGGGCCACTTCCGCTTCACCGCCAACGGGGAGACCGTGGTAAGGCTCGAGGAGCGCCTCGGCTACACACACAAGGGTGTCGACGCCCTGATCGCCGGCGCGCCCGTCGAGCGTGCGGCGGTGCTTGCGGGACGCGTCTCGGGCGACAGCACGGTTGCCTTCGCGCTCGCATTCGCTCGAGCGGTTGAAGCGGCGCTGGCCATCGAGCTGCCGCCGCGGGCAGAGTGGCTGCGGGGATTGCTCGCCGAGCTGGAGCGGCTCGCCAATCACTTCGGCGACATCGGCGCGATCTGCAACGATGCCGCGCTCGCAATCCTGCACGCGCAATTCGGCCTGCTGCGCGAACGCGTGCTGCGAACCTGTAGCGCCTGTTTCGGCCACCGCCTAATGATGGACCGCGTGGTGCCCGGAGGGCTGAGCTGCGACCTGCCGGCCGATGGCGGTCAGCGCGTGCGCGAGCTCGTGGCGCTGGTGCGAAGGATATTCCCGGACCTCGTCGAGGTGTATGAGAACACCGCCTCGCTCAAGGACCGCACGGTTGGAACCGGCATCCTTTCGCCCGCCCTCGCACATCAGTTCGCGGCGGGCGGGTTCGTCGGACGCGCGTCCGGGCGCAATTTCGACGCGCGTCGCACGCCCGGCTACCCGCCCTACGATGCACTGCGCTTCGAGGTCCCGGTGGTCCAGGCGGGCGACGTCAATGCGCGCGTGTGGATACGCATCCGCGAGGTCGAGCAGAGTCTGGCGCTGATCGAGCAGATTCTCGCCGCGCTTCCGCCCGGCCCGGTCCTCACCGCGATCACCGAGGCCGCGGGACCCGGTGCGCGCGAAGGGGTCGCACTGGTGGAGGGATTCCGCGGCGACGTATTCGTGTGGCTCAGGATCGATGCGGAGGGTCGCATCGAGCGCTGCCACCTGCGCGACCCGTCGTGGTTCCAGTGGCCGCTGCTCGAGGCGGCCATAGAGGGCAACATCGTCGCCGACTTTCCCTTGTGCAACAAGTCGTTCAACTGCTCGTATTCCGGGCACGACCTCTAGGACCCGCGCCATGCGCCGACTGCTGTTCAAAAGCTTCGTCCAGGGTCTGCTCACCGAACCCGCGCCGGCGGCGGACGAGGGAGCGATCGCCGAGTTGGCCGCGCGCGTCAACCACGCGTCGCACAAGCGACTCGGGCGCGCGCTGTCGATTCGCGAAGTCGATGCCGGGTCGTGCAACGCGTGCGAGCTGGAAATCCATGCGCTGGGCAACGTGCTGTACGACCTCGAGCGCTTCGGCCTGCGCTTTGTCGCCTCGCCGCGCCACGCCGACGTTCTGCTGGTCACCGGGCCGGTGACCGAAAACATGCGCCAGGCACTGGAGCGCACCTACGCGGCCACGCCGGACCCGAAATGGGTGATTGCGACCGGCGACTGCGCCTGCGGCATCGGACCGTTCGCGGAAAGCAAGGTCTGCGTCGGACGCGTGTCCAGGGTACTGCCGGTCGACCTGCACATCCGGGGATGCCCGCCGACGCCGATCGATCTGCTCAGGGGGCTGCTCGCGCTGCTCGACAGCGTGGCGGCCGATGGGAGGCGCGGCGGCTGACACCTCACGAGCCGGGGGAGGGCAAGATGAAGGAGGGTGAGCGGGAGAAAAAGGGGCTTACGCCCACGCAGCTGGCGATCGCCGCGCTCGGCGCGGCGATCGTCCTGATGCTGGCCATGATCGTGATGAGCGTCAGCGGCCTGCTGTAGGACTAGAAGAGGTGGATGGCAGTCGGGAACCAGAAACCGACCACGCACAGCGCCGCGCCGACGGCGCCGAGCGCGCCGGCGAGCCAGGCGAGCGCGGGCGTCGCGGTGATGATCGACGCGGAAGCGAGCACGATGCCGATCTGCACTGCGGCCGAGGCGAGCTCGTAATGGTGGTACGCCGCCATCGAACGGTCGCGCCGCGCCTCGGCTTTCGTCGCGCGCGCGGCGAGCTCCGTGCGGCCCTCGCCGGTCTCGGGCTCGCTCTGATAGCGCTCGGCGGTCTTCCTCCAGGCCTCGGCCTGCTTTTTCGCGGCCTCGCTTGCGCCGAGCGCCTCGAGCTGCCCGGCGGACGTGCGCAGCGTGGTCTGGCGGATCGTCTTCGCCTGGAAGAACGCCCACAGGTTCGAGGCCTCGATGTTGGCGTCCAGCGCCGCAGTCTGCGCGGACTTGCCGAGGGTCTCGGAGAACGCCAGCACCAGCGCGAGGATCGCGATCAGCAGCGCGATCCCCTTGTTGTGTTCGCCGTGCGCTTCGATGTGCCCGCCGGACATTGCCTTCTCTTGCTTTTCAGTTTCGGCGCGGATTCTATCTCGGACGCGATGCGGCGAGCAGCCCGGTAAGCGCGACCGCGGTGAAGGCGGCGCCGGCATAGAAGGTGGCCGCAGGCCCGTAGGCGCTCCATAGCCAGCCGGCGAGCAGGCTCGCGCCGATCAGCGCGAGGCCGCTGACCAGGTTGAACACGCCGAACGCCGTGCCGCGCGCCTCGGCGGGCGCGGCCTCGGCGACGAGCGCCGCGAGCAGGCCCTGCGTGAGGCCCATGTGCACGCCCCACAGCGCCACGCCCGCGAACACCGCGAACGCGCCACGCGCCGCGCCGAGAACCAGGTCCGCCGCGACCAGCGCGGCGAGCCCCCAGCCGATGAGCGCGCGCCGCTTGCCGCGGTCGGCGGCGATCCCCGCCGGGTAGGACGTAAGCGCGTAGACCGCGCTCATCGCCGCGATCACGAGCGGCACCCAGGTCTGCGCAAGGCCGACGTCGGCCGCGCGCAGCACGAGGAACGCCTCGGAAAAGCGCGCCAGCGTGAGCACGGCGCCGAGCGCGACCACCAGCCAGTAGCGCGCGCCGAGCCGAGCGAGCATCGCGCGCGAAAGCGGGCTTGCGGCCTTCGTCGCGGCCGCCCGCTCAGGCTCGCGCACGCCGAAGGCGATCACCAGCAGGCAGGCGAGCGCCGGCACCACCGCCGCCCACAGCGCGGTGCGCAGGCTCTCGGCGAACAGCGCCATCAGCACGACTGCGGCGAGCGGCCCGAGTACCGCACCGACCGAATCGAGCGCCTGGCGCAGGCCGTAGGCCGCGCCACGCAGCTCCGGAGGCGTGACGTCCGCGACGAGCGCGTCGCGCGGCGCGCCGCGGATGCCCTTGCCGACGCGGTCGGCGAAGCGCGCGCCGGCTACCCAGCCGATGCTGGTCGCGAGCGGGAAGAATGGCTTGGACAGCGCCGCGAGCCCGTAGCCGAGCACGAGCAGGAGTTTTCTTCGCCCGAGCCAGTCCGACAGCGTGCCGGAGAACACCTTGACGATCGCGGCCGTGCCCTCGGCGACGCCCTCGATCAGACCGACCTCGAGCATGCTCGCGCCGAGCACCGAGGTCATGTAGAGCGGCAGCAGCGCGTGCACCAGCTCCGAGGAGCTGTCCATCAGCAGCGAAACGATGCCGAGCGCCCAGACGGTGCGCGGCAGCGCTCCGCGCGCGGCGGCGCGGCTCACGGCGTATCGGCCTGCGCGGTCTCGCGCGGCGGCGCGTGGCCGCCGCCGAACTGTGCCCAAGCGACGCCCGCCATCGTGAGCGCCGCGCCGCCGATCTTCATCGGCGTGAAGTGCTCGCCGAGCGTGAGCCAGGCCACCAGCCCCGCGATCGGCGGCATGAGGTACTGCAGCGGCGCGCTCCTCGCCAGGCCGCGCACCGCGTTCACCCATGCCCACACAAGCCAGCCGAGAAAGGCCGAGACGAAGATCGCCCATACGAGCCCGAGCCACACGAGCGGCGGCAGCGCGCCGAGCTGCGCAGCGAAGAACGACGGCGCGGTGACGAGCACCAGCGGCGGCGCGCCGAACAGCAGCGAGTACGCGAGCACCGGCAGCGGGCCGTAGCGCGCGGTGATCGGGCGCGCGATCACCGTGTAGAGCGAAAACAGCGACGCCGCGAACAGCAGCACCAGGTCGCCCGCGCCGGCGAGCGCCACGCCGCGCACGAACTTGTCCGAGAGAAATATGACGATGCCGAGAAAGGCGGCGAAGGTGCCTGCGAGCTGGCGCCGGCGCAGCTTCTCGACGCCGGCGAAGGCGAGGATCAGCAGCGTGAACAGCGGCCCGCTGGTCAGCACCAGCGCGCTCGAGAACGCGGTCGACAGATCGATGCCCCAGGTGACGAGGCCCACGTGCGCGGTGTGGCCGACCAGGCCGCAGGCGACGAAGCGCGGCACGTCCTCGCGCAGCGGCCAGGACTTGGCGAGGTGGCGCCGGTACACGAGCGCGAGCAGCAGGAAGCCGAGCAGCGGCATCGTGAGAAAGCGGATGAACAGGAACGGCCCGACGCCGATCTTGTCGAGCACGTACTTGACGAAGGTGAAGTTGACGCCCCAGACCGCCATGATGGCGACCGCCGCGACCAGCGACCAGCGCTCGACGCCGGAACGCTGTGAACGTCGCGCTTGGGAATGCGAAGCCATGCAGGCGAGCAGGTTACACTAGCCGCGCCCCCGCCAAGTTTCGCCTATCGATGCTCTCCGCCCGCCCTGCCGTGCGCGCCCTCGGCGCCTCGAAGATCCGCGAGGTGGCCGATGCCAACCTGGGCAATCCGGACGTGCTCGCCTTCTGGGCGGGCGAGTCGGACTGGCCGACGCCCGAATTCATCCGCCGCGCGGGCACGGCTTCGCTCGAGGCGGGCGAGACCTTCTACTCGCAGAATCTCGGCATTCCCGAGCTGCGCGCGGCGCTCGCGCGCTACGTCTCCCGGCTGCGGCGCCCGACGCGACAAGAGCAGGTGGCGGTCACGAGCGCCGGCGTGAGCGCGCTGATGCTCGCCTCGCAGCTGCTCGTCGAGCCGGGCGACCGCGTCGTCGAAGTGGTGCCGCTGTGGCCCAACCTGCAGGAAATCCCGCGCATCCTCGGCGCGAGCGTGACCACCGTGCCGCTGGAATTCTCGCCTGCGGGCTGGCGGCTCGATCTCGAGCGGCTGCTCGCTGCGCTTACCCCGGGCACGCGTGCGCTGTACGTGAACTCGCCCAACAACCCCACCGGCTGGACCGCGACGCGCGCGGAGACCGTAGCGATCCTCGAGCACTGCCGCCGGCACGGCATCTGGATCTTCGCCGACGACGCCTACGAGCGGCTGTTCTACGGCAACGAATCCGGCGTTGCGCCTTCCTTTCTCGACGTCGCCGGCGAGGACGACCGGGTGCTGTCGGCGAACACGTTCTCCAAGCCGTGGCTGATGACCGGCTGGCGCCTTGGCTGGCTGGTGGTGCCGGCGTCGCTCTCAAGCGACCTGGCCAAGCTGATCGAGTACAACACCTCGTGCGCGCCGGTGTTCGTGCAGCGCGCCGGGATCGCCGCGCTCGAGCAGGGCGAGCCGGTGATCGGCGCGACGCTCGAGCGCCTGCGCCGCGCGCGCGATCTGCTCGCCTCGCTGCTGGCGGACGTGCCGCGCGTCGAAGCGCCGCGGCCGGCCGGCGCCATGTATGCGTTCATGCGCGTGGCGGGCATGCGCGACAGCCTCGCGTTCTGCAAGCGCCTGGTGCGCGAGCACCGACTGGGACTCGCGCCGGGCGCCGCCTTCGGCCCGCAGGGCGAAGGCTACGTGCGCTGGTGCTTCGCGGCGAGCGAGGAGCGGCTCGCAGAGGGCGTTGCGCGCCTGAAGAAAGCCCTCGCCGCGGATTACGCCTAGGCGCCCAGCGGCCGCTTGGCGGCCTGGTGCGCGGCGCCGTGCTGCGGCTCGAGCATGGAGATCTCGCCCGAGAGCTCGGCACCTTCCTCGACCTTGATCTTGGCGTAGCGGATCTTGCCCGAGACCTTGCCGGTCGAATGGATCAGCAGCTGCTTGCGCACGGTGAGCTCGCCTTCCAGGCGGCCGTGGATCTCGGCGACGTCCACCGCCACCGTGCCGCTGAACGTTCCCTGCTCGGCGATCTGCAGCACGCGCGCGTCGAGCGTGGCCTCGATGCGGCCTTCCACCGCGAGCGTGTCACAGTCGGTGATCTCCACTCCCTTCATCTTGATATCCGGGCCGACGATGAGCTTCGCTTCGCCTTTCGCGCCGGGCTTGCCGGGCTCGTGGTGCGCGGCGGCAGGCGCGGGCGCTGGCGCCGGCGTGGACGCGCGCTCGGGCTGCGGCGCGGGCGTCGCCGGCGAGGCCTGCGGGTTGCGCGTGAATGGCTCGTCTCGGCGGCGGAAAAGGCTGTCTCGTTGCAGCATCGCTGGCTCCTCACTGGTTAAAAGTCGATTCCTATATGCAGCTTGCGTGCCAGGAAACAAAGCCCGAGGAAACAGACACTTGGGATTTCATGTTGAAGTCCGAACGTCGGCGCGCGGCGACGCCGGCGACCGCCCCGGCGCGCGCTACGCAGCGGGCCCGAGGCGTCGCCTGAGAACGACTAGGCGGCGGCGCCCTGCAGGCCGGGCCGTGTGCGCGTCTCGCGCGTCAACGAGCGTTGCGCCGCGATCGCCAGCGCGGTCATCTCGCCGGCGATCATGCGCAGCACGTCGTCGAGCGCGAGGATGCCGATCAGCGCGCCGTCGGCCGCAACCACCGGCAGGCGGCGCGTGCCGCTGTCCTGCATGCGCTCGACCGCCTCGAACACGCCGTCGGTCTCGCGCGCGAGCACCAGGTCCGAAGACATCACGTCGCGCACCGTGAGCGACTCGGGGGTCACGCCGGTCGCTGCGACCACTTCCACCACGATGTCGCGGTCGGTGACGATGCCGACCGGACGGGTCACGCCTTCGCGCTTCTCGACCACCACCAGCGCGCCGACGTGATGGTCGCGCATCATGCGCGCGGCCTCGCGCAGGTCGGTATGCGGCTCGGCCACCACGACCACGCGGCTGCAGATCTCCTTGATTCTCATTTTTTGCCCTCGCACCCCGGAGCGAGAAGGCTAGCGCGCGCTCCGCGGGACGGTTTGACAAGGATCAAGCGCCTGCGCGTTGCCGGTGCGTGCGCCGTCGCGGCGTACCAAGTTGATGCGGACCGCTGCGAGCGTACGCGCCGCCCTTTCCCAAACGCGAATTGGATCAGAGGGATGCGGAGTGCCAAGCGCATGGCACGCGGGGACGGGCCGCTCGTGGTGCAGAAGCCGTTCTACCCGGAGGGCGGCGCGGCGTGCCGCGGATCTGGCGCACTTGACGTGATACCCTGCGCCGCCTGACGGACTGGTCTGGAGGAGGCCGCGGTGACAACCAGAATGACGCCCTCGAAAGCGACCGCTGCCATTGAAAGCAGCATTGCGTTCGTCAACTGCCAAATGATGGAGGCGGCACGCTCGCAGGCTGGCACGACAAATGTCATTGCAAGTGGATCGCCCAGTCGACGGAAACGCGCGATCCCCGGCCGCGATCCGCATGGACGCCGAATAGTCCATGTGAAGGGGCGACGCACTAAGGTCGTCGACGTGCACGCTCATTGCGCGGTCGCGGAGGCCATGGCGCTCATGGGTATGACGCTGGGCGCGCCGGGTCCCAATACCCGTCCGGATCTGAGCGTGGTGACACACCTCTCCGAGCGGCTACGCGCCATGGACGAGCAAGGGATCGACGTACAGGCGCTGAGCATCAATCCGTACTGGTACGAGGCCGAGCGCGACCTCGCAGAGCAAATCATCCGGATCCAAAACGAGAAGTTGGCGGAGGTATGTGCCGCGCACCCGGAGCGCTTTGTCGCCTTTGCCACAGTGGCATTGCAGCATCCCGATCTTGCAGCCAGGCAACTCGCGGAGGGAGTAAGAAAGTATGGACTACGCGGCGCCGCGATTGGGGGAAGCGTCAACGGTGAAGAGATAAGCGACCCGAAGTTCAACCCGTTCTGGAAAAAAGCCGAAGATCTAGGCGTTCTGATCTTCATTCACCCGCAGCCTGCGGGAGCGACGAGCACGCTCGCCAGTAGGCTGAAGGGCAATGGCTTTCTTGAAAACGTGATCGGCTACCCCCTCGAGACCACGATCGCGCTGTCGCATCTCATCTTCGAGGGTACCTTGGACCGCTTCCCCGGATTGAGGATCTGCGCCGCGCACGGAGGCGGCTTCCTGCCTTCCTATGCGGCGCGGTCTGATCGCGGCTGCCTCACCTTGCCGGCCCGATGCCCAGGCGGAACCTACGGCGGCATCAAGAAAAAGCCGAGCGAGTATCTGAGGCAGATGTATTACGACACGATGGTATTTACCGCGGAGGGACTGCGCCACCTTGCGGCCGAGGTTGGGGCGAGTCAACTCGTCCTTGGCACCGACTTCCCGTATCCCTGGACCAAGACCGCTGTCGAGCATGTCCTTTCCACCCGAGGACTAACGGTCACTCAGAAATCAGATATTCTGGGCAAAACGGCGACCAGGCTCCTCGGAATCGACGAATAGGCGCCACGTCCGGTTGATGGACGTCCGCTCTCGGCCAGAAGCGGACGTTCGCGCTTACGCTCCGGTTCAGCGGCGGCGCGTTAGCGCCGTCCGCTGCAACCGGTTGTTAGCTGGCTACTTCCTGATCTACTTGATCAACTCAATCTCGCTTGGCCGCCACGTCTTGTCGAACCAGGGTTGCAGCGGCCCATAGAGGCGCAGAAGCGTATTCCATCCCTTACCGGGGATGGTTTGCACCCAGTTGTTTTCCTTGCCAACGGGAGCCTTCGGTCCAAAGTACACATCGACAGAGCCGTCGGGATTAATCAACACCGCCTTATTCTGACTGGTGACAGCGGGCCATCTTTGATCGGTCTGGAGCATGGAGCGGGTCTGGTTGTCGTAAAGGATCACCGACCAGAACTGCTTGACTGGAATGTTGGGCGGCAGATGCAGCCTGTAGTTCTTGGCCCCATCCAAGGGACGGCTCTCTGAATCCACGAACGCGGCCATGTACTGCGACCCCTCGCCAACGGTCTTCGAGTCCATCGCTGGAGTGACGCCAGTCGCATAGAAGAAGAAAGCGGAATACGCGTCGAGGACCCGGGCGCCTCCCTCCTCGAATTTGTAGCCGCCATAGAAACCCGAGCGCCACGCGCTGTTCGGGTAGTAGTAGCTCTCCTTGATTCGGAGGCGATCATTGATTGCGCGTGCTGTGGCGTCGCCGACCAATGCAGCCTCGGTCAGAATCTTCCTCATGCGCGCATCGGGCGCAAAAGGCCTGCCCTTTTGGATGCCGACCGACGCGTAGAAACCGAGGGTCACGGGATCAACAGTGTCCGTTGGCTCTTCCTGCACGACTTGATTCAGGTACTCCCAGAACCCGTAGTCCGCCGGTGCGAGCGTGCTGAACGCCTTGCCGGAGACATGCACGAAGTTGATCTTCGGCGGGTTAGCCGCGTCCTTCAGGAGATAGATCTTGGTGTGCTTCTCTACGAGCTCCACGCCCGGCTTCGGATCACCATCAACGAGGAAGGAGCGCCAGGGAACCCAGACGCTGAACGTCGCAGGGCGCACGACAAAATAACCCGGCGGCACCTCGCCCCTGTAGCCCGGCGGCAGGATCAGATACTTGCCTCCCTTGCCTTTGTCAGGTCCGACGAGGCCAACGTCGGTGACGAAGTTGTACCACATGTCATCTATCAGCCCGAGCACGTTAGGTGGTACCTCGAGCACCAGCGGCCCGCCACGCAGGTCAAGCCAGAACCACGTATACGGCGTGTTGTTGTTGGGCGTAAGGAACAGAGACTTCGAGTCCATGCGATCTTCGAAAATCGGCACAGTCGAATTGATCGGCCCGAGTTCAGCGATTCCCTTGCGATTGGCCAATTGATTGACTGGCGCGAGTCCCAGCAGGTACGCCTGCACAGCGCGCTGGAAGTCAAGATTGTCATAGAGCTTTTCGACCGTCGCGTCATCAGGGAAGCCGTCGAAAAAATTCAGCGTCCCGAGCCTCGTTTCCACCTTGCTTGGAATCGCTACGCCATCCGGGATAGGTGTGGTCATCTTGTACTGCTTGACCGGCGCCTGCCCGAAGGCCGATGCGGTGAAAAGCACCAGCAACACTGCCGATGCAGTCCTCGCCGTCCACAAAGTCGCAACGTTCATCGTGTCCCCCGGCCATTCGCGCGATGCTCGGAAGAGAAGCGCGTGGTGGCCCTCCATCATCGCGGAGTGCGATGAGCAGGCCACGTCCGTAAACCATACCTCGGCACCCATCAAGAAATTTGGCGTAGATCAAACAGAACGGATTTAGCGCCTTGGATCTATGTGTCAGAAGACCAAGGCGAAACGTCGGCTATGGGTCGAAAGCCGTCATT
>DATGDH010000109.1:0-3393 GCA_035310985.1 Burkholderiales bacterium
CTTCGATGAGGTTGCGCGTGGACGTCGGAAAGCTCGTCGCCAGCGCGCTCGCCGAGCGGGCGATCACGCGCATCGTCACGATGCCCTTGGTGCTCGAGAACGAGATCGGCGCGTTCGACTTGATCAGTCCGGCGCGGAACAGGTGCTCGGTCACGCACGGCACCTCGGAGGCGTCGACGCGGCCGTTTCCGTCGCCGTTGGCCGTTCCGCTCGTCGTATTGCAGGCGAGGACCCCAGGCAGCCGCACCGAAGCGTCCGGCATGTCGCCCGGCAGGTAGCCGTAGGTGGAGCGAAAGCGCGCCACCGCGGCCGCCAGGTCCTTAGTCGCGGCGAGCACCTGTTGCGACTGGCCAGTGCCGATCAGCGAGCTGCCCTTGAACAGCACCATCAGGATGAGCGCGATGATCGTCATGACGACGGCCAACTCGACCAGCGTGAAGCCCCGCACTCGAGTCTTCACGGCAGTACGCCGGTCAGGCCATTGCGCAGATCCGTGACGGTGACCGTGACGGATAGGTCGTCGCCACCTCCCGGAGTCCGATCCGGACCGAACGACTGGAGCGTGTAGGCGAGGTTCAGCCCTGCCGGTACGGTCGAGCTGATACCGTTGGTCGCCACACTCTGAATCAGGGGGTTGACTGTGTAGCGAATTGGCCTACCCCATGGGTCCCAGACATCCGACCACCCCATGCCGAGGTTTGCGTAGGGGACGCCTCCGTCGTAGAGCGGAGCATTGTTCCCAGCGTTTCCGTCGCCGTTATACACATCAGCTAGTGGAATGCGGCGGCACCACGGGGTGCCAGGCGGGGAGACGGTAGCCGAACAATTCGACGTACCGTACGACACGTTATACGGCGAAGAATAAGACGCGTAAGGCACGGGATATGCGAGCAGGTACTGGCCTATTGCGTTCTTTATTCGCTGAAACGTATCTGCAAGCTGTGCAGCCGGCGGCTTGAGCGAGCCGTCCTTGAACAACGGGCCGAGCAGGTCCTCGGCCTTCAAAAACATCACCCGATCATCGAACGCACCTCCGGTCGCAGCGTCGTCGGTCGTGGGCGTGCGGCTGAAGAACACGGTGTCGGTACCGCCGTTGGTGTTCTCCAGCTCGTCGGCGCCGCTCGGCAGGCTGTTGCGCGTTCCGGAAATCGTATAGGCCCCGTAGCCGTTCGGGCCGTGCGAGACGATCACTACGACCACGTTGGTCGCCGCGGCAATCACGGTTCCGGTCGCATCGCGATCGTTCACCGTGATCTCCCCCGTGTTGCCGCTGCGAAAGTTCGCGCTCAGCGTCCAGTCGCGGTACGGCGCGGGAATGGGCGTGTTGTAGGACGGAGTGCCGGGATTGAACGCCTCGGTCGGAAAACTGTTCGAGACCTGGTAGCTGAAGAAATTCCCCCAGCCGTCCACCGCCGCGTCGCGCGCCAGACCGAGGGTGTTGTACGGCACCAGGCCGAAGCGCGCGTTGCTCGGCGAGGTCGCGCAGGCGGTCGTCGGGTCGCCGGCGGTAGAGCGATTCTCGATCCCGTCCGGCGAAGAAAAGTCGATGTCCGCGCAGGGCAGCCGCCCGTTGCGGCGCAGGTAGCCGATCAACGCGTCTTTGATTGCATTTTGCTTCGCCAGAGTTGTGCTCACTGCCTGCGCGTCCTGGCTGGCGCGGAATGCCGCGAGCCCCATGGTGAGGAAGATCGCCACCAGTAAGGTCACGACGGCCATCTCGACCAGGCTGAAGCCGGCCACGCGGCGCGTGCGCGCTGGCCATGCGGCGGTTTCACACGGAATTTCAATCACATGGGCAGTATAGCGGAACGGTTTCAAGAGCTATGCGTAAGACATGTTAAGCGCCGTGAATTAATGCTCCGCGGCAGGCGTGAAGCCGGCCGCAACATGACGTCGTCGCCACCCGGGGTACGTCATGACGGAAATAGAGTCCATCCAGCCGCGGCGCAAGTTAGCCGCCTTCGCCTTTGCGCTTCTCGTGGGCCTGTCGCTTGTCTCCACACTAGCCTGGAACATTCACGCCGGCGGCCCTCATCCGGTGGTGCGCGACGTCTCGGCGCCCGAAGCGAGAGCAATGCTCGACGCAGGCGCGATCGCGATCGACGTGCGCGACAAGGCGACGGCGGCGAGCGCCCATCTGCCGGGCGCATTGCTGATTCCGCTACAGGTGCTCTCCGCCAATCTCGGACGACTCGAGGCTTACAAGGCACGCAGGACCGTCGTGTACTGCGGCGACGGCAGTACGAGCGGCCCCGAGGCGGCCGCGCTACTCAGTCGGGCAGGGTTCGCCAATGTCGTGAACCTGCGCGACGGCTTCGAGAGCTGGCGCAGCGCGGGGCTGCCGACCGCGAGCAACGGCTGAGCGGCGAGCGCTCAGTCCCAGCCCGCGACGACCAGTTTTCCGATCATCGTCCCCGATTCCATGCGCCGGTGCGCGGCGCGCAGGTTCGCCGCGTTAATCGGCGACAGACTCTCGCGCAGCGTGCCGCGCACGCGGCCGGCGTCGATCCACTGAGCGACGCGATCGAGCAACCGGTGCTGCTCGACCATGTCGGGCAAGCCCAGTCGCGGGCGAGTGAACATCGCTTCCCAGCACAGGGTCGCGCTCTTCGCGCGCAGCGCGTCCTGTGCCAGCGGGCCGCGCGGTGCGACGATCGACACGATCGCGCCCTGGGGGCGTACCAGCTCGCAGACCTCCTGCCAATGGCGATCGATGTCGTTGAACACGGCGACGTAATCGGGGTGCCGCATCCTGAGAGCCTCGAGCTGCGGCTGCAGCGGCCGTGAATGGTCGACTACGTGCTCCGCGCCGAGCTCGCGCACCCAGGCCGCCGACTGCGGCCGCGAGGCGGTGGCGATGACGCGCAGTCCGGCGATTCTCGCCAGCTGAATGCCGATCGATCCTACGCCTCCGGCGCCGCCGACGACGAGAATGGTCGCGCCCCGCTGTGAGCCTCCGGGATCGATCCTCATTCGGTCGAAGAACGCTTCCCAAGCGGTGATGGCCGTGAGCGGGATGGCGGCCGCCTGCGCGAAATCCATGCTGCGCGGCTTCGAGCCGACGATGCGTTCGTCTACCAGCTGCAGCTCGCTGTTGCTGCCGGGACGGGTGACGTCGCCGGCGTAGTACACCTCGTCGCCCACTTTGAACAGCGTGACCTCGGGGCCGGTCGCTGCGACGGTGCCGGCCGCATCCCAACCGAGCACGCGGGGGCGCGCCGCGGTCGCGCCGCCTGCGATCCGCTGCTTGGCGTCGACAGGGTTCACCGACACTGCGCGCACGCGCACAAGCAAGTCGTGTCCCTGCGGCGGGGCCGGGTCGGGAAGCGTTAAGTCGACGAGCGATTCGGGATCGACTATCGGCAGACTGCGGGTGAAGGCGACGGCTTTCAC
>DATGDH010000110.1:0-6353 GCA_035310985.1 Burkholderiales bacterium
CGTGGCCGCGCGCGGCGAGCTCGACGTAGATGCGCTGCGCGAGGCTGTTGAAGCTGTGGGTGAGCAGGAGGATGCGCATGGCGCTCAGCAGATGCGCGGCAGCTGCTCGCCGACCAGCCAGTCGACGACGCGCCTGCCGCCAAAGGACGTTTCCATCTGCACGAAGCGCCGCGCGTCCTCGACCACCGTTCCGGCGATCGCGGCGGCGCGGCCGAGCGGATGCGCGCGCATCGCCGCGAGCACACGCGCCGCGTCCTCTTCGGCGCAGATCGCCACGAGCTTGCCTTCGTTCGCGACGTAGAGCGGATCGAGGCCGAGCAGCTCGCAGGCGCCGGCCACCTCGGTGCGGATCGGCAGCGCGGCCTCGTCGATCACCATGCCGACTCCCGACTGGCTGGCGAGCTCGTTCAAAGCCGTGGCGAGCCCGCCGCGCGTCGGGTCGCGCAGGCAGTGGATGTCGGGCGCCACCGCGAGCATCGCCTCGACCAGCCCGTGCAGCGCCGCGCTGTCCGACTCGAGCGCAGTCGCGAAGCCGAGGTTCTCGCGCTGCGACATGATCGCCACGCCGTGGTCGCCGAGCGTGCCCGAAACGATCACGCGATCGCCGGGCTGCGCGCGCTCGGCCGACGGCCCGACGCCCGGCGGCACCACGCCGACGCCGGTCGTGGTGACGAACACGCCGTCGCCGCTGCCCTGCTCGACCACCTTGGTGTCGCCGGTGACGATCGCGACGCCCGCGTCGCGCGCCGCACGCGCCATCGACTCGACCACGCGGCGCAGGTCGGCGAGCGGCAGCCCCTCCTCGAGGATGAAGCCCGCGGCGAGATAGAGCGGCTTAGCGCCCATCATCGCCACGTCGTTTATGGTGCCGTGCACTGAGAGGCTGCCGATGTCGCCGCCCGGGAAGAAGAGCGGCGAGACCACGTGGCTGTCCGTCGCCATCACCATGCGGCCCGCGGGCACCGCGAAGCAGGCGCCGTCATTCGCAGCTGAGAGCCAGGCGTTGTCGAACTGCGCGCGGAACAGCTCCGCGACGAGCTGCGCGGCGGCGCGCCCGCCCGCGCCGTGCGTCAGATCGATGCGCCCGCGCTTGAAGTCGAGCTTCTTCATGCCGCCCGACTCCGGAAGCGGCCGTAGCTGTAGTGCGCGGCGCAGGCGCCCTCGCTCGACACCATGCACGAGCCCATCGGGTTCTCGGGCGTGCAGGCGGTCGCGAACAGCTTGCAGTCCTCGGGCCGCTTCACGCCGCGCAGGATCGCCCCGCATTCGCAGGCCTTGTGATCCGGCACCGAGCGCGTGCCGATGCCGAAGCGCGCCTCGGCGTCGAAGCGCCGGTAGCGCTCCTTGATCTTGAGCGCGCTGTAGGGCACCTCGCCCAGCCCGCGCCATTCGAAGCTGCGGCGCAGCTCGAAGACTTCGGCCACCAGGCGCTTCGCCTTGGCGTTGCCCTCGCGCGTCACCGCGCGCGTGAACTCGTTCTCGACCTCGGCGCGCCCGTCGTTGAGCTGGCGCACGATCATCAGCACCGCCTGCAGCACGTCGAGCGGCTCGAAGCCGGCGATCACCACCGGCTTCTCGTACTCCTCGGCGAAGAACTCGTAGGGCTGGCTGCCGATGATGGTCGAGACGTGCGCCGGGCCGATGAAGGCGTCGAGCGGCACCGTGCCGTAGGCTCTCACCTCGGGCGACTCGAGGATGTGGTTGATCGCCGAGGGCGTCAGCACGTGGTTGCAGAACACCGAGAAGTTCGGCGCGCCCGCGCGCTCGGCCTGCTGGATGACGACCGCGGTCGGCGGGGTCGTCGTCTCGAAGCCGATGGCGAAGAACACGACCACGCGCCCCGGGTTCCCGGCAGCGATCTTCAGGCAGTCGCTCGCCGCGTAGATCATGCGGATGTCGGCGCCGCGCGCCTTCGCCTTCATGAGCGAGAGCTGCTCCGAAGCCGGCACGCGCAGCGTGTCGCCGTAGCTGCACAGGATCGCGCGATGCTCGAGCGCGAGCGCGATCGCCGCGTCGATGCGCCCGACCGGCAGCACGCACACCGGGCAGCCCGGCCCGTGGATGAGGCGCACGTTCGCGGGCAGGAGATCCGCGATGCCGTAGCGCGCGATCGCGTGCGTGTGCCCGCCGCAGAACTCCATTATGTGGTAGCGGCGTCCGGGATCGGCCTCGCGCGCGATCGCCTGCGCCAGCTTGCGCGCGGTCGCGCCGTTGCGGAATTCGTCGATGTACTTCATGCGGCGAGCCCCGCTTCGGCGAACAGCGCCAGCGTGCGCTCGGCCTCGGCCGCATCGAGGCGCTGGATCGCGTAGCCCACGTGCAGCACGACGTAGTCCCCCACGGCGACGCCGTCCACCAGCGCAAGCGAGCATTCCTTCCTCACGCCGCCCACCTCGACGCGCGCCGTTTCGTCCGGCAGCAGCTCGACCACGCGCGCGGGGATCGCGAGGCACATGGCTAGCTCTCCCTCGCCTGCATCGCGACCCAGGCCTGGCCGAGCGCGAGGCCGCCGTCGCTTGAGGGTACCCCCCGCGCATGCAGGGGCTTCAATCCCAACTCACACATTCTCCTGGTAAGAGAACTCGACAAAATCCGGTTCTGGAAACAGCCGCCGCCGAGCGCCACCGTGGCGATGCCTTCCCTGTCCGCCGCCGCCTTCGCCCACTGCGCGAGCGCCTCGGCGAGCGTCGCGTGGAACACGGCCGCCGCCCAGCCCGTATCGCGTGCGTCGGCGAGCGCGGCGATGAGCGGAAGGAGATCGAGGACTTCTTCGCGAATCCTGAAATCCTGTTCGAGAGGTAAAGCATCCCCGTACCGCGAAGCCAGCCCCTCTAACAGCATCGCGGCCTGGCCTTCGAACGAGGCGACCTCGCGCACGCCGAGCAGGCCCGCCGCGGCGTCGAACCAGCGCCCCGCGCTGGTAGTCGGCGGGCACGCCGTGCCGCGTTCGAGCATGGCGCGGATGCCGCTTCCGTTGCGCGCAGGGAAGCGCGCGGCGATCTCGGCGCCGCGGCCGAGCGCGTGCAGCGCGGCAGCCGCCATGCGCCAGGGCTCGCGCGCCGCGCGCTCGCCCCCTGGCGCCGCGAGCGGCGCGAGGTGCCCGAGCCTCTGCCAGCGCGCGCCTTCCACGCGGAGCAGCTCGCCGCCCCACATTTTCCCGTCGGTCCCCAAGCCCACGCCGTCGAGCGCGAGGCCGAGCACGGGCTCCGTCACGCCGTGTTCGGCGCAGACCGCGGCGATATGCGCGTGGTGATGCTGCACGCCGATCGTCGGCAGGCCGAACGTTTCGGCAAGACGTGTACTGTAGAAATCCGGATGCAGGTCGTGCGCCACGACCTCGGGCTCGACCGCGAGTAGCTCGCACATACGCTCGACCGTTTCCTCGAGCGCGCGACAGGTGGCGGCGTTGTCGAGGTCGCCGACGTGCGGCGACAGGAACGCCTCGCGCCCGCGCGTCACGCACACGGTGTTCTTCAGGTAGCCGCCGAGCGCGAGCACGCTCGGGCCTTCGGCCGGCAGCTCGATCGCCTGCGGCGTGTAGCCGCGCGCGCGGCGCACAAAGCTCCCGGCGCGCAGCACCGAGTCGTCGCAGCGCGCGACGATTTCCCGATCGTGCGTGAGGAAGGCGTCAGCGATCCCCGCGAGCCGTTCGTACGCTTCGGCGTCGCCGCGCACGATCGGCTCGCCGCAGGGATTGGCGCTCGTCATCACGAGCGCGAGCGGCTGCGGCCCGGTGAGCCAGGCCGTGCCCGCGGGCCGGTCCGCGGCTTCGTGAAAGAGGAGGTATTGGAGCGGTGTGTACGGCAGCATCGCTCCGAGCGAGGCGACGCCCGGCGCCACGCCCGCAAGCTCGGCGGTGCTTTCGAGCAGCACCACCGGCCGCTCGGGACTCTCCAATAGAATCTTCTCCTGCGCGGACACGGATGCGAGCCCATCGAGCGACGCGCAGTTCGCGACCATCACGGCGAAGGGTTTTTCCTCGCGCTGCTTCCTCGCGCGCAGCCGTGCCACGGCTGCCGCATTGCGCGCGTCGCAGGCGAGGTGGTAGCCGCCCAGGCCTTTGATTGCGACGATCTCGCCGGCGCGGAGCCTGGCAAGCGTTTCGGCGATCGGGTCTTGCCCGATTGAAACGCCGACAGGATTCGTCAACGAAAGCCGCGGGCCGCACACTGGACAGGCGTTCGGCTGTGCGTGGAAGCGCCGGTCGGCGGGGTTCTCGTATTCCGCCAGGCACGCCGGGCACTGCCGGAAGGCCGCCATCGAGGTCTGCGGCCGGTCGTAGGGCAGCGCGCGCGTGATCGTGTAGCGCGGCCCACAGTGCGTGCAGTTGATGAAGGCGTAGCGGTAGCGCCGGTCGCGCGGATCGAACAGCTCCTCGAGGCAGGCCGCGCACACCGCGACGTCGGGCGTGACCGTCGTGCGCACCGCCCCGGCGCGGCTCGCGCGGATCGCGAAGGCCTGTGCGCGGGCGTCCGCTTCGGCGTCCACCGCTTCGACGGCGCGGATGCGCGCGAGCGGCGGCGCCTCGCGCTCGAGGCGAGTGAGCAGGCTCTCCACCGCGCGCGCCTCGCCCTGCAGGTCGATCTCGACGCCCTCGGCGTCGTTCCTCACCCAGCCGGCGAGCTCGAGCTCCTGCGCCAGGCGGTAGACGTACGGGCGGAAACCCACGCCCTGCACCGCCCCGCGCACGCGGATGCGGCGCCGCACCGGCGCCCGCGCCGAGAGCGTCATGCGCGCGCCTCCCCGACGCCGCGCGCGAGCCAGCCGAGCCACTCCGGCATGCCGTCGCCGGACACGCTCGACACCCTGAGCGCCTCGATCGCCGGGTTGGCGCGCCGCGCGTAGCCGATGCACTTGTCGACGTCGAACGAGACGTAGGGCAGCAGGTCGGTCTTGTGCACGATCATCAGGTCGGCGACGCGGAACATGTTCGGGTACTTGAGCGGCTTGTCCTCGCCCTCGGTCACCGACAGGATCACCACCTTGTGCGCCTCGCCCAGGTCGAAGTCGGCCGGGCACACCAGGTTGCCGACGTTCTCGATCATGACGAGCGCGCCCCGCTCGGGCGCCAGGTCCTCGAGCGCGTGACCGACCGCGTGCGCGTCCAGGTGGCAGCCCTTGCCGGTGTTGATCTGGATCGCGGGTGCGCCCGCGGCGCGGATGCGCTCGGCGTCCAGGCTCGTTTGCTGGTCGCCTTCGATCACCGCCACCGGCAGCCGGCCGGCGAGCGCCTCGACCGTCTTGACGAGCAGCGTCGTCTTGCCCGCGCCAGGGCTGGAGACGAAGTTGAGCGCGAAGATGCCGCGCGCGGCGAGCCGGCGGCGGTTCTCGGCCGCGTAGGCGTCGTTCTTCGCGAGGATGTTTTCTTCTAGGTGCACAGTTCTCGCGTGAGTATGGTCATGAACGTGTTCCTCGCATCCGCATGTCGTGCACATGTGTCACTCCAGTTCAAGTTCCTTGACCTTCATCTGCGTTCCGCCGGTCACCGCCACCTGGTACTCGCCGCAGCGCGGGCAGGCGTCGACCGCCGAGTCGATCGGCACGCTCGCCGCGCAGCGCATGCACCAGCCGGCGCCGGGCGCCTCGTCGATCTCGAGGCGCGCCGCTTCCGCGACGCTGCCGCGCGTCACCGCGTCGAAGCAGAAGCGCATCGCCTCGATCTCGACGTTCGCCAGGCGCCCGATCTCCAGGCGCACCGCGCGCACGCGCGTCGCGCGCTCGCGCCGCGCGGCGTCCTCGACGATGCCGAGCACGCTCTCGGCGAGCGCCATCTCATGCATGGCCCACCTCGACGCCCCAAGCGACGCACGGATCGAGCGATTGCACCAGCAGCTCCACGCGGCGCCCGAGCTCGGCGCGGTCCGCGGCAGTCAGCGCCGCCAGCTCCAGGGCGAGCGCGCCGCGCGGATGGAAGTTCCAGTCCGTCGGCGCGACGATCTGGTAGCGCCCGATCTTCCCGCCGTCGAGCGTCACGCGGTGCACGAGCAGCCCGCGCGCGGTCTCGACCCAGCCGAGGGCATCGCCGGAGGACACGGCGGCGGAGCCGATGCGCCCATGCGCGTCTCCGTCGAGCAATGCGGCTAGCTCGACGAGGCGCGCGGTGAAGCGCGCCAGCACCGGATGCGCCTGCGCGACCACCGGGTGCTCGCGCAGGCGCGCGCGCGCGCCGGTCTCGCACGGCGCACTGTCCCAGTCGGGCGCGCCCGCAAAGCCGGCGTCGGCGTCCAGCCGGCGCGCGAGCACCGCCGCCAGGCCCGGCGTCATGATTGGCATGAGCGGCACTCCGGGCGCGCGGAGCGCGCCCGCCTCGGCGCGCAGCTTCGCGAGCACGCGCGCGAGGGGCGATGCGCCGG
>DATGDH010000111.1:0-17048 GCA_035310985.1 Burkholderiales bacterium
CGGCGGCCGAGCTGCTCGCGCGTCTCGGCTCGGGTCCGCAGGGCCTGGCGGACGCCGAGGCCGCCGCGCGGCTCGCGCGCCACGGCCCGAATCTGCTGCGCGAGGAGAAGGGCTTGAGCGCGCTGCGCGCCCTCGCGGGCCAGTTCCGCAGCCCGCTCGTGCTGATCCTGGTGTTTGCCGCGGGCGTCTCGCTCGTCGTGCGCGACTGGCTCGAGGCCTCGATCATCCTCGCGATCGTCGCGGGCAGCGCCGGCCTGGGCGCATGGCAGGAGTACCGCGCATCCGCCGCGGTGCGGCGCCTGCGGGCGCGCATCGCGCTCGCGACGAGCTGCCTGCGCGGCGGCGCCGCGCGCCCGGTGCCGGCGGCGACGCTCGTGCCAGGCGACGTGGTGCTGCTCGCCGCCGGCAGCCTCATTCCGGGCGACGGCGTGCTGCTCGAGGCGAAGGACTTCTTCGTCAACCAGGCGCTGCTCACCGGCGAGAGCCTGCCGGTGGAAAAACAGCCGGGCGAGAGCGCCGCGGGCGCGAGCCTGGTCGAGCGCGGCAACTGCGTGTTCATGGGCACCTCGGTGAGGAGCGGTACCGCGCGCGCGCTCATCGTACGCACCGGGCGCGCCACCGAGATCGGCGCGATCGCCGAAAGCCTCGAGCGGCGCGTGCCCGAGACCGACTTCGAGCGCGGGCTGCGCCAGTTCGGCTACCTGCTCACGCGTGTCGCCGCGGCGCTGGTGGTCGCCGTGTTCGCGGTGCACGTGTTCTTCCACCGCCCGACGCTCGAGTCGCTGCTGTTCGCGATCGCGCTCGCGGTCGGCATCTCGCCCGAGCTGCTGCCGGCAATCCTCTCCGTGACGCTCGCGCGCGGCGCGCGCGCGATGGCGCGGCGCGGCGTGATCGTGCGGCGGCTGAACGCGATCGAGAACCTCGGCAGCATGGACGTGCTGTGCACCGACAAGACCGGCACCCTCACCGAGGGCGTGGTGCGGGTCGAGCGCGCCTGCGACCCCTCGGGCGCCGCACGCGCGGAGGTGCTGCGCGACGCCTACCTGAACGCGCTGTACCAGACCGGGTTGCCCAACCCGCTCGACGAGGCGATCGTCGCGGCGGCGCGCGCCGCGGGGCTGGACGCGGAGGGGACGAAGAAGCTGGACGAGATCCCGTACGACTTCATGAGGAAGCGCCTGAGCGTCGTGGTCGGCGACCCCGCGGGCGGTGCGCCGCGCCTCATCACCAAGGGCGCGGTCGAGCAAGTGCTCGAGGTGTGCGCGGACCTCTCCGCGCAGGAGCGCGCGGCGATCGAGACGCGCTTTCGCGACTGGAGCGGGCAGGGCTACCGCGTGATCGCGGTCGCGGCGCGCGACCTGCCGCACAAGGAAACTTACCGGCGCGAGGACGAAAAGGACCTGCGGCTCGCCGGGTTCCTCCTGTGCCTCGATCCGCCCCAGGCGCAGGCTCCGCGCGTGCTCGCCGACTTCGCGCGCCTCGGCGTCGAGGTGAAGATCATCACCGGCGACAATCGCCACATCGCGGCGCACGTGGCCGACGCGGTCGGGCTGAAGGGCGCGGCGCTCCTCACCGGAGCCGAGCTGGACGCCATGCACGACGAGGCGCTGTGGCGCGCCGCCGCGCAGACCCACGTATTCGCAGAGGTCGACCCGAACCAGAAGGAGCGCATCATCGGCGCGCTGCGGCGCACCGGGCACGTGGTCGGCTACCTGGGCGACGGCATAAACGACGCGCCGGCGCTGCACGCCGCCGACGTCGGCATCTCGGTCGACCGCGCCGCCGACGTTGCCAAGGAGACCGCCGACATCGTGCTGCTCAAGCACAACCTCGCGGTGCTGCACGACGGCGTGCTGCAGGGGCGCAGGACCTTCGCCAACACCATCAAGTACATCTTCGTCACCACGAGCTCCAACTTCGGCAACATGCTGTCGATGGCGGCGGCCTCGCTGTTCCTGCCGTTCCTGCCGCTGCTCGCCAAGCAGATCCTGCTGAACAACTTCCTGGCGGATCTGCCGTCGCTGTTCATTGCCGGCGACCGCGTCGATGCGGCGTGGCTGCGCAAGCCTTACCACTGGAGCATCGCGTCTATCCGCCGCTTCATGGTGGTGTTCGGGCTGCTCAGCTCGGTGTTCGACTTCCTCACCTTCGCGGTGCTGCTGCACGTGGCCGAGCGCGACCCGGACCTGTTCCGCACCGGGTGGTTCGTCGAGTCGCTGCTGAGCCAGATCGCCGTGCTGCTCGTCATCCGCACGACGCTGCCGTTCTGGCGCAGCAAGCCCGCCGCGGCGCTCGGCTGGACGGCGCTCGGTACCGCGCTCCTCGCGCTCGCGCTGCCGTACCTGCCGCACGCGATCGTGTTCGACTTCGAGCCGCTGCCGGTCGGACTGCTCGGCGCGGTGCTCGCCATTACCGCCACCTACGTGGTGGTAACCGAGCTGCTGAAGCGCAGCTTCTACCGCTTCAGCTCTTCTGGAATCCCCGCACCAGGCCCGCGCGCGCGGTTCCCGCCTGCATGAGGAGCGAGAAATCCGACCCCGCGAGGATCAGCCGCGCGCCCATCCCGATGTGACGCTCGAGCAGCTCCGGCGTGTACATGCCGCCCATGCCGGGGTACTTGCCGTGCTTGCGGCAGGCGGCGATCACTTTAGTGTACGCGTCGGCCACGCGCGGGTCGTTGAACTGGCCCGGGATGCCCATCTCGAAGCACAGGTCGTTGGTTCCGATGAGCAGCGCGTCCACGCCCGGGGTCGCCGCGATCGCGTCGCAGTTCGCGACGCCCTGCGGCGACTCGATCATCACCACGACGAGCGTCTCCTCGTTCACCACGCGCGCGGTCTCGCCGATCGGCATCGGCGCGAAGCCCGTCTGCTGCAGCCCGCCGCCCATCGAGCGCTTGCCGACCGGCGGAAAGCGACAGTGGTCAGCCACGCGCCGCGCCTGCTCGGGCGTGTCGACGTGCGGGAACACGATTCCCTGCGCGCCGTTGTCGAGCATGCGGCTCGCGTGGTAGTGCTCGTAGCCCGGCACGCGCACCACCGGCGTCACCCCGACCGCGAGCGAGGCCGCGGAGAGCTGGGCGGCGATGTCGGTGTCCATCGAGCTGTGCTCGCAGTCGATGAAGATCCAGTCGAAGCCGCAGGTCTTGGCGATCTGCGCGATGTCCACCGTGCGCGCCTGGCGCAGGCCGAGCCCGATGGCGAGCTTGCCGGCGGCAAGCTGGCGCTTGGCGTGGTTGACGACTGCCGTCATGTGTTCCTCCTGGTCGGAAAAGTTGCAAAGCATACCGGAGCGTGGGTTATCGTTGCGCCGATGCGCCTCGTGCTCGACACCAACGTCTGGCTCGACTGGCTGGTGTTCCGCGACGCCTGCGTCGCGCCGCTGCGCACCGCGGTGCAGGCGGGGCGCGCCGAGGTGTGCATCGACGCCGCCTGCGAGGGCGAGCTCGCGCGCGTGCTCGCGCGGCGCCTCGGGCGCACCGTGCTCGACCCCGCCGCGCAGGCCGCCGCGCTCGCCGAGTGCCGGCGCGTGGCCGGCGCCTGCGGCGGCCACGCGCCGCTCGCGTGCCGTCTGCCGCCGTGCAGCGACCCGGAAGACCAGAAGTTCCTCGAGCTCGCGCGCGACTGCCGCGCCGACCTGCTGGTGACCAAGGACCGGGCGCTGCTCGTGCTCGCGCGCCACGCGCCGTTTCGCATCGTCACGCCGCGCCAGGCGGGAGATGCGCTGCAATAACCCGAATAGCCGCGTGCCGCGTTTAGAGGTTTCAGACCTTACTGAAAAGGAGCCCGCATGAAATCGTTCACGAAGCCGGCGCTCGGCGCCGCGGTCCTGCTGGCGCTCGCGCCGCTCGCCGCCACCGCCGGCGATGCGCTCACCATCTACTCGAGCGCGCAGCCGGGCGCGATCCGGCCCGAGCAGTACCGCGACGGCGTTTCCGGGCAGGCGGTGCCGGGCTACGCGGTGGTGCGCCACCTGCGCGAGCTCGAGCTCAAGCCAGGGCGCAACACGGTGCGCTTCAGCGACGTCGCCGCGCTCATCGATCCGACCACGGTGTCGTTCGAGTCGCTCACCGATCCGAAGGGCACCAGCGTCATCGAGCAGAACTTCCAGTTCGACCTGGTCAACACGCAGAAGCTGCTCGAGAAGTACGTCGACCGCGAGATCGAGGTCGACCAGGTGCGCGGCAACGGCGTCGAGACCTTCCGCGGCACGCTGCTCTCGACCGCGGGGGGCCTGGTGCTGCGGCGCGCCGACGGCGGAGTGCAGCTGCTGCCGTACAACGCGAGCGTGCGCCTGCCCGCGCTGCCCGGCGGGCTGATCACGCGCCCGACGCTCGTGTGGGACGTCGCCTCGGCGCGCGGCGGCAAGCAGGCGACGCGCGTGTCGTACCAGACCGGCGGCATCACCTGGTGGGCCGACTACAACCTCGCGTACGCCGACGGCGCGAACGCGAACGCCTGTCGCCTTGACGTGGGCGCCTGGGTGAGCATCCTCAACCAGTCGGGCGCCGGCTACGAGGACGCGAAGCTCAAGCTCGTCGCCGGCGACGTGCAGCGCGCGGCGCCGCCGGCCTACGCCGCGGCCGCCCTGGCGGCGCCGCGCATGGCGCTCGAGGAAAAGGTCGCCGGCTTCGAGCAGAAGGCGTTCTTCGAGTATCACCTGTACACCCTCGGGCGGCCGACGACGCTGCCCGACCGCTCGACCAAGCAGATCGAGCTCTTTCCCGTGGCGCGCGGCGTGCCCTGCGAGAAGAAGCTCGTCTACTACGGCCTTGCGCCGGGCTGGCGCGGCGTCGCGCCGAGCCCGCTCACCGATCGCAACTACGGCGTGCAGACGAACAAGAAGGTCGACGTCTACCTGTCGTTCAAGAACTCGAAGCAGAACAACATGGGCATGCCGCTGCCCGCGGGCCGCGTGCGCGTCTCGAAGCGCGACGACTCGGACGGCACGCTCGAGTTCATCGGCGAGGACGTGATCGACCACACGCCGAAGGACGAGCCGGTGCTGATCAAGCTCGGCTCGGCATTCGACGTGGTCGGCGAGCGCCGGCAGGTCGCCTTCTCCGTCGACACCTCGCGCCGCGTCATGACCGAGCAAATCGAGGTGAAGCTGCGCAACCACAAGGACCAGCCGGTCACGGTCGAGGTGAAGGAAACCCTCTACCGCTGGGTGAACTGGGAGATCGTCGAGCGCAGCCACCCCTACCGCAAGGAAGACGCGCGCACCGTCGTGTTCCCCCTGCGCGTACCCGCCAACGGCGAGCAGGTGCTCGACTACACCGTGCGCTACAGCTGGTAAGGAAAATGGGGACAAGACCCTATCTATAATCGCGCATGCAACTCGGCAATCTGGTCCCGGCAATCGTCGCAGGCGTGCTGAGCGCACAGCTCGCGTTGTTCTCCGGTAAGGCGCGCGCGGCCGACAGCGATCCGCTCGCCGAGCTCAAGCGCCCGGGCCGGGTGCTCGTGCTGGAACACGCGCACGCGCCCGGGACCGGCGACCCGGCGCGCTTCAAGCTGCACGACTGCCGCACGCAGCGCAACCTGGACGCCGCGGGGCGCAAGCAGGCGGCGCGCCTGGGCGAGCGCCTACGCGCCGCGGGAGTGGCGCACGCCAAGATCTATTCCAGCCAGTGGTGCCGCTGTCTCGAAACCGCGAAGCTGCTCAAGCTCGGCCCGGTGAGCGAGCTGCCGGCGCTGAACGAGTTTCCCGACCGGCCCCAGGACCGCGAGCGCGACGTCGACGCGCTGCGCAACTTCCTCGCGGCGCTGCCGCGCGACGGCGGGCCCGTCATCATGGTGACGCACCCGGAAACCGTCAGTGCGCTCACGGGCGGCTATGCCGCCACCGCCGCCGGCGTGATCCTCAAGCTCGACGGCTCGCGCGTGCCGCGCGTGGTCGCCGAGATCAAAGCCAAATAGGGGTCTGCCCCTATTTGTTGCGCTTTTCTGCCATGCGGCAGAAATCGGCGTCGCTCATGCACTTGCTCTGGCAGGCCTGCGCCGAATCGTTGTCGGTGCTCGTGCGCCGGCAGACCTGCATGCAGCGCTCGAACTCGGTCGAGCAGGTTTGCGGCTCGTCCTCGCCGGTGACGCCCCGGTAGGCGTAGTAGAGGGCGATGATCGCGATCGCGATCACGATCAGCGCGCCGAGCGCGCTCAGTCCGCGCTGTGCAAGCTTCGTCGAGCTCGTCCGCATTCCCGCGTCCAAGGTGGGGTCGGCCGTGAAATCGTACCAGCTCTTCTTAGTATTGCCCGGCCCCGGGGGAAGGGTGACAATCCGCCCGTAGGCCAGCATTCCAATCACCTTTTACTGAGGGAGGATGACGCATGTTTCAATCGACGCGGAACTTAAGGCGAGCGCTCTTGCTGGGCGCCGGGGCGGCTGCGCTGGCGCTCAGCGCATGCAGCTATATCCCGACCTCGATGTACGGCGATCGCGTGAACGTCAAGCTGACGGGTGCCCAGGAAGTGCCGCCGGTCGACGTTGCCGGCAGCGGCAGCGGCTACGTCGCCGTCACGAAAGAAGGCGCGGTGAGCGGCAAGATCACCACCACCGACGTCGCGGGCGTCGCCGCCCACATCCACGTGGGTGGGGCAGGGAGGAACGGCCCGATCATCATTCCGCTTCAGAAGACCGACGCGAACACCTGGGTCGTACCCGAGGGCGCGAAGCTGAACGAGTCGCAACTCGAGGCGTACAAGAAGGGCGACCTGTACGTGAACGTCCACACCGCGCGCCACAGGGGCGGCGAGGTGCGCGCCCAGATCGTCCCCTGAGCGTAGCGCTGCCGGAGACCGTCGAGGTCGAAACCGCCGCGCAGCCCGACGCGGCGGTCATCTGGCTGCACGGCCTGGGCGCCGACGGGCACGACTTCGAGCCGTTGGTGCCCATGCTCGGGCTGCCGCGCCGCCTCGCGGTGCGGTTCATCTTCCCGCATGCGCCCGAGCGCCCGGTGACGATCAACATGGGTGCGCGCATGCGCGCCTGGTACGACATCGTCGAGCTCGGCGGCCGCAGCGAGGACGGTGAGGGCATCCGCACCTCGCAGGCGCTGCTCGAGGGCCTGATCGCGCGCGAGCGCGCGCGCGGCATCGAGGCGCGGCGCATCGTGCTCGCCGGCTTTTCGCAGGGCGGCGCGATCGCGCTGCAGACGGGCCTGCGCCATCCCGAGCGGCTCGCCGGCATCATGGCGCTCTCGACCTGGCTGCCTCTCGCCGCGACGCTCGAGCTCGAGCGCAACGCGGCGAATGCCGACCTCCCGGTGTTCATGGCGCACGGCCTGCACGACGAGATGATCGCCATCGGCCGCGCGCTCGCCGCGCGCGACGTGCTCGAAGCGCTCGGCTACGCAGTCGAGTTCCACGAATACACGATGGGGCACGCGGTATGCCCCGAGGAAGTCGCAGCCGTCGCCGCCTGGCTCGTCAGGACGCTGTAAGCCGCGCGGCGCGTTACTGCTGGCTGCGGTAGAAACGCTCGAGGACTTCGCTGTCCTGCTTTTCGCCTGGAACGCTCTCGCGCGGCGCGCTCGGCTCGAACGCCTCGGGCGGCAGCACCCAGCCCGAGAGCAGCGCGTCGGAATACGCCTCGGGATCGCGCGGCGGCGCGACTGCCTTGGCGCTGCGCTTCTTCGATCTGAAGAACCTGAACACGGATCGCTTTCCTTGCTGCGCGATGGAGCGGCTTTATTGGACTCCCGATTCGCGCGGCGCGCTGTCAAGGATTGCAAGGCGCCGGTAAACTGCTTCCCATCACCCCCAAGAGGACTTCCATGAAGAAAGCCGCATTGATCGCCGCGCTCGCGCTCGCCGCGGGCCGCGTTTTCGCCGCCGACATGACCGAGGAGCAGAAGACTCTGTACGCGGCCGGCCAGTGGCTCGCGCGCCAGGCCGCGGTGTTCCACTTGACGCCCGCCGAGCTCGATCCCGTCGTGCAGGGGCTGCGCGACGGGGTCACCGGGGCGCCCTCCGCGGTCGACCTGAGCGTGTACTCGGCGAAGCTGGAGCAGATGGCGGACGAGCGCCAGGCGGCCGCGGCGAAGAAGGCGGAAAGCGAGGGGCGCGACCTGCTCGCGCGCGCGGCCGCGGAGAAGGGCGCGGTCAAGGGCTTCGGCGGGCTGGTGTACAAGTCGCTGCGCGAGGGCAGCGGCGCCTCGCCCAAGGCGACCGACGTGGTCACCGTCAACTACCGCGGCACGCTGCCCGACGGCAAGGAGTTCGACAGCTCCTACAAGCGCGGCAAGCCCGCCGACTTCCCGCTCGACGGCGTGATCAGGTGCTGGACCGAGGGCGTGCAGATGATGAAGGTCGGCGGCAAGGCGCGCCTGGTGTGCCCGCCGGAGACCGCCTACGGCGCGCGCGGCGCGGGCGGCGTCATTCCGCCGAACGCGACACTCAGTTTCGAAGTCGAGCTGCTCGGCATCAAGGCCCAAAAATAGGGTCTGTCCCCGTTTTCACGGCACGCCGGCGCCTCGTCGAGGCGCTCGCCGCACGGCTGCCGTTCTACTACGGCTGGGTGATCCTCGCCTGCGTGTGCGCGGCGGGCTTCGCGCGCCAGGGCTCGTCGGTCGCGGCGCTGTCGATCTTCGTCGAGCCGATGACGCAGGAGTTCGGCTGGTCGCGCACCGGCATCTCCGCCGCGGTGTCGATCGGCGGCGTGCTCGGTGCGCTCGTCGCGCCGTCGATCGGCTCGTTCCTCGACCGCAACGGCGCACGCGCCGTGCTCGGTACCGCGGTGCTCGCGACCGGCATCCCGGTGATGCTGCTCTCGGGCACGCATTCGCTCGCGTACTTCTACCTGTGCTACTGCACCGCGCGCATGAGCTTCGCCGGGCCCTACGACCTCGGCATCTACGGCTCGATCGTCAACTGGTTCGTCCGGCGCCGCGCCTTCGTCACCGCGGTGGCGACGGTCGCGCAGATGAGCGGCCTGGTGGCGATGCCGCTCCTTGCGCACTTCGCGATGCAGGCGAGCGGCTGGCGCGCGGCGTGGGCGGCGATCGGCGCAGCCGTGCTGGTCGTCGGCTTCCTGCCGGTGTGGCTGCTGCACGTGCGCCGGCCCGAGGATCTCGGCCAGCAAGCCGACGGCGAGCGCGCGCCGGCCGCGGCGCCCGGCGCCGCGTCGCACGCGACCGAGGACGCCGCGCCCGCCTACACGCGCCGCCAGGCGCTCGCCTCGCCTGCGTTCTGGCTGCTCGCGCTCTTCACGCTGCTCGTCTACCCGGTGCAGTCCGGGATCAGCTTGCACCAGGCGCCGCTCTTGATCGAGCGCGGCCTCGCGCCCGCGGTGGCGGCCGGCGCGGTCAGCACCTTCGCCGCGCTCTCGGCGGTGTCGGGATTCGCCTACGGCTTCTGGCCGCGGAGCGTGCCGCAGCGCTACGCGCTCGTGCTGGTCGGCCTGTCGCTCGCCGCGGCGACGCTGCTGATGCGGTGGGTCGCGGCGCCGGCCACCGCGTACGCCGCCGCGTCGCTCTTCGGGCTGGGCGTCGGCGGGCTGCTCACCATGCTGCCGATTGCCTGGGCGGAATATTTCGGCCACCGCAGCTACGGCGCGATCCGCGGCGTCGCGCTCACGGTGCAGGTGGCGGCGCAGGCCGCCGGCCCGGTGATTTCCGGCGCGCTGCGCGACGCGACCGGCGACTACCGGGCGTCGCTCGCGACCTTCACCGTGCTCGCGTTCGCCGGCGCCGCGGCGGCGCTCGCCGCCGCTCCGCCCAGAAAATAGGGACAGACCCCATTTCCGAAAATGAAAGGCCCCGCTCGCTGGCGGGGCCTGTTGCCCGAACCCGTCGGGCGGCGCCGTATGGGCGCTATCTCCGCCGCGGCGAACGCCGCGGTTCGAGCCTGCAAGCTCCGCCTCCTCAAAGACGGCGCACAGGGCGCGGTATCCCGACTGTTGCCTGGAATCCCGCTTCTCCGGTATCCGGCCGCCCTTGCAGACTCGTCCTCAAATTACCACGCCGCGCACGCGCGTCAATCGGCGATTTAATCTTCGTTGATGCGCGTCACCAAGAAGAATTATTTCTTTCCCTCGAGCACGAGCTCGATGCGCCGGTGCAGCGACTCGGCCGCGGCGAGATCGCCCGCGGAGCGAGCGCGCGCTTCCTGCACGCCCAGCCAGGCGACGAGCGGCCGGCGCCAGCCTTGGCTCGAGGCCGCGTCCACCGCTGCCGCGATGTCGGGGGGCGCGATGCGCTGCGTGCGCAGGAGCACGCCGGCGGCGACGAGTCGCGAGAGCGGGTCCTCGATCGCCGCCGCGCGGCCGCCTGCGACCACCGCGCGCTGCGCGGGCGGCAGCAGTCCGGCGTCGATTCCCTCCCAGCGCCCGGCGAGGTAGGCGGCGTACGCGCGCGCCGCGGGCCCCGCGTCGGCGGCGAGCGGCGCGAAGCCGGGGCAGTCGCCGAACTCGAGGCTCGCGGTCTCGAGCGCGCAGCGCGTGAGCTCGGCCTTCGCCACCAGCTCGGCGCGCCCGGTGGCGGCGAGCTCGTGGCGCGCGCGCGCGAACTCGCTCGCCGCGCTCTTCGCGTCGCCCCTCAGGTACGCGGCCTTGTAGGCCTCCAGCGCGCCGTGCGCCTCGAGCTGCCAGTCGGGCGGCGGCGGACCGCCGGCGCAGGCCGCGGCGAGCAGGACAGCGAGCGCGGCGAGCCGCTTCACGGCAGGTTCACCCCGGTGTCGCGCTGGAACGGCCACTTGCGGTTCACCTCGTCGATGAGCGCGGAGAGCTTCCTCAGGCTCGCCTCGATCTGCGCGCGCAGCGCGCCGAGGTCCTCGGTTGCGGCGCTCGTATTGGCGGCGGTCTTCTGCGCCTCGGCGAGCACCGCGTCGGCCTTCTTCAGCGTGTCGCGCGCATCCGCGAGCGCCGCGTTCAGCTGCGCGACCGCCTTCTGCGTTTCGTCGACCACGCCGCCCGCGCCGAACACGCGCGCGTCGGCCTGGTCGAGCGTGTGCCCGGCCTTCTTGGAGAGCTCGTCGAGCGAGCCGAGCAGCGTGTTCGCGCGGTCGATCGCGGCGACGACCTTCTTCGCCTCTTCCTCGCTGCCGAGCAGCGCGGTGAGTGCGCCGTAGCGCCCGCCGAGGCGCTCAGCCATCGTGCGCATCGCGGCGAGGCTCGTGTTGAGGTCCGAGTCGCGCCCGGTCATGCGGTCGAGGTTGTCGAGCACGCGCTTCAGGCTCGCGATCAGCGCCGGCATCTCGTCGGTGGTGTCGCCGCGCAGCACCGGCCGCACCGCGCCGTCGGGCAGCGGCGGATCGTCGAGGTTGCCGGTGAAGGCGCGCAGGCGCGCGCTGCCCACCAGGCCGCGCTCGAGCGTGAATACCGTCGTCGATCTCAGCCAGCGCGTGTCCTTCTGCGGCACGTCGATCACGATGCGCGCCTGGCCGTTCTGCGCGAGCTCGATCCGCTGCACGCGCCCGACCGGAAAGCCCGAGAAGGTGAGGTCGGCGCCGACGCTCACGCCCTCGGAGTTGTCGGCCATCAGATACAGCTGCTGCGTCTCCTCGAAGGCCCCGCGCGAATAGAGCACATAGAGCGCGAAGCCGGCGACGAGCAGTACCACCAGCGCGAGCAGCGCGAGCGCTTTCAGCTCGACGTGGCGCGGCGCCTGCGGGAAGCTCTCGGCCATGGCCTATGCGTACAGCACCGCGAGGAAGCCGCCCTCGATCACCGCGAGCGCGATGCCCAGGCGCACCATGCCGCGCAGCACCGCAATCGGCGCCATCTCCGTCTGGCGCGGTACGCCGAGCGCGGCGGTGATGGGAATCGAGGCTACCGCGGCGCCGAACAGCAGCGTCTTCAGGGCGTAGCCCGCCATCGCCACCGGTCCGAACACCTGCCCGGTAATGCGCACGAAGCCGTCGAGCGCCCAGGGCGAGAAGCCGTACAGCGCGACGTAGGCGATGACGAGCGCGAGCGCGGAGCTCAGCCACGCGAGCGCGAGCACCGCGACCACCGCGCCGATCGCGCGCGGCACCAGGTCGTGGCGCAGCGGGTCCTGCCCGGCGCGCACGAGCGTCTCGAAGTCGCCGCGGATGTGCCTGAGCGCCACCTCGGTGCTGATCGCCGCGCCCGAGCGCAGCGCGACGAACAGCGCGGCCAGGAGCGGAATCAGCTCGAGCAGCAGCACGCGCGTCGAGAGCCCGAGCGCGTACTGCGAGAGGCCGTAAGCGTGCGCGGTCGACTCGACGATACGGATCAGCACGTAGCCGAGGAGCGACACTACGAGCGCGAAGCCGGGCAGCGGCTGCCAGGCGGAGAAGTGGATCTGCTCCGCCGTCGCGCGGCGCATCGTGCGGTCCCAGGCCGAGGGGCTCGCCGCGATCACCAGCGCGACCGCGGCGAAGCGCAGCACGCGCAGCCAGCTCGCCGGCTCCTCGATCAGCGCGCCGCCGAGGCCGGCGAGGCCGCGTGTCAGGGAATACGGTTGCTGCGGCATCGGCCGCATGATACCCCCGCGCGCCGTGCGGTTGCAGCGAACGCGGCGCGCGCGCTACAGTCCAACCTGCATGCGTGACCGCCGCGAAAGGATCGGACGCAAGCTCGCGGAAATTCACGCGCGCCTGCGCGAGGAGCTCGAGGACCTCGAGCGCGTCGCGGTGGCCGTATACGACGAGGACACCGACCACCTCACCACCTACGTGCACTCGACCGTCGGCAGCACGCCGCTCGAGCACTTCGACGCGAAGCTCGCCGACTATCCCTCGCTCGCCGAGGCGGCGGCGAGCGGGCGGCCGAGGGTCCTGGTCTACTCCGGCGGCGCCGAGCCGCGCAGCGCCGCCGCGCGCAGGCTGCTCGCGACGGGCGTGCGCGCGAGCTACACGCTGCCGATCCGCGACGACGGCCATCTGTACGGGTTCCTGTTCTACGACTCCACCGACCCCGCGTTCTTCACCCCCGATGTGGAGCGCAGGCTGTGGATCTACTCGGAGATGATCCGGCTGCTCGTGCTGCACGCGCTCGAGCCGTTGCGCACGCTCGCCGCAGCGGCGAAGACCGCGCGCGAGTTCAGCCGCCAGCGCGACGAGGAGACCGGGGCGCACCTGGAGCGCATGGCGCGCTTCGCGCACCTGATGGCGCTCGCGCTCGCCGAGCGCCACGGGCTGAGCGACGAGCAGGTCGAGCTGATCCGCGACCTGTCGCCGTTGCACGACGTGGGCAAGGTCGGCATCTCGGACGCGGTGCTGCTCAAGGAGGGCCCGCTCACCGCCGAGGAGCGCAAGCAGATGCGCGAGCACGTCGCCAAGGGCCTGGAGATGGCCGAGGTCATGATCCGCGAGTTCGGCCTGGGAGCGATCGCGCACATCGGCATGCTCAGGAACATCATCGGCTGCCACCACGAGAGCCCCGACGGCAGCGGCTATCCGCTCGGGCTCACGGGCGAAGCGATCCCCATCGAGGCGCGCATCACCAAGGTGGCCGACGTGTTCGATGCGCTCACCACCGACCGGCCGTACAAGCGCGCCTGGCCGAACGAGCGCGCGTTCGCCTACCTCAAGGCGCACGCCGGCCGGCAGTTCGACGCCGACTGCGTCGATGTGCTCGTCGCCAGCCGGGTCGAGGTCGAGGCGATCCAGTCCCGCTTCCGGGAGGAAGAAAGAGTCAAAACAGGGACAGATCTCATTTAGGTCTGAGGTAAAGTCCCGCCTGACATGCGATTCGCGATCTTCGGCGCCGGGGGCCTCGGCGCGTTCTACGGCGCGCGGCTCGCCGCCGCCGGCCACGAGGTGGGCTTCGTCGCGCGCGGCGCGCAGCTCGAGGCGCTGCGAACCAAGGGCCTCCAGGTGTTCAGCCCGCTTGGCGACCTGCGGCTCGAGAAGCCGCGCGCTTGCAGCGAACCGGCCGAGCTCGGGGTCGCGGACGCGGTGCTCGTCGGCGTGAAGACCTGGCAGCTCCCGGATGCCGCGCGCGCAATGCGCCCGCTCGTCGGGTCGCAGACGATGGTGGTGCCGTTCCTGAACGGGGTCGAGGCGCCCGACCAGCTCGTCGCGGAGCTCGGGAAAGAGCGCGTGCTCGGCGGCCTCTCAAAGGTTTTCTGCCTGCTCGAGTCGCCAGGCGTGGTGCGCCACTTCAACCCCGGCGCGTACGTCGAGATCGGCGAGCTCGCGGGCGGCGCGTCGAAGCGCGCCGAGGCTCTGCGCGCCGCGTTCGCCAAGGCAGGGGTCGAGGCGAAGGTGAGCGAGGACATCCGCACGGAACTCTGGAAGAAGCTCGTCACCGTCACCTCCTGGGCCGGCCTGGGCGCGCTCGCGCGCAGCCCGATGGGCGTGCTGAGGAAGCAGCCCGAGACGCGCAAGCTCATCGACCGCGCGATGGACGAGGGGATCGCGGTGGGCCTGTGCCGCGGGCACGCGCTCTTCGAATCCTTCAAGACCGGGCTGTGGCAGTTCTACGACGCGATGCCCGAGGGCGCGACCGCGTCGATGCAGCGCGACCTGATGGCGGGCAAGCCCTCCGAGCTCGACGCCTGGAACGGCGCCATGGTGCGCTTCGGCGCCGAGTGCGGCGTCGACACGCCGGTGCACGAGTTCACCTACCACGCGCTCCTGCCGCTCGAGCGGCGCGCGCGCGGCCAGGCCTGAGAAAGAAGACCATGAAGATCACCCGCCTCGAAGCGTTCATCCTGCGCGCCCCGGACAAGGGCGCGGCGCACTGGGTCAGCAACTTCATCGTGCCGCGCGCGAACGAGATCCTCGTGCGCCTGCACACCGACGAGGGGATCGAAGGCTTCGGCATCGCCACGAGCTACACGCCGATCGAGGCGCCGGTGAAGGCCTTCAAGAGCGGCATCGCCGAGCAGGTGGTGGGCGAAGACCCGCTCGCCCCCGAGCGGATCTTCCAGAAGCTCTTCGCGCTCACCTCGATGCGCCTCGCGCACGAAAAGGGCTGGACGCGCGAGGCGCTCGTGCGCATCGCCGCGGCGGTCGACATCGCCTGCTGGGACGTGGTCGGCAAGGCGGCGAAGCTGCCCTTGTACCGCCTGTTCGGCGGCTACCGCGACAAGGTGCCGGCCTACGTCACCTGCGCCTACTACCGCGAAGGCAAGGGCATGAGCGAATTGCGCGACGAGATGCAGATGCTGAAGGCCCAGGGCCACCGCGGCTTCAAGGCGAAGGTCGGAGGGCTGCCGCTCAAAGAAGACATTGCGCGCCTGGATGTGGTGCGCGAGGTGATCGGCTGGGACGCGGACCTCATGATCGACGTGAACCGCGGCTGGGATCTCGCCACAGCGATCGAGGGCGCGCGCCTGCTCGAGCCGTTGAAGCCGCGCTGGCTCGAGGAGCCGGTGCGCTGGCACGACGACCGCAGGGAATTGAAGCTCCTCGCGAAGCACACGCGCATCCCGCTCTCGGCGGGCGAGAGCGAGCTGACGAGCTGGGGCTGCCGCGCGCTGCTGGAAGAGCAGGCGATCGCGATCCTGCAGTTCGACTGCACCATGTCGGGCGGCTTCACGGAAGGGCGCAAGCTCTCGGCGCTGTGCGAGCTCAACCACGTCAAGGTCGCGCCGCACCACGACTGCTTCATCCACTGCCACATCGTCGCCGCCACGCCCGCGGGCGAGATCGTCGAGTCGTTCACCGACCCCGAGCGCGATCCCCTGCAGGCCGAGCTCTTCGAGAACCCGCCGAAGATCGCGCACGGGTGGCTGACGCTCAACCAGACGCCCGGCCTCGGCCTCAAGCTCTCGGAGAAGGCGATCGCGAAGTACGGCGAGCGGGTCCTCTAGAAGGGGGCCAAGCTCGATTTCACTGCGGATGGATGGTCCCCCGGAAGTCGAAGTCGTGATCGAGGTGCCGCGCGGCAGTTTCCTCAAGCGCGGTTCGACCGGCCGCATCGATTTTGTCTCGCCGCTGCCGTGCCCCTACAACTACGGCTCGGTGCCGAGCCTCGTGGGCGGGGAAGGCGACCTGCTCGATGCCCTGGTGCTCGGGCCCCGGCTGCCGATCGGCGCCCGGGTGCGGGTCAAGGCGTGGGGCGCGGTGATCCTCACCGACCGCGGCATGAGCGACGACAAGCTGGTCTGCAGTGCGCGCCGTCCGAGCCGCGAGGAGCGCCGCAGGGTGCTGCGATTCTTCCGCTTCTATGCCAAGTGCAAGGGGCTGCTGAATGCCTGGCGCCGCCGTCCCGGGCGCAACGCGTGCGAGGGCTGGTGCGAGGCGGCCGAAGCGCTCGCGCGCGCCCGGCCGCGCGACGATTCGTGGAGCGGCCCGCCCATCGAGTTCTGAAGAAGAAGAAAGGAACAAGGGGCCAGGCTCGGATTCTCCGGTTGGCGCCCTCAGATTCCGGTGAACAGCAGGTCGAGCGCTTCGATGATCGCGCGGCGCTCGGCCGCCAGATTCGCGACCGGCTCGCCCAGGATCTTGTGCGGCACGCCGGCGAGCTCGGGGGTTAGCAGGTAGAGCTTGCGGCCCTCGACCTGCAGCGCCGGGTTGAGCCGCTCGGCAGGCTTGCCGGACAGCACCTCCGGCTTGCACAAGGGTACGACGACGCGCGTCGCGATCGAATCGAGCAGGCCGGATTGCACGTCGAGCAGATACGGGATGCGCGTGCGGCTGACCGGATTGGGATTGCGGTAGACGTCGAACTGCGCCATCAGAACGAGCGCAACCCGTCGCTGAACACGCCGTGCTTCTCCACGTGCTCGTTGTACGCGTCGAGCGCGGCGCGGTTGCGCGCCAGCCACCGTGTGCCTTCCTCGCGCCGGATCGCCTCTTCCAGGCCGGCCCCGAGCACCTGGGACAGGTTTAGCTTCAATTGCCTCGCGCGCTCGAGCAGGCGCTCGTCCACGCTCAGGTTGGCGGGTTTCTTGCGCCGGCGGGTGGCAGCGGGGGCGGGCATGGGCTGTTTGTGCGCACGATGATGCGCATAGTCTATGCGCAGGGGAGCCGAACGACAAGGCCGGAATCCCCGCTCGGCTCAGAGCCCGGCCTCCCCCTCGCGCAGCCGCTCGATGAGCTGCGCGCCGTGCTTGCGGAAGATGAGCGTGCCGATCTCCAGTCCGAGCTTGCGGTAGCTCTCCCATTGCGCCTCGTCGAAGAACTGGTCGGTGGTGC
>DATGDH010000112.1:0-1783 GCA_035310985.1 Burkholderiales bacterium
CGACGGGCGGGCGATGGGCTCGTTCCTCGACGAGTGCGTGCGCGCGGTGCCGTCCCCGGCCCGAAAGCGGTACCGGCTGTGGATTCGGGTCGACTCGGCCGGCTACTCCGACCAGGTGCTCGCGGCGGCGGAGCGGCACGACGCCGACTTCTCGGTCACCGCGCGGGGATACTCCACGGTGACCGGGGTGGTGCACGCGCTGGCCACCGACCCGGCCACGGTGGGGACGCCGGCGCTGGGCGCGGAGACCGACCGCGGCAGCGAGATCGCCGAGACCCGCGCCACGCTGCTCGGCCGCAGCCTGCGGCTGATCGTGCGCCGTCAGCCCAAGGCCGCCGGGGAGCAGCTCGCCTTCGACGACCTCGACGGCTGGCGGCTGCACGCCGTCGTCACCAACGTCTCTGCCGAGCGGATGAGCGCCGCCGAGGTCGAGGCGCACCACCGGCTGCGCGGCGGGATCCCGGAGGACACCATCCGCGCGCTCAAGCACGACTTCGGGATGAGCCACGCCCCGGTGCAGGCGTTCTTCGGCAACTGGCTGTACTGGCAGGCCGCCGCGCTCGCGCACAACGTCGGGCTGTGGCTGCGGACCCTCGCGCTGCCCCGAACGTTTCGCCGCGCCCGCGGCAAACGGCTGCGGCTGGCGTTCCTCAACGTCGCCGCCCGGTTGATCCGCACCGGCCGGCGGCTGCACCTGCGCTTCGCCGCGGCCTACCCGCACCTGGAGGCGTTCGTCGCCGCGCTGGACCGCATCCGGGCGTTGCCCGCCTTCGGCTGACACCTGCCCATCGTCTGTCCCCTCCGCGCCGACCCGCGATCCCGCGCGCCCTCAACCGGCGGACCGGCAAGCCACCGAACCCACCTGGGCCGCTGGTGCCCTCGTTCCGACCACGTGAACGCGAAATACGGCGGTCCGGGCGCTCACCAAACGCAGAAAGGATCAAGGAATCGGGCCGACGACGAACCGGGCTGCAAAATCAGGGTCAGACAGCTGAGCAGTGTGGTCTTGCCCGCCTGCGTGCCGCCGGCGACCAGGATGTTCAAGCCGGCCGCGACGGCCGCGTCGAGGAACCGCGCCGCCTGCGCGGTGAGGGTGCCCAGGGCGACGAGCTCGTCGAGCGAGTTCGCGGGCAGCACGAACTTGCGAAATGTTCACCGCCCAGTGCCGGCGAGTGATGTCGGGGATCACGACGTGCAGCCGGCTGCCGTCGGGCAGCATGGCGTCGACGAACGGGCTGGACAGGTCGACGCGACGGCCGGATGTCTTGAGCATCTTCTCGACCAGGTCGCGCACCTGCGGCTCGGTGAGGATCGTCGTCGTCAGCTCGCTGCGGCCGCGCCGCGCGACGAACACGCGACCCGGCTCGTTGATCCAGATCTCGTCGACCGTGCGATCGTCGAGGTATTGCTGCAGCGGACCGAATCCGGCGACCGCGTCGAAGACGGCGCGCGCAGCGGTGCCTGTGTCGGGCAGCACGGGAAGCCGCCCGCCCACGCTGCGCTCGTCGTAGTCGGCGACGACCTCGTCGACCAGCCGGCGCACCGCAGCCGCGTCCGCGGCAGGGTCGAGGCCCCGGCGTGGGGAGCCATGAGCGGGTCGCGCGACGCCGGTGGTCCACATCGCCACACCCGAAGCATCCGCGACTGCCCAGTCCGAACACCGCCCCTCGAATCGAATCGTCGCAGGACCGTCAAGGAGTCGCCTCCGAGGTTCTCGGCCGTTAACAAGGATCTGGTTCGTCGCGAGGCGCAGGTGGGTGAGGAGCACTGGTCGGCGGAGGAG
>DATGDH010000113.1:0-2072 GCA_035310985.1 Burkholderiales bacterium
CGCCGGCCACCTGGCGGCGCTCGAGTACCTCGAGAAGCGCAAGCGCAACCTCACCGCCAACCTCGGCACCGGCCGCGGCTTCTCGGTGCTCGAGGCGGTCAAGGCCTTCGAGCGCGCGAGCGGCACGCGCGTACCGTACGAGATCGTCGCGCGCCGCCCCGGCGACGTCGCGAGCTGCTTCGCCGACCCCGCGCTCGCCGCGCGCGAGCTCGGCTGGAAGGCGAAGCTCGGCATCGACGACATGTGCCGCGACGCCTGGCGCTGGCAGTCGCAGAATCCGCAGGGCTACCCCGATTGAACCGGGCCCGGCCCGCATGCTTCGCAAGCCTGGTTCGCGGAGCCAAGGGTAGAATGAACCCCGGAGGCTCCGGCATGACGCGTCAATTCGATGTAGTGGTAGAGCGTGATTCGGAAGGGAATTTCGTCGCGTCGGTGCCGGCGCTGCCCGGGTGCCACACGCAGGCGAAGTCCCTGGACGAACTCATGGCGCGTATTCGCGAGGCCATCGAGCTTTGCCTCGAAGTTCAGGGGCAATCGACCGAGAACCTCGATTTTGTGGGTCTGCAGAGGGTGACCGTCGAGACATGACGGCGCTGCCCGGCGTGACCGGCAAAGAGCTCGTCACCGCGACGGGCGAACCACAGTAGTACCCGTGCACTCGGGCGAAACAATTGGGCCCGGGCTCCTATCGAAGATTCTCCGCGACTGCGATCTCGGGCGCGAGGACCTGTCGCAGCTTCTTTAGGCGGGCTCGAACCATCCCCCTCGGGGAATTTGACGAAAATGATGTCTGACCCTATTTTCACCACCATGCCGCCGAAATCCGAAAACGTCTTCACCGTCGCCCACCGCGTCACCGAAGAGGACCGCGTCAAGGCCAACCGCCACCGCGGCGGGATCCTGTGGTTCACGGGCCTCTCGGGCGCGGGCAAGAGCACGCTCGCGATCGAGCTCGAGCGCGCCCTGTTCGCCGAGCGCTACCAGGTCTACACGCTCGACGGCGACAACGTGCGCCAGGGCCTGTCGGGCGACCTCGGCTTCTCGCCCGGGGACCGCGCCGAGAACATCCGCCGCATCGGCGAGGTCGCGGCGCTCTTCGCCGAGGCGGGCTTCGTGGTCATCACCGCGTTTATCTCTCCGTACAGGGCGGACCGCGAGCGCATCCGCGCGCGCCACCCGAAATACTTCAACGAGGTCTTCATCAACGCGCCGCTCGAGGTGTGCGAGGGGCGCGACACCAAGGGCCTTTACCGCCGCGCGCGCGCGGGCGAAGTGAAGGAATTCACCGGCATCTCGGCACCCTACGAGGCGCCGCTCGCGCCTGAGCTGGAAATTCGCAGCGGGGAAAGGACCGTGCAGGCCTGCGTGGACGAGCTGTTGGCGTTCGTCGAGAACCGTCTCGCGCTCAAATAGGGACAGACCCCATTACGTTGTTCCCTCTCCCGTAAGCGCGAGCAGTTCGGCTAGAATCGTCGCAACACCCGCCAGTCGTCCGTCAGGATTCCGTTACCCCGAGCGGCGCGGCAACAACAACCTCGGTGCGGGAAATTCGACGGAAGGGAGACGCAACACGTGCGGCTGGCGAGTAAATTCCTTCATCTGCTGCTGATCGCCGCGCTGGTCATGCCGGCCGCGCCGGCGATTGCGCAGACCCAGCCCTACCAGTACGGCGTGTACCCGAATCCGGCCGCAACGCAGGCGGCGCCTTACGAAGTTCAGCCGCCGGTGCAGACCCCGGTCATCACCAACAACGTTCCAGCCCAGGCGCCCGCAGCGGGCTACGTTCAGGTGCCGGGCCAGCGCCCGCAGTTCGTTCCGGCGCAGCCGCGCGAGGCGCTTTCGGCACCCTCCCTCGCGCCGGCCCCCGCGCAGCAGCCGGTTCCCGAGAAGAACGAATTCCAGGAATTCATCGCCCGCTCCACCGGGCAGACGCTGCCGCTGTTCGGCTACAACCTCTTCCAGGGCGCGCCCTCGACCTTCGCGCCGGTCGAAAACGTGCCGGTCACGCCCGACTACGTCATCGGCCCGGGCGACGAGCTGCTGATCCGCGCCTGGGGCCAGATCGACATCGA
>DATGDH010000114.1:0-20163 GCA_035310985.1 Burkholderiales bacterium
GCAGACGCCGGCCAAGATCTACTACAAGTACGAGGGCGTCTCGCCCGCCGGCAGCCACAAGCCGAACACCGCCGTGGCGCAGGCGTTCTACAACAAGCAGGCCGGGGTCAAGAAGATCACCACCGAGACCGGCGCCGGCCAATGGGGCTCGTCGCTCGCCTTCGCGGGTGCGCTGTTCGGCATCGAGATCAAGGTGTTCATGGTGCGCGTGTCCTACAACCAAAAGCCCTACCGCCGCGCGCTCATGGAGACCTACGGCGCGAGCTGCATCCCCTCGCCTTCGCCCGAGACGCAGTCCGGGCGCGCGATCCTGGAGAAGGCGAAGGACCACCCGGGCAGCCTCGGCATCGCGATCTCCGAGGCGGTGGAAGTCGCCGCCACGCACGACGACACCAAGTACGCGCTCGGCTCGGTGCTCAACCACGTGCTCATGCACCAGACGGTGGTCGGGCAGGAGGCGATGGCGCAGCTCGAGATGGCGGGCGACGACGCCGACGTGCTGGTCGGCTGCACCGGCGGGGGCTCCAACTTCGCCGGACTCGTGTTCCCGTTCCTCGGCGCGCAGCTGCGCGGCGGCAGGAAGCGCCGCATCGTGGCGATCGAGCCGGCGGCCTGCCCGAGCCTGACGCGCGGAAGATACGCCTACGACTTCGGCGACACGGGGCACCTGACGCCGCTGGTCAAGATGCACACGCTGGGCTCGACCTTCACGCCGCCGGGATTCCACGCCGGGGGCCTGCGCTATCACGGCATGGCGCCGCTCGTGTCGCACTGCAAGGAGCTCGGGCTGCTCGAGGCGAAGGCCTATCACCAGAAGGAAGTGTTCGCCGCCGGCGTGCAGTTCGCGCGCGCAGAAGGGATCCTGCCGGCGCCGGAGGCGAACCACGCGGTGAAGGGCGCGATCGACGAAGCGCTGCGCTGCAAGGCCGAAGGCCGCTCGCAGACGATCCTGTTCAACCTGTGCGGCCACGGGCACTTCGACATGCAGGCCTACATGGACTACTTCTCCGGCAAGCTCGTCGACCAGCATTACGACGAGGCGGAGCTCGCGATGGCGCTCGCCGGGCTGCCTTCGGTCGCGAAGGCCGCCTGAGCGCGCGCTAGCGCGGCGCGTCGATGCGCCGCAGGACGCGCTGCGCCGGCTCCGGCTGCAGCGTGACGTGGTCGACGCGGAAGCGCTCCTCGGCCACGCGCTGCAGCTCGGCGAGCGTGTCCTCCCAGCGCGCGAGGTCGGCGACGACCACGTGCGCCGAAAGCGACAGCCGCTCGCCGGAGAGCATCCACACGTGCAGGTCGTGCACCGAGACAACGCCCGGCACCGCGGCGAGCGCCTCGCCCACTTCCTTGAGCGAGACGCCGGGCGGCACGCCCTCCATCAGCCCGTGCACCGCCTCGCGCAGGAGCTTGACGCTCGAGGCGACCAGCAGCACGCAGATGACGAAGGTCGCGAGCGGATCGATCGTGGTCCAGCCCGTGGCCGCGATCACGAGGCCCGAGGCGAGCGCCGCGACCGAGCCGAGCAGGTCGCCCATGACGTGCAGCAGCGCCGCGCGCGTGTTCAGGTTGTGCGCGTCGCGCGCGAGCAGACGCGCGACGTAAAGGTTGAGCGCCAGCCCGACCGCCGCCACCGCGCTGACCTCCAGACCGCGCACCGGCTGCGGGCTCGCCAGGCGCGCGTAAGCCTCGAACGCAAGCAGAGCGACGATCGCGAGCATCACCACGCTGTTGGCGAGCGCGGCGAACATCTCCGTGCGCCCCAGGCCGAAGGAGTGGCGCTCCGACACCGGACGACGCGCCGCCCACGCGGCGAGCGCGGCGAGCGCGAGCGACGCCCCGTCGGTCACCATGTGACCGGCGTCCGCGAGCAGCGCGAGCGATCCGGCCCACCAGCCGCCCGCCGCCTCGACGATCGCGTAGCCGAGCGTGAGCGCGACCGCCAGCCCGAGCCGGCCCGCCGCGCTGCGTCTCGCGTGCGGAGCGTGGTGAACGTGCGGATGAGCGTGATCGTGCGGCATGCGACGCTGGAGAAAGTAACATAACCGCGATGCGCCGCCTCGCTCACTTGTTCCTGCCTGCGCTCCTGTCGCTCGCGCCTGGCACGCCGACCGCGCGAGCCGCGCTGCCGGACGAGATCCAGGTCTACGTCGACGACCTGCGCGCGCCGGGCGAGTCGGGCGTCGAGCTGCACGTGAACACCACGCCGAGCGGCCGCTCGACGCCGGACTATCCGGGCGAGGTGCCGCCCGATCACGGCCTGCGCGTCACGCCCGAGATTTCGCTCGGCCTCGCGCCGAACTGGGATGCCGGGGTGTACCTGCCCTTCCTGCACAGCGGCGCCGGCAGCAGCTATTTCGCCGGCCCGCGCTTCCGGCTCAAGTGGGTGCCGCTACGGCCGGCCGAAGGCGGCAGCGGCGGGTTCGCCGGCACCAACGAGGAGCTGTCGTTCGTGAAGACCAAGTTCGAGGAGTCGCACCCGGCGCTCGAAGTGCGGCCGATCCTCGGCTGGCGCGACCCGCGCTGGCTGGCGGCGGTCAATCCGGTGGTCGACTTCGCGCTCGGGGGCCCGGATCGCGGCTGGCGGCCGGATTTCTCGCCCGCCTTCAAGCTGGCGCGCAACGTGACGCCCGACGTCGCGCTCGGCTTCGAGTACTACGCGGAGCTTGGGCCCCTCGGCCAGACGCTGCCGTACGCCCAGCAGGCGCACACGCTGTTCATCGCGCTGGACACCGAGAGGCCGATCGGGCTCAACTTCGGCATCGGCCGCGGCCTGACCGACGCCGCCGACCGCTGGACCGTCAAGGCGATCTTCGACATCCCGTTCTAGCGCAGGCTCGCGACGCGCGCGATCGCCGGAAAGCGCCTCCTGACGAGCGCCTCGACCACGTTCTTGAGGTCGAGCGCCGAGCGCGGGCAGCCCGCGCAGGCGCCCTTCAGGCGCACCGTGAGCACGCCCTCCGCGAGCGAGACGAACTCCAGGTCGCCGCCGTCGCGCATCATGATTTGTCTTGCCTCATTTAGGGCTTCGCGAACTTCGTTCTCGCCCGGCATGCGCGCCCCGGCCGGAACTGCTTGGTCAAGCTGTTTCTTCAGCTGGGCCTGCTCACGCGCGATGCGCAGCGCCGCGCGCGGGTCCGCGCGCTCGAGGGCGTCGAGCTCTTCCTCCGTGTAGAACGGCGCGTCGAGCTTCACCCGATCCAGCGCCGCGCGTTGTAGAACAAGCGCATCCACGGCGAGTCCTCGGGTGCGCCGTCCGGCGCCCAGGACATCTGCACGCTGCGGAACACGCGCTCCGGGTGCGGCATGACGATGTTGAAGCGCCCGTCCGCCGTGGTGAGGCCGGTGATCCCGCCGGGCGAGCCGTTCGGGTTGTAGGGGTAGAGCTCGGTCGGCGCGCCGCGGTGGTCGACGAAGCGCAGGGTGACGAGCGCCTTGCCGGCGTCCTCCGCGGCAGCGAACGCCGCACGCCCCTCGCCGTGCGCCACCGCGATCGGCACGCGGCTGCCCGCCATGCCGCGAAACAGGATCGAAGCGCTGTCGACGACCTCGACCAGCGCGAAGCGCCCCTCGAACTGCTCGGAGCGGTTGCGCAGGAAAGCCGGCCAGTGCGCGGCGCCCGGGATCAGCTCCTTGAGCGCCGCCATCATCTGGCAGCCATTGCACACGCCGAGCGCGAAGCTGTCCGGGCGCGCGAAGAAAGCCTCGAACTCGCGCCGCGCCGCAGCGTGGAACAGGATCGACTTCGCCCAGCCCTGCCCGGCGCCGAGCACGTCGCCGTACGAGAAACCCCCGCAGGCGACGAAGCCCTTGAAGCCCGCGAGGCGCGCGCGGCCGGCGAGCACGTCGGACATGTGCACGTCGACCGCCTCGAAGCCGGCGCGCGTGAAGGCCGCGGCCATCTCGGTCTGGCTGTTGACGCCCTGCTCGCGCAGCACGGCGACGCGCGGACGCGCGCCGCCGGCGACGAACACCTCCTTCGAGTCGAAGCTCAGCGCAACCGACAGGCCCGGGTCGCCCGCGTCCAGGACGCGCGCGTGCTCCTCGTGCGCGCACTCCGGGTTGTCGCGCAGCGCCTGCATGCGGTGGCTGACTTCGCTCCAGGCGCGCTGCAGCTCGACGCGCTTCTCGGCGAGCAGCGGCTTGCCGTTCCTCGTCACGCGCAGCTCGTCGCGCGCGTTCGGCTGGCCGATCGGGTGCGCGCAATCGCCCAGCCCCGCGCCGCGCAGCGTGTCCATGACGCGCGTGCGATCGGCGCTGCGGATCTGCACCAGCGCGCCCAGCTCCTCGGCGAACAGCGCGGCGAGCGCCAGGTCCCGGCTGCGCCCGGCGAGCTGCCTGTCGCTGTCGCGCTTGAAGGCGTCCACGTCGTCGGCGGCCGAGTCGAAGGCGATCGCGTCCAGGTTCAGCGTCAGGCCGCAGTGCCCGGCAAAGGCCATCTCGCAGGCCGCGGCGAACAGCCCGCCGTCGGAGCGGTCGTGGTAGGCGAGCAGGAGTCCCTGCGCAGAAAGCGTCTGGACCGCCAGGAACAGTCGCTTCACCAGCGCCGCGTCGTCCGCGTCCGGGCACTCGTCGCCGAAGCGCCCGTAGACCTGTGCCAGGATCGAGCCGCCGAGCCGGTTGCGACCGCGGCCGAGGTCGACGAGCAGCAGCTCGGTGTCGCCGCAGTCGGTGCGCAGGCGCGGCGTAAGGGTCGCGCGCGCGTCCTCGACGGGCGCGAACGCCGTCACGACGAGCGACAGCGGCGCGACCACCTCCTTGTCGCCCCAGGCCGTGCGCATCGACAGCGAATCCTTGCCCACGGGGATCGACACGCCGAGCGCTGGGCAGAACTCCAGCGCCACCGCGCGCACCGTGTCGAAGAGCGCCGCGTCCTCGCCCGGGTAGCCGGCGGCCGCCATCCAGTTCGCCGAGAGCTTGACGCGGCCCAGGTCGCCGATGCGCGCCGCCGCGATGTTGGTGAGCGCCTCGGCGACCGCCATGCGGCCCGAGGCGGGCGCGTCGATGAGCGCGAGCGGCGCGCGCTCGCCGAGCGCAAAGGCCTCGCCCGCGTAGCCGTCGTAGTCGAGCAGCGTCACGGCGCAGTCGGCGACCGGAACCTGCCACGGTCCGACCATCGGATCGCGCGCGCACAGCCCGCCGACCGTGCGATCTCCGATCGTGACGAGGAAAGTCTTGTCGGCCACCGCGGGATGGCGCAGCACGCGGTATACGGCCTCCTTCAGCTCGATGCCGGCGAGCGCGAAGGGCTCGAGCGGGCGGGCCAGGCGCCGCACGTCGCGCAGCATGCGCGGCGGCTTGCCGAGCACGGTGTCGAGCGGCATGTCGACCGGCGTGTTGCCGAACTCGCGGTCGGCGACGCGCAGCCGGCCGTCGGCGGTGGCCGCGCCGAGCACCGCGAACGGGCAGCGCTCGCGCTCGCAGATGGCGCGCAGGCGCTCCAGGTCCTGCGGCGCCACGCCAAGCACGTAGCGCTCCTGCGCTTCGTTGCACCAGATCTCGCGCGGCGACATGCCCGAGTCCTCGGAGGGCGCCGCGCGCAGCTCGAGCCGCGCTCCGCGCCCGGCGGTGTGCACAAGCTCGGGCAGCGCGTTCGACAGTCCGCCCGCGCCGACGTCGTGGATCGACAGGATCGGATTCGCGGCGCCGAGCTGCCAGCAGCGGTTGATCACCTCCTGCGCGCGGCGCTGAATCTCCGCGTTGCCGCGCTGCACGGAGTCGAAGTCGAGATCCTCGATGTTCGCCCCCGCGCCCATCGACGAGGCGGCGCCGCCGCCCATGCCGATCAGCATGCCGGGCCCGCCGAGCTGAACGAGCAGCGTGCCCTCGGGTAGCGGGGCTTTCGCCGTGTGCGCAGCGTTGATGTTGCCGATTCCGCCGGCGAGCATGATCGGCTTGTGGTAGCCGCGCTGCACGCCGCCGACCCGCGTCTCGAAGCTGCGGAAATAGCCCGCCAGGTTCGGCCGCCCGAACTCGTTGTTGAAGGAGGCCGCGCCGATCGGCGCCTCGAGCATGATGTCGAGCGCCGAGGTGATCCGGTTCGGCTTGCCCGGGTCGTCGCGCTCCCAGGGTTCCAGCGCGCCCGGGATGCGCAGGTTGGAGACCGCGTAGCCCACCAGGCCCGCCTTCGGTTTCGCGCCGCGGCCGGTGGCGCCTTCGTCGCGGATCTCGCCGCCGGCGCCGGTGGCTGCGCCGGCAAACGGCGAGATGGCCGTGGGGTGGTTGTGCGTCTCGCACTTCATCACGGTGTGCGTGAGGTCGAGGTGCGCGCGGTACACGCCGTCGGCGTCCGGGTAGAAGCGCTGCGCCTCGCGCCCCTGCATCACCGCCGCGTTGTCGGAGTACGCGAGCACGGTGCCAGCGGGATGCGCGGCGTGCGTGTGCCGGATCATGGCGAACAGCGAATGCGCCTGCGGCTCGCCGTCGAGGATCCAGCTCGCATTGAAGATCTTGTGGCGGCAATGCTCGGAATTCGCCTGCGCGAACATGGTGAGCTCGGCGTCGGTCGGATCGCGCCCGAGCCGGGCGTAGGCCGCGCGCAGGTAATCGATCTCGTCCGCCGAGAGCGCGAGGCCCAGCTCGCGGTTCGCCTCCTCGAGGCCCGCGAGCGGGACCTGCGCGAGCGGGCGCGGCGGCACGTGGCGGAACAGCAGCGCGGCGTCGTCCGGAGCGTCGAGCACGGTCTCGGTCATGCGGTCGTGCAGCCGCGCCGCGAGTGCGGCGCGCGGCACCGGCCCCCTGCCTTCGACGTGGTAAACGATTCCCCGCTCGATGCGCCGCACCCAGTCCAGGCCGCAGGCGTGCGCGATGTCGGTCGCCTTCGACGACCACGGCGACAGAGTGCCTAGGCGCGGCACGACGAGGAACAGGCTGGCGCCCGCCGCGGCGGGCTCGGGAGGCGCGCCGTAGTCGAGCAGGCGCTCGAGCAGCCGGCGTCCGGCGGCGTCCGGCTCGGCGTCCGCTTCGACGAAGTGCCAGTGCTCGGCGGCGACGCGGAGCGCGCCGGGAAAGGCCTGCTGCAGGGTGGGAAGGAGCTTTGCGAGTCTGAACTCCGACAGCGCGCGCGCGCCGCGGAGCTTGATGATCGTGGGCATCTGAGCGAAGCCGGTAAGGCGGAATTCTAGCAGACCGCCTCGCGGCGACGCGGCGCTACCTGCGGCTGTCCTTGACCACCGGCTCCTTCAACGTGCCGCCGACGTTCACGATCTGGCGCAGCGTCTGGTTCTGGGTGCGCATGTCGGCGACGATGCGCGCGCTCAACGCCCCGCTCGGCGCGACCTCGAGCGACGCGGCGGCGCTAAGCGCGCCGGCCGAGAGATTGATGTTGCGCAGCTCCACGGCGCCCTTGTCGTACACGCCGTCGGCGCTCAGCTCGGCGAACACGGTGCGCCCGGTCGACTGGCCGCCGTTGCTCTGGATCGCGCGTGACAGGTCGATGCTGCCGAGCGAGCCCTTGCTCATTTCGAAATGGCCCTCGATGTGCGCGCTCTCGTGCAGCTTCGCGGGGTTCGGCCCGCTCATGCGGTAGCTGCCCTGTCCCTGCTCGACCCGGCCTTCCGAGAGCAGCGCCGGGGCGAACACCGCCGCATTGATACGGCGCACCTTGAGCTTTCCGTCGATGGTCCACTGCGCGCCCCACCTGACGCGTGCGGTGCCGGACAGGTCGCCGTCCAGCGCGACGGCGCTCCAGTCCGTGACGTCGAGCCCGTCGCGCGTCGCGCTGCCCTTGGCGCCGAATAGCGACAGCACCACATCCGGAGCGAACGGCAGCGTCAGATGGTCGGCGTTCACCTCGACCCCGAGCGCGCCGCCGTGCGGAGTGAGCGTCGCAACCAGGTTGTCCGGGCCCTTCAGCGTCACCGACGCGAGCGCGCCGCTCTGGGCGATCTTCACGTCGGCGTCGAATGTCGGCAGGGTGAGCGGACCCTGCAGGCTCAGCTTGGTCGCCTTGATGTCCCCGACGCGCAGCGCGCCGAGCTTCATGCTGCCGAACAGCAGCTCCGCGAGGCGCCCCTGCTGTACCGTCGCCCCGTCGATCTCGAAGCCGTGGAACGCCTTCCTGTCGCCGGTCAGCGTCTCGATGTACGGGTACGCGTGCAGCTTGTCGATCTGCACCGCGTCGCCGATCGTCACGCGCGAGAACACGATCTCCAGGCCGCGCAGCAGCGACATGCGCGCAGAGCCGATCTTCACCGGCTGACCGAACGCGGCGCTCGCCGCACGCTCGTACTCGCCCACCGGCACCGGCGCGAAGTGCACGCCGGCGATCGCGCCGACCACGAGGAAGAGCAGCGTGAGCGTGATCGTCCTGCCCCACTTGCGCGGGCGGCGGATCTTGATCGGCTTGATCGGCGCCTGCTCGGCCTTGAGCCTGCGCTTTTCCTCCTTGAGCCTGCGCTTCTCCTCCTTCTCGCGCTCGCGCGCCGCCTTGCGCGCCTCCTTGGTCATCGCCTGCTCGTCGCGCTTGACCTCGTCCATCCTGAGGTCGTCTTCGCTTACCTCGATCTCGTCGGGCTCCGGCTCGCGGTACTTGGCGGTGGCGGGCTTGAGATCCGCGGCGTCCTGCAGCACCGGCCCGCGGGCGCGCTCGGCCTCGCGTTCGTCCTTGAAACGGTACACGTGCACCGGCCGAGAGATGTTCTTGAAGCGCTGATTGCCGAGGTCCTGGAACTTGAAGGGCACCTTGTCGCGAATCTGGTCGTATACGGTGCTCGAGATGCAGATCCCCCCATTGTCGGCGAGCCCCTCGAGGCGCGCGGCGACGTTCACGCCATCGCCGAACACGTCGTTCTCGTCGGAGATGATGTCTCCGAGGTTGATCCCCATGCGGAACACGATCTGCTGGTCGCGCGGCGCGCTCGCCTGCGACTCGGCGACCTTCTCCTGGCTCTCGGCAGCCCAGCGCACCGCGGCCACGACGCTAGCGAACTCGATCAGCAGGCCGTCGCCGACGGTCTTGACGATGTGCCCGCTGTGCTCGGTCACCATCGGCCGGATGATGTCGTTCAGCACCGCGCGCAGGCGCGCCAGCGTGCCTTCCTCGTCCTGTCCCATCATGCGGCTGTAGCCGACCACGTCGGCCGCGACGATCGCGGCCAGGCGGCGCGTCGTGCGCCCCGGAGACGGCGCTTCCCCTCCGCCCGGAGGGATGCTGGTCACGAGCGCCGCTTCGCGCGTGCGCTCCTCGTCGGCGCGGCGGCGGCGCGACTCCGCTTCGCGTACCGCACGCTCCTTCTCCTCGCGCTCGGCCGCCTCGCGCACGTGCCGCTGCTCTTCGTCGCGCTGCGCGAAGCTCTCCAGGTCCGCGAGCAGCGAGTTCGCAAAGCTGTCGCCGCCGGCCGCGGCGCGCGCCTGCTCCTCGCGCCGCTCCTGCTCTTCCTTCTCGCGCCGGGCGCGGGCCTGCTCCTGGTCCTCGCCCCGCCTGCGCTCGTCCTCCTCGCGCCGCTTGCGGTCCTCCTCGTCGCGGCGCCGGTCGGCGTCCGCGCGCGCCTTGCGCACGGCTTCCTGGCGCTCACGGCGCTCGGCCTCTTCGCGTACGCGGCGCGCCTCTTCCTCTTCCTTGCGCCGGCGCTCGGCCTCTTCGCGCGCGCGGCGCTCCTCTTCCTCCTTGCGCTTGCGCTCCTCTTCTTCCTTGCGCTTGCGCTCTTCCTCTTCCTTGCGCCGACGCTCGGCCTCTTCGCGCGCGCGGCGCTCCTCTTCCTCCTTGCGCCGGCGCTCCTCTGCTTCTCTGCGCTTGCGTTCCTCTTCCTCGCGCCGCTTGCGCTCTTCCTCTTCCTTGCGCCGGCGCTCGGCCTCTTCGCGCGCACGGCGTTCCTCTTCCGCCCTGCGCTTGCGGTCCTCTTCCTCCCTGCGCTTGCGTTCCTCTTCCTCGCGCCGCCTGCGCGCTTCCTCTTCCTTGCGCCGCTCGACTTCCTCGCGCGCGCGGCGCTCCTCGTCCTCCTTGCGCTTGCGCTCTTCCTCCACGCGGCGCTTGCCGGCCTCTTCCTCGCGCCGCTTTTCGTCGGCTTCCTCGAGCGCGCGGCGCTCCTGCTCGATCTTCAGCCGCAGCGCCTCGGCCTCGCGGCTCGCCTTTTCCTCGGCCTCCTTGCGCGCGCGCTCCATCGCCTCGCGCGCCTCGCGCTCTATCTCCTCCTTCGATTTCTGCTGCACGACGGGCGCGGGCTTTGGCTGCGCCGCCCTGGCGCGTTCCTCCGCCTGCTTCTTGGCATGCGCCTCAGCCCTAGCCTTTGCTTCCGCCTCGGCCTCGGCCTTGGCCTTCGCCGCCGCAGCGGCCTTGGCGCGTGCTTCCGCCTCGGCCTTGGCCTTTGCCCCGGCGGCCTCGCGCGCCTTGAATCCGAGCGAGTCCTCCTGCGCCTTGCGCTCGGCATCCGCGCGCGCCTTGGCCGCCAGGTCGACGGTCGGCCTGGACGCCGGAGCAGCCGGCAGGATCTGCGTGAAGTCCAGATCGTCGCCGGCCGCGGCGGGCGGCACCGAAGGCGGGTTCGAGGGCGGCGCCGCCGGCCGCGCGGGCGGCGGCTTCGTGGCGGCCCCGGCGGAAGCTTCGCGCACGAAGCCGTCGCGCTCGAGCTTCTCGACCAGGGCGAAGAAATTCGCCTCGGCAATCTTGTCGAACTTGATGTTCAGTTCGCCGACGGTGGTCTTGCCGTCGATCGCCGCGAGCACCGCCCGGTCCGCGCGCGACAGGATGCTGGTCTTTCCGGTGGCCTCCTGTACGCCCTTGCCGGTTTTCGAGTAGATCGCGGTCTGATTCATGCTGCGGCCAGAGTTCTTATCCTCGCATCCGGCAGGGGAACGCCAGCTATTATAAGCAGATGGGCGCGCCGGAGCCGCAGCGGACGCCCCATAGTAGCGGCAGCACGCCTTTCCTGGGCGTTAAATTGTGCATGATTCCGCTTTCGGGAGGGGCATGGACGCGGTCGAGGCGGTGGTAATCGGCGCCGGCGTCGTCGGGCTGGCCGTTGCGCGCGCGCTGGCGCGCGCCGGGCGCGAGGTGGTCGTGCTGGAGGCCGAAGACGCGATCGGCACCCATACGAGCTCGCGCAACTCCGAGGTGATCCACGCCGGCATCTACTACCCCAAGGGCTCGCTCAAGGCCAGAGCCTGCGTCGAAGGGCGGCGGCGGCTGTACGAGTATTGCGCCGCGCACGGCGTGCCGCACCGCCGCTGCGGCAAGCTCATCGTCGCCAGCGACGAGGCCCAGCTCGGCGAGTTGCAGAAGATCCGCGACAAGGCTCGCGCCAACGGCGTCGGCGACGTCGATTTCATTTCCAGGCAGCAGGCGCTCGCATGGGAACCTGAATTGCGCTGCGTCGCCGCGCTCCACTCTCCCTCGACCGGGATCATCGACAGCCACGCGCTGATGCTGGCGTATCTCGGCGAGGCCGAGGACCACGGCGCCATGCTTGCGCTGAAGAGCAGGCTGGATAGGGGCGAAGTCAGCGCTTCGGGGTTCCGCGTTTCAGTCGGGGGCGATCAGCCGACCCAAATAGAAACCAGATTTCTGATCAACAGTGCCGGATTGAAGGCGCCGAGCGTGGCGCGCGCGATCGACGGCTATCCCGGTGCGCTCGCGCCGCGCGAGCTCTACGCCAAGGGGAACTACTATTCGCTCACGCGCCGCTCGCCGTTCACGCACCTCGTCTACCCGGTGCCCGAGCCGGGCGGCCTGGGCGTGCACGTCACGCTCGACCTCGGCGGCCAGGCGCGCTTCGGCCCGGACGTCGAGTGGGTGGACGCGATCGGCTACCAGGTCGACCCACAGCGCGCTGCGCGCTTCTACGCAGCGATCCGGCGCTACTGGCCGGGGCTTCCGGACGGCGCGCTCGCGCCCGGCTACGCGGGCATCCGCCCGAAGATCTCGGGACCCGGCGAGCCGGCAGCCGACTTCGTGATCCAGGGCCCGCGAGAGCACGGCGTGCCGGGGCTCGTGAACCTGTTCGGCATCGAGTCGCCCGGATTGACAGCGTCGCTCGCGCTGGCCGATCATGTGGCGGCACTCTTGTAGGACTGAAGACCTCGCACCGCTCCCTTGGAGGACTCATGACAGCCAGGCTCGCAGCGGCGCTCGCCGCGACCGCAGTGTTCGGCACCGCTCACGCGCAGACCAAGTGGGACATGCCCACGCCCTACCCCGACGGCAACTTCCACACCAAGAACGTCGTGCAGTTCGCGGCCGACGTCGCCAAGGCGACCGGCGGCAAGCTGGAGATCACGGTGCACTCGAACGGCAGCCTAATCAAGCACCCCGAGATCAAGCGCGCGGTGCAAACCGGCCAGGTGCCGATCGGCGAGGTGCTGATCTCGGTACTCGCGAACGAGTCGCCCCTGTTCGCGTTCGACTCGAACCCGTTCCTCGCCAACAGCTACGCCAAGGAGCACAAGCTGTGGAGCGCCGCCCGCCCGTACCTCGTGAAGAAGCTCGACGCGCAGGGCGTGACGCTGCTGTACTCGGTGCCCTGGCCGCCGCAGGGGATCTACACGAAGACCCCGATCAACGCGCTGTCCGACCTGAAGGGCGTGAAGTTCCGCACCTACAGCCCGACCACCTCGCGCTTCGCCGAGCTGATCGGGGCGACGCCGACCACCGTGCAAGTGCCCGACATCCCGCAGGCGTTCAAGACCGGGCTGGTCGACGCGATGATCACCTCGGGGGCAACCGGCGTCGACACCCAGGCCTGGGACTACCTGAAGTACTACTACGACACGCAGGCCTTCCTGCCGCAGAACATGGTGATCGCGAGCAAGGCGGCGTTCCACAAGCTGCCCGCCGCCGAGCAAAAGGCGGTGCTCGACGCGGCCAGGACGGCCGAAACGCGCGGCTGGAAGACCAGCGAGGCCGAGAACGAGAACTACGTGAAGACGATGGCATCGCACGGCATCAAGATCGAAAAGCCGTCCGCGAAGCTCGCCGCCGAGTTCTCCGCGATCGGCAAGCAGATGGCCGACGAGTGGGCCAAAAAGGCGGGCGCCGAGGGCGAGGCGATTCTCAAGGCCTACGAAGGCAAGTAAGCGCGCGGACCCGATGCGCCGCGCGCTCGAGCTGCTCTATCTCGGATCCGGCCTGCTGGCCGGATTTTTTTTGGTGGCGATCGCGGTCCTCACCGGCCTGCAGATCGTGGGCCGCGAGCTCGGCCTGCCCGCCTCGTCGTACGACGACTTCGCCGGCTTCAGCCTGGCGGCGAGCTCGTTCCTCGGGCTTGCCTGGACCCTGCGCGCGAACGAGCACATCCGCATGACGCTCCTGCTGCAGCACGCGCGCGGCCGCACGCGCCGCGCGCTCGAGCTCGTCTCGCTTGGCTGCGCGGTATTCCTGGTCGGGGTGTTCGCCTGGTCGAGCTGCGCGATGACGATCACCTCCTACCAGATAAACGACGTGTCGCAGGGGCTGGTCGCCGTGCCGCTGTGGATCCCACAGAGCGGCATGGCGGCGGGGCTGGTGGTGCTGTTCATCGCGCTAGTCGACGACCTCGTGTGCGCGCTGCGCGGCGCGCCGACCTCCTACGACCGGGCGGCGGCGCAGCGCGAGCCCGCCGGCCCCGGCTTCGAGCGCTAGCGCGATGGAGACCTGGGTCGTCTCGCTCGTGCTGCTCGCGGCGCTGGCGGCGCTGCTTGCCTCGGGCCTGTGGATCGCGCTCACGCTGCTCGGCGTGGGCTGGATCGCGATGGTGCTGTTCACCAGCTCGCCCGCCGGCAGCCTGATGGCGACCACGGTCTGGGGCGCGAGCACCAGCTGGGCGCTCACCGCGCTGCCGCTCTTCATCTGGATGGGCGAGATCCTGTTCCGCACGCGCATCGCCGAGGACATGTTCCGCGGGCTCGCGCCCTGGATGGCGCCGCTGCCCGGGCGGCTCGTGCACTGCAACGTCTTTGGCTGCGGGATCTTCGCCGCGATCTCGGGCTCGTCCGCCGCCACCGCGGCGACCATCGGACGCATCACGATCCCCGAGCTGCTCAAGCGCGGCTACGACGAGAAGATGGCGATCGGCTCGCTCGCCGGCGCGGGCACGCTCGGGCTGCTCATCCCGCCGTCGATCATCATGATCGTGTACGGCGTCGCGGCCGACGTGTCGATCGCGCGTCTGTTCGTCGCCGGCGTGCTGCCCGGGATCATGTTGATGCTGATGTTCTCCGGCTACATCGCCGCCTGGGCCCTGCTCAATCCCGCGCGCACGCCGCCGCGCGAGTCGATGACCAGCTTCGCGCAGAAGCTCTACGCCGCGCGCCACCTGATCCCCGCGATGGCGCTGATCGCGACGGTTATCGGCTCGATCTACACCGGCGTGGCGACGCCGACCGAGGCGGCGGTGATCGGCGTCGCCGGCGCGCTCGTGCTCGCTGCGGTGACCGGATCGCTTTCCTGGAAGAACTTCGCCGACAGCGTCATGGGAGCGATGAAGACCTCGTGCATGATCGCCTTCATCCTCGCGGGCGCGGCCTTTCTCACCGTGGCCATGGGCTTCACCGGCTTGCCGCGCCTCATCGCCGAGTGGATCGCCGCCCAGGGCTTCACCGCCGTGCACCTGATCGTCGTGCTGACGCTGCTGTACATCGTGCTGGGCTGCTTCATCGACGGCATCTCGATGGTCGTGCTCACCTCGTCGGTGGTGTTGCCCTCGATCAAGGCGGCGAGCATCGACCTGCTGTGGTTCGGGATCTTCGTCGTGCTGGTGGTCGAGATGGCGCAGATCACGCCGCCGGTCGGCTTCAACCTGTTCGTGCTGCAGGGCCTCACCGGCAAGAACATGTTCTACGTGGCGCGCGCATCGCTGCCGTTCTTTTTCCTGATGGTGGTCGCGGTGGCGCTGATCTGGGTGTTCCCGGGCATCGTCACCTACCTGCCGGGTAAGATGTTCCACCTGCGCTGAACCAGCCCGTGGCCGCGACGCCGATCTATACGACCGACCAGATCCGCCGCATCGAGGCGGCCGCCGGCGCGCCTGAGCCGAGCCTCATGCAACGCGCCGGCCGCGCCGCGGCCGAGCTCGCTGCGCGCCTCGCGGGCGAGCGTGGCAAGGACGTGCTGGTGCTCGCCGGCCCGGGCAACAACGGCGGTGACGCCTTCGAGCTCGCGGCCGACCTGAAAGAGAAGTTCTTCCGCGTCGCGGTGGTCACGCCCGCCGATCCGGCGAAGCTGCCGGCCGACGCTGCGCGCGCGCGTCGCCGCTGGGACGAGGCGGGCGGCGAGACGCTCGCCGCGCCGCCGCCGGGGCGCAGATGGAGCCTGCTGGTCGACGGGTTGTTCGGCATCGGGCTCGCACGTGAGCCGGAGGGCGAATATGCCGCGCTCATAGACTGGGCCGGCATGCAGACCTGCCCGGTGCTCGCGCTCGACATCCCGAGCGGGCTCGATTCGGACACCGGGCGCGTGCTCGGGCGCGCCTTGCGCGCCACGCACACGATCACCTTCATCGGCTTGAAGCCTGGCCTGCTGACGCTCGACGGCCCGGACCACTGCGGCCTGCTTAGCGTCGCCGACCTCGGGCTCGATGCGCCGCGGCTTGTGCAGCCGCAGGGCTGGGTCGCCGATCCCGCGCTGTTCGCCCGCGTGCTGCGCACGCGGCCGCGCAACTTCCACAAGGGCATGGCGGGCTCGCTCGCGGTCGTCGGCGGCGCCGCCGGCATGACCGGCGCCGCGCTGCTCGCCGGGCGCGCGGCGCTCAAGCTCGGCGCAGGCCGGGTGTACGTCGGGCTGCTCGCAGCCGACGCGCCGGCGGCCGATGCAGGCGCGCTCGAGCTGATGCTGCGCCGTCCCGACGACGTGCTTGGCCTCGATCTGGACGCGCTGGTAGTCGGTCCCGGGCTCGGCCAGGGCGAGCGCGGCGAGACGCTGCTCGGCGCAGCGCTGGCGAGCGAGATCCGCCTGGTGCTCGACGCCGACGCGCTGAACCTCATGGCGCAGAGCCCGGGGCTCAGGATCGCCTGCGCGCGCCGGCGCGCCGACACGCTGCTCACGCCGCATCCGGCCGAGGCCGCGCGCCTGCTCGGCTGCGACAGCGCGGCGGTGCAGCGCGACCGGCTCGCGGCGGCGCGGCGCCTCGCGGCCGAATTCGGCGCGCACGCGGTGCTCAAGGGCAACGGCAGCGTGATCGTCGCGGCCGACGGGCACTGGTTCGTCAACACCTCGGGCAATCCGGGCATGGCGAGCGCCGGCATGGGCGACGTGCTGTCGGGCATCCTCGGCGCGCTGCTCGCGCAGGGCTACAGCGGCGAGACCGCGGCGGTGCTCGGCACGCACCTGCACGGCTGCGCGGGCGACGCGCTCGCGGCGGCGGGCAGCGGCCCGGTCGGCCTCACCGCGGGGGAGCTGATCGAGCCCGCGCGCCGCCTGTGGAACTCCTGGCTCGCGCGCGGCGCCTGAGCTAGGGCAGGATGCCGTCGACCAGCGCGTAGTCGACGGTCAGCTCCTCGCCCGGCGCGACGTCGCGCAGCGCGAGGTCGACGCCGTGCGGTTCGCGCGCGAAGTCGGGCCGCAGGTTCGGCGTAGCGCTGTGGTTGATGAAGCGCGCGTCGTCGCAGCACAGGATGAAGCGCTGCAAGCGCGGATCGAGGTAGCCGTACACGAGCAGCCATTCGCGCACCTGCGCCGGCACTGCCTCGAGCGCCTTCGGGTCGAGGTCGAGGTCGAAGCCCGGCGCAAAGCGCCACACTTCCGCGCCGCGCGCGATCGGCTCGGCGGCGAACACCCCAAGGCCGTGGATCGCGCTCGGCGCGAGCCTCGTGCGAACGAGCAGCATCAGCTCAACGCCCGCGCCGCCTCGGCGAAGGCTTGGGGTTCCGCCGGCGAGACGATCACCACGCGGCCTGCGCCGCGCAGCACCACCGCGCGCGCCGGATCGGTAACGAACGCGCGGTAGCGGCCGAGCGTCCTGCTCTGGAACAGGCCGGTGAAGGAGAACAATCCGCCGTTGCCGAACAGGCGCATCGACCCGGTCATCGCCTGCGGATCGGCGCGCACCTCGACCGGGCCCGCGAGCGGAACGCGCGTCGACCAGAGCAGCCGCCGCACGCGCAGCTCGCCCGGCGCGAGCTCGTAGCCGCGTACCACGAAAAGGAGCGCAAGCGCGCCGACGAGCGGCGGAATCCAGGCGATCAGCATGCCGAAGCTCTCGGCGTAGGGCGCGCGCGTGCCGTGAGGGACCGCGTATGCCAGCGCGTAGCCGACCGCGATCAGGATCGCGCTGCCGGCGAAGGAAGTGGCCTTGAGGCTCATCGCCCAGGGCGCGGCGCTGAACTGTCGCATGTGCGCGCCATCTTACCTGCGCGGACCGGGGTCGAAGTCATCGTCGAGCCGGAAGTCCCCGCGCCGGTATGCCGCGATCACCTTGCGTGCCTCGCCCGCGTAACTCGCCGGAACGCGAACGCTCGCGCCACGCATCGCCGGCGTCAGAAGGCCATCGGTCTGTATGAGCTGCGCGTCCGCCACTTCGGCGGGAATGCCAGCCGCCTCCAGGCAGGACCGCAGCAGATGCACCTCGGTATAGGAGAGATACTGGGCAACCGTCACCCAGTCCCCCAGATAGCGTTGTTCCGGCTGCCGCGCACTCGGCGGCTCTCGAGGAACCTCCAGGCCCCGCGCGCGCAGCTCCTCCAAGGCGATCGACTGCGCAATGTCCGTGAGCTCGCCCGACGTGAAGCGCCTCAGCAGCTCGTCGTCGGCGAGCTCACGGAACGTCTCTTCAAGGCTGCTGCGGCTGGGTCCCATCGTGCAGCCGCCTCAACTCCGCGACCGTGTGCACATCGAGCACAGCTCCGTTTTCCTTGATCACGCCGTCTCGTACCTTTTTGCGCCACATCGTTCGGGGACCCGCCTTTGCCACGGCACGCCTCTGAGCTGTTAGCCCGAGGTGTCAATTAATTCGGGGGAAGTCTCGCGTCCGCGTAGATGCGGTGGTTAGACCGCAATCTACAATTTGGACAGCAGTCGCTCGTACTCGCTGTGAGGGCCGATCCAAAACCAAATCACGACACCCTGCTTGAGAACGCCCAATGCTCGCCAGTCCAGATCGATTCTTACTGAATAGATCGGAAGCGTGTTGTGGACCTTCTTGAATCGAAGCGACGGGTGCGCGGGATTTTCGGACCATAAGCGATAGGCATTTTGAGCCTTCGCCTGAACCGCAGCGGGCGCCGCGGCGAGGAGCGAGCGGAACTCCTCGGTGGTTTGGGACTGCACTGCCGCTAGAGTGGCTTAGTGCGCCCAGCGGCGTGATCAGCCAACGCTTTTTCAGCAAGCTTGGCAAGAAGATCCTGGGATTTTGAAAAGGACTCCGACCAACGCTGCTCGGACGCGAGTTCTTCAAGAACGATAGCGGCCACGGCATCCTGCTCGGACTCCGGAAGCTTCGCCACTTGGCTCAAGGCCTTCTCGAGAAGCTGCGTCATTTCGATTTCCTCTCGCAATGTTCGAATATTACCCTTGGTTGCATTTGCGGTCTAACGTTCACAATAAGGGGCGCGCGCGGCTGTCTCGCGCGCGTCCCTCTCGATTTTGGGGTTAGGCCTCACGCCTTGCACTCCTCACGGTGCTTCGCATCGAACTGTTCAATTGAACGAAGCGGCCGTAGCTTCAGTATTGGAAACAACTGGAAGTAGGTTGTGATGGCACGATCAATGACGTCATACGCCTCTTCCTTCGGATCGAAGCTAACCGTCATGTCGTAGCGACCGCGCTTGTGTTTCACAGAGTTTTTGGCGTCCAACATCCGGTCGTGGATCCACTTCTCTAGTGCCTCCACTTCATCACGGGTGGAATGATTCATTAGCTTCAGGAATGCCCCCTTCATCTGATCGAAGGCAGGGATCAGTGTCGTAGTTGGCGAGGTCTTAATCTCCCGCGCGTACGCGGACAGAAGTTCCTCGGCACCTCCGCCAAGGTGGAGTGCTGCGTAGTACGAATCACCGCGAAGGAAAAGCTCAATCGCGCGCTCCAGGAGTTCAAGCGCGACGTCGTATTTCTGGGCAACCGCTGCGGGCATTCAGTGAGCCCTACGTTCGCGTTTTCCCGCGCTATGTGCGCAGCGCAGCGAGCTGAAAGCGTCGGTTAACAACGCGCAATTAGGCCTCAGGTAAGTCATTTCTTACCTTGATCACGTTCCCAACGAGTTATGCACGTGAGAGCTTCAACTGCGTCTGATTTGCTTTGAGGCTGACTCTTCGCGTACGCAGTCACCTTCGTTCGATATTCAGGCTGTGCACAATATTGTCGGGTGCACTCTCTTTCCCGTGCCGAAGGACCGGCTCCAACAATTGCAGGACCTTTTAGGCATTGCCGAAGGATACTAGGCGGACTCATCCCAACAGTCTGGCTGAACCCGCGCGTTGGAAAGAAGGGCAAGATGAACGCCAATAGAAGAAGGGCGAGGTTCCGGAGCATCATGAGGCCTAACGTTGGAAATCAGCGGCGGGCCGCAGCGAGATACCGCGCAAATCCTGGCGGCTCGCGGCCCGTCCGCTCTGGATTAAAGGGTTAGACGGCACATTCCCTCCGCACCATGGCGCTGTATTGATGCTCACCGCGCGGCCCCTACGAGCGCCGCCATTCTTCAGGATTGGGAACATCGCTGAGCGACAAACTGCTCAAGTTCCTGAAACCCACTCGCAAAGCTATCCACGCTCATCGTAGTTCGGTCTCGAAACCGCATTACTAAGCGCGAGAATCCTCGACCTCTCTTTTTATCGCACCGAACAAGGTTAGTGAGCGGCTGGCGCCGCCTCAAGAGTCCAAATAGCCTCCTGTCGGTAAACACGTCAGCAGTGATGGACAGACGGCGCATCGCCTTTTCACTCGCCAGTGGACCTAGCGCAATACATACAAGTACTGCGCCGTAATAGACCGTTGCGCCGAGAGCGCCAAATAGGTCGTGGCGCGGCACCGGGTGACTATTAGTATCAAACAGCATGTGGAACGCTGCAGTCCAGCCGAGCACCCAGACCGCGAAGGCGACAATGCGATGAAACAGCGAGTACTTCAGGACCGTCGGCATAGGCATTTGACATCGGCTAATTGTTCGAGCATTCGCTCAGTGCCAGCTCGGCAACATGTGCCGTCTAACGTCGGAAATCAGCGGCGGGCCGCAGCGAGAGGTCTCGCACAGCTCTGCGGCTCGCGGCCCGTCCGTTCTGGATTGAAGGGTTAGGTGCCACGATCACTCAGGTATACCAGGTGTCACA
>DATGDH010000115.1:0-5424 GCA_035310985.1 Burkholderiales bacterium
GTCGCTTTCCTTCTGCTTCTCCGCCTCTTTGGCGTAGTCGCTTTCCTTCATGCTCTCTTTGGGTTTCGTCGCCTGTTCGCTCGGTTTCTCGGAACAGGCCGCAATGCCACCCGCCGCGAACAGCGCGGCGACGAGGATGGAAACCAGCGCTTTCATGTGTCTCTCCAGAGTTGGACGGTAAGGCTCGAGCCGCTGCAACCGCTCGAGAAACGCACAGGCTAGCCGTCTGCGGACGCCGGCTCTTGATGTACCTCAAACAGAAGTCAGGAAGATCGCCCCCCGGGGCCGCGATCGGGCGAGAAGAGCCAGGCCCGACGCCGTGTCCCGCGGGTACACTATTTGCCGTGACCTCACGCAAGCACGCAAGAATCCTTCTCCTGCTCCTCGTCCTCGCGGGCTGCGTCACCGCGCCGCCGCCCGACGTGTTCGTGATCGACCTCGAGCCGCTCGAGGGCGGCGGGCTCGAGCAGCGCGTGAAGGTCGACCTGCGCATTCAGAACCCGTCTACGCAGCCGATCTCCGCGGCCGGCATGAGCCTGCGCCTCATCATCAACGGCCAGCCGCTCGCGCGCGGGGTGAGCAACGAGCGCTTCACCGTGCCGCCGCTCGGCGAAGCGACCACCAGCATCGTCACCAGCACGACCCTGATCGACCTGTTGCGCCAGGCGTACCGCGCGCAGGAGCGCACGAGCCTCGAGTACCGGCTGGAAGGAAAGCTCTACCTCGACAGTCCGCCGGGAAGGTCGCTATCCTTCGAGACCGAAGGCAGACTCGAACCGCCGGGCGCGGCGGGCGCACCGACACGCTGACCGAGGCGACTGAACGCCATGCGCTGGGAAGGCGACCGTCAAAGCGAGAACGTCGAAGACCGGCGCGGCATGTCCGTAAGCGGCCGGGGCCTCGCCCTCGGAGGGATCGGCACGATCATCGTCACCCTCATCGCCCTCTATCTCGGCGTCGACCCGAGCGCGCTGCTGGACCAGATCGCGACCACCGCCCCGCCCGGCGTGCAGCAACAGGGCGGCCCCTCCAGCCGCAGCCCCGAGGAAAACAAGCTGGCCGAATTTTCGTCGGTGGTTCTGGCGGACACGGAAGACGTCTGGGGCCAGGTGTTCAAACAAAACGGCGCCACCTACGCCAATCCGAAGCTGGTGCTCTACACCGGAGCGGTCGAATCCGCCTGCGGTTTTGCGCAGGCGGCGATGGGACCGTTCTATTGCCCGAACGACCGCAAGCTCTATCTGGACTTGTCCTTCTTCAACGACCTGCACACGCGCTACGGCGCGTCGGGCGACTTCGCACAGGCCTACGTCATCGCCCACGAAGTCGGTCACCACGTACAAAACCAGCTGGGCATCCTGGAAAAGGCCCGCGTGGCGCAGGAAGGCGCCTCGAAGCAAACGGCCAATGCGATCCAGGTCCGCGTCGAATTGCAGGCCGATTGCCTCGCGGGCGTGTGGGCCAACAAGGCAGACCAGATGAAGCACGTCCTCGAATCAGGCGATATCGAGGAAGCGCTCGCGGCGGCCGCCGGCGTGGGCGACGACCGCCTGCAGCGGAAAGCGCGCGGCTACGTCGTGCCGGAATCCTTTACCCACGGCACCTCGGCCGAGCGCCAGCACTGGTTCTCCGTCGGCGCCAAATCGGGCGATATGGGCCGCTGCAACACCTTCAGCGCCGCACGATGATCAGGTCTCGAGGCTTTCCGGAACCCGGCCACCGCTCTGGGCGAGCTGTTGCATCACCTGCTTGTGCAGCCAGATGTTCATTGCCGCTGAGCCATCGAGAGCGCCGGTGTAGCCGAGCTCCTGGGCCAGCTCCTTGCGCGCGCTGAGACTGCTGTCCAGCTTCAGCAGTTTCATCAGGTCGACGATCGACTCTTTCCAGTTGTATTTTTCCTTTTGCTCGCCGGCCATCTTGGCGATCATGGCTTCGACTTCCGCCATCGAGATCGGCTTTAGCGCCGGTGCAGACGTCGGTGCAGCCGCCTGTGCGGCCGGCTGTGCGGCGGGCTGTGCGGCCGGAGCAGCCGCGGTCGATGCCTTGGATCCGAATATCGCAGACACGATACTACCGAAGATGCTCATGATTTCCTCCGTGTTTCAGTTGAACGCCGAAAGCTTTCCGAAATGCTCGGCCAGCAGGTAGTAGACGGTGACTCTGTTCTTGGTGTGGTCGGCTTTCATCTTGTCGCCGACTGCCATGATCGCCTGATCGAGTTCGGCGTCGGAGTCCGCCAGCCCGAGCTTCTTCTTCAGGAAGTTCGTGCGCACGCGCGCCACTTCCTCCTTGTCGGTGAACGAAACGAGCGACGCATCTCGTTGCTGCAAAGCAATTCCGCAATACCGCACGATTCCTGCGATCGCCTTGTCGTCGGCATTGGCGGCGTACTTCTTCACGTCCGCAGCCCAGTTCTGTTGCATGGTTTCCTCCGGTGAGTTGAGCCCGTTTGGTGCCAACCATCAAATCTAGGACGAAATCCGCGGCCCGCGTTGACCTGCGGCAAACTGGGAGCGAATGCCGGCGCGAAATGGGATGATGAAGATCAACTTTGCGCCGAATCGAACACCCGTAGATCGACAGCACGCGCACCTCGCGGATCTGGAGCCGAAGATCGGCGGCAATATCGACCAGCGCATCCACGCTGAAAAGACCGATCATTTCCTTGAGGAGCACATAGAATAGAAGGGGTCAAACCCTTTCTTCACGCATGCCGGAGATGAAGCACCGCGAAGTCATCCGCCCGCAGCAGTGGTTCCCCGTGCTGCTCTTCGCCGCGTTCTGCGCCGTCGCCGTCATGCTCGTACGCGAGGCGCTGCTGCGGCACGACGCGAGCTTCGCCTGGGGCGCGGTGTTCCTCGGCGTGCTGCTGCTGCCGGTGTTCGCCTGGTACCGCCAGGCGCCCGAGCGTTATGCCGGGGGCCCTGGCGAGCGGGCCGCGGCGTCGGCGCCGAAGAACGGGCGCGCCTTCTACGCGATGGTCTGGGGGGCGACCGCGCTGATCGGCGCGTCGCTCGTCGTGCTGCACCAGGCGTTCGCCTGGACGCTCTTCGCGCAGCGCCTGTTCAGCATCTCGGCCGCGCTGGGCCTCGCCGCGGGCCTCGCGCTCGGCGCGGCGGTCGGCCGGCGCATCGCGCCGCGCCTGCCCGCGCTGGCGCTCGCGGGCGCGGGCCTCTCTCTGATGCTCGCCGTGCCCGCGCTCGCCATGCTCGCCAACGCGCGCTTCGCGCCGCGGCGCTGGCACACCGCGCAGGTGAAGGTGCTCGCGCACCGGACCACCACCGACCGGCACGGCGCGCAGCGGCACGACCTCACGCTCGCGTTCGACGGCGTCGAGAAGCGCTTCTTTCCCTCGAGCCAGGAGTGGGAAGCGCTGCCGCCGGGCGACGCCTTCCCCGCCTGCCTGCGCGAGGGCGCCTTCGGCTCGCCGATCATCGTGCGCCTGAACGACGCCTGCCCGTTCCCGGGCTAATCGAGCTTCGGCAGCCGCCTGAAGTCGTATTGCCCCGGCCCCTGCACGGTGAGGAGCTGGCAGTCCTCGTTCGAGACGTTGACCACCAAGTGCGGCTCGCGCTTGGGCACGAGGTGCCGCTCGAGCGCCTTGAGCACGGTCTTCCGGTCGGGATTGATCTCGTGGATCTCGAACGTGCCGCGCAGGCAGATGAACAGGTCGTCGTTGTCCGGGTGCAGGTGCCAGGGCACGCGCTCACCCGGCGCGAGCGTCTGGTCGATGACGCGCAGCTGCGGCGTCTCGGCGAGCACGAGCGTCTGCTTGATCGTATAGTCACGCTTCCAGGGGCGGTTGTTCGGGGCATCCATGCGCCTAGCCTACGCGAAAATGGGGTCTGACCCCATTTTCACTGAATTCGGCATCGGCGCGGACCGGCTGGTCGCCGTCGCGGGAACGCTGGTGCACCTGCCCGCGGGCACCACGCACTGGTTCCGCTTCGGCGAGGGCGGCGGCCAGATGGTCTCGATGACCTCGCGCCTGGGCGCCTCGCGCATGTTCACCGACATCGACCGCGAGATCTCGCCTACCCAGCCGGACCTGGAAAAGTTGATCGGTGTCGGCGCGCGTCACGGCCTCACGGTCGCGCTTTGAACTAGAATCCGCGCACCAAGGAGGAGACACCATGAAGCTCTACATGCACCCGGCCTCGACCGCGACCCGCCCCGTGCGGCTGTTTCTCGCCGAGAACGGCATTCCGTGCGAGGACGTAATGGTCGACATCATGAAGGGCGCCCACTATCAGGAGCCCTACGCCTCGCTCAATCCGAGCAAGCTGGTGCCGATGCTCGAGGACGGCGACCTGCGCCTGACCGAAGGCTCGGCGATCCTGAAGTACCTCGCCGACAAGTACGACCTGCCGTCGTATCCCAAGGACCTGAAGAAGCGCGCCAAGGTCAACGAGGCGATGGACTGGTTGAACACACAGTTCTACCGCGACTTCGGCTATGGGCTCGTCTATCCGCAGATCTTCCCGCACCACAAGCGGCGCAGCGACGAGGCGCACGGCGGCGCGATCGCCTGGGGACAGCAGGGCGCCAAGCGCTGGCTGCAGGTGCTGAACGACCACTGGCTCGGGCCGAAGAACGCCTACCTGTGCGGCAACGAGCTCACCATCGCGGACTATTTTGGCGCGGGGCTGGTGTCGATCGGCGAGCTGGTCGGCATCGACTTCGCCGCCTACCCCAACGTCCAGCGCTGGCTCGGCAACATGAAGAAGCTGAAGACCTGGAACCAGGTGAACGAAGTCTTCAACGCCTTCGTCGCCGGCAACAAGGGCAAGGCGTTCGTGACCTTATAGGGACAGACCCCTTTTTCCTTGCCGCGCGGCGATACCAGGCGCACGCCCCGCTTACGAAAGGTGCTGCGCGACGCCGCGCCGCAATCCCGCGTCAAAGGTCTTCAAGTCGAAATCGGCGCCGTCTCGTGTGGCAAGCGGCGCGGTAGCGTCGCGTAGCGCGAGGCCAGCCTTGGCCGGCTTGCCGAACAGCTCACACAGCAGCGCCCAGTCCGGCTCGCAGAGCAGAAGGCCGCCCTCGAGCAGCACGCAGCCGCCTCGCCGGCACTGGGCCAGTCCAAGCATCTTCCTGCCCGCCGCGTCGACGAGTTCCCCATGCGATACGGTCCCGAAGCAGGCCCACTGAAGATTCATGATACGAGCCTTTTCGATCGAGCGCGCAACGTCGGCATCGGTTGCCAGTGCGGCCGAAACGCCCAGCTCGCCGAGCGCGTCACGGCACGCCGCGCCGAGCAAACGAAAGATCTCCAGTGGGGCAGCCTCCGTCGCCGGGTCCGAGGGTGCGAGCCGCAGTGAGAAGCCGACCATCCACGGCCCGGTCATCACCGCGCCGCCGCCGGAATCTCGCTTGACGACGTCGATGCCGTGCGCAGCTGCGCTAGCCACGAGCTCGGGGGTC
>DATGDH010000116.1:0-3662 GCA_035310985.1 Burkholderiales bacterium
CGAACAGCGGCTCGGGAAAGCAGCTCGCCGAAGGCCCGATGAGCGCGAGCGCCTCGGCGTGGCGGCAGCTTGCCAGGATTTCCTCGAGCGTGTCGTTCAGCAGCACGGTGCTGGTCGACACGATCTTGTTGCAGGCCGCGAGGCGGCGCGCGTCGAGCGTGACCGACAGGCCCGGCGCTTCCTGCACGAGCTCGGCGCGCAGCTCCACCACCGTGAGCGGCAGGCCGAGCGCGCGCACGCGCTCGACGAGCGGCGGGAAGAAGCCGATCATGCCGACGCGGTCGCCCGGGCCGATGTTGAGCGAGCCGAGAGAGTCGGCGGCGAGCTCGGGCTCGTAGCCGGCGCGGCGAAAGACGTGCTGCGTGACGGCGTTCACTGCCGCCAGCCCCCAGGCGCGCTCGGCCGGATCGTCGCTCGCGAAGTGCCGCGCCACCTCGAGCGCCGGCCGTCCGGCGAACTCGCCCGCCGCTCGCGCGTGCATGCGCGCGAGCGTGTCGCCGAGCAGCACGAACGCGGTGCCGACGCTGCCGTCGGCGAGCCGCAGCGCGCAGAACTCTCCGGGCTTGCCGAGCCCCTTGCGGTTAGGCGGAAAGATCGCCTGCGCGACTTCGGGCAGCGGCAGGGCGGCGGCGGCTTCCTCGACCAGCTCGAGCAGCTCGCGGATGACGGGCGGCATGGGCGCTACTGTACCCGTGCCGTGCGAAAAGCCACGCGGCCCCTCACGGCGGTTACATCTTGTTGCAAGCTGCATAGGTAGGCCGGGCCGCGTGGTCCTAGAATCGGTGCATGCCTTCGCTGACCGAGGAACTTCGCATGCTGCGCATCTGGGTGTTGCTCGCACTTCTGATCCCGTTCGGCGTGTCGCAGGCGCAGGAGGGGCCCGAGCCTTCCTTCCCGACTCCGCCGCGCATCAGCCTGCTCGACGGCGAGGCGTCGTTCTGGCGGCCCGGCGCGCAGAACTGGGCGCCGGCGGTGCTGAACACGCCGCTCGAATCGGGCGACTCCCTGTACACGGGGCCCGAGACGACCGCGGAGGTGCAGATCGGGCCGCACGCCTACGTGCGCCTGCGCGACTCGACGCAGCTCCAGGTAAGCGACGTCGAGCCCGACTTCCTGCAGATCAAGCTGACGGCGGGCGAGGCTTCGCTCGACGTGCGCGAGATCGCCCCCGGGCACACGATCGAGGTGGATACGCCGAACGCGGCGTACACGGTGGAACGCAGGGGCTACTACCGGCTGAATGTCGACGAAGATTCGACCAGCTTCGTCACGCGGCGCGGCGGCGCGGCGGAAGTCACGCCCGCGGGCCAGGGCACGACCCGCATCGACCCCGGCGAAGAGCTCGTGGTGAGCGGCACGGATGACGCCAGGCTGCACGGCTATGCGGCACCGGAGCTCGACGAATGGGACCGCTGGAACTACGAGCGCACCGATTGGCTGCTCGAGTCGATCAGCGCGCGCTACGTGCCGGCGGGCGTGTACGGCGCGAGCGAGCTCGACCAGTACGGTCGCTGGCGCAGCGTCGATCAGTACGGTCCGGTGTGGATTCCGACCTCGGTTCCGGCGGGCTGGACTCCGTACAGCGCGGGGCACTGGATCTACGATCCGCTGTTCGGCTGGACCTGGGTGGACAACGCGCCGTGGGGCTATGCGCCGTTTCACTACGGGCGCTGGGTGTACGTCGGCGGTTATTGGGCATGGGCCCCGGGTCCGCGCGTGGCGCGGCCGGTGTACGCGCCCGCGCTCGTCGCCTGGTACCACGGCGGTCCGGCCGGCAGCGCCGGCGGCGTGAGCGTGGGCTGGGTCGCGCTCGGCTGGGGCGAGCCGGTGTCGCCCTGGTGGGGGCCGTCGAGCTTCGCCGGCCGTCCGAACTGGGGCGGCTGGGGCGGGCCGCGCGTGGTCAACAGGACCGTCATCAGCAACACCACCGTGGTCACCAACGTTACGAACATCACGTACGTAAACGCGCAGGTGCACAACGCGGTAATCATGACCAACTCGGAACGACTCGGCCGCGGCGATCACGACTACGCGCGCGCCGCGCCGCAGGACGTGCGGCGCTGGCGCCCGAGCGAGCGCGGCGCCGACGTGCGGCCGAGCGCCGCCAGCCTTGTTCCGGTCGAAGGCCGCGCGGTGCGTCCGCCCCGGCAGGAGACGGAGCGGCGCGTCGTCGCGCTGCATCCCCCGCGCGATCCGGGCGAGAGGCTGCACGCCGCGGGCTTGCGGCCGCCGGAAAACGCCGGTCCGCCGCCGAGAATTGCTTCGCCCGCGGCGTCACCCGCGTCGCAACCGGCCGTGTCGGGCCCGCGCGAGCGCGAGCGCGGCCGCGAGCAGCCCGAGCAACGGCGCGCCGGGAACGGCGGCCGGGGAAATCCGCCCGTGGCGGTGCCGGCACCGAGTCCGCAGGCGAACGTGCGGCCGAACGCGGTGCCGCAGCAGCCGCCGCGCGCGCAGCAGGCCGAGCGCGCCCCGCAGGCCGAGCGGGTTCCGCAGGCGCCGCCGCCGCGCTTCAGCGGCAGGCCGGCGCAGACGCAGCCGCAGCCGCAGCAGCACGCGAACGTGCCGGAATCCGCCGCGCGCAATCGCCCGGCGCCGGAGCAAAGAGCGCGCACCGCGCCTGCGCAGGATCAGAGAGCGCGCAGCGCTCCCGCGCAGGAGCGCGGGCGACAGGCCGCGGCGGCCGAGAAAAAAGGCAAGCTGCCGGGCGAGTCGGCCATGAAGCTGCGGCCGCGCCCGGAAAAGGGCAAGAAGGAGGAGCAGCCGCGCAAGGACTGAGCGCCGCGCTAGCGGCGCACGTAGTGCGTCGCCGCGGTGCCGGTGGTCGCGCCGCCTGAATTGTCCGGGTAGACGAAGCCGAGCAGCTGGAAGGCGAAGCCGACGCACAGGCAGACGAGTCCGGCGCGCGTCGCGACCGCGTTGCGCCAGTAGCGCCGCAGGTTCTTCGCGCGCTCCTCGGGCGTGGGCTCGGGCTGCGCCGCCACCAGGCTGCGGCCGTCGGCGCTCACCTCGAGCGAGGGAAAGCGGTTCAGGACGAGCAGCAGCGCGCCGGCGAAATCGAGCAGCAGTCCGAGCAGGGTGAGTGTGTCCGCCATGGCAGGTTCTCTCGCGTGAAGTTCGGCGGCAGTCTAACGCGCGCCGAGCCTAGAGCGCGACTTCGCCGCGCACCACCTCGACGACGTCGCCGCCGACCCACACTTCGCCGCCGTCCTTGCGCAGGTGCACGCGCCCGGCGCGCCCGAGCGCCGCGCCTTGCGCCGCGACGTAAGGCGAGCGCGCCAGCCCCGCGCCAAGCAGCCACTGCGCGAGGCTCGCGTTCAGGCTCCCCGTGACCGGGTCCTCCCAGCCGCCTTCGCCGACGAAGGCGCGCACCTCGAAGGCCGCGTCGCCGCCGGGCTCGTGCGGTCCGAGCACGCCGAGCTTGAGCGGATCGAGCGCGGCCCAGTCGGGCTTGAGCGCGAGCACGCGGCGCGCCGAGCCGAGCATCACCGCGCACCAGCCGGGGCCGTTGTCGACCCACTGGTGCCGCACGATCTCCGACGGCGCGAGCGCGAGCGCCTTTGCGATCTGCGCGAGCACCTCGGGCTCGAGCGGCCCGCTGCGGCGCACCGGCGGTGCGGCGAACTCCAGGCGCGGGCCGTCGCAGCGCACGGACACGAGCCCGG
>DATGDH010000117.1:0-22059 GCA_035310985.1 Burkholderiales bacterium
AGTTCGTCGGCGAGCCGTACATGCCGCACCCGCTCCTTCAGCGCGAGCACCTCCTCGCGCGCGGCGACCGCACGAAGCGCGGCCAGCGGATGACCGAGATCCTGCGCCGCGAGGACTTCGGCCTCCACTTCGGCGTCGACGTAGCCGAGCGCGATGCACATCGCAAAGCGGTCCATCTGCGCTTCCGGAAGGGGATAGGTGCCGCGGAACTCGACCGGGTTCTGCGTCGCGACGACGAAGAACAGCGGGTCCATGCGGTGCGTGCGGCCCTCGATCGAAACCTGGCCCTCGGCCATCACCTCGAGCAGCGCCGACTGCGTGCGCGGCGAGGCGCGGTTCACCTCGTCGGCGAGCAGGATGCTGGTGAACACGGGACCCGGGCGGAACTCGAAGCTCTGGTCGCGCTGGTTGAACACCGACACGCCGAGGATGTCCGAGGGCAGCAGGTCCGGGGTGAACTGCACGCGCGCGAAAGGCGCCCCGACCGAGGCGGCGAGCGCCTTGGCGAGCGTGGTCTTGCCGGTGCCGGGGAAGTCCTCGATCAGCACGTGGCCGCCGGCGGCGAAGGCCGCGAGGAGCTTCCTTACCGGCTCGTGCTGACCGCGCATCACGGCCTCGATGTTGCGCGCGATGCGCTCGAAGCTGCCGCGCGCTTCCTGCGCCGACAGCGGGGCGGCGGGGGACGCGTCCATGACGCCCAGTGTACGCGCGCCCCTAGAACTTTTCCGTCCAGGGCCGCAGGTCGGTCTCGAAGGTCCAGGCCGAACGCGCCTGGGCGTGGATGCGGAAGAAAGTCTCGGCGATCGCCTCGGGCGCGAGCATGCCGTCCTCGCCGAGCATCGCGGCGCGCTCGGGGTAGCGGCCGCGGGCCGCCGGCGTGTCGATCATGCCGTCGATCACGACGTGCGCAACGTGCACGCCCTTGGGGCCGAGCTCGCGCGCCATCGATTGCGCCACGGCGCGCAGCCCGCTCTTCGCCGCCGCGAAGGCGGCGAACTGCGCGCCGCCGCGCAGCGAGGCGGTCGCGCCGGTGAACAGGATCGTGCCGCGCGCGCGCGGCACCATGCGCCGCGCCGCCTCGCGGCCGACCAGGAATCCCGCGTAGCAGTTGATGCGCCACATCGCCTCGAACATGTCCGATGGCATCTCGGCGATCGGCGAACGGAAGATGCCGCCGGCGTTGAACACCGCCACCTCCACCGGGCCGTGCTCGTTCTCGAGCGTGTCGAACAGCTCGATGACTGCGCGCTCCTCGCAGGCGTCGGTCGGCAGCGCGAACGCCTGGCCGCCCGACTCGATGATCGCCTCGGCGAGGCGCTCGAGCCGCTCGGCGCTGCGCGCGGCGAGCGCCGCCTGGTAGCCGCCGTCGGCGAAGCGCTTGCCGAGGGCGTAGCCCAGGCCCTCGCCGACGCCGACGATCACCGCGACCGGGGAGGGATTCGCGCTCATAGCCGCGCCGCGAGCTCCGCGCCTTCCAGCATGGCGCGCTTGGCGTCCAGCTCGCCCGCCTCGCGCGCGCCGCCGATGACGTGGCGCGCCGCGAGCGGACGGCGCGACACCTGCCCCGCGCACAGGATCACGGTGTCCGCTGGCACGAGCTCCTCCTTTCCGTCGAGTGCGATGTGCAGGCCCGCATCGTCGATGCGGCGGTACTCTACGCCCATCAGCATCTTCACGCCCGCGCGCGCGAGCTCGGTGCGGTGCACCCAGCCGGTGGTCTTGCCGAGCGTGTGGCCGAACGGAGTGTGCGAGCGCTTGAGCATCGTGATGCGGTGCGCCGGTGCCGTTCTGGCGGGCTGCGAAAGATCTCCCGAAGGGGAAATGCCCCAGTGCGACAGGAACGCCTGCGGGTCGAGCGTCGAGCGGCTCGCGCGCTCGAGGAGGTAGAGCGCCACGTCGAAGGCGATGCCGCCCATGCCGACGATCGCGACCTTCTCGCCCACCGCGGCGCGGCCCGCGAGCACGTCCGCGTAGCCGACCACGCTCTTGTGCCCGAGCCCGACGATGTCGGGCCGGCGCGCATCGACGCCCGTGGCGAGCACGACCTCGTCGAAATCCTTCAGGGTTTGTTCGGAAGGCTCCGCATTCAATATCACCCTGACGCCCGCCCGGCGCAGGCGCTCGGCGAAGTAGGCGACCGACTCGGCGAACTCCTGCTTGCCGGGGATCTTCTTCGCGAGGTTGAACTGGCCGCCGAGCTCGGGCGCTGTTTCGTACAGCGTCACCGCGTGGCCGCGCTCGGCGGCGATCGCCGCGCAGGACAGGCCTGCCGGCCCTCCGCCGATCACGGCGATGTTCTTCCTGCTTTTCGTCTTTTCAAAATTCAATTGTGTTTCCCGCCCCGCGCGCGGATTGACCAGGCACGAGGCGAAGCGGCCTTCGAAGATGTGATCGAGGCAGGCCTGGTTGCAGGCGATGCAGATGTTGATGCCCGCGCGGTCGCCCGCTTGCGCCTTGTTCGCGAACTCGGCGTCGGCGAGCAGCGCGCGCGCGAGCGACACCATGTCGGCGTCGCCGCGCGCCAGGATCTCTTCGCCCACTTCGGGTGCGTTGATGCGGTTGGAGGCGATCACCGGAATCTTGAGCGCGTCCTTCAGGCGGCGCGTTGCCCAGGCGAAGCCGCCGCGCGGCACCGCCTGCGAGATCGTCGGGATGCGCGCTTCGTGCCAGCCGATGCCCGTATTGATGAGCGAGGCGCCGGCGGCCTCGATCGCGCGCGCGACCTGCAGGATCTCCTCGCCCGTCAGGCCGCCCTCGACCAGCTCGAGTGCCGAGATGCGGTAGATGACGATGAAATCCGCGCCGACCGCGCGGCGCGTGCGGCGCACCGCCTCGACCGCGAAGCGCATGCGGTTCTCCAGGCTGCCGCCCCAGTCGTCCGTGCGCTGGTTCGTGCGCGGCGCGAGGAATTGCGTGATCAGGTAGCCCTCCGAGCCCATCACCTCGACGCCGTCGTAGCCCGCCTCGCGCGCGAGCACGGCGCTCGCCGCGAACGCATCGAGCGTGCGCTCGATCTCGGGCGCCTCGAGCGCGCGCGGCACGGCCGGGTTGATCGGCGACTTGATGGCCGAGGGCGCGACCGTCCTCCCGTGCTTGCCGTAGCGCCCGGCGTGCAGCACCTGCAGGCAGATGCGCCCGCCGGCGTCGTGCACGGCGCGCGTGATCACGCGGTGGCGGTCGCGGTCCGTGCTGCTTGCCATCATCGCCGGATGCGGGCCGAGATTGCCGGCCTCGTCGGGCGAAAAGCCGCCGGTGACGATCAGCGCCGCGCCGCCGCGTGCGCGCTCGGCGTAGAACGCCGCCAGGCGCTCGATGCCGTCCGGCCGCTCCTCGAGGCCGGTGTGCATCGAGCCCATCAGGATGCGGTTCGGCAGCGTCACGTGCCCGAGATCGAGGGGTTTGAACAGATGGGGGTAGGAAGGCATGAATCGAATTCTAGCCGCGCGTGACGAGGACTGTCCCGGCAACGATCAGGACACCCCCGCCGAGCATGCCGGCGGGCAGCGCCTCGCCGAGGAACAGCCACCCCCACAGCACGCCGAAGGCCGGGATGAGGAAGGTGACGGTGAGCGCGCGCGTCGCGCCGACGTCGGCGATCAGCCGGAAGTAGAGCAGGAACGCGAGCGCGCTCGCGAGCAGCGCCATCGCGAGCAGGTTGCCGAGGACGAGCGCAGAAGGCGCGGCCGCGGGCGCGCCGAAGGCGACGAGCGGCGCGAGCAGCGCCGCGGCGGCGAGCTGCTGGCCGGCCGCGAGGCCGCGCGCGGGGACCCCTTGGCCGAAACGCCGCACGAGCACGCCGGTGAGGCCGTAGCCCGCGCAGGCGCCAAGCGCCGCGGCGACCGCGCCGTAGAACGCCGCGTCGGCGCGCAGCGCGCCGGGCTGCGCGACGAGCGCGACGCCCGCCGCGCCGAGAGCGAGGCCGGCGAGCTTGGCGGGCGTCGCGCGCTCGGTCGCGAACAGCGCACCCCACATCAGGCCGAACATCGGCGAGGTGGCGTTCAGGATCGCGAGCAGCGACGCCGGCAGTTCGGTCGCCGCGTGCGCGTACAGCGCGAACGGCAGCGCCGAGTTCACCGCGCCGACCGCGAGGTAATAGCGCCAGTGGCGGGCCAGGCCCGCATCGACGCCGGCGACGCGGAACCACGCGAGCAGCGCGAGCCCGCCGAGCAGCACGCGCAGCTCCGCGGTCCATACCGCGCCGAGCGCGGGCGCGACGACGCGCATGAAGATGAACGAGGCGCCCCAGATCGCGGCGAGCGCGACGAGGCGCGCGTAATCGGCGGGCTTCACGTCGCCAGCATGGCGCAGGCGGACGCGCGCCGCCGGCCGTTTTCGGACGTCGGGCCGCAAGGTCCGAAAACGGCTAGCGGGTTGGCGCGGCGCGGTCCATACTGCGCCGCATGACGCTCGATCCGCACACTTGCTACCGCGCGCTGCGCGCGCGCGACGCGCGCTTCGACGGGCGCTTCTTCGTCGCGGTGTCCTCGACGCGCATCTACTGCCGGCCGGTGTGCACCGTGAAGCCGCCGCGGCGCGAGAACTGCCGCTTCTATCCGAGCGCCGCCGCCGCCGAGTCCGCGGGCTACCGGCCGTGCCTGCGCTGCCGGCCGGAGCTCGCGCCGGGCAACGCGAGCGTGGATGCGACCCGCCGCGTCGCGCAGGCGGCGGCGAGCCTGATCGAGGATCGCGCGCTCGACGCCGACGGGCTCGATGCGGTCGCCGCGCGGCTCGGCATTACCGACCGCCATCTGCGGCGCGCGTTCGGCGCCGAGTTCGGCGTCTCGCCCGTGGAATTCGCGCAGACGCAGCGACTCCTGCTCGCGAAGCGCCTGCTCACTGACACTTCGCTTCCCGTGACCGAGGTCGCGTTCGCGAGCGGCTTCGGCAGCCTCAGGCGCTTCAACGCGCTGTTCCGCGAGCGCTACCGCCTGCAGCCCACGCAGCTGCGCCGGCGCATGCGCGCGCAGGCCGCGGCCGGAGCCGACGCGCTGCAGTTCGAGCTCGCGTTTCGCCCGCCCTACGACTGGGGGGCGCTCGCCGGCTTCCTCGGCGCGCGCGCGATCGCCGGCGTGGAGGCCGTGGCGGATGGCGCGTACCGGCGCACGGCGCGCGTCGAGGTGGACGGGAAGGAGCATCGCGGCTGGGTCGAGGCGGCATTGTCGCCGAAGAAGCCGGCGCTGCGCATCGCGGTTTCGGCTTCGCTCGCGCGCGTGCTGCCGCCGGTGCTCTCGCGCGTCAAAGCTCTCATGGACCTGTCCTGCAATCCCGTGGAAATAGCCCAGGCGCTCGGCGGATTCGCCGCGCGCCATCCGGGCATGCGCGTGCCCGGCGCCTTCGACGGCTTCGAGGTCGCGGTGCGCGCGATCCTCGGTCAGCAGATTTCGGTCGCCGGCGCGCGCACGCTGGCCGGGCGTTTCGCCGAGGCCTTCGGCGATCCGCTCGAGACGCCGTTCGAGTCCCTGCGGACGCTGTTTCCGACCGCGGGCCGCGTGGCGGAAGCTACAGAACAGAGAATCGGCCGGATTGGCGTCCCTGCGGCGCGCGCCCGCACGATCCTCGCGCTCGCGCGCGCGGTCGCGCACGGCGAGGTCGTTCTCGTGCCGAACGCCGACATCGAAGCGACGCTCGAGCGCCTGCGCGCGCTCCCCGGGATCGGCGAATGGACCGCGCAGTACATCGCGATGCGCGCGCTCGCCTGGCCGGACGCCTTCCCGCACACCGACTACGGCGTGATGAAGGCGCTGAAGCTCACCGATCCGAAGCGCGTGCTCGCCGCGGCCGAGCGCTGGCGGCCCTGGCGCGCCTACGCCGTGATGCACCTGTGGCAATCGCTCGCGAAAGGAGATACGAAATGAAGCGCTACGACTATTACGACAGCCCCTGCGGGCGCATGCTGCTCGTCGCCGACGGCGACGCGTTGTGCGGCGTGTACTTCGTGGGGCAGAAGCACATGCGCGAGACGGAACCCGACTGGGTGCGCGATGCGCGTGCGCCCGGCCTGCTGCGGGCGAAGCGCCAGTTGCAGGAGTACTTCGCCGGAAAGAGAAAGACCTTCGACATGCCGCTTGCGCCGGAGGGCACGCCGTTCCAGCGCGCCGTGTGGAAGGCGATCGCCGGCGTGCCATTCGGCGCGACGATCAGCTACGCCGAGCTCGCGCGCCGCGCGGGCAGGCCGGGCAGCGCGCGCGCCGCGGGCGCGGCCACCGGGCGCAACCCGATCGGCATCATCGTGCCCTGCCACCGCATCGTCGGCGCCGACGGCAGCCTGACCGGCTACGCCGGCGGCATGGACAAGAAGCGCGCGCTGCTCGCGCTCGAGGCCGGCTCAGTCGGCCATCGTCAGACCGCCTGAGACGACGATCACTTCGGCCTTTTATCGACGACGCGCTTCGCCTTGCCGATCGAGCGCTCGATCGAGCTCAAGGGCACGATCTTCACGTCGCTCGACACGCCGATGAGCGACTTGATGTTGTGCTGCAGCTTCTGCGCCGCGCCGGCGTCCGCCGCGCCCGGGGCGAGCTCGACCAGCACCGTGACGTGATCGAGCGGCCCGTCCTTCGTGAGCTCGAGCACGTAGTGCGGGCTCAGCTCGGGCTGCTTCAGGATCAGCTCCTCGATCTGCGACGGGAACACGTTCACGCCACGGATGATCAGCATGTCGTCGGAGCGGCCGGTGATCTTCTCCATGCGGCGCATCGTGCGCGCGCTGCCGGGCAGCAGGCGCGTGAGGTCGCGCGTGCGGTAACGGATCATCGGCAGCGCCTCCTTGGTGAGCGAGGTCAGCACGAGCTCGCCCTTCTCGCCCTCGGGCAGCGGCTTGCCGCTCTCGGGATCGACGATCTCCGGGTAGAAGTGGTCCTCCCAGATCGTGAGCCCGTCCTTCGTCTCGACGCACTCCTGCGCCACCCCCGGCCCGATGATCTCGGAAAGACCGTACAGGTCGAGCGCATGGATCGGCAGGCGCTGCTCGATCGACTTGCGCAGCTCGTTGGTCCAGGGCTCGGCGCCGAAGATGCCGATCCTGAGCGAAGTCGACTTCGGGTCGATGCCTTGGCGCTCCATCTCGTCGGCGATCGCCAGCATGTACGAGGGCGTCACCATGATGATCTCGGGCTTGAAGTCCTGGATGAGCTGCACCTGGCGCTCGGTCATGCCGCCTCCGAGCGGCACGACCGCCAGCCCGAGGCGCTCGGCGCCGTAGTGCGCCCCGAGTCCGCCGGTGAACAGGCCGTAGCCGTAGGCGACGTGCACCTTGTTGCCGGGCTGCGCGCCCGCGGCGCGGATCGAGCGCGCCATCACCGTGGTCCAGGTGTCGATGTCCTTCGCGGTGTAGCCGACGACGGTCGGCTTGCCGGTCGTGCCGGAGGAGGCGTGGATGCGCACGATCTTGTCCATCGGCACGGCGAACATGCCGAACGGATAGTTCTCGCGCAGGTCGGCCTTGGTGCTTAACGGGAACTTCGCCAGGTCGGCGAGCGAATTGCACTGCTCGGGGCTGACGCCCGCGGCGTCGAGCTTCTTGCGGTAGTGCGGCACGTTGTCGTAGGCGTGCCGCAGGGTCCACTGCAGCCGCTGCAGCTGGAGCTTGCGCAGGTCGGCGAGCGGCGCCTTCTCGATCGGCTCGAGGGCGAAGCTGTTCATGTCGCCTTTCCTCCCTGAATTCTTGGCGCTTGCTATGCGAAAGGCGGGCCAAAGCTTACACCAAAGGGCAGTAGAATCGCCTGACCATGCTGAAGGTAACGGCCATCGACGGCATCGTGCCGGTCGTGCACCCGAGCGCCTACGTGCACCCGAGCGCCGTGCTGATCGGCGACGTGATCGTCGGGCCGCGCGTGTACATCGGGCCCTGCGCCTGCCTGCGCGGCGACTTCGGCCGCATCGTGATCGAGGAAGGCGCGAACATCCAGGACTGCTGCATCCTGCACGCCTTTCCCGACCGCGACCTCGTGGTCGAGGCCGACGGCCACATCGGCCACGGCGCGGTGCTGCACGGCTGCGTGGTGAAGAAGAACGCGATGGTCGGCATCAACTCCGTCGTGAACGACAACGCGGTAGTGGGCGAATCGTCGATCGTCGGCGCGATGGCGTTCGTCAAGGCGGGCTTCGAGGTGCCGGCGAAGAGCCTCGCGATGGGCATTCCGGCGAAGGTCGTGCGCGCCCTCTCGGATGCGGAGCTCGCCTGGAAGCGCGACGCGACGCGCCAGTACCAGCAGCTCGCGCTGCGCAGCCTCGCCAGCGCGCGCGAGACGGCGGCGCTCGCCGAGCCCGAGCCCGGGCGGCCGCGCTTTCGCGACCCTGCGGTGACGCCGCTCTCCGAGATGAAGAAAGGAAACGCGCAATGAGCGATACGGCGCTCGTCATCATCGACATCCAGAACGACTACTTCCCCGGCGGCGCGATGGAGCTGGAAGGGGCGGAAGCCGCCGGCGCGAAGGCGGGCGCGGCGCTCGCGGCCTTCCGCGCGAACAAGCTCCCGGTGTTCCACGTGCGCCATCTGTCGGTGCGGCCCGGCGCGACGTTCTTCCTGCCCGGCACGAAGGGCGCCGAGATCCACCGCTCGGTGGCGCCAGCCGCAGGCGAGCCGGTGATCGAGAAGAACTTCCCGAACAGCTTCCGCGCCACGGGGCTCAAGCAGCAGCTCGAGCACGCGGGCATCAAGCAGCTCGTGGTCGCGGGCATGATGACGCAGATGTGCGTCGATTCGAGCGTGCGAGCGGCCGCAGACCTCGGCTTCAAGGTGACGCTGCTCGCGGACGCCTGCGCGACGCGCGCGCAGAGCTTCGGCGGCGAGACGGTGCCCGCGGCGCAGGTGCAGCGCGCCTTCCTCGCCGCGCTGAACGGCCTGTTCGCGAAGGTGCAGACGACCGACGAATACTTGAAGGGAGCGTGAGCATGGCCTACGAGTTCATCACCAGCGAGCGCCGCGGCCGGGTCGGCCTCGCGACGCTGAACCGCCCCAAGCAGATGAACGCATTGAACCCCAGGCTCATGCAGGAGCTCGGGGAGGCGCTGCACGCCTTCGACGCCGACGACGCAATCGGCGCGATCGTCATCACCGGCAACGACAAGGCGTTCGCCGCGGGCGCCGACATCGGCGCGATGAAGGACTGGAACTTCATCGACGTGTACCGCGCCGACTACATCACGCGCGACTGGGAGCACATCCGCAGGATCCGCAAGCCCGTGATCGCCGCGGTCGCCGGCTACGCGCTCGGCGGCGGCAACGAGCTCGCCATGATGTGCGACATCGTGATCGCCGCCGAGAACGCGAAGTTCGGCCAGCCCGAGATCAACCTCGGCGTGCTGCCCGGCGCCGGCGGCACGCAGCGCCTGCCGCGCGCGGTCGGCAAGGCAAAAGCGATGGACATGTGCCTCACCGCGCGCATGATGGACGCCGCCGAAGCCGAGCGCGCGGGCCTCGTGTCGCGCATCGTGCCGGCGGACAAGGTGCTCGCCGAGGCGCTCGCGGTGGCCGAGAAGATCGCCGCCTACTCGCTGCCGGTGGTGATGATGGTCAAGGAATCGATCAACGCCGCCTACGAGATGCCGCTCGCCGAAGGCGTGCACTTCGAGCGGCGCCTGTTCCACGCCGCGTTCGCGCTCGCCGACCAGAAGGAAGGCATGGCGGCGTTCGTGGAAAAAAGGAAGCCGGGGTTCACCAACAAGTGAATTCCGCTCGCAGGACGGCGGTCATCATGCTGACCGCCCACATCCTGTCGATGGCGGGTTTTTCCACCTTCGCCGCGCTGCTGCCCGAGCTGCGGGCGCTGTGGCGCCTGACGAACGCGGAAGCGGGCGTGGTGAGCGGCATGTTCTTCGTCGGCTACGCGGGCAGCGTGTCGTACTGGACCGCGCTCACCGACCGCATCGACGCGCGCAAGGTGTACGCGATCGGCAGCCTGATCGCCGCCGCGGGCAGCGCCGGTTTCGGCCTCGCGGCGCAGGGCTTCGCGAGCGCGGTGGCGTTCCAGGTGCTGCTCGGCGCCGGCGTCGCCGCCACCTACATGCCGGGCCTGCGCCTGCTCTCGGACCGCGCCGCGGGACCCGCGCAGAGCCGCTACATCGCGTTCTACACCTCGTTCTTCGGCATCGGCACCGCGCTTTCGCTCGCCACCGCGGGCGCGCTGAGCGCGGCGGCCGGCTGGCAGTGGGCATTCATCGCCGCCGGGATCGGGCCGCTCGCCGCCGGGGCGCTGGTGGTCGCGGGCATCGACGCGCGCACGCCGGCAGCCGGGGCCGCGCCGCGCTTCTCGCTCGGGGCACTCTTTCCGCTCGCCGCCTGGCGCCGGCTGCTCGCCAACCGCCCGGTGGCGGGCTTCGCGCTCGGGTACGCGATGCACTGCCTGGAGCTGTTCGGCTCGCGCAGCTGGATGGTCGCGTTCCTCGCCTTCGTCGCCGGCCTGCACGCGGGCGACGCCGGCTTTCCCTGGAACCTCGCGGTGATCGCGGCGTTCGTGAACGTTTGCGCGGTGCCTGCCTCGATCCTCGGCAACGAGGTCGCGATCCGTATCGGGCGCCGGCGCTGGATTGCGGCCGCGATGTTCGGCTCGGGCGCGGGCGGCCTGGTGCTCGCGGCTTCGGCGCCCTGGCACTGGATGGCGGTGCTCGCGATCCTGCTCGTCTACTCGATGCTGGTGATGGCCGAGTCCGCGACGCTCACCGCGGGCATGGTGGCGGCGGCGCCCGCGGAGATGCGCGGCACGGCGATGGGACTCTATTCGCTCCTGGGCTTCGCCGGCGGCATGATCGGGCCGATGGTGTTCGGAGCCGCGCTCGACGCGGTCGGCGGCGCCGCGCGTCCCGCGGCATGGCTGGCCGCGTATGCTTCGATCGGCGCCGGAGCGTTGATCTCGTCATTCGTCGCCTGGCGAGGGGGCCGAGGTAGACTACCCGCGCGCGTAAGCTAAATGACGGGAAAGGGGGAGCGATGGACCGCATATGGCTGAAGAGCTATCCGCCAGGCGTCGCCGCCGAGGTCCGCTACGACCAGTACCGCTCGGTGGGCGACCTGTTCGACAAGAGCGTCGGCCAGTTCGCGGCGCGCCCGGCCTACGCGTGCATGGGCAGGACGATGGGCTTCGGCGAGCTCGAGCGCCTGTCGCGCGCGTTCGGCGCCTGGCTGCAGGCGAGAGGACTCGGCAAAGGAGCGCGCGTCGCGATCATGCTGCCCAACGTCCTTCAGTACCCGGTGGCGCTGTACGGCACGCTGCGCGCGGGCTGCACGGTGGTGAACGTCAATCCGCTCTACACCGCGCGCGAGCTCGAGCACCAGCTGAAGGACTCGGGCGCCGAAGCGATCGTGATCCTGGAGAACTTTGCGCACGTGCTGCAGGCGGTGCGCGCGCGTACGCCGGTGAAGCACGTGCTGGTCACCTCGCTCGGCGAGCTGCTCGGCACGAAGGGCCTGCTCGTCGACCTCGTGGTGCGCAAGGTGAAGAAGATGGTGCCGGCCTACGAGCTGCCGGGCGCGCGGCGCTTCAAGGCCGCGCTCGCGGAGGGCGCGGGGCGCGAGTTCCGGCCGACCCAGAACGGGCACGACGACATCGCCTTCCTGCAGTACACCGGCGGCACGACCGGGGTATCGAAGGGCGCGATGCTGCTCCATCGCAACATCCTCGCCAACATCGAGCAGGTGGCCGGCTGGCTCACGCTCGCGCTGAAGGGCGAGACACCGAGCATCATCACCGCGCTGCCGCTCTACCACATCTACTCGCTGACCGTGAACTGCCTGGTGATGCTCAGGCTCGGCGGCGAGAGCATCCTGATCACCAACCCGCGCGACATCCCGGGCTTCGTGAAGGAGCTCGGCAAGCACCGCTACAACATGATCACCGGGGTGAACACGCTGTTCAATGCGCTGCTGAACAATCCAGACTTCGCCAGGCTCGATTTCTCGGCGCTCAGGATCGCGAGCGGTGGTGGCATGGCGGTGCAGAAGGCGGTCGCCGACCGCTGGCAGCAGGTGACCGGCACCGTGCTGCTCGAGGGCTACGGGCTCACCGAGACGAGCCCGGTCGCCACCATGAATCCGTTCGACCTGAAGGGCTACAGCGGCTCGATCGGCGTGCCGATCCCCTCCACCGACATCGAGATCCGCGACGACGCGGGCAAGACGTTGGCGGTCGGCGAGACGGGCGAGATCTGCATAAAGGGCCCGCAGGTGATGGCGGGCTACTGGCAGCGCCCGGACGAGACCGCCAAGGTGCTCGCGGCGGACGGGTTCCTGCGCACCGGCGACATCGGCGTGATGGACGACAAGGGTTTCGTGCGCATCGTCGACCGCAAGAAGGACATGATCCTGGTGTCGGGCTTCAACGTGTATCCGAACGAGGTCGAGCAGGTGGTGGCGCTGCACCCGGGCGTGCTCGAGTGCGCCGCGATCGGCGTGCCCGACGAGCACTCGGGCGAGGTGGTCAAGCTGTTCGTGGTGAAGAAGGACCCGGCGCTCACCGAGCAGGACGTGCTCGAGCACTGCAAGCGCGAGCTGACCGGCTACAAGCGGCCGAAGTACGTCGAGTTCCGCACCGAGCTGCCCAAGACCAACGTCGGCAAGATCTTGCGCCGCGCGCTGCGCGACGAGAAGAAGTAGGGTCTGTCCCTATTTTCGCGAGGACGGCTCCAGAGTGAGCTGGCGCACGCCGATCCGCTCGAGGCGCGCGCGGTCGCTAATCATCGGGATGTACTCGTTGTGCGCCCACGCGTCTGTGAAGGCGCGGTAATCGCGCGAGAGCGGGTTGCCCGATTGCCCGCCGGAATGGATATAGACCGAATTCTCGAGATCGGCGAGGTCGTAGATCGCGCGCAGGCTCGGCGCGTGACGGTTGGCGTAGGGCTCGCCGTGGTCGGCGAAGTCGCTGCGCCCGACGTCCACCGTGAACGGCCCGCCCGGGCTCGGCACGCGGATGTCGAACCAGCGCGCGAGCCACGGCACGCGCCCGAGCGGGCGGTGCTCGTGCAGCGCCGCGTGCGCGGCGCCCCAGCGCCAAGCCGCCATGTCGGCGCCGTAGCGCTTGCGCAGGTCGGCGAGCGCCGCCTCGAGCGCGGAAGACAGGATCTCGCCGCAGGTCTCGACCGCGGTCGTGCGCACGTCGTCGCACCAGGCTGCGGCGCCGTCCTTGTCCTCGAGCACGTCGGCGACGAACACCGGCCGCGGCAGCCAGTTGGCGCGGAACGCGTCACCCAGCTCGTCGGCGTACAGCGCGCGCGTGAGCTCGCGCCACCAGGCGATGAACACGAGCGGCTCGGGGCGGTTCGCGGCCATCGTGCCGTCCCAGCGCTTGAGCAGCGCGAGCGCCTGCGCCGCCTCCGGCGTGCGCGGCCTGGCCGAAAGCATCTTCGGCAGCAGCTCGCGCGCCGGCAGCGACACGATGTCGGCCTGCACGCGCTCGAAGCTCGACACGGTTTGCCGGGGCACGCGTGCGAGCAGCGCGGCGATCCGGTCCGCGCGGTACGGCGGCTGCCAGCCGCTCGTGATCCAGGGCCGGTAGCCCGGCGGCGTGATCTTGTTGTTGGCGGTGACGATCGTGCCGCTCGCCGGGTTGAAGCTGTGCGGCAGCTCGGCGAACGGGATGTACCCCGTCCAGTCGTACTTTGCGAGCCAGCCGGGCGCCGGCGCGAGGCCCTTCAGGGCGTTGTCGGGCCGGCGCAGCGGCACGCGCCCGGCGGCGACGAAGCCGATGTTGCCGTCGACGTCGGCGTACACGACGTTCTGCTGCGGCGCGCCGAAGTCGCGCCCCGCCGCGAGGAAGCTCGGCCAGTCGCGCGCCCGGCCCAGCTCGAGCAGCGCGCGCACGCTCGCGTCGTCTTCGGCGAGCGCGGTCCAGGCGAGCGCCAGCACGTAGCCGTGCGGCGCGAGGCCGCGCGCGCTGCTCAGCGCCTCGGACACGACCGGCCCGTGGCGCGAAATGCGCACCGTGAGCTTCGCGTCGGGCTCGCCGCGCACCTTGATCGTCTCCTCGAGACGCTGGAACGGGCGCGGACCGTCCGGCGCGAGATAGCGGTCCTCGCCCTCGAGCTTTTCGATATACAGGTCCTGCACGTCGGGCCCGGTGTTGGTGAAGCCCCAGGCGATGCGCCGGTTGTGCCCGAGCAGCACGCCGGGCACGCCGGGCAGCGTCGCGCCGATCACGTGCAGGCCGGGCGCGTCGAGCTGCGCGAAGTACCACACCGGCGGCGCGGTGAGCCCGAGGTGCGGATCGTTCGCGAGCAGCGGCCTGCCGCTCGCGCTGTGCGCGCCGCTCACCACCCAGTTGTTCGAGCCGACGCCCTCCGCCTGGAACTCGGGCAGCAGCGCCGCGAGGCGCAGCCCGGCGTCGGCGAGCCGCGGCGCGTCGCTGCCGAGGCCCGCGTACAGCGCGTGCAGGTCGGGCAGCTTCTGCGGCGCGTCGCCGGGATAGGGAGGCAGGAACTGCGCGATGCGCTCGTTGGACAGCGTGCGCGCGAGGCGCATGCGCAGCAGCTCGTTCTTCCAATTGTTGCCGAGGTCCCAGGCCAGCATCTTGGTCCAGGCGATCGAGTCCGCGGGCGTCCAGGGCTCGAAGCCGTCGCGCAGGATCCAGAACTCGGGCGGCAGCACGGGCTTGGTCGCGAGGAACGCGTTCACGCCGGCGGCGTAGGCCTCGAGCGTTGCGCGCGTCGCGGGGTCGAGATGCTCGAGGTTCGCCTCGGCGGCGCGGCGCGCGCCGAGCGTGCGCAGGAAGCGGTCGGCGTCGAGCGCCTTCGCGCCGAGGATCTCCGCGAGGCGCCCGGAGGCGATGCGCCGGTCGATCTCCATCTGCCACAGCCGGTCCTGCGCGTGCACGAAGCCGAGCGCGAAGTAGGCGTCGTTCGCCGAGCGCGCGAAGATGTGCGGGACGCCGTAGGCGTCGCGCAGGATCTCGACCGGAGCGTCCAGGCCGGCGATCCGGATCGTTCCCTCGGTCGCCGTCAGCGACCGGCGCAGGTAGGCGTAGCCGCCCGCAGCGACCAATCCCGCGCCAAGAAGGAGAAAAACGACGATGCGGAGGAGCCGCCTCACGGTCACAGCATAACCCGGCGGGCGTGACTTCCGTCGATGCGGCACCGCCGCAATTCTGCTATAAACATATGGTTACCCGGACTAGTGGGGGTCCATTAGGTGCTCTACAGTCTGTACGAAGCACAGCATGCGGCGCTCGAGCCGCTGCGCCTCGTGGCGGAGCTCTCGCGCGGCTGGTTCGGGCATCCGTTCAGCCCGCTGTCCTATATTCCGATGTCGCGCCGCGTCGCGGCGGGCAGCGACCTGTTCCTGCGCGTCACGCAGCGCTACGAGAAGCCGGCCTGGGGCATCGACTCGGTCGCCGTCGACGGCCGCGAAGTGCCGGTCACGCTCGAGACGGCGCTGGACAAGCCCTTCTGCAGGCTCATTCATTTCAAGCGCGCGCTCGCGGCGCCGCGCAACGATCCCAAGGTGCTGGTGGTCGCGCCGCTCTCCGGCCACCACGCGACGCTCTTGCGCGACACGGTGCGCACGCTGCTGCCCGCGCACGAGGTGTGGGCGACCGACTGGGTCGACGCGCGCATGGTGCCGCTCGCCGCGGGCCCGTTCCACCTCGACGACTACGTCGACTACGTGTGCGAGTGGATCCGGCTGCTGTCGCCGGACCTGAACGTGATCTCGGTATGCCAGCCGACCGTGCCGGTGCTCGCCGCGGTGTCGCTGCTCGCCGCGCGGCGCGAGCCGAGCCGGCCGAGCACCATGGTGATGATGGGCGGCCCGATCGACGCGCGCAGAAGTCCGACCTCGGTCAACAACCTCGCCATGCATAAGCCGCATTCCTGGTTCGAGCAGAACCTGATCCACCGCGTGCCGCAGAAGTACCCCGGCTTCATGCGCTGGGTGTACCCGGGGTTCCTCCAGCACCTGGGCTTCGTCGCGATGAACCCGGACCGGCACTTCAACGCGCACTGGGACTACTACAACCACCTGCTCGAGGGCGACGGCGACTCGGCCGAGGGCCACCGGCGCTTCTACGACGAGTACAACGCGGTGCTCGACATGCCCGCCGAGTACTACCTCGACACGGTGAAGACCGTGTTCCAGGACTTCGCGCTGCCCAAGGGGCGCATGTTCGTGCGCGAGGAGCTGGTGCGGCCGCAGTCGATCCGCGACACCGCGCTGCTGACCATCGAAGGCGAGCTCGACGACATCTCGGGCAACGGCCAGACCGAGTCCGCGCACCTGCTGTGCCTGAACATCCCGCGCGAGCGGCGCGAGCACTACCTCGCGCTGAAGGTCGGCCACTACGGCATCTTCTCGGGCCGGCGCTGGCGCGAGACGATCTACCCGCGCATCTCGGAGTTCATCCGGCGGCATGCCTAAGCGGCGCCGCGCCCTGCTGGTGGGCGCAACGGGCCTCGTCGGTGCGCAGCTGCTCGAGCGGCTGCTGGACGAGACGACCTACTCGAGCGTCACCGTCTGGGCGCGCCGGCCGCTCGCGCTGCGCGGGCCGGGGCGGAAGGTCGAGACCTTCGACTTCGAGCAGCTCGCTTCGCACAAGGTCGAGGCGGACCACGTGTTCTGCTGCCTCGGCACCACCATGAAGCAGGCGCGCTCCGAGCCGGCGTTCCGGCGCGTCGACTACGACTATCCCGTGGCGCTGGCAAAGGCCGCCAAGCGCGGCGGAGCGACGCGCCTGCTCGTCGTCTCGGCGCTCGGCGCGAATCCCGCCTCGCGCATCTTCTACAACCGCGTGAAGGGCGAGATGGAAGCCGCGGTCGCGGCCGCGGGCGTGCCGAAAACGTACTTCTTCCGTCCGTCGCTGCTCACCGGACATCGCGACACGCCGCGCCTGGGCGAGCGCGTGGGCCAGGCCGTGGGCTTCGTGCTCGGTCCGCTGCTCGGGCGCTACCGCCCGATCGACGCCGGCCTCGTCGCCGCGGCGATGCTCAAGGCCGCGCTCGGCGCCACGCGTCCGGGCGTGATCGAGTCCGAACAGATCCGCGCGCTCGCGACTCAGAGCTCGTAGGCCGAGCCCGGTTCTCCCTGTACTGCGCGCTCGACGAGCGAGCGCGGCAGCTGCGGCGCGAAGAACTCGATGAAGTCGTAGGCGTAACGCCGCAGCCACGCGCCGCGGCGGATGCCCAGCCGCGTGGTGCTCGAAGGAAAGAGGTGCGCGGCATCGAGCGCGTGCAGCGGGCGGTCGCGCTTCGCGTCGAACGCCATCCTGGCGAGGATGCCCACTCCCAGGCCAAGCCCGACATAGGTCTTGATCACGTCGGAGTCGAGCGCGGTCAGCACGACGTTCGGCGCGAGGCCCTTTTCCTCGAACGCCTTCTGCACCAGCGAGCGGTTGGCGAAGGCGAAATCGTAGGTCACGATCGGATAGCGCGCGATCGCCTCGAGCGTGAGCGGCCGCACCTTCAGAAGCGCGTGGCGCGCCGGCACCACCACGCAGCGGTTCCACTGGTAGCAGGGCAGCGAGGCGAGCTCGGGATACAGGTCGATCGCTTCGGTGGCGAAGCACAGGTCCGCCTCGCCGGCGAGTACCTGCTCGCAGATCTGCGTCGGGTTGCCCTGGTGGATGACGAGCCGCACCGCCGGATAGCGGCGCTTGAACGCCGCCACCGCCTGCGGCATGGCGTAGCGCGCCTGCGTGTGCGTGGTCGCGATCGTGAGCGTGCCGAGCGCTTCGTTCGCGTACTCCTCGCCCGCGCGCTTCAGGTTCGCCGCCTCGGCGAGCACGCGTTCGGCGATCGCGATCACCGCGCGCCCCGGCTCGGTGATCGCGGTGAGGCGCTTGCCGCGGCGCGCGAACACTTCGACGCCGAGCTCGTCCTCGAGCGCGCGGATCTGGCGCGACACGCCCGGCTGCGAGGTGTGCAGTGCCTCGGCCGCCTCGGACACGTTCAGGCCGCGCCGCGCGACCTCGGTGAGGTAGCGCAGCTGCTGCAGCTTCATGGCGACTTATGCCGAATAAGCATATGGATAACACTACATAGTCTTTGTCCACATAATACTCCCGCGTAGCCTTGGCGCTCCAGAGCCATGTACCGCTACGACGAAATCGACCAGCAGCTCGTGGACGCGCGCGTCGCGCAGTTCCGCGACCAGACGCGGCGCCATCTCGCCGGCGAGCTCGGCGAGGAGGAGTTCAAGGCGTTGCGCCTCCGGAACGGGCTGTACCTTCAGCGCCACGCGCCGATGCTGCGCGTCGCGATCCCTTACGGGATGCTCTGCGCCGCGCAGCTGCGCAAGCTCGCGCACGTCGCACGCCGCTACGATCGCGGCTACGGACACTTCAGCACGCGCCAGAACATCCAGTTCAACTGGCCGCGCCTCGAGGACGTGCCCGAGATCCTCGCCGAGCTTGCGACGGTGCAGTTGCACGCGATCCAGACCTCGGGCAACACGATCCGCAACATCACCTGCGACCATTTCGCCGGCGTGGCGCCGGACGAGGTGGTCGACCCGCTCGTGTGGTGCGAGCTCCTGCGGCAGTGGTCGACTTTCCATGCGGAGTTCGCCTACCTGCCGCGCAAGTTCAAGATCGCCGTCTCGGGCAGCCGTGCGGACCGCGCGGCGATCCTGGTGCACGACATCGGGCTGGCCGCGCGCTACGGCGAAGCGGGCGAAGTCGGCTTCCGCATCGCGGTCGGAGGGGGCCTCGGGCGCGCGCCCGCGATCGGCGAGGTGATCCGCGAGTTCCTGCCCTGGCGGCACCTGCTCACGTACCTCGAAGCGATCCTGCGCGTCTACAACCGCTACGGGCGGCGCGACAACATCCACAAGGCGAGGATCAAGATGCTGGTGAAGGCGCGCGGGCCGGAGGCCTTCGCGCGCGAGGTCGAGGCCGAATGGGCGCACGCGAAGGACGGCCCGGCGACGCTTTCCGCGCAGGACGTCGAGCGCGTCGCGGTGCGCTTCACGCGGCCTGCTTACGAGGCGAGCCTGGCGGATCACGATTGCCGCGACCCGGCCTTCCTCGCCTGGCAGCGCCGCAACGTCCACCCGCACCGGGTGCCCGGCTACGCGGCGGTGACGCTGTCGCTCAAGAAGACCGGCGTGCCCCCGGGCGACGTCGGTGCGGACCAGATGGACGCGATCGCGGCGCTCGCCGAGCGCTACAGCTTCGGCGAGCTGCGCGTCACGCACGAGCAGAACCTGGTGCTCGCCGACGTGCGCCGCGCCGACCTGCCCGGGCTGTGGCGCGAGCTGCGCGCGCTCGGGCTGGCGACGCCGAACGCGGGCCTGCTCACCAACATCATCTCCTGCCCGGGGGGCGACTTCTGCTCGCTCGCCAACGCGCGCTCGATCCCGATCGCCGAGGCGATCCAGCGGCGCTTCGACGACCTGGATTACCTGTTCGACATCGGCGAGCTCGATCTGAACATCTCGGGCTGCATGAACGCCTGCGGCCACCACCACGTCGGCCACATCGGCATCCTCGGCGTCGACAAGCAGGGCGCCGAGTTCTATCAGCTCGAGATCGGCGGCGCGCAAGGGCCGCATGCATCGCTCGGCCGCGCGCTCGGGCGCGCGCTCGCCGCCGAAGAGGTGCCGGGCGCGGTGGAGCGCCTGATCGAGTTGTACCTCGAGCGGCGCGGGACCGACGACGAACGATTCATCGACGTGGTGCGCAGGATCGGGATCGAACCCTTCAAGGAGCGCGTATATGGCGAAGATCATCAGGAATCGCAGGCTGGACGACGACACCTGGCGGCTGCTTGAGGCGGGGCCGCTGCTCGCGCCGGGCGAAGACGGCTTCGTGCCCGAGTTCCCGGCGGGCGACATCATCGTCCCGCTCGAGCTGTGGCGGCTGCGCGGCGACGAGCTGACCGCCCGCGCCGGGCGCCTGGGCCTGCTGCTCGCCGCGCACGACGAGCCCGAGTCGATCGCGCCCGACCTGGCGCGCTTCAGCCTCGTGGCGGTCCGCTTCGACAAGTTCGCCGACGGCCGCGGCTACTCCCTCGCCCGGCTGCTGCGCGAGCGCTACCGCTGGCACGGCGAGCTGCGCGCTTTCGGCGACGTGGGGCGGGACCAGCTGCTGTTCCTCGAGCGCGCCGGCTTCGACGGCTTCGAGCTGCGCCCGGGGGCCGACGCGCGCGCCGCGCTCGCCGCCTTCGGCGAGCTGCCCGACGCTCACCCGGCCTTCCGCCGCCGCGCGGCTTAGCGATGAGCGGACGCGATTTCCCACTGACGCTCGCGCGTCGCGTCGCGTTCCTCGGCCAGCGTGCCGCGGGCACCACGAGCGTCGCGCAGCGCCTGCTGCTCGCCTACCACCCCCTCGGGGCCGCCGCCTGCCCGGCAGGCGGGCCCTTGCAGGTGCTCGACGGCTCGGGCGAGGACGATCTGCTCGCGACGCTCGTGCGGCTGCGCGGCGCCGAGGCCGCTGCGCTCGTGATCGACGTCGCGCGCCCCTCGCACGGCCATGCGGCGTTCGCAGCGCAGCTTGTCGGCGCGGTGCGCGTCGTGGCGGCGGTGAACAAGATGGACCTGGTCGGCTACGCGCGCGCGCCCTTCGAGCGGGCGAGCGAGGCGCTCGCGCGCATCGCCGCCGCGAGCGGGGCGCCTGCGCCGCTGTGCGTGCCGGTGTCGGCGCGCGACGGCGAGCTGATCACTTCGTCTTCCGGCCGAGCGCCCTGGTACCGCGGTCCGAGCTTCGCCGAGGCGCTGCTCGAAAAATAGGGTCTGTCCCTATTTTCGGTCCCTATTTTCGGCGCAGGCCGCGCGCGGCGATCCAGAGCGCGTAGACGATGAAGCCGGTGAAGCAGATCAGCGACCACTCGGCGATCGACAGGCCGAGGAAGCGCCAGTTGACCTCGGCGCACTGGCCCGAGCCGCGCACCAGGAAAGTGAACGTGCGCGAGATCGGGAAATGCTCGAGCATGAACGGCAGGTCCGGGCCGCAGGCCGGCACCTGGTCGGCCGGCAGGTGCTGCAGCCAGACCTGGCGCGCCGCGGTGGCGAGGCCGCCGAGCGCGAACAGGATGGCGAGTCCCGCATAGGCCGCGGCGCCTTTCGCTCTGGGCCCGTGCAGCGCGCCGGCGAGGAACACGATACCGGCGAGCAGGTAGAAAACGCGCTGCACCAGGCACAGCGGGCAGGGCTCCTGGCCCTGGTAATACTGCAGGTAATAGGCGCCGCCGAGCAGCGCCGCGCAGGCGAGCGCGCCGAGGGCGAAAGCGATGCGCAAGGGAATTCTTTCGAGGATCCGGAGCATGCGCGATGTTAATCCGTGTGCGGTGCAAATGCCAAAGATGGGACAAAGTGCCAAGTGCGGCCGATCGGCCTGTGCTAGAAGCGCCTCATGGCGCTGGAGCTGCACAGCCGAATCTATGCCCGCACCGCGGCCGGAGACGAGGCCCTGGCCTCCGGCGACGTGGCGATTCCGTCCGACTATCGCCGCATCCTCGCCGTGATCGAGGCGAGCACGCACACGCACGTCATCCGCGGGCGCCTGCGCCACTTCGCCGACGATCTGCTGGACGACTGGCTGGCGGAGCTGGAGGAGCTCGGCTTCATCAGCTCGATCGCCGCGGACGTCACGCAGGACCCGGACTTCAGCAGCCTGCTCGAGGCGCAGCAGCGCAGCGTGCGCGGCGCTTCGCCCGACGACTCGCAGCGCATGCGTGCTGTGCAGGCCGCCTCGAGTGAGCTCGAGCAGAAGGGCGCCTTCCTCGCCGCCGACAGGCTCGAGCACCGGCCGCCGCTTTCGAAGCGCGCGAGCGAGATCCGCGTGCTGATCGTCGAGGACGACCCGGACCAGGCGGCGCTCGCCGACCTGCGCGTGAGCATGGCGGGCTACGGGGTCCGGCTCGCGCGCAACTGCGCCGAGCTGGTCAAGGAGATGCGCACGCGTGAGCCGCCCGACATCGTGCTGCTCGACATCATGCTGCCCGACGGCAACGGCTGGGACGTGCTCTCGAGCATCCGCCGCCACCCCAAGCTCGCGCTGCTGCCCGTGGTGATGCTCACCGCGCTGAACGAGGAAAACGAGATCCGCTGGGGCCTGGCGCTAGGTGCCGACGGCTACGTCACCAAGCCCTACAGCAAGAGCATCCTCGCCGAGACGATCGGCGCCGTGCTCAGGCACGCCTGAG
>DATGDH010000118.1:0-3086 GCA_035310985.1 Burkholderiales bacterium
GCCGCGAGAAGAGCCCGCTCGGCGAGGAGTTCGCGCTGCTGCGCAACTACCTCGAAGTGCTCGCCATCCGCATGGGGCCGCGGCTGAAGTACGAGCTCGCGCTGCCGCCCGAGCTCGCTGCGGTCGAAGTCCCGCCGATGCTGCTGCAGCCGCTGGTGGAGAATGCCGTCAAGCACGGGCTCGAGCCCAGGGTCGAAGGCGGCACGGTGACGGTCGGCGCAAGATCCGATGGACGAATGCTGGTGCTCGAAGTCGCGGACACCGGCGGCGGCGCATCCGCGTCCGGCGGCGCGGGCGTCGGCCTGGCCAACGTGCGCGAGCGCCTCGCGGCGGCGTTCGCCGGCGCCGCGCGCGTCGAGGCCGGCGCCAATCCCGCGGGCGGCTTCACCGTGACGCTCAGCCTGCCCCGATGATCGCGCTGATCGCCGACGACGAGCCGCTCCTCTCGCTTAGCCTGAAGTCCGCGCTCGCCGAGGCCTGGCCCGAGCTCGAGATCGCCGCGGTCGTGCCGAACGGCCTGGAGGCCGTGCAGACGGCCGAGCGCCTGAAGCCCGACGTCGCCTTCCTCGACATCCAGATGCCGGGCATGACCGGGCTCGAGGCGGCCGCCGAGATCGCCGACCGCATGGGCGAAGCCGCGCCCGCGATCGTCTTCGTCACCGCCTACGACCAGTACGCGACGAAGGCCTTCGAGGTCGCGGCGATGGACTACGTGCTCAAGCCCGTGCAGGTCGACCGGCTGAAGGCCACCGTCGAGCGGCTGAAGGCGCGCCAGCGCAGCTTCGAGACGCTCGCGCGGCAGCTGAGGTCGCTCGGCACGCTCGCGCCGAAGGCCGAGCCGCTCACCCAGGTGATGGCCGGGTCGGGCAATACGGTCAAGCTGATCCCCATCGACGACGTGTGCTACTTCCAGTCGGCCGACAAGTACACCACCGTCGTCACCGCCGAGGGCGAAAGCCTGCTGCGCACGCCGCTCAAGGAGCTCGCGCCGCAGCTGCCGCAGACCTTCCAGCAGGTGCATCGCGGCACCATCGTCAACCTCAAGGAGGTCGCGGCCGCGGTGAAGGACGAAGCGGGACGCGTCGTGCTGCGGTTACGGCGTCGAAAGGAAACGCTGGCGGTGAGCCGCGTCTACGCGGACCTGTTCAAGGCGATGTAGCGCGACATCCGGCTTGCGGCCGCCGCTAGGCCCCGGCCGTGTCCGGAACCGCGCAGGCGTCCTCGTAGCAACCGGCGCCCATCGCCTGCGCCTCGAAGATGCCGTGCTCGCGGATCCAGGCGAACGCGTCGTCGTACGCCGCCTTGGTGTAGGGCTCGAACACGATGCGCTCGCCCGGCCCCCAGCGGCGCGTGTCGATCTGGTCGAGGAAGCGCTCGGGGAACTCGTGGGCGTAGTGCTGCGTGTGCTGCTCTGGCCGCAGGTCGATGTCGCGCTGGGCACGGCGCAGCGCGCGGAAGTACTTCTCGACGTCCGCGGGGTCCGGGTCCCCCGTCAGCATGGTGGCGATCATGAACGTGGTGTCGATCACCTTGCGAAAACCCAGCTGCTCGGCGAAGTAGTACGGCCCGCTGAACAGCGCCGCCGCCGGCACCTGGCGGTCGATCAGCTTTTCCATGCGTCCGAAGAGGATGCCATCGGCGAACGAGAGCTTGACGTCGGAGGCCGGCAGGTACTGCTCGAGCGCCTGCAGCGTCGAGTAGTGGCTGCCCGACTGGTAGCCGACCGAGATCGGCACGCCTTTCAGGTCCTCGGGCGTGCGCACCGGCGAGTCGGCCGGGACGAATACCGCCGCCGGCGCCACCGAGTAGGCGCCGGCGTAGAGCTTGCCGTGGCCCTTGGAGGCGGCGACGTTCACGGTCCAGTGGCAGGCGCAGCTGACGTTGGTCTCGAGGCCCTTCTCGATGTTCTGGAAGGCGCCCGAGCGGTCAGGCGTCTTGTGCGTCCGCCAGATGCCGCGGAACTCGTAGTCGAGCCCCTCGTCCCTGAAGTAGCCCTTCTCCTCGGCGACCCACTCATGAAGCCTGAAGTGCGGCGAGATGACGAACTTCGCCATGGCTGTGCTCCTTTCGTTCCGCTTCGATCAGCCGCCCGAGCGTGCGGCGGAAATATTGGTCAGGAAGCCTTGCGTTTCCGGGCCCATGGGCAGAGTCCTCAAGAGCGCGTTACGGCTCCTGCTTGGTGCGTTTCACGATGCGCGACATGGCGGCCTCCTTTCAATGCCTGAGCGGGTTGCAGTACTTCGGCGATGCCGTCGTTTCCCTGAGCCAGGCGATCAGGTCGGCGCGCTCCTTCGGGTCGGGAACACCGGCGAAGGGCATCGCATTCCCCGGGATGTACTTCTGAGGATTCCTCAGGAAGCGATCGAGCGTCGCTTGGCTCCACACAACCTTCGAGCGGCGCATCGCGGGCGAGTAGTCGAACCCCGGCACGCTGCCGGCGCGCCGGCCGAACAGGCCGCAATGCCTCGGCCCCACGCTGTTCTCGGCGAGCGCATGGCACGCCATGCAGCGGGCATAGACCAGCTGTCCCTGCGCGGCATCGCCCTTCGGCGCGTGCACGGTCGCGGCGAAAGCCGCGCCCGGCAGCGCCAGGGCGATTGCCAGGCCTAGGACACGAATGCCGCGGGTACCGGGTTCTCGCCCAGCGCGTTGCGCAGGATTGCCCAATGCATCGCCTCATCGCCGAGGATGCTCGCCGCCGCCTTGGCGAGATCCCGATTGTGGAACACCGGTACCGCGCCGAGATAGGCGCTGACCGCGCCCTGCTCCAGCCCCGCCGCGAAGCGCAGCACGTCGGCCTGCGCCTTCAGAGTGTCCGTCGGGAAGCTGTACTTCTCGAGCGGACCCACTGGCTTGCCCCCGAGCTTGGTGATGGTCTTGGAGAGGATCTCGACATGCTCCTTGTGCTGCCCCTGGAACTGCACGGCCAGCTCGAGCACCGGCTTCTGCAGCAGGCCGCTCTCCGCGCCCACCTGGTAGGCAGCGACCGCCTGGTGCTCGGCGCCAAGCGCGGTGTTCAGGATGCGCAGGTCGCCCTCGACGGCCCTCGACATCTTCTTGCCGGCGGCCATCGCGTCGCGCCCCGC